>NC_017448.1:640500-1281001 GCF_000146505.1 Fibrobacter succinogenes subsp. succinogenes S85 | reverse complement strand
CAGGTCTGGAATCCGGCTTGTATAATAGGGGACTGCGCGCTGCTAGAACTTGATGCGAAAATTTCTGAGCTAGAAAGGTTTTCGCTGGAGGTAGGAATGCCGTCGCTTGAAGAGCTTGATTCTGTGGGGCCTGCGACAGGCGTGTTTGCGAATGGCGTGCTTGGATTGGAATCGGTACATGCGGTAAACGTAAATGATGCTGCAGCGAGTGCAAACAGTGATAATCCACAACTCTTCAAATGCATTGGATTTCCTCCGGATAGTTCAATTTGATAATTGTAAAATACATAATTTGAGGGAGTTGTGTAATGAATTTTTGTCTTAAAAAACTTATTTTTTATTACTTTGTCTAAATGATACGGTTTTAATTTTTTATGATACGTTGAGGGATAAAAAAGAGGCGCTCCGCGGGGGAGTGCCTCTTTTGAAGTCTTAGGAGATTCCCGGTCATCCCCGTCAAGCGAGGACAGGCGCCGGGAATGACTAGTAGCGATTAGCGCAGTTCCTTCAGCGCGGCCTCATTCTTAGCGATGATGTCCTGCTGTGTCGCGAGCTTGGTGCGTTCGGCGTTCACGACTGCTTCCGGAGCTCCGTTTACGAACTTTTCGTTGGAGAGCTTCTTTTCGATGCTGGCAGCGAAAGCCTTGGCCTTTTCGATTTCCTTTTCGAGGCGTGCAATTTCTGCAGCCGGGTCAAGGATACCTTCGAGCGGGATGTAGAGTTCGCCACCCGGCACCACGGAGCTTGCGCTGAACTTCGGCTTTGCAGCCTTCACGGCCACAGAGAACGATTCAAGTCCACCGAGTTCGGTGATGATAGCCTGGCAATCCTTCACGCTTGCTTCGGTTTCGGCGGTATCGACGCTCACGACAGCCTTGAGCTTGGTAGCCGGGCTTACGTTGTAGCGACCGCGCACGCCACGCACGCTTTCCACGACAGCGAATGCCTGGTTGAATGCGGCTTCGATCTTGGCGTCGATGAGGCTTGCGTCGGCCTTCGGCCAAGCGCTGTTGATCACGCGTTCAGAACCCGGGAAGAGCGTTGCGTTCAGTTCTTCCGTGATGAACGGCATCACCGGATGCAACAGGTCAATCACGCCGCGGAGCACGTGGCTGAGGATAGCCATAGCGTTCTTCTTTTCGGCGGTGAGCGTTTCGCTGTTGATTACGGCCTTCTTGATTTCCAAGTAGCTAGAGCAGACATCGTCCCAGACAAAGCGGTAGAGGAAGCCGGCGAGTTCAGCAAAGTGGAACTCTTCGAGCATCTTCGTTGCGTCCTGGATGGTGGAGTTCAAGCGAGAGAGAATCCAGCGGTCTTCGAGAGCGAAGATCGAAGAATCCATCGGGAGCATATCCTTGGAAAGTGCGCCAGCCTGTTCCAAGTGCGGGAACAAGAAGCGGCAAGCGTTCCAGAGCTTGTTCGAGAAATTACGACCAATTTCGAACTTTTCGCTCGTGTTGATGACAGAACCATCTTCCTGCTTTTCCTTCTTCACCGGGAGTCTGACGTCCTGGTTGTCGGTGCAGAGGCTTGCCATCACGAAGCGGAGAGCGTCCGTGCCGTACTTCTTTTCGATATCCATCGGGTCCACGCCATTGCCCTTGGACTTGCTCATGGTCATGCCATTGCCGTCCAAAATCTTCGGGTGGATGTACACCGTGTGGAACGGAACCGTGCCCATGTTTTCCTGGCTGAAGAGCACCATGCGGGCGACCCAGAGCGTAATGATGTCGCGGCTCGTCACGAGCACAGAAGTCGGATAGTACTTCTTGAGCGTGTCCGTCTGTTCCGGCCAGCCCATAGTGGAGTGCGGCCAGAGACCACTGGAGAACCACGTGTCGAGCACGTCTTCTTCCTGCACAATCTTGTGACCGGCAACTGCATCTTCCTTCAAGTTTTCTTCTTCGGAGCAGATGAGCCAGATGCCGTTCTGAGCCTTGTAATAGTAAATGTCGTTACGGCCTGCGAATGCCTTGTTCAAGTCCTCTTCGGTCGTCGTTTCGTCGGCGTGCCAAATAGGAATGCGGTGGCCCCACCAGAGCTGACGGCTGATGCACCAGTCGCGCTTTTCCTTGAGCCAGTCGAGGTACTTGTTTGCATAGCGTTCCGGAATGATCTTGATTTCGCCGCTCGTGACAGCCTTCATGGCGTTGTCGGCGAGAACGTCCATCTTCACGAACCACTGGTCGCTCAAGTACGGTTCAATCACAGTCTTGGAACGGTCGGAGTGACCCACCTGCATTTCGTGGTCTTCGACCTTGATGAGGAGGCCCAAGTCTTCGAGACCCTTCACCACGGCGTCGCGTGCGGCCTGACCCTTCATGCCCTGGAACGGACCGGCATTCTCGTTGAGGCTGCCGTCGTCGTTCATGATGTTGATCATCGGGAGCTTGTGGCGGAGGCCCGTAGCGTAGTCGTTCGGGTCATGAGCCGGAGTCACCTTCACGGAACCCGTACCGAATTCCATATCGACGAGGATCGCGTCTGCAATCACCGGAATTTCGCGGTTCACGAACGGAACCTTGAGCATCTTGCCGATGAACTGCTTGTAGCGTTCGTCGTTCGGGTGCACAGCGAGAGCCGTATCGCCCATGATCGTTTCCGGACGAGTCGTCGAAACCGGGATGAATCCCGAACCGTCGGCGAGAGGATACTTGAACGTCCAGAAGTGACCCTTCACAGTTTCGTAATAAATTTCATCGTCTGCCACAGCCGTCTGGAGCTTGGTGTCCCAGTTCACGAGACGCTTGCCGCGGTAGATAAGACCCTTCTTGAAAAGGTTGAAGAATGCGTGGCGGACAGCCTTTGCGCAAACCGGGTCGAGCGTGAAGCGCTGACGGCTCCAGTCGCAGCTGACGCCGAGGCTCTTGAGCTGCTTCGTGATGCGGGCTTCGTATTCGTCCTTCCACTTCCAAATGCGTTCCACGAGGGCGTCGCGGCCAATGTCGTGGCGTGTCTTGTGTTCGTCCTGGAAAAGTCTCTTTTCGACGACAGCCTGCGTGGCAATGCCGGCGTGGTCCGTGCCCGGAATCCAGAGCGTGTCGCGGCCAGTCTTACGGCGATAGCGGACGAGAATGTCCTGCAGCGTGTCGTTCAGAGCGTGGCCGAGGTGCAGAGCACCCGTAACGTTCGGAGGCGGAATGACGACGGAGAACGGTTCACCCTTTCCGCTCGGGGCAAAATCATTATTCTTGTTCCATTGGTCGTGCCAACGGTCTTCTACAATTTTCGGATTATAACGAGTTTCCATTTCCATAATGCGCCAAATTTAGTAAAATAGACGAGAGACTAAAGACGAGAGACGAGAGAATTGCAATTGAAAAAGCAATTAAAAAGGGTAGGAGGGGGAAAGCCTTCCCCTCGCTCGCACTGCGTTGCTCGCTACCCCTTCGAGCGGGCGCTCAATCGCCGCGCCCCGCAACGCCCCGGGCTTATGATAGCAAAAAGGCGTGGTATCGACTATATTTGTATGACCTAGGCACTGGTAAGCCTATAACGTAAAAAAATACAATCGACCCACGCCACAAGAAACGTTCGAGGTAAAAATAGATTTCTAATGATGTTTCTTTTCCGCAATCATGGAAAGTGTGTCTTGAGGAATCTCTTTCTCTATTATGTATATTTCGTTATTGATTTTTTGTTGTTCTAGCCAACAAGACAATTTTTGAATAATGAGTTTCTTTTGTGCAGAAATGAAAGTTTCCATAAAACTGAAATCTATATCTTCCTTATTTTTTTCGGGAAGAAAAACTTTCATTTTTAGAGCATTTTTCCTAGTAAACTTATTTCCGTAATTAAATAATCCTGAAGCACTTTTTCTAAAACAAGTAATAAAATACAATAAGCTGTTTTCATCCCATTTGTTACAATATGGGTATAGTCCTTGGACATGGGGATAACCCACAAAATCATTGGGTTGATAAAATATAGAATCAGATGTTGTGGTATCGCTAAATACTACCTTGTTGCCTTTTTCTGTTGCTTTTAGGTTTGTCCATCCGCCAATACCATTATCTACAGAGGAATTGGCTACAACGGGAACTTTGCCTTTTTCCTTAAATAAATCCTTATTTGTTGCTTTGTATGCTTTGGTTGGATGGATATCAAATAAGGATCCAATGGTAATTGCTTTGAATGTTGCGTTCTTCATTTGAATACAATCACGTTCTTTTTTAGAAAGAATGCAATTGCTTTGCTCTGGGGATTTATTTGTCCATGGATAAATGTCTTCATTTCTTATAAGATTGCTGATTTGCCAAGCCATGTATTCTTTGATAATTTTTTTGAAATCATTCTCTGTAGGCTTAATGTCTATTTTCTTGTGCTGACTATATGTCCAATCATTTCCTTCACTAGTTATATAGTCTTCTACATAACAGTCTTTGTAGTAGTTTAGATTTTTATCGTCTTTTCCTTTACCTCGAACCACTAGATTCACGAGTTCTGCGTAGCGTTCTTTTGCATTATCGGCGTCTTTTAGATTTACACTTTGACTAGACTTTTTACGATTTTGTCTAGCGTAACCGTCATTTGAAAAATCTATGAACTTTACAAGTTTTTCAGTATCATGAGGAATACCTACATCAAAAACGTAAATAGCTGTTTGCACGCTTGATTTGCCGATAAACAAATCAGTACTCATGTGTATGGATGCAATTAAGGTATTTTTGTTCAAAATTTTTTTTGTGTAACCGTCACCTTGTGTACTCCCAGCATTCTCTTGAATTAGAACAGCTGCTTTACCACTTTTCATCTTCGAAAGAGCTTTCTCTACAAAATTTAATCCTTTGCCGGGGGCAGAATAGGGCGGATTCAACAGGAACACATTTGCCGGAAATTCTTTGTCTTTCATTTTTCCTTGTTTATATTTCCCATCAAATTGTGTTGAATCTCCATTGATAATGTTTGACGATCCGTCACCCATCAAAATCATATTCAGAACAGCGAGAATGTAAATTTCAGGAAGTTTCTCAATGCCTAATAGTTTTTCTGCTTTAATTTTTGCGATTGTTTTTCGTAGTTCTTCAGGGCTCTTTATCTTGTTTTTTGCATCTGCGATCATTAAATGCATCGCTGAAATTAAGAAACCAGCAGAACCGGTAGCATAATCCCAAACATAACTGTTCATATTGACTTCAGTAAGTTTTGCCATCAATTCTGTTACATATCGAGGGGTCAGAACAACATCATTTTCGGCACCATCAGGAACATCGACCCAATCATTGAGAACGTTGAAAAGCCTTCCTGTAAAATCAATATTGGGCAAATCAGATGTGAGATATGGTAGGATATCCTTATGGACGATAACGTAAACTTTTCTCAGTTTGCTTTCTCCATTCTTCGGTTTGTAAAGATCCTCATTTTTGAATACATTTGAAAGCTCGTGCATTATAGCTTCACGTTTTTCTTCAGGAAGATTTTTCATCCGTAAAAAGTCTTCTACCTTATTGATGATTTTTTGAGCATCATTCGATTTTGGACCTAATTCTCCCTTTAATTCTTCAACTTTAAGACCTTCAGAAACATCTTCAACGCCAAGCCCCGCCATAATTAGTCCAACGATGAGCATCACTCTTGATTTGACTGTGATACTTAAATCGTCATGCATTGTTTGGTTTAGACGCTTCAATTTGGTTTCGATTTCATCTTCGAGAGCAAGTTTTCTGCTTTCTATCTCTTCTAACGTCAGTTTAAGTTCGTCGATTTTTTCAAAGAATTCTTTCAAGTTTTTCTTTTTTAGGAAACTCAGGTCTGAGAAATCTCCAACTTTCTTAGGTATTGCGAGATTGTCTTTTGATAAATAGTAAACACCTATTTCTAGTTGCAAGTCGTTATCTTGTTTATAGCCATTTACTCCAATGGCAATTGTTTCTTTATATGTTTCAGTAAAATCGAGAATTGATTTTGCATAGTGAATAGCTCCATTAACGGCGTATTTTGTAATGGCGGTATAATCTGTTTCTCCTTTTTTATTTGTATTGGATATTAATCCGTTTTCGTCTGTTTTGGCGAAATCACCTTTAGTTCCTTTGCATTCAATCATGACAGGGATATTTCTGAAACCAACAGATACAAAGCATTTGATATCGGGAAGGTTTTGGCCCGAACCGCCTTTTTTGCTGGGAGCAGTTTTAAGAGCTTTGTCGATTTCTGAGTTGATGCTCTCTGTTTTGGTAAAGTAGTTTTCTAGTTGGTTTTTGCACCAATCCTCGACCTGTTCTTCTATGCTCTTTGCCATGACGGTTTCCTTTGTTACGAGCTCCGTCTATATTCAAAGGTCAGATCCAAGTCTTTTCAAAAAACAAAAAAGGCGTGGAGTCGCTTTGCGTACTTACTGCTATCGCGGGCTACCACACCCTTGCATCCAATAAGCACAAACGACCCACGCCCCAAGCGGGACGTGAGTGTTCGTCTTATCCTCAGATGCATTGAAAGTGGTAGTTTCGATAGTGAGAATAAGAGACGAATCTCAAAAATTTCCGGTCGCTCCGAACCATTCGGTACGGGGCTATGTCGTAATGAAATATATAAATATGCGGAGTAGAGATTGCTTCGCTATGCTCGCAATGACGAGAAAAAAAGGATTCTGATATTGTGGAGGTCAATTTTTTTGACCTTGATGCCGTAAAAGGAGTTAAAGGAGACTTTCATTTCCAACTAAAAAAGCAAATAAAATAGTTGGAAAAGGAAGAATCCTTCAGCGCATGCAACGCTCATGTAAAATTTCGTTACGCCCCTTGCCAATTTTAGGACATAAGGAAGGCATTTGATAATTATCAAATGTTTTTCTTTTTTTTCAAGGAGTTCCTATGCCTGAAAACCAAAATGTTGAATACAAATCGTCGTTGATCCGAGTTCTTATCCTGTTAGTTATCATGGGGAGTTCCGCTTTTCTATAGCGATCCTAGCGTAATCCAAAATGGTAGTTATGTGAAGATAGGTCGGTTTACGAATGCGGTTGACCTGCAGTATCAAAATACGATTGAAGACTCTCTCATAAAAATTGCCGACAAGGTCATTGATCTCATCTATTTGAAATATCTAACCCTACAACCCCAATATTGCGAATGTCTTTTATCGTGCCGGGTATATTGAAAACTGGGGGCGTGGTGTTTGAAAAATTAGCAATAACTATAAGACAGGCAGAACGTATATTCGCTCAGCTAAAACAGAAGAAACTCATTGTAAAAAAGGGGGCCCGGAAAAATGGCTATTGGCAAATAGTGAAGGATGCTTAGTTAGATTCAAAAAAAATCCCGCCACGGATTATTCCGGAGCGGGACATGACAAGTTTTGCTTTTGGTTACTTGTTGATAGCGGCCAAGAAAGCGTCCTTCTTTTCTTGCAAGAAGTCCTTGCTGTTGTACTTGCGGATACGGCGGAGAGCCTGGTCGCGCAACTGACGCACACGTTCGTGGGAGATGTTCATAGATTCGCCCACTTCGCGGAGTGTCTGCGGAGCTTCCTGGTTGATACCGAAAATGCCGGTGATGACTCGGGCTTCGCGTTCCGGGAGCTGTTCCATGAGGTCGCGAGCCAAAGCTTCGACGCTCTGGATTTCGGAATCGGCTTCCGGGTTCGATGCGCCACTGTCCGGGAGGACTTCGGCGTACGTTGCCTTGGAGTCTGCCTTGAGCGGGCTATCGAACGAAACGCCGCGCTGACCGATCTGAATCAATTCACGGATTTCTTCGTTGATTTCCTTACCGCGAGACTGTTCGTGCAAAGCCTTGCGCACGCGGAGGTGCTGGTTTGCCGGCAAGCGGATGAGGTTACCCTGTTCGTTAATAGCACGAGTAATATATGCCTTGATCCACCAAACGCCGTAACTGATGAACTTAAGACCACGAGTGTGTTCGAAGGATTCGATTGCGCGAACGAGGCCCATAGCGCCTTCGCTGACCAAGTCCGGAAGCGGAATCGGGCAGCCACGGTACTGGATGGCGACTTTGAGCACAAAACGCATGTTTGCAGAAATCAATTTTTTACGGGCGATTTTGTCGCCTTCTTTAGCTTTCTGGAAAAGAATCTGTTCTTCTTCGCGTGATAGGGGTGCGGTACGACGGATGTCTTCTAAGTATCTTTTGAGAGTAGTATCGGTAGAATCAATATGCATTTTAAAAACCTTGCCCTTATAATATCGCTTTTTTAAAGCAAGTTGCGTGCCAATTGTGTAAAATTTTCCAAATTTTTTACAAAAAGTCCTTTAAATGTCGGTTTTGCGGTTTTCGGAGCCAAAAAAGCCCATTATTTTTGTCGTGATTTTGTAAAATTGTCGTAAAAATATAACAAATTTTTCAAAACGTGACAACAAGGCTGACGACGAATCTCTCAAAAAAGGCAGTAAATGGTCGGAAGAGGAAAGAAAATGTAAAACGAAGAGCTCTTGCGTATTCATAATGAACATCGAAACTATACCTTCGGTGGGCGATGTTTCATTTTGGAATACTTATTTCCCAAAACACACTAACCACTAATCATTAACCACTGTTTACTATAATCTTTCGTCTTTCGTCTCTCGTCTTTCGTCTAATCAATTTCGTATATTTTCCCCGTTATGTCAATAAAAGAGCCTGATCAATCCGTATGGAACCGTTTTTGGCAGCGCAAGAACGACATGGACAAAGTCTATCCGTCTTCGCCGTCTATTATAGAAGCTATTAAGAAGAATTTTAAGCTCGAGGGCCTAAAGGTGCTTGAGGTCGGTGCAGGTACCGGCCGCGACAGTGCCGAACTCGCTCGTTTGGGCGCCGATGTGTATGTTCTCGATTATGCCGAAAATAGCTTGAAAATTGTCAATTCGCTCCGTGAGAGTGAAGGCTTCAAAAATTTGCACTTAGTTCGTGGCGATGCTTTCAAGTCCCCGTTCCCGGACAACACATTTGACTTGGTGTTCCATCAGGGTTTGGCCGAACATTTCAAGGATTCACTCCCGCTCTTGCAAGAAAACTTCCGCATCGTCAAGCATGGCGGTTGCTGCCTTTGCGATGTGCCGCAGACCGTCCACCCGTACACGGTTATCAAGCATATCTTGATTGCGATGGACAAGTGGTTTGCCGGTTGGGAAAAACAGTTCACGATGGGGCAACTCAAGAAGCTCATGCGTGACGCTGGCTTTGAATATGTCTATGCCTATGGCGACTGGATGCGCCCGAATCTTTTCTACCGCATTCTGCGCGAGCTCTGCTTCAAGTTCGGTATTGAACTCCCGAAGTATCCGCTTGACGGAACGGCCTACCAAAAGATTAAGGACAAGATTTTGGATAGCCTCCAGTCTGTGCCGGTGATGCACTACACGCAGCTTTGCATTGGCGTGATCGGTCGTAAGCCTTAGGTGATTGCTTGAAAATTCTCGTCGTAAATTACCGGGATCGCATGCATCCGGCTGCCGGCGGCGCCGAAAAGCATTTGCATCGCATTTTCTCGAAGATTGTAGAAATGGGCCACACGGTGGTCCTGTTTACGACGACATTTCCGGGAGCCAAAGAACGCGAAATTGTCGATGGAATTCAGGTCATCCGCAAGGGTGGCGATTTGATGTTCCAGCTCACGGTAGCGCTGAATCTGAAGAAGCTTGACCGCGAATTTGACTTTGACGTTGTTGTTGAAGATTTGAACAAGTTACCGGTCTTTGCCCACTGGTTCGTCCGCAAGCCGCTCCTGGTGCAGATGCATCATTTGTGGCGGAAGTCAATTTTTGCTGAAGCGTTTTTCCCGATTGCGTTTATGGTCTGGTTCTTTGAGCGGATTATTCCGTTCTTTTACCGCACGCAGAATTTTGTAGTGGTGAGTCCGAGTACCAAGAAAGAACTTGCCGAAATTGGCGTGGACGAAAGCCGAATTTCCGTGATTTATAACGGTTCTGAAAAGCCGAATTTCCCGGGATGCGCGGACCTCGCGACAGGTACTGCAGAATCTAGTGAGACTGCGGCGAACCCGTATTTCATCTGGCTTTCTCGCGTGCACCGTTACAAAGGTATTTGGACGGCGCTTGAAGCGTTTGAAATTTTTTCGAAGTCGCATCCCGAAGTCCAGTTGAAAATTGTGGGCGGTGGTCCGCTTTTGAAAAAGCTCCCAGCTTGGATTAAATCGCATGGCCTGGATGGCAAGGTGGAACTGACGGGCTTTGTGCCTGCCGCTCGCAAGTACGAACTGCTTTCGTCTTCGCTTGCGCTGTTGCAGACGAGCTACAAGGAAGGCTGGGGCCTCACGGTGATGGAAGCGGCGCAGCTCTGCAAGACGACGATTGCGTCGGATGTGCCGGGACTCTGCGATAGCGTCCGTGACGGCGAGACGGGAATTCTGTTCCCGTCGGGAGATGCGACCGCGTGCGCTTCTGCAATGGAAAAAATTTATAGCGATGCTGAACTGCGCGCAAATCTTGGCAAGAATGCCAAGCATTACGCCGAATCGTTCAGCTGGGAAAATTCTGCCCGCGAAACGTTGGAATTGTTGGAACGTACGGTTGATTGGAGCGTACGAAAATGAAGTTGAATCCGAAGCTCAAGTCGGTAATTATTTTTTGCTTAAAGCTGGTGGTAACGCTCGTTCCTGCTTACTTTGTCTATCGTAACATTGTGAGCGACCCGGAATGGGATGTTGGCGACCTCTATAACTTGTTCAAGAAAAACAGCGTTTTCCCGCTTGTGCTTGCGCTCCTTTGCCTCGCGGTTTCGAACTTTACAGCTTGCCTCCAGTGGAAACTCTTGCTCGAAAAACAGGGTGTTCGCCTCAAGTACGCTAGGCTCCTCAAGCTTTATCATGTGGGGCTCTTCTTCAACAACTTTATGCCCGGTAACGTCGGCGGTGACGTCAAGAAGGTTTACGATATCCGCATGCAGGGCGGGCAAGATACGGTTGGCGCGGGCTTTACGGCGACGGTGTTTGATCGCTTGTTTGGACTTTTCTTTATCACGTTGTTTGCTCTTGGCGTGGGCGCCTTGTTCTTTATTCACGATCCGGAACAGCGTGCGTTCATGTGGCCGTCCGTCTGGATTTTTCTTGGCTTCTGCGTGATGTTTGCAGGGCTTTTGAGCCGTCGCATAGGCAAGTTCTTCTGCCGTATGGCGGGGAAGGTGCTGCCCGAGAAGTTTGAAACACGACTCCTTCGCATGTTTGACCGATTCCAGAAGTTCCGCTCCAAGAAACTTTGGATTAACATCATTTGCCTTTCGATGGTAACCCAGTCTCTCCGCATCTTTGTTCACTTTTTCTGCGGGATTGCGGTGGGCGTGAACCTCTCGATGTCGTGGTACTTCTATTACATTCCGCTAGTCGCCATTGTGAGTGCGCTCCCGATTTCGATTGGCGGTTTTGGTCCGCGTGAATTTTTGGCACAGTCGCTTTTTGCGCGTGCAGGCGTGCCTGGACTTGAATCGGTTGTGATTCAGTTGCTCGCTTATTTTGTAAGTTTGATTTTGAGCTTGTTTGGTGCGGTCGCATTTTTGGTGGGGCAGAAACCCACGCCTATAGAACCAGCAAAGAACGCTCAATAGTTTGCTAAATCTTTACCTATATCCTTTGCTATATGAACTTCGCGCTTAAGGGGCGCAAAATAAAAAATGGATGTAGAAAGTCTTTTGGTCGGGCTGAACTCCGACCAACGTGCGGCGGTACTCCACGATCATGAAAAGAACGGACAACTTTTAATTCTAGCAGGGGCTGGCTCGGGAAAGACTTCGGTCTTGACCAAGCGAATCCAGTACCGGATTATGTCGGGCGTTGAACCAGAGAAAATCTTGGCGCTCACGTTTACGGCGAAGGCTGCTGCCGAAATGCGGGAGCGTGTGCAAAAGCTTTTCCCGAATGCTGGTGTGCGGCTCTGCACGTTCCACTCGCTCGCGCTGTTTGTTCTTAAATCTAAGGTTCCTGTTGGGTATGATGAGGCTTGTGCGGCGGGCGCTTGCAGCTCTTGCCCTGCGTACGAACTTGTCGGATTCAAGAAAATGCCGGTCCCGACGGAATCGGCGGACAAGACTTTTATGCAGGAACTCGCGAAAGTCGGCGGTCGAAAATTCCGCTTTTCTCGCGAAGAGCTTTTCTCGGATGCGCATCCCGCGAAGCTCCTCAAAAAACTTGAACCATTGCGTCATCGCATTCTGGAATCTGGTCAAGTTGTTTTTGAAGACCTCATCTACCAGGCGATTAATCTGCTTGAAAATCACGAGTCGGCGCGTGCCTATTTCCAAAATCAATGGACGGAAATACTTGTTGATGAATATCAGGACATCAACCCGTCGCAGTATCGGCTTGTCAAAGCGCTGCTGGGTGAGCGCAAGTCGTTGTTTGTTGTGGGCGATGATGACCAAGCTATTTACGGATTCCGTGGGGCCGATATCGGGAATATCAACCGTTTCCGCGATGACTTCAAGGAGAGCTCTCTGATTCGCTTGGAATGGAATTATCGTTCGGTCGCGAACATTTTACATTTTTCGAATAGGATTTTTGAAAACAAGCCTATCCACTTGCGGAAGGTCTTGCGTGCGGGAAACATGAACGGCTCGGGCGGCTCGCCGATTTTCAAGGAAAACCGTGAACCCGAAATCTGGGTGAGCGAAGACCCCGTCGAAGAAATGCAAAAAATCATCACGAGTATCAAGTTGCTCCGAGAAAGCTATGACCTCCAATGGAAAAACTTTGCAATCCTCGTGCGCTATAATAGGCAACGCCTATATTACGAAGAAGCTCTCCGCGATGCGCATCTCCCGATCGCAGGGACGGTCGTGTCGGAGGCGGGTAACGTAGAGGGGGAGGGTGAGGTCCTTGAAAACGGAATTCATGTCGAGACGGTCCACGCGTCCAAGGGGCTTCAGTATGCGGTGGTCTATTATGCGGGGATGTCCGAGGGACTTACGCCGGGTTCGTGCTTGGGCTCACGTAAACAGCGCCAAAAACAGCTCGATGAGGAACGTCGATTGTTTTACGTCGGGGTCACGCGGGCTGAATCTTTTTTGGTTTTGCTATATTGCAAACGTAGATATTGGAAAGGGCGCCTTACGAAACTCAAACGGTCTCGTTTTTTGCCCAAGGAAAGTTCAAAAACAGAGTGTAATATGCCAGTGATGTTATTTAGGATATATGGAGCGGCAAGAATTTTTGCGTTTATGCTCGAATATATTTTCAAGATTGCATTCATGTACATTTTCCGTCGTAAAGACCTGGATCCATGGCTTGAAGAAAAGGTACAGGTCTTCTCCCGCTTCTGCATGAAGGTCTTGCGTGTGGACTTGACGATTGAAGACCAGGCGCAACTTGCAAAAGTGGACTGGACACGCCCGGTGTTCGTGATGGGGAACCATCGTTCGTATCTGGATATCCCGCTGGCGTTCCTCGCCTTGCAGCGAACCGTGGGCTTTATCGCCAAAACTCAGTTGCAGTGCATCCCGATTCTGAACTTCTGGATGCACAAGCTCGGTTGTGTCTTTATCGACCGTGAAAAGGGCGGTGGCGCCGCGATTATCCAGAAGGCGCTCCAGACGGGCAAAATGCCGAGACTCTTCGTTTTCCCGGAAGGCACCCGCAGCAAGCGCGATGGCATGGTCGCTTTCAAGAGCGGTTGCTTTAGACTTGCCGTCGAGGCAAACGCTATTATATTGCCGATGGTCACTCGTGGTTCCGACTTGCTTTGGGAACACCGCAAGGATTCCAAGCACCACCCGGTCAACATTAAGATTCTCGAACCAATCGATACGGTCGAATTCAAGAAGACTCACGGCGGCGATGAAATGGACCCGCGTCATGAACTGCTCCCGTATGTTAGAAAAATGATGGAAGAAGCTTATGATCGGCGTCTTTGATTCTGGATTTGGCGGGCTCACGATTTTGCAGAAGCTTCGCCACACGCTCCCGCAGTACGATTACCTGTATCTGGGGGATAATGCCCGTGCGCCGTATGGCTCCCGCAGTTTCGAGACGATTTACCGCTATACGCTCCAGTCCGTGCGCGAACTTTTCCACCGCGGATGTCCGCTGGTGATTCTCGCGTGCAACACGGCATCGGCAAAGGCGCTCCGCAGCATCCAGCAACAGGTGCTCCCGGTCGAATTCCCGGACCGTCGCGTTTTGGGCATTGTCCGCCCGACCGCCGAAGAGATTGGGAACTTCTCGAAAACGGGGCATATTGGCATTTTTGCTACCGCAGGGACGGTCTCTTCGAACAGCTACGTTCTTGAAATCAGCCATTTTTTCCCGAACTTGAAGGTGACGCAGCACGCCTGCCCGATGTGGGTGCCGCTTGTGGAATACGGTGAACGCGGGACCGAGGGCGCCCGATTCTTCGTGAAAAAGGACGTGGACCAGCTGCTCGCGGCTGACCCTGAAATCGATACAGTTTTACTGGCCTGCACACATTACCCACTCCTCGAGGATGAAATTCGGGCCGCACTTCCACCGCATGTCCGCTTGGTGGTCCAGGGCGATATCGTCGCCGACAAGACTTTGGACTACCTCAAGCGCCATGTGGACATGGAAAATCGGCTTTCAAAGGGCGGTTCAGTGCATTATTTGACGACCGATACCGCAGAATTCTTCAAAAAAGGCGCTTTTCGCTTTGGAATGGAAAATATTTCGGCGGAGTCGTTGACTTTTTAATAAGTAAATTGTATTTTGATAATTGTTACTGACGAACCGTACTCGGTCCGCTTGTACTCGTTTTAATTTTCGAACTTTAAACTATTTGAGTGGATTTATAAAATGCCGAAAACACAGATCAATCTCGAAGGTTGGCAAGACTACCGTGGCAACATGGCAGGTAGCCTGCTTTATGTCGAAACTAGCCATCAGTCCGAAATGCCTGTCCGCGACCAGCTGAATGAAAATGAAAAGGGTTTTCTTTACGAACCGAACTACGAAACCAGCACCTATGGTCTGATGAGCTGCTACAATGTGAAGGCAATCAACACGATTGTGAAGAGCAAAAGCCGTTACATTCTTTTCGGTACCCGCTACGAAGGCTTGAGCGATTCCGAAATGCGTAACAAGTACCTCATCATGGGTTACATGCGTATCGATAAGATCAAGGATGTGCGTACCCGTCACGTGCAGCGCTACATGGCAAACCCGGAAATGGAAGAACCGGAATGCATGCAGATGGAACACAACTGGGCTGTTTACGGTCCGATGCGTTTTGTTTCCCTCGACGATTCTTTCGTTGTGACCGACGAAATTCTCAAGGAATGGGGCTACAAGGGCCATGCTTCACGCCAGCTCAAGACCGTGTTCTCCAAGGAACACCTCGAAAAGATTCTTGCTTACCTGGATTCCAAGCAAGACATGATTGACGAGTATATCGCTACCGTCGATGAATACAAGGAAGCCCTCGCCGAAGAATAATTCTTCGAAAAGCGAAGTTTAAAGTTCCCGCCTCGGCGGGGCTTTTTTTTATGTCTTGAATGTCTGATCTTATTTCTTCCGGGCGATGAGTACGACCGCACCTTGGGCGGCCTGGAAAAGTACCGGAATGTATCCAAGCAATCCTGCGGCAAGTACTATCGATGCAGGAATCCCGAGAATCCCTGTGAACAATGCGACATGGATTCCTTCGCGGACCCCGATGCCGTTGAGCGAAATCGGGAGCATCGAAACGACGACAGTGATGCTTATGAATACAACTAAAATGCTGATGTCAATGTCTACTCCGACTGCCCGGAAATAGGCGTATGCTATAAACAATGTCAAAAACTGGATCCACAGGGAATCGAGCGAAGAAAGTAAAAGCTGTTTTTTATGTTTGCGGTAAATGGAAAGACTCTTTTGCAACTTGGGGATGAATGAAAGCTTGTTTGAAATCGCCTCTGGAATAGGAATTTTATCCGAAAACAGACAAAGTGAAATAAATATGATACAGGCAAGGCTTGCCACTGCCATGATTAAAGTGTAGCTCCAGGGGATGTCCGCTTTGCTAAAGGCGAAGGGAAGTGCGGTAAAAAAGCAGAGGGACATGGCGAGCAATCCCTGAATGCGGGCTATGAGCACCGCTGAAACGGATTGGCTTGTCTGGTTGTAGTTCTTGCCAAAAGCAAGGGATTTGACGGCATCGCCTCCAAAACCAGTGGGGAGAAGGTTGTTGAAAAAGTACCCCATGGCGGTGTAGGCATAGTATGTCTTGAACGGTATCTCGGGACCTTGTACGGAAAGACCTTTCCAGCGGTTAGCTTGTATCGCCATGACAAGCGTTGCGTCGATAAGCATCGCGACTACCCACGGGGTCATGCCTATATTCCAGTTTTTAACAACTTCATTAAATGGTATTTTATAGAAAATATAGGCGAACCCGCCAATACTTACGAGAAGCTGGATGATACGCTTGGCGAATACCTTACTACTGGACGTTTCTTGTTTCATTGACCATAAAATAGAATTTTGTGTGCGACCGCGTTGCTCTGTTGAACGGCGTCAATGTGATGCGTATCATAAAATTTGTATTCTCATGATACGATGTGTATTCTGATGATACAAAATGTCTAATTTTGACATAAAAATCTTAAAATTTTTTGACTTTTTTTGAGGTTGGGGGTTGCTTGGTCTTGCTTGGAATATTTGAAAATGTTATTTTCATAATATCAAGAATGGAGGATCTATGAGAATAAAAAAATTAGCTTCCGTTGCAGCACTGGCCTCGTTTGGAGTGTTGGCGGGGTGCTCGGAATCGAATACATCGTCTTTCGTCGCTGGTGACGTTGATGGTGGGTCTGCAAACGAAGCAACAGGTATCGTTGCTTCGAATACGAGCTATAGCGCTGCTAAAACGAAGCTTTCCCGCTGCTCCCACGCTGTGGTGAACCAGTGGGAAATGGATACAACGGCAGTTGAACAGAAAGCGGTGACCGTTTCTGCTGATTCTGCTTTTGAAGGAGAAAACTTCGCCGTTGAGGCAAACGTTGCGGTGGATGCTGCTGATGCATATACTGTTGCTTCTGCGGGTATTGGAGGCACAGGCTCTGCATGGGCGCTTCAGGTTGAAAATGGCGAAGTCGTCTTTAAGTGGCGCGACAGTCAAGAAGGAGAATGGCGCGTCCTTAAAGCCGATAAGGATGTCCAGAAAGGGGAATGGAACGATGTTCGCTTGGAACATGTGGACTCGTTGAGCATCCTTATCGTTAATGGTGAAATTGCCGGTGCTTATAAGCATTCCACCAAGTTGGGGAACTTGGATGGTGATTTTACCATTGGTTTTGATCGTACGGAAGGTGACGGTAGCAACAATAGTGGTCGTATTGCCGTTGTCCGCGTAGAATACACGTTCGATATCTACGTCATTCCGGTTGAATCTTCTAGCAGCGAAGTGTTGCCTGAAGATCCGAAATCGACTCTTGGTGACCGTCCGTGGATTGCCGCTTGGGAATTCAATGATGCTGCCAATGTCGGTCGCGATTTCTCTGGCAATGGTCATAATGCTGTTATCGGCGAAGGCGCTGTTGCCACTGTCGATGGCGTTGCCAAATTTGATGGCAAGTCCGGCTTTAGCGTTCCTTTGACTCCGGATCTGAAGATTAACGATTTCGTGGTTGAATCCCGCTTCAAACCGGCAAACTCTTCTCGCTTCAATAACATCTTGGTTGCTGAACCTCCTGGACGTTATGGCGATGGCTGGATTTTCCGCCTCGGCTACGGTAAGCTGTATTTCAATATCCGTGATGCCGCTAATGGTACAGGCTGGTCTGAATTCGAAATCGCCTCTGTTCCGATGAACGAATGGACGGTTGCACGTGTTGAACGCCTTGGTGACGAAATCAGCTTCTTCATCAATGACTCTTTGGTGAAAACTGTTAACTTCAAGGGCGATGTCAGCGACTTGGGCTATAACTGGGGCCTTGGCTATGATGCCATGAACCAGGCTCTCCATCAGCGCTACTTTGACGGCGAAATCGACTACATCCGCTTTGGTGAAAACCTTGCCGAAACCGCAAAGGTTGACCCTGTAAAGGAAGATGTTGAAGAACAGAAGCCGGAAGAACAGAAGTCTGAAGATCCGAAGCCCGAAGAACAGAAACCGGTCGAAGAAGTTGTTGATACGACTGCTGTTGTCGAACCTGTTTTTGAAGTCGAAGGTGATTGGCTTGCAGCATGGGAATTCAATGACGCTGCCAAAGTCGGCCGTGATTTCTCTGGAAACGGTCACACGGCATTGATTGGTGAAGGCTCGGTTGTCGCTATTGACGGTATCGCAGCTTTCAACGGCAAGTCTGGATTCTATGTGGACCTTGCTAAGGATATCAACATCAACGAATTCGTGCTTGAAACTCGCGTAAAGCCGACTCAGTTCGGTACGATGCAGAATATCATTGTGGCTGAACCTCCTGGACGCGGTGTTGATGGTTGGCAGCTCCGCATCGACGAAGGTGTTTTGACGGTTCATCTCCGCGATTCTGACAAGGATGGCGATAACTGGAACATTTTCCCGGGCAAGAAAATGACTCTCGGTGAATGGAGCACGGTTCGCGTTGAACGCAGCAATGATTCCCTCAAGGTCTTCCAGGATGGCGTACTTACGGTTTCTGTTGCCTATGAAGGTGACTTGACCCAGATGCGCTATGATTGGGGTATTGGTTATGATGCCATGAAACAGGCTTTCCACAACCGCTACTTCATTGGCGAAATGGACTATATCCGCTTTGGCAAGTTTGAAGGTTTCTCCGATGTTAATGATGCCTCTGTGACCGAAGTGAAGCCTCTCGCCGCTTGGGAATTTAACGAACCGACCTATGTGGGACTTGACAGAATGGCTAACAATTCTACGAAGGCCCTTGTTGGAACCCCGGTGGTCGAAGATACGACAGTCAAGCTTGATGGCAACTCTGGCTTGAAGGTGTATCTCTCTCCGACCTTCATTCGCAATACCTTCGCTGTTGAAGCTCGCGTAAAGCCGACTAAGTTTGGCGGCATGCAGAACATCATCGTGGCAGAACCTCCTGGACGCCTCGGTGACGGCTGGATTATCCGTCTTGATGATGGTGTTCTTGACGCTTATTTCCGCGATGAAAACACCGATGGCTCTACTTGGAATTCCCTTTATGGCAAAAAGCTTGCTCTTGATGAATGGACCACGATTCGCGTAGAACGCAGCGCTGATTCCATCAAGGTGTTCCAGGATGGCGAATTGACGGTTAAGGCTGCCGCTAAGGGCGATGTGTCTCAGTTGGGTTACGACATTGGTATCGGTTATGATGCCATGAACCAGGCTATTCATGATCGTTTCTTTGTCGGTGAAATCGATTACATCCGTTACTTCGAAAAGTAATCTTTTACTCCTGGTTTAATGTATATTTGAAGGGTCTCCCCGATTTTCGGGAGCCCTTCTTTTTTTGGGGGTTTATTATGGTTATAGACGTTGGAATTATCAATTATAATGGTGGATCGGAACTTACGGAATGTGTCAAGAGTTTAAAGGCTCAGTCTAGTCCGGTTCGGGTTTTTGTTTTTGATAACGCTTCGACGGATGATTCCATTGATTTCCTGAAAAAACAGGGTCTGGATTGCCAGATTACGCAATGCCCCAAGAATCTGGGATATGCGGGCGCCTGTA
This sequence comes from Fibrobacter succinogenes subsp. succinogenes S85, assembly GCF_000146505.1. Lineage (GTDB taxonomy): Bacteria > Fibrobacterota > Fibrobacteria > Fibrobacterales > Fibrobacteraceae > Fibrobacter > Fibrobacter succinogenes. The sequence goes on along the minus strand of NC_017448.1, from coordinate 1,261,479 downwards.
ACGGTCTTTTGGAACAGATGGATTCCGAGATCCAGGTGCTTTGCAACATGGATTTGGAATTTGACCCCACGTGGGCGGAAAATTTGCTCAAATGCTTTGAGCGCCACCCGGAGGCGGGTTCTGTCGCAAGCCTCGTGATGGAAAAGAGCGGTTTTGTGAATGCTGTGGGTGTTTTGCTCGGCTCGGACCTCTTTGCAAAAAATGAAGGCAGTGGTCTTGATGCATCTGATGCGGATATCCGCGAGAAGGACGTCTTTGGCTGCTATGGTGCCGTGATGAGTTTCCGCAAGGCGGCTGCACAGGCGGCGGGCAAGATGGATGATAGCTTCTTCTTGTTCTTTGAAGAGACGGAATGGTATTTCCGCCACAATCTGGCGGGGTTCAAGACCGTTTTTTGCCCCGAGGCGAGAGTGTATCATGAACGCTCGATGACGACGGTGCGCTATTCTCCTTTGAAATTATTTTATTCGGAACGCAACCGTTTGCGTTCGGCGATTCGTCTGTTGCCGTTGGGGAGTATCCTGGTGCTTCCGGTGCGCGGTTTTGTGCGTTACCTGAACATGGCAAAGGGCGGTGTTCCCGGCCAGTCTGGCGATGGGAAAAAGCTTTCGAAAGTCGCTATTTGCAAGGCGCTTGCAAAGGCTTGGCTAGAGGCTTTGGTTTCGCTCCCGAAGGAATGGGCGACCCGCAAAAAGTACGAACGCAAATATGGGAACGTGGCGGGAAAAGTCCGCGAACTCCTTGCCTCATATCCCTTGCAAGATAAGTAGTGCTCATAGCTATTTACTAAATTGCAAGCATGGCGTTCGTTCATTTACAGACTCATTCTGAATTTTCGATTTTGCAGGCTTCGGCCCGACTTGATGATATTTTGGCGGCTGCCGCAGCAGAAAACGCACCTGCTGTTGCTTTGACGGACCATGGTGCCATGTTTGGTATTCTTGAAATCCAGACGCGTGGCAAGGAACTGAACAAAAAGCGCAAGGAGCAGGGGCTCCCGCCGGTCAAGACGGTTTATGGCTGTCACATTTACGTGGACACGCCGAGCGCAAGCCAGAAAGATCCGACTACTTTTGAACGATTGACGCTCCTCGTCGAGAACGAAAAGGGCTATTACAATCTGCTCCGCATTGTGAGTTACCGCTATGAAGACGGGGAGCGCTGGGCAGAAATTCCGTCCGTGCCGCTCGAGACGATTAACGAGTTTAAGGAAGGCATTATCGCCATTGCGGGCGATTATTTTAGCTGTTACGGCCAGAATGTGGCATCGGGCAGGGATTCCCTTGCGCTCGAGTACATGGACCGCCTGAACGAGATTTTTGACCACGACCACCTGTACATCTCGGTTTGCGATAACGGGATTCCGCAGCAAAAGCACGTGAACGAATTCAACGTGGAACTTGCGAAAAAGTATGGTCGTGAAGTCGTTGCCGTGGGCGATGTCCATTACATTAAGCCCGAAGACGCTACATCGCACAAGATTCTGCGCTGCATCTCGCTCAAGGTCACGCTGAACGGTTTCGAAGACAAGCGCTTCCCGACGGAAAAGTTCTATTTCCGCACCGAGAAGGAAATGGTGGAACTGTTCGGGCATATCCCGGGCGCTATCGAGAATACGGTCAAGATTGCCGAGCGCTGTAACTTTACCGTGAAAACCGGTATCGGTGATGAGTTCTGGCCGCGTTTCAAGATTCCTGATGAATTCCTCGCTTCTGAGGAATACCAGAACATCAAGGCCATCATGAAGGCGGAATACGATGCGGAATATCCGGTCGTCCGTGAACGTGAACTCAAGGGTGTTATCAAGGACCGCAAAAAGAAGGTCAAGGCAAATTACTGTGCCGAAAAAGGCATTGCCGAAGATGCGCTGACCGATGCGGACAATGCTGAAATCGACCGCCTCTCGCAGCCGGAATTCTTTGACGCTGATGACAACAAGGCGTGGGAAAAGAACATCCACCGTTGGTGCAAACCGGGGGGCGATGCCGATATCTACATCACGCATCTTTGCAATGAACGCTTAAAGTGGCGATTCCCTGACGAAGATTTTAAGTTCCCGGCTCACGAGACGAACGTGGGCAAGCGCATGTACAAGGAGCTCAACTGTATCCGCAACATGAACGTCGCGGGTTACTTGCTCATTGTGTGGGACTTCATTAACTGGTCTCGTGAACATGGCATTCCCGTGGGGCCGGGGCGTGGTTCTGCTGCTGGTTCCTTGGTCACTTACATCATCGGTATTACCGACATTGACCCGCTTACTTTCGACCTCCTTTTTGAACGATTCCTGAACCCGGAACGTGTGTCCATGCCGGATATCGATACGGACTTTGCTGACCGTGACCGCGGCCGCGTGATCCAGTACGTGACGGACAAGTACGGCAAGGAGTGCGTGGGCCAGATTATTACCTACGGCATGCTCAAGTCGAAGGCGGTGATTACGGACGTCGCGCGCGTGCTCGGGATTCCTCCTGCCGAAGCGAAGGCCATTACAAAGCTCTTCCCGCAGCGTACGTTGAACTTTAGCCTAAAGCAGGCCTGGACGGGTAAGGACAAGAAGGGCAACAACCTCGAAGATGGTTATAGCCCGGAACCGTTGCAGGCGATGATTGGCAGCCGCGCAAGCTACCAGAACCTTTGGGATGTCGCAAAGCGACTTGAAGATTTGCCGCGCCAGACGGGCGTGCATGCTTGCGGCGTGGTGATTACGCCGACTCCGATTTACAACCTTGCTCCACTTTACCGAGCCGCTCCGGAAGATACGCCGGTGGTGATGTACGATAAGCACTACGCCGAAGACATCGGACTTTTGAAGATGGACTTCCTTGGGCTTATCAACTTGTCCATCATTCAGGATACGGTGAAGATGGTTGAACAGAACCGCAACATCAAGCTTGTGATGAACAAGATTCCGATTGATGACAAGGCGACGTTCGAACTTTTGGGCAAGGGCCTTACGACGACGGTGTTCCAGTTCGAATCTCCGGGTATGCAGAAGTACCTGCGCGAACTGAAGCCGACCCGAATCTTTGACCTTATCGCTATGAACGCCCTGTACCGACCGGGGCCGATTGACCAGATTCCGCACTTCATTGCCCGTAAGAACGGCAAGGAAGAGATTGACTGCTACCATCCGGACTTGGAACAGGTGCTTGGCGAAACGTACGGCGTTATCGTGTACCAGGAACAGGTGATGAAGCTCGCCCAGATTCTGGGTGGCTACTCGCTGGGTGGCGCTGACAACATCCGCCGTATCATGGCTAAGAAGATGCCGGAAAAGATGGCAAAGCTCGAGCCGGAATTCTTCCAGAAGTGCTTGGACAAGGGCTACGACAAGGCGATGATCCAGAAGGTCTGGGACGCCGTGCTCCCGTTCTGCGGATACGCATTTAACAAGAGCCATGCTGCAGCTTACGCTTACGTGGCTTACCAGACGGCGTACCTCAAGACGCATTACGGCCCGGAATACATGGCTGCCTCTATGACCTCCAAGATGGGTAAGACCGAAGATACGGTGACCATCATTTTGGAATGCAAGCGCCTTGGAATCCCGGTCTTGTCGCCGAACATCAACACGTCTTTGGGTGTGTTCTCGGCGAATACGAAGGGCCAGATTCTTTATGGTCTCGCGGGTATCCGCAACGTGGGTATCGCGGTTGTCGAAGACGTGGTCGCAGAACGCGAACGCCGTGGCATCTACAAGGACATCTTTGATTTCTGCAAGCGCGTGACGGAATACCAGGCGGCTCAGCCTGAAAAACGCCCGCCGCTCAATAAGAAAGTCTTGGAATGCTTGATCATGGCGGGCGCCTTGGACGATTTGCCGGGTAGCCGTGCTGTGCAGTGTGCTACGGTGGACCGTGCTTTGGAAGTCGCCATGCGCAGCCAGGAAGACAAGGCCAAGGGCCAGGTCTCGCTGTTTGACTTGGGTGGCCCTGCCGCCATGCCGAACACTGCTGAAGTTTTGGAAGAAGCCGAAGAATGGACGGCGATGGAAATGCTCAACAAGGAACGCAGCGTGCTTGGCTTGTTCCTCTCTGGGCACCCGCTTGATGAATTCCGCCCAGAACTCACGGGCTTTACGAGCTGCTCCCTCTCGGAAGACGAAATTACCCGCTATGTGGGCGATACGGTCGTCGTGGGCGGTGTCGTTATCCGTATGCGCTCCATCGAAACAAAGCGCGGCGATACGATTGGCTCTGGTGCTATCCAGGATTTCCAGGGTGAAATCGAAATGTTCTTCAAGAAGGACGTCTGGGAACGCTTGCGCGATACGGTTTCTGTCGATGACCGCGTGCTTGTGAAGGGCGTCCTGGAACAGCAACGCGACCGCGATGGCTACCAGATTATCGTCGAAGAAGTCATCCAGCTTGACCGCGTACGTTGCGACATGGTGGATTACATCCATGCGAACTTCACCGTCGGCATGCTTACAGACGAGTTTTTGGACAAGCTTGAAGTTGAAATGAAGGCCAATTTGGCCGATGAATACTGCCATGGTTGCCAAATGGTGTTTCATTTGGAGGCAGATTCCGGATTTGAGCATGTCGTTGTCCTGAAAAAATATAAAGTTGTATATACTCAGGAATTGTTGCAGTGGCTTAAAACAGATTTAGGCGCTCTGAAGGTTTGGGTATCGAATCGTGCAAAACGTTAACGAAGAAAATTCTCCTTATATCCTCTTCTGTGCAGGGGAGGATTCCGGCGACATGATTGGCGCCGAGATGGTATCGACTGCCGTGCAGCAGGGCTTTAAGGTTATTGGCCTTGGCGGTCCGTTGATGCAGGAGAAAGGGCTCCAGCCCTTGTGGGACTACAATGATCTCCCGGTTTCGGGGGTGGGCGATGTAGTGCCGAAGTATTTCTCGTTAAAGAACGTTTTTGAAGTCTTGAGCGATGCCGCTGAATCCAAGAAATGCCTTGGCATTGTGGCGATTGACTATCCTGGTTTTAACATGAAGCTTGCGCGCCTTGCTAAAAAGTGGGGAAAGCCCATGCTTTATGTGGCGCCTCCGCAAATTTGGGCCTGGAAGTCCAAGCGGGCAAGCCTCTTTAAGCAAGCTAACAATATCCGTTTGGCGGTGTTCTTTGATATCGAAGCAAAGGCTTATCAGCAGATGGGCGTGGAAACGGTTCGTATCAAGCATCCGATTGCGGGCTGGGTTTACGATCAAGTTGAACCTCGGTCTGACATGTTGCTTTTGCCGGGAAGCCGCCGTGATAGCGCTCTGCGCAACTTGCCATCTTTTGTAACGGTTGCTGAAAGGTATCGCAATGTGTGGGCGGAACGTAATTCGGGACCGCTCCCGGATGTGATTGTCGTTGCTTCGCGTGAGCATTTGGAAGTGCCTCTTTTGGTCGCGCTCGAAAAACTTTATGATGGGCATTTGCCGAGCTGGCTGAAGGTTGTTGTCGCGCCAAAGATTATTAGCGAACGCTTGAATTTCTATTCGGCATATTCCGCGGCGCTTACCTCGTTTGGAACGAGTACGCTTGAAATGGCTTGTGTTGGAATTCCGTTTGCGGCCTGCATTGTGCCGGATTTCCTCACATACGCGATGGGTAAGTTCATGGTCAAGTCCGAATTCCTGTCGCTTCCGAATGCAATTTTTGGCTGTGGCGTGACTCCGGAATTCATCATTCGCCATAAGCTGAACGACCGCATGGCCGATGCGATTGTTGAAGCGCTTTTCCAACAAGATATTGGATCCGCAGACGAAATAGCCTTGCGTCTCCGCAAGGCTCTGGATGTCGGTAAGACTTCTAGCGAACTAGTGTCTGAATTTCTTGCTCAGTTCCTCAAGAGTTAAACGCATTAGCGTCGGACTCCCGAATGGGGACTTGAGCGGATCCTGCGTGATCATTAACTGGCCGACGAGTGCCGTGATTTCTTCGGGCTTGAGCTTGTCGCCTGCCTGGTATGCGTTCGTCTTTGCCCAGGATTTCGCAATCGCTTCCTGGAACTTGACCATATCATTCTTGGTGTCGTTTTCGTCAACATCGTTCAAGAAGTCGTGAACCGCTTTGGCGGCACGCGAAAGCGGGAGAGCGCTTGGAATAGAGCGGATCTGGTAGGTATCTCCGCCAAACGGCTCGACAAAGAATCCGAGCTTGCGCAATTGCTCATCGACATTTCGGAAGATTTCTTTCTCTTGCTTGGAAAGGTCGATGAGTTCCGGGAACAGAAGTTCCTGGCTATCCTGCATGATGTTGTTCTGGAGCGATTCCATTGCCTGTTCAAAGAGCACTCGCGTGTGGGCGGCGTGCTGGTCGATAATCAAGAGACCGTTGGAATCTTCGCCGGCGATGTACGTGTTTGCAATCTGGAAGAACGAAGGCGGCGCCCACGGCGTCTCGGGAGGAGGTGCGGGCTTAGAATGGTCGGGTTCCAGTGAAATAATCTTGCCATATTCAGGGAGCGAAAAGAGGTCCTGAACGTCGTCGCTTACGTCGTATTTAGACTTTTTGTCCGAAAGCGAGTTCACCGGTTTTGCCGGTTGAGCGTAAGGCTTGCTTGCGAAACTCGGCCGAGCTTGCTGTTGTATTGGCTGTTGGGATGCTGCCGCGTATGGTTTTGCCTGCTGGAACGGATTTTCCCACGGCAAGTCGTTTTGCGGCTGTGCGGGCGTTTCAGGCATCGCGGGTTGCGCTGGCGTCGTCTGTGAAGCCGGTGTTGTGCCTCCCATAAATTCATCGCTCAAGTCGATGATGGGGGAGTGCGCTTCCAAATCCTTAGTAAACGTATCGCGGATGGCGTGCGTCACGACGAGGAACACCAAGTTCCCGTTGGCGAAACGGACTTCGCGCTTGGCCGGGTGTATGTTGATGTCGAATTCCATGTCCGGCATGTCCAAGAACAGTACCGTTACGGGCTTGCACTGCGCTCCATACGGCTCGTACGCTTGCGATACAGCCTTGCTCACCATCTTGTTTTCAATGGGGCGGTTCCTCATGAAAAGGAACTGGTGGTTGCGTTTGCCGTTTGTCTCTGTCGTGGGCGAAATGTAGCCAGTCACATGGACGCCCGCTTCGGTGTAATCAACGGGGAGTAAACCCTTCGCGACCTTGGAGCCGATGGCTTCGGCGATGCGACTGCGGAGCTCTCCGGGAACGCCGGTAAAGACGGTCCTGTCGCCTACTTTATAGTCAAAGCGAATTTCCGGGTGCGAAATGGCGGTCTTTAGGACAATGTCTAAAATGCGGGAGCACTCGGACGTTTCACTGCCGAGGAACGTGCGTCGCACGGGCGTGTTGTAGAACAGGTCTTCTACAAGGAACGTGGTGCCACGGCTTGCCTGAATATCTTCTTTTTCGATAACTTCGCCACCCTTCACGATGATGCGGCCGCTTTCGCCTTCTTGAGTGGCGCTTGTGATGGTCAGCTTCGAAACGGCAGCGATAGAGGCGACTGCTTCACCACGGAAACCATTTGTATGGAGGTGAAATAAGTCGTCAGCATTTGTTAGTTTGGATGTAGTATGACGAAGGTAGCACAGGTCCAAATCGGCGGCACCCATGCCTTTACCGTTGTCTGTGACCTGGATTTTTTTCTTTCCACCTTGTTCAATCTGGACTTGAATTCGGGTTGCTCCGGCGTCGATTGCGTTCTCTATAAGTTCCTTGACAGCCGATGCAGGGCGCTCAATGACCTCGCCAGCAGCAATTTTATTGATGATTTCATCGGATAAAAGGTGAATTTCAGCCATTTTCGCTTTTATATGTAGCTATTTGTATATACTTTTTAATATTTGATTGCTATATTATAAATATAGCTAATGAATTTTTATGAACAAGTGAGGTGAGTGAAATGGTTTCAAATCTATTCCTTCAGCTAGCACACATTGAATTACTGATGTCTTACCCGGTCAAGGACATTTTGACCTTGGTCAAACGAGATTCACGATTCAACGTGAAACTTCTAAATGATTTGTACTTCGAAGATTCATACGTAGATGAAAGCGCTTACCGTTTCATAATGGACAACATCGTCGCGTGGTTGTACGAACGCGGTGAAAATCCTGATGAATTCATTGAACGCATTGTGAAGCGTTGCGCCGCATTTGAAGCCGTCCCTGCTCGTAGCGTTCTCCGCTCCTACTTGCCGTTCGTCTCTTCGTTCTACTCTGCTGAAGATGCTCGCGAACTCTGCTTGGAAATCATTCCGAAACGTTACCCGTTCCTTACGAAGGCTAGCATCCTCCGTAACGATGTTATTGACGGCAACCGCAGGGTGGACTTCACGTTCCAGTTCGAGACTCCGGGTGTCCTCGCTGCGAACCCGATGCGTTGGATCCGCAGCATGATCAACATTGGACCTCTCCTCTTGAACACGCCTGCATACGAACACATTAGCTACCTCGCCACGCAGACCTCGTTTATAGAAGCTCTTGAAAATCGTGTCCCCGCCGAAATGAAGGAAGACGGCGGTGTGTACATCAAGGGTGAACTTGTTGGCCGTCATGCAACATTTGAAGATTGCATCAAGGAACACAACCTTGACTGGAAGAACGATGTTGAAAAGAGCATTGGTTGCGTCCGCTCTTTGACCGACATCCGCGACCCGAAGACCGGCGCTATCCTCATCGAAAAGGATTGCTACTACGGCGCTCCGGCTTACGTTCTCGAGTTCAACTTCAAGGCAAACGTGAATGCTTCCGAACCGTTCCTCAAGCTCATGAGCTCTGTCGTGAAGCAGGAATTTGCTGCCTGGGCTCCGATCCAGAAAGCTCACGAACAGCTCCTCGATGCCATGAACGATTCCGTCACGATCGTGTACTACAAGAGCGATGATTCCATCTCCGTGAACAGCAAGCACCTCATGCGTAACGTTCCGGCTCGAATCCTCCGCAACTTGCTCCGCGAATACACTGTGACTGGTCGTGAAGAATATGAAAACCGCGAAATCAAACGCGATCCGGCTATCTGCATGGACCCGCTCCGTCCGAACTTCGAGAGCAGGTTGAACCGCGTCATTGCATATCAATGGCTCTGACGATCCGGAACATCCGAGTGAAGGTGTGAAGAAGTACTTCGAAATCGAACGTCATCGTCGCGGTGGTTTCCGTTTCGTTCCGAAGTGCAAAATCATCTTCAGAGAAGAGTAGAATTACTTTGTTCTTATCGTTTTGCTGGTTATTGTAAAGTGAAATTTATGATTGGTAGTAAAAGGTAAGAACGGTAAATTTTATTAAGTGAAGAAATAAGAAAAACGAAAGAATCGGACCCCTATCAATTTGGTATATTTAGAGTGTTGAGAATGGTTGGAAAGGTAAATCCTGAAACGACTTTATCATTGCTCCCCTCCTGATAGGTTCAAGGTTCTGGAAACCGCTCAATATTTTCTCCTTCTTAGGAAAGGGCTCTTCTAGAGCCCTTTCTCTTTTTTTTGTATAAAAAAAGTGCAGCAAAACGCTGCACTCTAAAAAATGGTTTGAGGAATGTTGCGGATTACTATTTACACCCCTTCGATTTCTTCTTTGGAGAGGCCTGTGTATTTGATAATGTCGTTAATAGGTATATTGTCCGCAAGCATCTTCTTTGCTTGTGTTAAATGGTCGTCCTTACGAACTTTCTCGTCATGCTTCTTGAACGCTTCTGAATCGTGCTGCTCAATGTAATCCAGCACAACTTCGTTATCCCATCTAGCGTTCTTCATCATAAGATACTCCGCGCAAGCGGAGGTGTTTCTTCTAGCGTAACGGTGCGACTGAGCAAAGGGAAATTGTTATTGCTCTAGCGATAATAAAAAGAAAATTCCCGCTTTCGCGGGAATGACTTCACAACCAGCCTCAGTTCTTTAAGCAGCGAACAGAAAGTGCGAAATCTTTAGGATCTTCTATATATTTTACTGAATCTTTGTCGTAGAACACCGTCACATGATAAGCATGCGAGCCAGCAGACTGTACGTCGGTCCAAAAATTTCCGTACGAGCCCAGGTCAAAAAAATAAGCGTCTAAGATAGTCTTTTTGAAACCTGCCGGCAACGCGCCAAAACCAAATTCATCGGTACCACTGTTTACAAGCCATTTATTGCTCACGGCTTTTAGTTTTTTTCCCGCAATATGTTTGCCACCCACTGCGTCAAACAGCTTATTCCATTCCGTTGTATCCGGGAGATGCCAGCCCTCCGGGCAGATATTTGCTGCATTATCCCATGTGTAAAGGCGACCGTATATTCCGCAATTAATTTCGGAATCACTATAGCAGAAACTTTTTGGTTCTTCTCCTGCGGCTACAGGGATTTCATACTTCAAGTTCTCGGCCATCCACACTTGATCGCCAATTTTTACAATATTGTAGATTTGGCCATCACGGGAATCATTCAATGAAGTTGCAACTACATCACCGCTTGAAGTGCCGTTATCACAGGCTGTTAAAAGAGAAAACGCAACTGCAGTAATTGCGACGAGAAATTTTTGTTTCATATAAACCCCCTCAATTTTCTATGGTCTCAATTTGTTTCAAAAGTTCACTGGCTAGCTGAGAATCTTCGTTATAAATTGCGTTGATTCGCTTGCAGCTGAGTTCAAGCAGGTTGCGGGCCTCAATGGAGTCGCTTTGCTTGCGGAGTTCGCGCAGAGCCTTGTCAATTCTCTTGATATCCTTCTGGTCGGGATAGCCCTTCATAAAGGCGTAGAAAAGCTGGATTTGCGTGTCGTATTCGCTGTCGGATTCGCAGGCGAGCAAGAACGGGATGACGCGTACGTTGAGGAGCTTCGAGAGGTCGCCCATGAACGTGTTGAGCGTAAGGCCCTTCGGGAATAGCTCTTCCGTGTCTTTCTGGATATCTTCGGTGTTTACGAAATCGCCCTCTTCAAACTGCAAAAGCATTTCGTTGAGCATGTCCATTTCGTTGCGCTTAGCTTGTTCGCGATACTTTGCCTGGTAGTAAATCGGCAGTGTCGTGAGGCAGTAATGCGCCTGGTTTGCACCGATAAACTCGCCGATGTAGTAGATGTCGGCGTCTTCCTTGAGAATATCTTCTTCGTTGTTGAAGTTCCCGATGCGGGCGGGTATGGGGATCACTTCCATGTTCGAAAGTTCATGGAGGCGTTCGCGCATGGCGTCGACGTCCAAATTCTCGGGGAGTTCCACGCCGTTTTCTTCCATCGTCTTGAGAAAGTTGTTGAACTTTGCATCGACGGCGCGGTTGACTTCTCTTCTGCTTGGCTTGTGCTCGGCCTGACGAAAATCGCCTTCCAACGTCAAAAGCCCGTTTTTGATCATATCGTCAAACGGGGTTTCGGCGGGTTCGGCGTCGGGGGAGGGCAAAATGCGCGCGTAGGCAATCATTCTGCCGCACAGTTGTTCGTCATTTCCTTTTTTCTGTTCAATTCCAAGCATGCCCTAAAATTAATAAAATCTAGCGGACTTGGACCATTTTTTGTTTGGTATAACCTTGCGCAGAGGTCTTGACGACGTAAATTCCGGGGGTAAGGCCGGTCAAATTAGCGTTCCCTTTTGCGTATCGCACCAGTTTTCCGTTCGTATCGTAGATGCGGGATTCGGTGACAGCTGTGTTGACGCGGGTGATTTTTGTAATGGCGACGGGTCCCTTATCAACGTCTTTTTCGGTAAGCTTGATTTGGTCTAGGTTCGGACCGTCATTGCCGTCAACGATGGAGAATGTGATGTAGCTTGCGCCTTTGGGGAGCGTAATAGTCGCTTCTTTTGTCTGGTATGTGGTCCACTTGTCGGTGGCTTCGAACGAGATGACTTCGGCGCCTTTGCATCCGTCAACGCCTGCGGTGCATGTGCCAGGGGCTGCGAAGGCGAGGCTGCGTGCTTTGCCGCTACCGTTTGCGTATGTCATTTCCATTGTGTATTCGCCGGGAAATTCTACGTAGACAGGGACTTGGACGGTCGATTTCCCAGTTCCGAAGTTGATGTAGCCGGTGCCTGCAAAACCTGCGTTTGTGCTTTCGTTGATGGCATTGTCAATGATGCCGTCTTCCGCCTGGAATGTTGTCGTTCCCTTGGCTTCAAAGATGGCGCCAAGTTCGATGTTCTTGGTCATCGTGGTTTTCCAAGTGCTTTCGCTGCCGGCGTCGCTTGCGCTTTTGCCTGTCCAGCCTGCGAATTTCCAGCCGCTAGCGGGTTCTGCGGTAAACGTGACTGCGGTGCCTTCGGCGATTTTTTCGCGATTCGGGGAGGCGATAACGGAGCCGCCAATAGAAGAATTGATTGTTAAGTTGTAGTAGGTGACATTTGCTTCAAGGACGGTGATTTCGTTGGAGCTTGCGCCGAGACCGCCCATGGAATTTGCAGCACGTACCGTAACTTTGGAGCCTGCGGCAATGCCTCCAACATCAATGGAATTTGTGGTGGTGTTGCTGTGGTATTTGCCGTTCACGAATACCGCCCAGCAGATGGCGTTGTCGTCATCGTTCCAGATGATGTTTGCGCCTTCCTGAGAAATCTTAGGAGCGGAAACTTGTGCTGTGAACTTGGTCGGATCCCAGTTGTCGCTACCGCCCAAGACGTTTTTCAATGTATATTTCGCGGCATCGTTTGCATTCCACACGGTCTTGAGTGTTGTTGCAGTCGATGCGTCTTTGCCTCCGTTAAAATATGTTTTGCGTTGGCTTGTGTTGATAGCGCCACCGCTTCCGTTTTTGCTGTTGTATTCACCAAAAACTACGGGGGCAGAATTCATGTCGGGACCCCAGCCTTCGGCTTTGGGCTCTGCGCGCATGATGGTGTTCAACCAGACCACTTTTGCGCGGCCCCAAGAACGCCCGAGATAGAATGTCTTGTTGAAACCGGAATTGCTGACTTCGATGATGGCATTGTTGAAAACGTAACCCCAGGTGTCAGGGTTTTGCGATGCCGTAATGTAGCCGCCGTTGCGCGTCATCACGAGCTTGGTGCCTTCGAAAAATACATCGCCACCACCACAGATAAAGTCTACAGTACCGTCAATTTCGCCACCTTCCCAATACGTGCGACCTTTCTTGGTGTAGTATGTGTCTTGACCGCTCAAAAGACGCACGTTCTTGTAGATGAACTTGTCGCCTGCATTTTGCTGCAGAGCAACCTGGCGTGCAGCGCTGCCAGAGTTATAGGTGCCTCTGTTTTGCAGGGTAATGTCCTGCATGTACATGTTTTTGTTGCTGGGGAAGTACAGCGTTGCCGTTGTGCTGATGCCTTCGGTATCTGTTGTATTCCAGATAATCGTCTTGTCAACAGATTCGCCGATAATGGATATGTTCGAGCCGCTGAATGTCGATTTGCCGTGTTCGTCACCGGTGACCTTGGTGATGTTGTATTCACCATTTGGCACAAAGAGAATGAATCGCTTGGATTCGGTGGCGCCCGAAGAAGATGCCTTGGCGATTGCCGCCTTGAAGTCTCCATCGACGCCCAGGACAAAGTCAAAACCGTGCTTCGCGATTGCGGAAGCGTTCACCGCCATTGCAAGCGGCATACAAACTGCAAACTTGTAAAACCAACTATTCAACATATTACCTCACCTTACCATTCACGCGGAACGTGTTGTTGCCTCGCTTAAAGTATGCTCCTGCACCGTTTGCATTGCGACTAAAGTCCACAAAGTAGCGGTTGCTTGGTTGCGCTTTGCGAACCGAGTGCATGGCGTCAATAGATGTGCGCGGAACTTCAACTTCGCCAATTTTCAAGTCTTCGCTCATCCAGCCAATGTAATCGATGTTTGCCATGCCATCTTTCGAAAGGCTTGTGAACTTGAGTTCGCTATAGCCTTGTGGCAATTCAATTTCGATGGATTGCACTTTCCATGTTGTCCATGCTGCGGTGGATTCCATGCTGCCGTCGGCGATAAGCGTCTTATCGCCTGCAGAAACGCTGTAACCGCGTGCAGAACCGCCGCCGTTTGCAAAGCTGATGAACAAAGTGTATTTGCCTTCCTTGAATGCGGTAACGCCGTAGGTCACATAGCTTCCTGTGGAGTTGTCAACGTTTGCGTAACCTTCGCCAACGAATCCCGTGTTGGTTGTTTCCTTGACGCCTTGAATGTCGATAAAGTCTACACCGTCAATGTACGTTTTGCATGTGTCGTTTCCGCACATAGCTGGTGCTGGCGGAGGTGGAACATAGTTGTCGTCCATCTTGGCGAGTGCTTCAAGGTATGCGTTTTCGGTGCTTAAAATGGCGGAGCCGTAGTCGCCTGCCCACTGGTAGCCCTTGCGACGTTCTTCGCTGATTTTCATGAAGTCCTGCGTCTTGGTGCTAGCACCATCGCGGTCGCAGAAAAAGTAGTTGTCGTTGTTGACTTCGTAAAAGCGGAACCACAGCGATGAACCCGCCTTGTCCACAACGCCTGCGGTCTTGCTAAACGCCTTGTCTTTTAGTTTATTCTTTTTGTACCAAGCGATTGCGCCTTTGACCGCTTTCTGGATTGCTTCGTTTTGGTCTGGCCAGTTCATCAAAAACCACACAACGCCCATGGATTCGTTGCCGGATTTGCTCGGGAGTTCGTAGGCTCGTGCGCCTACGGGGGCGAGGCTGTTGGTGTCATGCTGAGCGCACCAGACCGTGACCTTTCCGTCATTCACGATTTGAGCCTTGAGCAAATAATCAACTGCTTTGTTGAGAGCCGATTTCATTTTGCTGCGGGTGGCGTCGTCGATAATGTCCGAATCAAAAGGCGATGTTTTGTTCGCAATGTCCATCATAGTCACCATGGCGCGGATCATGGCGTTGTCATTCAGCGTGATTTGGTCGGAATAGTTGCCGCGCTTGGGCCAAACTTGCGGAAGCCCGCCTTTGGAGCGCTGCATGGTCAAAAGAAAATTGACGGCTTTATTGAAACTTGTCTTAAATGCGGATTTGTAATTGTTGTTCGTCGTTTCTTTGTAACGCACGGCGAGCAAACGCATTTCTTGAACGGTGGCGTTGTTGTCGATAGTGCCGAGGTCGGCCCCGCCCTGTGCACGCCATTCGGATTTTTGACCGCCGCCATACGCGCTTTTATACTTGTCGGCCATGGCTTTGTAAAAACCGCCGTTTGCGATTTGCCAAGTGGTCATGTTGTAGGTGTACTGGTCGATATCCATGCCGGATGCCGCCGAGGTCAGCTCCGAATAGCCGCGATAGCTATTGATTTTCGATACGGCTGTCGCTGGCGGTGTGTAAGTGGCAGCAAACGAAAAGGACGCGACAGACATTGCCGCTACAAAAAACTTGTAGTTACCAAACCCAAAATTCTTCATAAAAAACCTATAGAAGAGTTTTTTAACCCACACCACCTCTATAATCTACATTATAATAGACCGTTTTTTGTTATGAATTTCTTTTAAGTGTTGTCTTTGGACAATGGGACCGGTCGCGTTGTCACCCCGGTCTCTGCTTTTTGTCATGCCGGACTCCGTTCTCTTTGACCACTTAGAGCTTTAGCTCTTACGTGGTCATGATCCGCGTATGGGGACTGCATCGCCATCTTGAATTTATAATACACTCTGTATAATATTTTTATAAAAATTTTTATGAAATCTAAAAATTGCTGAAATTTCTTTAAAAATCTTGATTTTGTATAATAAAATCTATTGCAAGGTTATACCGCAAAATCTAATTTATAGGTATGAAACCAATAACCGAATATCAAGACTACCGAGAATTCATGCGGGACTTCTACGAAGAACGCAAACGCAGTTCTTTGTTCT
The DNA here is from genome assembly GCF_000146505.1 of Fibrobacter succinogenes subsp. succinogenes S85. Taxonomy (GTDB): domain Bacteria; phylum Fibrobacterota; class Fibrobacteria; order Fibrobacterales; family Fibrobacteraceae; genus Fibrobacter; species Fibrobacter succinogenes. Next base: position 1,245,841 of record NC_017448.1, on the reverse strand, counting down.
CGTGGCGTGAATTCTCCAAATTGGCGGGGTTCACTTCGCCAAACTTTATGCAGCTCGTGTGCGAGGGCAAAAGCCGCTTGAGCAAAACAGGCGTCGAAAAAGTGGCCGATGCCATGGAGCTTGCTGGCGCAGACCGCGATTATTTCCTAGCGATGGAACGTTTTGGCGATGCCAAAAACGATGCAAGCAAAATTCAGGCGTTTAACGAAATGCAGAAAATTGCAAAAGAAAACCGCTTGCGAGTCGTCGATGCTGAGGCGTTCAAGTATTTCGAATCGTGGGTGAACCCGGTGCTGCGCGAACTTGCCCCCATAATGCCGGGGGCAAAACCGCTGGAACTGGCGCGTAAGTGTTATCCAGTTGTGAGTGCTGCCGAGGTTCGCCATTCGCTCGACTTTATGTGCCATGCGGAATTTCTCAAGAAAGTTGGTGAAGATACATACGTGCAGACCGAAAAGGTCGTGACGGGATCTTCCGAAGCGATTCCGTTGGCGCTGCGTTCCATGAACCGTCAAATGTCAAAGCTTGCAACAGAAGCCATTGACGAAATTCCGCCCGAAAAACGCCACATCGCGGGTGTAACGCTAGGTATCTCCGAAGAGACGTACCAATGGCTTGTGCAAAAACTTGAAACGCTCCGGCAGCAGGTGGTTGCCATGGCAGCAAAAGAAAAAGAATACGATAAAGTTTATCGATTGAATATACAACTTTTCCCGCTTACAAAAGGGAAGGAGGAATGAGATGATGAGAGCTAATAAAATAATCGTGAGTGGACTTGCCGCTTTTTGGGTGTCTTGTGCGGAGGTATCGACGACTCCTGATGTTACAGGGGCGACAACGGAACCGAGCACATCGCCGATGGCTGAGCTGACTGAAGCGCAGAAAACCATTTTGGCGAAATCGCTATACACATTGGTGGATTCAACGAAAGTTGATTCTTTAAAAGCCATTTTTGGTTCTGATATAACAAAGATTGATCACCGTTATATTGAATATTTCAATACGCGTCCGTATAGCGTCAAGAACGATCAGGTTTTCAGTTATCCAAGTAAAGACGGGCGTAAGGTTTGTGATGTTGTGACATATAAGCAAGAAAATGGAAAAGATCAAAAAGGTGTTTTTCTCGCGATGTCATACGATGAACACAATCATAGATGTAAATGGGAAGGTTCCAAATTTGAAGAAAAAAGGTGCCTTGCAGATGATTATTTGGGTACTCACCGCAATGAAACGGTTGTTGATGCTAAAATTACTGATGTGGATGGCGTTCCTGTTGTTATAAAATCGATTGGCATGACTTCATTCAATCAGTTTTTTGGGTATGGCGTCTCTTGTGGTGAATACTTAAAAGAATTCAAGCAGTCTTGCAATGCATCAAACGGCCTTTTCATGGATTTTGGAGATGGCTGTAATATGAATCAATTGAGTTTAGCTTGTGCATCTTTTATTCCTGAAGGTAAAACTCCTGATGAAGTATTGAATTCTTATACCGAAGGGTATAAAATTCAGTGCCTTGAGGATTCTATAAAGTACGCTCCATACGATGATGAAAATTATGTCTACCATGACCCTTATTCTGATAGTTTGTCTAGAGATAGCTTGAGTAGGATTGGCGAATTGGTATATGAATGGAGTAGGGCTCAAAAGCATTCCATGTATGCTTATAGATGGCAATTCTCGATAATTGATAGTACGGTAGGGTTAGATGATTGCAATAACTTTGTTTATCAAGAAAGAGAAGATGACGAAATCGCTCTCAAGCATCTTAGTAGCTTAGGCTACGCTTATAACACATTGCCCGATACTAAAAATGCAGATGCATATCGCAAAGAGGGTGTTTATGTATTGCCTGATTCCTTGGTGGCTGAATTCTTCCCGAATCTGGCGACTTATCCGGCTGCTGGATTAGAGGGACTCAAGTGGTATCCCCCGGAAATTTTCTACATCATCGTTCTGAAAGATGTTGGGGCAAAGGGACATTTTGTAACAAATTTTGATGCAAACGGAATTTACGTGACGGATATTGTGAAAAGTGGAAATTGCCCTGAAGATACGACTGTCCACTATTCGATGATTTTGTTGCTGAATTCTCCTGATTGGGATGTTATGAATCGCCCCATTGTTAAAACGACTTATGTGAGCGATAATTGGAATTGCGACAAGCCGGAAACTCTTGAAAAAATAGAACCTTATGGTGAATGGACAATTTCGTTTGATGGGTCCACCTATTATGAAGAATGGTTTTCGAAGTTTGAAACGGATAGATATTTGGAATTATATGGTGGTAAAGAGGCGTTTATTGAACATTTTGGTGAAGATAGATATTTAGAACTGGTTGGTAAAGAATAGCCCGTTTCTAGGATACAGAACTTAACTTTCATGAGCTATTTTCTATCTTAGGGGCGTATGAATACTAAAATCTATTACACCCTTACGGACGAGTCTCCGTTCTTGGCGACTCAGTCTTTGCTTCCTATCGTATCTGCTTTCGCAAAGACCGCAGATATCGATGTCGAAACTAAGAACATCTCCTTGCCGGGCCGCATTCTTGCCGCTTTCGCGGACACGCTCCCGGCAGGTACGACGTTTGCAGGCAAGCCGGTGACGGATGACCTCGCATTCCTCGGCAAGCTCACGCTTGAACCGGATGCAAACATCATCAAGCTCCCGAACATTTCTGCCTCGGTGCCGCAGCTCAAGGCCGCCATCGCCGAACTCCAGAAGAACGGCTACGCCCTCCCGGACTATCCGGATGCTCCTGCCAACGACGAAGAAAAGGCTATCCGCGCCCGTTACGACAAGGTGAAGGGCTCCGCTGTGAACCCGGTGCTTCGTCAGGGCAATTCTGACCGTCGCGCACCTAACGCAGTCAAGAACTATGCCCGCAACAATCCGCATAGCAACGGCGTGTGGAACGAATCCGTGAAGACTTATGTTGCTAGCATGCAGGCCGATGACTTCTACGGTAACGAAAAGTCCATCACGATGGCCGAAGCCGACTCCTTCAAGATTGAATTTGTCGATGAAGCTGGTGCCGTAACGGAACTCCGTGCTGCAAAGCCGCTCCTCAAGGGCGAAATCATCGACGCTACCGTCATGCGCATGGCTTCTCTCGAAAAGTTCATCGCCAATGCAATGGCCGAAGCCAAGGCCAAGGGCCTCCTCTTCTCCGTGCATCTCAAGGCCACGATGATGAAGGTCTCTGACCCGGTGCTGTTCGGTGCTTTTGTCCGCGTGTTCTTCAAGGACGTGTTCACGAAGTACGCAGACCTCTTTAAGGAACTCGGAATCGATGCCAACAACGGTCTCGGTGACTTGTTCAAGCGCCTCGAAGGCAATGCCAAGGAAGCCGAAGTCAAGGCTGCTATCGACGCCGCTCTCGCCGCAGGCCCGGACCTCGCCATGGTCGATTCTGCCAAGGGCGTTACGAATTTGCATGTGCCGAGCGACGTGATTATCGACGCTTCGATGCCGGCAATGATCCGCAATTCCGGCTGCATGTGGAACAAGGAAGGCAAGCTTCAAGAAGTTGTCGCCTGCATTCCGGACCGCTGCTACGCTGGAATCTACGACGAAACGATTGAATTCTGCAAGCAGAACGGCGCATTCGACCCGAAGACTATGGGTACTGTGCCGAACGTGGGCCTTATGGCTCAGGGTGCCGAAGAATACGGCAGCCACGACAAGACGTTTGTCGCAAAGGGCAAGGGCGTTATTCGCGCTGTAAACAGCAAGGGCGAAGTCCTCTTGCAGCAGGAAGTCGCTGCTGGCGATATTTTCCGCATGTGCCAGGCCAAGGACGCTCCGGTGCGTGACTGGGTCAAGCTCGCTGTAACGCGCGCTCGCCTCTCGAATACTCCGGCAATCTTCTGGCTTGATCCGGAACGCGCTCACGACCGTGAAATTCAGAAGAAGGTCGAAGCTTACTTGCCGGAACATGACCTCAAGGGTCTCGACATCAAGATTATGAGCCCGCGCAAGGCTATCGTCGAAACGATGAAGCGTGCCAAGGCTGGCCTCGATACTATCGGCGTGACGGGTAACGTGATGCGTGACTACCTCACGGACCTCTTCCCGATTCTCGAAGTCGGTACTTCTGCAAAGATGCTCTCCATCGTGCCGCTTATGGCTGGTGGTGGCCTTTATGAAACGGGTGCAGGTGGATCTGCTCCGAAGCAGGTGCAACAGTTCCTCGCCGAAAACTACCTCCGCTGGGATTCTCTCGGTGAATACTTCGCACTCGTGCCTGCATTCGAACAGGTCGCGCTGAAGGACGGCAACAAGAAGGCTAAGGTCTTGGCCGATACGCTCGATGCTGCCAACGGCAAGATTCTCGAATTCAACCGCACGCCGGCTCGTAAGATCGGTGAACTCGACAACCGTGGTTCCCACTTCTACCTCGCTCTCTACTGGGCTCAGGCTCTCGCCGCCCAGAAGGACGATGCAGAACTCGCCGGCAAGTTCGCTCCGATCGCCGCTGCTCTCTCCGCAAAGGAAACGGAGATTGTCGCCGCTCTCGCTGCCGAACAGGGTAAGCCCGCCGACATCGGTGGTTACTATGTCCCGAAGGCAGAACTTCTCAAGAAGTGGATGCGCCCCGTCGAAGCGTTCAACGCGATTATCGACAACATCTAACTTGTCGTCTCCATTACAAAAAAAGGAGTGTCGCAGAAATGCGCACTCCTTTTTTTTGCTTCGCTGTGAATTTTTTAGAATTGCCCGCGGCTCCCGTTGATAATCCATTGACACAAGGCTTCAATGCCATCGTAGTCGGGGAGCGTCTGCACAAAGTTCTTGGACTTGCTGCGTTCAATGAAGTTTCGCCACACCATCTCGTTTTTGCCGTTTAGTCCGAGGTGTTCTTCAATCGCGCCGCGTGTCCAGACCCAAATGCCTTGCTCGCAAAGTTTGTTGTGGATATTGCGGATGGGGCGTTCGGCTTCTGGCATAGATGCCATCATCGCATACGCTGTAGAAGCACTGATGTTGCTGTGCTTGTTGACGGGGAGGCCGTTTACCAAACGTAAATGGTTGTGGCAAGCGAGCTCGCGGAACAAGTTGCGGCATTCCGTAATGTCCGGGTCGTTGGCGCTCAAGAATCCGTCGCGTGTTGCCGTGGTAAATGCGTAGTCCAAATCGACAATCGCACGCACGGGAATGTCCATCGCGCTCAAAACCTGCATACTCTTGCGGGTGTTGCTTACGCCGCCTTGACGCACGAGCGCACACTTGATGAGCGCAAAAGATTGCCCGGTGATGCGCTCGAAAAGCGCTGGCAGCACGCGCCATTCCGTTTTACCTTCGGTGAGTAGCACGTAGTCGGCAAACAAAAGCTCATTGCTGTTAGACAAACTAAAAAGCATTTGCAACTGGCTCGGTGCGTCTTTCACGACTTGGCGAACGGCATCTTCCATTCGCTTGCGCATGAACGTGCCGCGTTCCCTGTTCTTGCGAATCAAGAGAGACGTGCTCACGTCTTCGCTCGTGACCATTTGTGCGGAATGCGTTGCAAAAATGACTTGATAGCCTTCGTTCGAAAGGTTCTTCAATGCCACGCGCACGAGCTCAACCGCTTGCGGGTGCAAAAAGAGTTCCGGCGAATCAATCAATAAAAGCTTGCGGCTCAGGTAGTGATTGTTGTGGTGCTTCTTGATTTCGGCGAGGTAGCGGATAAGTGCCATCTGGATGGCGCGCTGCGAACCTGCACCCATGCGCGAAATATCGCGTTCAAAACCGTCATCTTCGTCGACGACTTTAATCGTTGCGCTCTTGAGGAATGTCTCGAGAGTCGGCACGGGAATGTTGAGCTCCACGCGAACGCTCGGGAATAGCGGACGGAGCGCCGAGTTGACTTCTTTATCAAAAGCCTTGATTTCTTCGGCCTGGCAGTCGCTTCCGGGGGAGAGCAGTTCTGTAAACTGCTCGATGACCTGGCTCAATTCGCCACCAAACTTGCGCTCGAGAGGCTTGAAAATCTCGTGCATGAGCTTGGTATAGGCCTGGTTCCCCTCAAAATCCCAAATAGCGATGGATTCCGGGAACATGCGATTAAAGGCTGCGGTAAACTTGTCGTTGACGCGTACCCAGTCTTTGCCTTTGCGCTTGCCGTTTGGCGGGCAGAATGCCCAAAATTCAATATTGCCGGGGAGTTCACCCGGGATTCGCTGCACTTTCTTGACGCGGAGCGTTGTTCCCGAGAGGAACGGCTCTACTTCGGCCGCTTTTTCTTCTCCAAGACGGTTCAAAACCTGCTCGGTAATGCCCTCAAAAAGCCCTTCCGCTTCTACGGGGTGGTTCGGGTCATCAAAATACGAGATGTCCAGCGAAAAATTGGCGAGCAACCAGCGGATTCCCATCAAGATATTCGTTTTTCCGGCGTTATTGTAGCCAATCAGAGCGGTAAAATCACTAAGCGGAAAAGTCTCGCGCTGGATAGAGCGGAGATTCGAAATCGTAATGCGGGACAATCTAAGTGCTTGCGGTTGCATAGCTTGAAACTATAAAAACTTTTCGGAAAAAGTCGCGTTTGGCGCAATTGCAAGCGAAAAAGTGCAATTATTGACCGTATAAATTGGAATGATTGGGGTTCAAAGGCGGTAAAAACAAAAAAACACTTTAGCTGTTGGGGCTAAAGTGTTTCTTTTGGGGTTAGGAGGAGAACAAAGAGTTCTTGAACATAAAGGTATTTAAAGTTTGGCTCATTAATGTGTTTTTCGTCATATTCGTGTTGAAAAGTGTTGTGAAGTTCTCAATGGGCTGTTGTAAATTTGCTACAATTAATATTAGGTATGTAAAAAAGAGGTTTTGTTCAGTGTCAAACTTTGAAAACGAAAAGGGTTTTATTGCTAAATTTTCGGGCATGAAGAAATACGCTGCTCCAGTTGTTCTTTTTGTCTTGGCTTGCGCCTTAATTGTTTACCTCAAGGTTGATTTTTCTGGCTCGTCCTCCTCTTTTGACGTTAGCCGGTACATGCAGACTCGCGCCAAGATTGATTCCTTGGAGGTGGCTCTGTGGAATTCCCAGGGCAATGTAGATGCCCAGGTGAAAATTCGCGATGAGCTTGCCAATGCCTGGGAAGATCTTTCGGCTATGCGTACGAATACCGCTGACGAGGCCGAAACTCCTGAAGAAAATGTGGGCGGCTTCTCTGGTGGCGTTTGGCTTTGGATTATCGGCGGCACGCTTGCCGTGCTCCTTTGCTCTGTAGTTCTTGTCCTTGTGCTTATCCATCGCAAAAAAATTGTTGAAACCCGCATGATGGAAGCTCTTGCCAAATCGAGAGAAACTGGGGAAATGCCTTCAGTGGATGATACAGAAACGGTTTTGACTCCGCGCGTCCATGCTCCCAAGAAGTCTATTATTGACGAAGCTGAGGAATTTGCTGCCAAGCGTCGTGAAACGATGGAACTTCAAACAAAGGTTGCTGCTGCCGCAAATCCAGTTGACCAGAGTGCAACGAACTTGAATGCGTCCAACGCAAATGCTTCGAACGTGAACTCCGCGAAGGCTGCTTTCGAAGATGAACATGGCGTTCCTGAAAATCGAATTTTAACGTCTCCGTTTAACGGTAGAACGGTTCTCCGCCCGACGGCGAGAGAACGCATCACGTCTGCCATGCAGTCGCTTTCTGATGTGCTACATCACGACCGCACCAAGGTTAAGCCCGCTGCTCCGGCAGCTGCGCCAAAGCCTGAAGTTGTTGCAACAGCTGTTGCCCATCCGCTTGAGATGAACCGCTTTGATCGCGAATCTTCGGTGAACAGCAAGATTTTGCAGATGTCTCGCAGAGGTTTCCCGGCTTCGGCTATTGCTTCGAAGTTGAAGATTCCTCAGGCTAAGGTCGAGGCTGTTATCAAGGAAGCTGTAGAAGCAGGTAACTAATGCGTTACCGCTTTCGTTGTGAATATCTAGGCAGCGCCTTTTACGGCTGGCAAGAACAAAATTGTGGCGGCAAGCTCCGCTTTGTAACCGTACAGTCAACGCTCGAAGAGGCGTTGTCTACGGCGTTACGTGCGCCCATCCGCGTGGTGGGGTCGGGCCGAACAGATACGGGTGTCCATGCCCGCGGCCAGTGTGTCCACTTTGATTTTGATGGTGAACTAGACCCGCAGAAGGTTGTCCGTTCTGTGAACGGGCTTACCAAGCGCTTGATTCGCATTCGTGATCTAGAGCCTTGTGCTTCAGACTTCAATGCCCGCTACGATGCCGTTTTACGTTATTACCAGTACACGATATTTACGCGCCCGGTGGCGCTGATGCGTGACTTTGGCTGGGAGTGTGGTTCGCTGAATTTGGATATCGAGGCGATGGGCCGCGAGGCTCAGTCTTTCCTTGGCGAACACGATTTTATTGATTTTTGCATCCCGCGTAATGATGGAAAATCAACACTTTGCACGTTGAGCGAGTTCCGCTTGGAACGCTTGAACGACTGGAGCTGCATGTTCCACATCAAAGGGAACCGCTTCTTGCACCGTCAGGTGCGTGCGATGGTCGGGACGCTTTTTGATGTTGGTCGAGGCCGCTATCCCGAGGGGACGGTCAACCAGATTTTTGAGAAAAATTTCAAAGGCGAACGCACGTGGGCGCCCCCGCAGGGGCTTGTCCTCGAAAACGTGGAATATAGGGACTATTAACCCCTAATAGCTTCAATCATTTCTTTTACTGCGCGTTCCATGCCGACGAGTGCGGCGCGGCTTACGATGCTGTGACCGATGATGATTTCATCAATACCGTCAATCTGAGCGACTGCTTCTACGTTTCTGTAGTTGAGTCCGCGACCGGCGAGCACGTTCAAGCCATACTTGTGGGCGAGCACTGTCATGTCCTGCAATGCTGAAATTTCACGATCGACTTCTTCGCGGCTGCCGAGTTCAAATGCGGTTGCGTATTTGCCTGTGTTGAACTCAACGTAGTTTGCGCCGACCTTCTTGGCAGCCTTGACCTGTTCTGTTTCGGCATCAATGAACACACTCACTTGGATATCGTTGTTTCTGAGCGTCATGATGTACTTTGCAAGCTCGTCAATCTTAGCAGAAACGTTCAAGCCGTCTTCTGTCGAAAGTTCGGTGTGGACTTCCGGCACGAGCGTCACCATGTCCGGCTGGCGGTTGATGGCGAACTGCACCATGGCCTGCGTCGGAGCCATTTCCAAATTCAACTTAGTGGTCACGGTTCCGCGGAGGAGCCTGATGTCGCGGTCCTGGATGTGGCGCTTGTCTTCACGGAGGTGGGCGGTAATCCCGTTGCAACCTGCGAGTTCGGCAATCATGGCTGCGGCCACAGGATCGGGTTCTTTGCCTTTACGGGCCTCACGAATGGTTGCAATGTGGTCCACGTTAACACCGAGTTTGGTAGACATAGACTCTCCTATTTGGAATTTAATAACGTTGAAAGTTCTACGAGGGTAGTGCCTTGCTTGGCTGCTTTCTTGGCGATATCCTCAATTTTAGACAAATTTTGTTCCGTGAGCGGGAGTATCATTATCGATATGCCGCTTTTGGGGGCTTCCCTGAGCTTCTGGTGGACGTAGTCCTCGACGGAGCTGTTTTCTGGGTTGTAAGGGAATGCTATTTTACATGTGATTTTAAGGTCTTTACAGGTCTGAGGAACAACTGTCCTGTCTTCTTTGGAAAGGTCCATAAACCACATGTTGTATTTGTCGGTTGGCTTCAGAATGGCCTGCAAAAGTTGTTTGTGCTTGACGGCCTGCTCTCCGTAACGTGTAGCGATGCCTGCCGCACTTGGGAGCACCTTTTTGGCGGAGTCAATTGTTTCTTCAATTTGTTCTGCAGTGTGGTGGATGCGGAGTGGGTGCAATTTGTTGTGAACCTGGTTCAACTTGGTCGACTCCATGGCTAACCAAAGGACGATTTCTTTGTTGTGGATTTTATCCAAGTCTTTGTAAAATGATTCGTTCAAACCGAAAGGAGGAATCAATAAGTCAAACGGGAAGTCAAGGCTGTTAAGCTTAGAAATTATTTCTGGAGAAATGCTTGTTGTCTCGAAAGCTACTGACAAAAGCGATGCGTTGTTCATGAATATATTGTCAGAAATCTGGAGAATCAGGTTGAGCGAATCGCCTGATGGCGTTAGCAAGTCAACCTTTGCGGATTGGTAGGCATTGGGGTTGTCGTTGAGTTCTTCCATCAAAAGAACTTTGCCACCGTGTTTGTTGACAAATTTCTGAGCTTTCAAAAGATAGATGACGATAGTCTCTCCACGAGCAAGTGTCCAAATGGTGCGCTTGCTGCGTTTTGAGTAGCTAGACGAGATAATCTTTATTTCGTCCTTTAGTCTTTGCTCAAAAGCCGTTGTATCTTGTTCATCTGAAGATGGTTCTTCTTCGCGCATTCCAGAAGCTTCCTCAAGCTTGTCAAGAATTTGGTGCGCTTTGTCCTGGTTGTTCAAGAAAAAAGACAAACCAGCGAAAATCCCCAGTGCTAAAAAAAGTGCGACAATGTGTTTAAGCTTTATCATTTCGTCTATAAATATAACTACATTGAGCGCATGCCTATTCTATTTGCACTTGTTGGAGCTACCGGTGTTGGCAAGTCTCGCCTTTCACTGGAACTGGCGGAACGCTTTAATGCCGAAATCATCGGTGTTGATTCGCGCCAAATCTACAAGGATTTTGCTATTGGCACAGCTCAGCCTTCGTTAGAAGACATGGCTAGGGTAAAACACCATATGGTTGATTTTCTTGATCCGTGTAAGGTGTTTTCTGCTGGTGACTTTTGCACGAATGTTAAAAAGCTTTTGTCTGCAAACCCGAATCAGAACTATATCTTAGTTGGGGGAACGGGCCTTTATCTCCAGTCCTTAATGCTTGGACTTCCGCAGATCCCAAAAATTGAAGAGTCTGTTCGTAAATCGTTTGAAGACGATGCTATTAAATTTGGTAGTAAAAGTTTGTACGAAAAAGCGAAACAGGTGGATCCTGAAGCGATGGAGAAAGTTGAAGAAAACAATGTCCAGCGCATTATACGCATTTTGGAAGTGTTTCAGCTGACAGGCCGCAAGCTCTCGGAATGGCAAAAGGAACGTGAAGGTGGAGTAGGGGTGTTGCCTGTGTTCTGGCTGAATCGTAGCCGCGAAAATCTTTATGCGCGGATTGATGCCCGCGTGGACCAGATGATGGCGGATGGCTGGCTTGATGAAATTCATGAACTTGCTAAAAAGGTGCCGTTAGAAGCTCCTGCATGGCAGAGCCTTGGCTATAAAGAACTTTTGTGTGCAAAAGACGGCAATCAAGTGCGATCAGTCCTCGAAGAAGTCAAGCGAAAGACTCGAAATTATGCCAAAAGACAGTTGACGTGGTTCCGCTGGCAGGTAAAATCGACTGAAGTGGACTTGGATACTTGTGCGAACCCTCTGGAATGTATCCATAATAGGGTGGTTACCCCTTAAAAAGGGTGTTTTTAGAACTATTCAAAAAATTTTTCTCTAAAAAATGAACTTGAAAAGGGCAAATTGCCCTTTTTCTTTTGGAGTGCTTCTAAAAAAAGTGGTGAATAGAATGTGAATATCATGATGTAGAACCGGAAGACAACCCGTTTTTATCAAAAAAAGTGAAAAAAAGTGAATTTTTTTGCCAATGACCCCTTGTTTTTATTCCTGAAAATTCTATAATTGGTCTCACCCTCGGACGGGTCACCCAAAACGACCTGAACGAGAGACGAAAGCCCGCGAGACTTTCGGGAAGATTGAAGGAATCGGAGATGTGCTTAGTGACGGCCCAAGAAAATTTCTTGGAAGTCAATTAATCAAGAGGCGAGAGTCGCGACCAAGCTTGCTTGGGCATGACCGAGCCGAAGATTTAAGCGATACTTTAAGTATCGCCATTTACGAAAAACAGGACAGACTATTTAAAAATCAATGAAGAGTTTGATCCTGGCTCAGAACGAACGCTGGTGGCGTGTCTTATACATGCAAGTCGAGCGAGACAGCAATGTCAAGCGGCGAACGGGTGAGTAACGCGTAAGCAATCTGCCCCATATCAGGAAATACCCGTGCCAACGCGCGGTTAATGTCCAGGAGAGTGGCCCTCTGCATGGAGGGTTGACTAGAGATTTATCGGTATGGGATGAGCTTGCGTCCGATTAGCTAGTTGGCGGGGCAACGGCCCACCAAGGCGACGATCGGTAGCCGGCCTGAGAGGGTGATCGGCCACATTGGGACTGAGATACGGCCCAGACTCCTACGGGAGGCAGCAGTAGGGAATATTGCACAATGGGGGAAACCCTGATGCAGCAACGCCACGTGTGGGAAGAAGCATTTCGGTGTGTAAACCACTGTCATGAGGGAATAAGGCCCGCCTCCGGGCGGGATTGAATGTACCTTGAGAGGAAGCACCGGCAAACTTCGTGCCAGCAGCCGCGGTAATACGAGGGGTGCAAGCGTTGTTCGGAATTACTGGGCGTAAAGGGAGCGTAGGCGGAGATTCAAGCGGATTGTACAATCCCGGGGCCCAACCCCGGCTCTGCAGTCCGAACTGGATCTCTTGGATAGTTCAGGGGCAGGCGGAATTCCTGGTGTAGCGGTGGAATGCGTAGAGATCAGGAAGAACACCGATGGCGAAGGCAGCCTGCTGGGGACTCATCGACGCTGAGGCTCGAAAGTGCGGGTAGCAAACAGGATTAGATACCCTGGTAGTCCGCACCGTAAACAATGCATACTGGGTGTCCGGGGGTTCCCCCGGGTACCGTAGCCAACGCGTTAAGTATGCCGCCTGGGGAGTACGTACGCAAGTATGAAACTCAAAGGAATTGACGGGGGCCCGCACAAGCGGTGGAGCATGTGGTTTAATTCGAAGCAACGCGCAGAACCTTACCAGGGTTTGACATGGGAACGCCGCGGCGAGAGATCGCCGTTTTGCAGCAATGCAACGTTCCGCACAGGTGCTGCATGGCTGTCGTCAGCTCGTGTCGTGAGATGTTGGGTTAAGTCCCGCAACGAGCGCAACCCACGTTTCCAGTTGCCACCCGCAAGGGGGCCCTCTGGAGAGACTGCCGGGGACAACCCGGAGGAAGGTGTGGATGACGTCAAGTCCTCATGGCCCTTACATCCTGGGCTACACACGTGCTACAATGGTCGGTACAATGGGTCGCAACGCCGCGAGGCGGAGCCAATCCTCAAAGCCGTCCTCAGTTCGGATCGGAGTCTGCAACTCGACTCCGTGAAGCTGGAATCGCTAGTAATCGTGGGTCAGCACACCACGGTGAATACGTTCCCGGGCCTTGTACACACCGCCCGTCAAGCCATGGGAGAAGGGAGTGCTCTAAGTCGTGCAAGCGCCTAAAGCAAGACCTTTGACTGGGGCTAAGTCGTAACAAGGTAGCCGTACCGGAAGGTGCGGCTGGATTACCTCCTTTAAGGAGTAAATCTGGAACGCAAGTTCCAATACCTGTTTTTCAAAAGACAAACGCCGTCGCATAAGTACATCTCCGATTCTTTTAGAGCCCGGGTCTGTAGCTCAGCTGGTTAGAGCACCGCTCTGATAAGGCGGGGGTCAATGGTTCAAGTCCATTCAGGCCCACTTTCAGGGGTTATAGCTCAACTGGTAGAGCGCCAGCTTTGCAAGCTGGATGTTAGGAGTTCGAGTCTCCTTAGCTCCAGGAAGCACCGACCGGGTGCAGAAAACATCGTCCCAGCGAGGACATGTGAAAATTGAAATTTCGGCATGGAAACTAACAAAGCAATCAAGCATACAGAGTGACTTGAAGCACCAAGAAAAAAACAGGTGGATTCGAGCTGCTCATGCGGCAGAACAGAGCTGAATCGCTGGAATTAGGATTTAAGCGAAGGAATGCACGCGGGGGATGCCTAGGCATCCGCCGGCGACGAAGGACGGGCCAAGCCCCGAAAGTCCGGTACGAGGCGCAAAGGGCCTTTGACTACCGGGGTTCCGAATGGGGAAACCCACGCGCAAGCGTATCCTCTAGATGAATACATAGTCTAGCGGAGGCAAACCCGGGGAACTGAAACATCTCAGTACCCGGAGGAAAAGAAATCAACCGAGATTCCCGTAGTAGTGGTGAGCGAACCGGGAGGAGCCCAGACGGGTTGCGTACAGCGGATTGCGAGCGAAGCGGGATGGAAAGCCCCCCCACAGCAGGTGACAGGCCTGTAGCGAGCAAGAAACTGACGTCCGTCGAAGAGTAGGGCGGGACACGTGAAATCCTGCCTGAAGACGGGGGGACCACCCTCCAAGGCTAAATACGAGCGGATGACCGATAGTGCACAGTACCATGAGGGAAAGGTGAAAAGCACCCCGAGAGGGGAGTGAAATAGCGCCTGAAACCGCGTGCATACATTCTGTCGGAGGGAGGATTCATCCTCCTGACGGCGTGCCTTTTGTTTAATGAGCCAGCGAGTTGCTCGTGTACGGCAAGGTTAAGGGCCTCAGGTCCGGAGCCGAAGCGAAAGCGAGTCTCAACTGGGCGACCAGTCGTACACGGCAGACACGAAGCCTTAGTGATCTACCCATGGCCAAGCTGAAGCGGAAGTAACATTCCGTGGAGGGCTGAACCGATATACATTGAAACGTGTTCGGATGAGCTGTGGGTAGGGGTGAAAGGCCAATCAAACTGGGCGATAGCTTGTTCTCTCCGAAACATATTTAGGTATGGCGTCATGTTAGCTTCACGGGGGTAGAGCACTGGCAGGACTAGGGGGCACACCCGCTTACCAAACCCTATCAAACTCCGAATACCGTGAACGCGATGCATGGCAGACAGCCTGCGAGTGATAAGATCCGTAGACGAAAGGGAAACAACCCTGACCACCGACTAAGCGTCCCCAAGTACGTGCCAAGTGGGAAAGGATGTGGAGCTGCACAGACAGCCAGGAGGTTAGCTTAGAAGCAGCTATCCTTTAAAGAAAGCGTAATAGCTCACTGGTCAAGCGGCTCCGCGCCAAAAATGATCGGGACTAAGCACGTCACCGAAGTCGTGGGCTCTGGCAACAGAGCGGTAGGAGAGCGTTCCGCAGGCCTGGGAAGGCGGGTGGCGATGCCCGCTGGAGGCACCGGAAACGAGAATGCTGGCATGAGTATGCGAAAATGCGGGTGAAAAACCCGCACACCGTAAGTCCAAGGGTTCCCGGGCAAGGATAATCCTCCCGGGGTCAGTCGGGATCTAAGACGAGGCCGAGAGGCGTAGCCGATGACAACCAGGTGAACATTCCTGGACCCTCCGATAAGCGTCATGACCGACGCGGCGACGCATGGGAATTCACGGGGCGGCCGATGGATGCCGCTGAAGGAGTGCGAGTCGCTGGGGCGGCAAATCCCCCCAGCACATGACCCAGGCTCCGGACCCCCGGAAGGCTTCGGCCGGAAGGGGCGCCGCGATGGACCGTGCCAGGAAAAACCGCTAAGGGAGCGAACGGAGGCCCGTACCGTAAACCGACACAGGTGGACGAGGCGAATAGCCTAAGGTGCTCGAGACAACTCGGGAGAAGGAACTCGGCAAATTAACCCCGTAACTTCGGGATAAGGGGAGCCTCCGGTGGTGAGCGTGAACAGCGCGGAGCCTCTGGAGGTCGCAGGGAAACGGCAGAAGCGACTGTTTACCAAAAACACAGGGCCATGCTAACACGCAAGTGGACGTATATGGTCTGACACGTGCCCGGTGCCGGAAGGTTAACAGGAGGGGTCAGCGCAAGCGAAGCCCTGAATCGAAGCCCCGGTAAACGGCGGCCGTAACTATAACGGTCCTAAGGTAGCGAAATTCCTTGTCGGGTAAGTTCCGACCTGCACGAATCGTGTAACGACTTCTGCACTGTCTCCTCCCGGGACTCGGCGAAATTGCAGTGCCGGTGAAGATGCCGGCAACCCGCACCTGGACGGAAAGACCCCATGAACCTTCACTGTATTTTGACATTGGTTTTAGGGCTGGCATGTGTAGGATAGGTGGGAGGCTACGAGCCGGCGACGCCAGTCGTCGGGGAGCCGTCCTTGAAATACCACCCTTGCCCGTTTTGAGATCTAACCTCGTCCCGTCATCCGGGACAGGGACCGTGTCTGATGGTCAGTTTGACTGGGGCGGTCGCCTCCCAAAAGGTAACGGAGGCATCCAAAGGTTCCCTCAGCGCGGTCGGCAATCGCGCGCAGAGCACAAAGGCATAAGGGAGCTTGACTGCGAGACGGACACGTCGAGCAGGTACGAAAGTAGGGCTTAGTGATCCCGCGGTACAGCGTGGAAAGGCCGTTGCTCAATGGATAAAAGGTACTCTGGGGATAACAGGCTGATCTCCCCCAAGCGTTCATAGCGACGGGGAGGTTTGGCACCTCGATGTCGGCTCGTCGCATCCTGGGGCTGGAGAAGGTCCCAAGGGTTTGGCTGTTCGCCAATTAAAGCGGCACGCGAGCTGGGTTCAAAACGTCGTGAGACAGTTTGGTCCCTATCCGGTGTGGGCGTTCGAGACTTGAGGGAAGCTGTCCTTAGTACGAGAGGACCGGGACGGACGGACCTCCGGTGTACCGGCTGTCGCGCCAGCGGCATTGCCGGGTAGCCATGTCCGGATTGGAGAAACGCTGAAGGCATCTAAGCGTGAAGCCATTCCCAAGATCAGGTCTCGCGGGGGCAACCCCCTGAAGGGCCGTCGGAGACTACGACGTCGATAGGCCGCAGGTGTAAGCGTGGCGACACGTTGAGCCGAGCGGTACTAATAGCCCGTGAGACGCTTTTCCTTTCTTTCAACGATTTGGTTCTACTGTCCCGCGTGGGCAGCCCGGACCCGCCTGGCTTCGGCATTCTGGCGATTGCAAAGAGTTTAGGTTCCATGCATGAGTTTGTTTCAGCGGTTATCGAGTGAGGGTCACACCCGTTCCCATCCCGAACACGGAAGTTAAGCCTCAGATCGCCGATGGTACCTGGCCCCCGGGCCCGGGAGAGTAGGTCGCCGCTGGATTCACGGACCCCCCGAGGAAATCCTCGGGGGGTCCTTTCTTTTTTATGCCGCTCGCAAATCACGCGGGGACGTTCGTCTTATTTATTTTGTTATAAAAGCAATTAAAAAACATCTTTGTTTAAGCAATCTCTAGTAACTAATAACTCATAATCTGTATCTAAAATTGCTATTCTTTGTCGCATGAATCCTAGAATATCCTTTGTATTGCAGATGTCGCCATCGACCTCGTATGAAAACCTTGAGGCGGTCGCGCGTAACTTGCTCGAAGGATTGAACGTTCTTCTGAATTCGGAACAGGTAAAGTGCTCCATCTTCTTGGATGGGCCTGTGATTGAAGCGCTTTACAATGTGGCAAAGCCGTTGATGTTCGGCAAGATTCAAAATGCGATTCGCAATGGGGTTCTCGAGTTTTTAGGCGGTGGCTATTACGATCCGATGCTTCCGCTTTTCCCGGAAGATTTGCAGACGATGCAGCTGGAGTTGCATCGCGATTACTTGAAGAAGGTGCTTGGCGCAGAACCGCAGGGATATTTCAATTCCTCGCTGGTGTGGGAGCCGGGCATGGCTGATGTTCTGGAGCGCTCTCGTTTTGATTATGCGCTAGTGACGGAAGCGGCTGTGCAAGATGCGCTTGGACGTTCAACGCCTGTATCTGGCTGGTTTACGCTTGAAGACCGTGGTGCGCTTATTCGCATTGTCCCCGTGTCCGAGGTGCTTTCGAAGGCAATTGCCGAAGACAATCTTTCTTGGCGCTCGGTAGCGGAACAGTATTGCCGTGATGGAAAGTCTGCTATTGCGCTTTTGGATATTCCGTCGGAACCTACCGAGATTATTGAATTCTTCGGGCGCTTTGTAGACTTTGTCGAGATGAATGAGGTTCAGACTAGAACCGTTGGTTTTGCGGTAGATCAGCTTGAAACTTGCGGTACGATTAGTTTCCTTGTTTCGGCGGGTCGCAGGTTAGGCCTCCCTTCCACAGCGCGCACTTGTCGTGAACTTTTGATTCGCCGTCCAGAAATCAATATGCACCACAAGTCTTTCCTGAATTTGTACAGGAGAGCTCGTAGTGTGCTTTCGGGCAAGAAGTGGCTTGAATTTTGCCATGCGCTTTTGCCGGCGATGGCTCCGCTTTATTTTAGGGATATGCACAACCGCTCGGGCATGCGTTCCATGATGGTACGCAAGCGCTCGAATCGCATGTTGCTTTCGGCATCGCAGGTTCTCGATGATCTTACTGGATTCTCTGGGCTTCGCGTGGATGTGTGCGACTTTTTGCTTCGTGGCAAAAAAGTTCTCTTTTGTGAAAACCCGGAATCGTCTTACTTGCTTGACTACCGCATTGGTGGCGCGCTCCGTGCGTGGAATTACAAGGGTGCAAAGACGAATCTCGTGAACTCTTGGCGCGATGACGGCGAACCTTCGTTTGCCTTCTTGGATTGCCTTGTGCCGAATGTGGACTTTACGCCGGTCAAGCTGGAACAGATGCTTTACGACCGCAAGCACTTGCTTGCAGACCCGTATGACTATCGGATTCTGCGTTCGGATGTCGGCACCGAGATAATGCTTGATGAGGAACAGGGCTTTGACAATGAAGAGCGCAAGGCTTTGTTCAAAATAAAGAAAGTCTTTACGTTCCAGGGCGACGCTGCCAAGTTTACTGTTTCTTATGCGATTGATAATCTTGCGTATGTGAATACGAAGGGCTATTTCGGGACGATTCTTGAGCTCGGGCTTTTATCGCATGGCGATGTCAACAAAGTCTGGATTGACGGCAAGAATGTCAGGTGGAATATGATGGAACCGCTTTTGTACCCGGATGGTCAGTCGCTTGAAATTCGCGATGAAAAGGCGGGCTGCGTGTTCCGCATGGCATTTGACCGACCGACGTCTATCTTTATCGGCTCCATTTTTGGAGCGACTTCAACCGCAGCTCCGCAAGCGTTCCAAGGCATTCGCGTGTTCCCGTTCTGGAATGCTCCGTTCAACGTGCTTGACCGCAAAGCGTTCAAGATTTCCGTGTCGGTGACGAAGAGGTAATCTGTGCGTGCGGACTTGATTGACATCCAGGTTGAAGATCGCGGCGAAGAAGTTGAGATTTCTCTGTACGGGATTCTTGGCGAATACCAGCTTTCGGCTGTTCGTGAAAAGCTTGAAATGCTTGTGCGTGGCCCAGGCGTGTTCTTCTTTGTGAATCTTCAGAATGCAAGATTTACGACGGATGCTTATCGTAGCTTGTTCCTTGAAATTCTGAATTTGGTCAAGCAACAAAAAGCGACGCTCATCTTGATTTTTGATAGCGAAGAGTTGCAGGCTTATTTTGAACGCTACCGCAATATCTTTGAAATTTACAAGAGCCGTGAGGAATACCGTAAGTCGGGCATCTCCAAGCAAGTCAATCTTGTTGGGGTGCATTATGAGAAAAAGTCAATAAGCCTTTCTTTGGGCTTTGCTATTTCTGTGGCTTTGTTCCTTGTCGGTTGGGCTGTTAGCTTGTTTGTTATCGTGGTTGGACAGGGGCGTGAGATTTCTGATAAGCAGGCGCAGATTACGGCGCTCGAAAGCCAGAAAGCGCGTTACATCCGCGAGATTGACCGCCTGGAATCGGCGATTGGTCCGATGCGTAAATTGGGCGTTGTGCAGGATACGACTTTGCTGAGTTCCTTTGGCGCTATCCAGGACTGGGTTACTTATTTGGAATTCTTGGAGAAGACTCGTCGTGAAAAAAAGTAGCGTTCGTCTCTCCGCGATGAGCGTAAGCGTCTTGTTTATCATTGGCTTTGCTGTTTTGTTTTTCTTTGCGAGCGAGTGGTATTCCAATAGTCGTAAACTTGAAAAGCTTGCTTATCAGGAACGCATTCTCCATAACGATATAGAACATTTGGAGGTGGTGGGCAAGTGGACGCTTGATTACGTGAAAATTGAAAAGGCGCTCACGTACATGCTTGGCGATAGAATCTCCGAGGTGAGTTTCCGCATGTTGGCAGAAAACTTGTGGCAGATTTCGCAGTCGTATTCACTGGACCCTCTGATTATACTTGCTGTTGTCGCTCAGGAAAGTCGCGGAAACCCGCTTGCCCGTGGAAGGTTCCAGACAGGGAAATTTTCAGGTGCGCTTGGTTTGATGCAGATAAAAATGGAAACCGCTAAAAAATTGGTCGTAGGTTTGGTGTTTTTGTAGAAAATGAAGACGACTTGATGCGCCCGGACGTGAACGTGGTTGTGGGTTCGGCTTACCTGATTCGTCTGATTGGAAAGTATGGAAATTTGAGGGAGGCTCTTGTGGCGTACAACCTTGGCCATACCGCTGTTGACAAGCTCCTTGAAAAGAATGCTCCGCTCCCGACTTCTTACTATGAAGGTGTTGTGAGGCGATATAGGGATTTGGTAAAACACTGTTCCTTTTAAACAAATCTTTTTTTTCTAAATTCTAGCTGTGATTAAGAATTTGTTTTTTATTCTTGCAATGACGGGGATCGCCTTGGCGGGCGAAGTCCGTTATGACTGTTTGCGCTTTGTGGAACAGGGGCTTGCGAGTGACCCGCAGATGGAAGAACTGCGTTATGGCACCGAAGCCAAGAAAAATAAGATTAGTGCGCTCAAGTCCGAAGTCATTTTGCCGACTTTCTATGTGTCGATGATGGTGGGGCCTGCTCCGGGTCTCAAGGAATACAACGATTACTATTTCAATCAGTCTGGGGATACTCTAGGAATTGAAAAGGCTGAAAAGTACGATTTTTCTAGAATGGGGCCTTTCTGGGGTGTCGAAGCCAAGTTTGTCCAGCCGCTAAATTTGGGCCAGTATCGTACGGGTAAGCAGGCTTTGGAAGCTGATTTGCAGCAGAAGACTTTTGAAATTGAAAATTCAACGCTCAAGAAAGAAGTTGAACTCCAGAGTTATTATTACAACTATCTCCTTGCTCTTGAAATGAAGCGCATTGCCGCCGATGCCCAGAAACAGGTGGACAAGGCATATGACCAGCTTGAAGAGGCTTTGGACGAAGATGAGCCGACGGTTTCGCAGACGGACCTTTTGAACTTGAAGGCTAAAATGCATACCGTCAAGGAAGGCGTTATCGAGGCTGACCTTGGCATGAAACGAGTTCAACTGGCGATTCGTTTTGCTCTTGGCTTGCAGGACGGCGAAACTTTTGCAGCCGAGGATACAATCCTTGCGATGAGACCGGAACCGATGCCGACGGAGGATCAGGTTCGTGAGTTGACCATCAAGCATAATCCTGAACTGAAGCAGCTTGAAGCGGGGTTGCGTGCTCGCCGATTCCAGATGGATTTGGCGGAGGCGAAGCTTGCTCCCGAGTTCTTTGTCATGGGGCAGTTTGAATATGTGAAGAGCTGGGCCGGTAACCGTAACGTGGTCCAGAAAAACGCTTTTGCCCAGGATGCCGTGAACAAGATTTCGGGGCTTATCGGTGTTGGCTTAAGGTACCGTTTGAACTTCTGGAAGAGCTGGGAAGAATTTCGCCAGGCAAGAACGGAATATCGCGGTCTTAAGCTGAAGGAAAATTACGCCTCGGAAGGGCTTGTGGCTAAGGCTGTTGAACAGTATTATCAGGTAGTGGCCGCCAAGGGTAAGCTTGACGCTTTGCGTGAAAGCCTGCGTGCAACGGAGTCGCTTTTGAAAGATGCCGCCATGAAATACGACCTCGATAAGTCCCAAACTAGCGCTCTTGTATCGGCCTATACGCAGAATATAACCATGCAAAAAGATTATTATTTCGCAGTTTGCCGATATAACGTCGAATTTGCCGGATTAGTGGCAAAGATGGGGTTGTCTCTTAGCGACTATAAAACGTATTTTAAGTAAAAAAGAGGAGATTCTAAGATGTTTAAGAAAATTTTGATCGCTATTGCCTGTGCTTCGCTCTTGTCTTTTGCTGCCGAAGATCCGGTGTCTGTTGTGAAGAGCAAGGACGTTGAACTGCAGAACATCATCAAGAAGTCCAAGCGTACCGCCAAGGAGACGGAACGCGTCAAGAACCTTTTGAATGATTCCTTTGACTTTGCTCTCTTGGCTAAGAAGTCCTTGGCCGCTAGTGACTGGAAGGCTCAGGACGAAGCTTCTCAGCAGAAGTTCGTGACGGAATTCCAGCGCATGGTCCGCAACTCCAGTGCAAATCGCCTTGAACTTTATCGCGCCGATTCTACGATTTATGAACCGGCCAAGATGAAGGGTACGGACGATGCTCGCGTTGTCGCTCACTTGTGGAACAAGGGCAAGGAATCGGTGCTCGAATACAAGATGACGCTTGTGAATGGCAAGTGGAAGGCTTGGGACTTGGTCATCGATGACCTTTCTACGGCCCGTAACTACAAGGAACAGTTCAGCAAAATCCTGAAAGACAAGAGCTTTGCCGAATTGATCGACATTATCAGCAAGAAGGCTGACGAAGCCGAAAAGTAATGGGCTTTCTTTCCTGGCTCTTTTGTGTAATTCTCGTTGTAGCGCTTGTGCTACTGCTTTTCCCGTTTGCATTTCGAATTGATTTCCAGGCCGGGGAGCGCGGTGTGCGGGCGCTTTTCTTTTTTTTCAAGAAGAAGGTTTACGAGTACGAGAAGAAGTGGAAGGAAGAAGCTGGCAGTAAGGAACTGGCGGTAGATAGTGAAAAGCTAGAGCCGCAAGATGCGCCGCCGATGGTTGAAGCTGTTGCGAAAAAGCCTGCAGAAACTCCCAAGACGGAACATCTGGAGGCGAGTGATAGTGGTGCCGGTAACGAGAGTGAGCCGCCGACTGAAGTAAAATCTTCGTCGGTTGTTGAAGTCGCGAAGCCTGATGATGAGAAACCCGCTGACGAAAAAAAGCCGAAGAAGGAAAAACGCAAGCTTTCGGATCGTGAATTTTGGACCATCATTTTGACGCCGGATTTTGATGCTAGGGCGTTCAAGTACATTCTGAAAATTTTGAAGGCGGTGCTTTCGCTGTTTCGCGTGCGCTTTAGAGATTGCTTTGTTGAAGGTGTCCGCACGGATTACCAGACCATGGGCTATATCGCTGCGGTGAATGGATTCTTGAAGGCGTACTCATACGTTGGCGATTGGGACTTGAGAATGGACTGGTGTAACGAAAAGGAACTCCGCGCTGCTGGATCGGTTCACTTGAGCATTACGTTGCTCCGCATTTTCTGCTTTACTTTGGAAACGCTTGTGCTGGCTGGAATTTTGGCGTTTAGCTTTTGGCGCCGTCGCGCACATGTGATTAAAACAAATGAACTTCCGCAACTCGGCTTTATCCGTAGACGGATTCTTGAATTTATTTTGGAGGACTGATGGCTGTTTTGACTTTGGAACGTTTGCTTGCCTCGATGGGCTTTGGTAGCCGCAAGGATGCGCGTGGGTTAGTGCGCATGGGCCTTGTGGAACTGGATGGCAAGGTTCTCGATGACCCGTTCATGGAATTCAAGACGCGTCCGGAGTTTATCACGGTGAATGGCGAAGAAGCGCCGACAGTTGAAAAGCTGTACGTGATGCTTTACAAGCCGACGGATGTGGAATGCAGCCACAATGCCCGTGACCACAAGCCTGTGTATGATTTGCTGCCGGAGCGCTTTACGGCAATGGGTATCCAGTCCGTCGGGCGCTTGGATGCGGATTCTTCGGGACTCTTGTTGCTCTCGAATCAGGGTGACTTTATCCACAAGGTCGAAAGCCCGAAGAAGGGACTCTGGAAAAAGTATCGCGTGACGCTTGCACGCCCGTTTACAGATGCGCAGAAGGCGGAACTCTTGGCGGGCGTGATGCTCAAGGACGAAAGACGTCCGGTGCTGGCTCGTGAGATTGAAGTGAGTGGAGATGCGGTGGACATCTCGATTGGCGAGGGACTGTACCATCAGGTTCGTCGTATGTTCGCCGCAGTCGGCAATCACGTCGAAACTCTTGAACGCATTGCGATTGGACCGGTTGTTCTGGATCGTACGCTGGGTGAGGGCGGTTGGCGATTCTTGACGGATGAAGAAGTCGCTGCACTGTCGTAATAAAGGAGATGCCCGCTCAGTGGCGGGCATGACAAAGAAAAAGAAAAGCCGGCGTTCAAGCCGGCTCTTTCGTATCAGGCGTTTGCGTTGCCTGAGTTAATAGGTTCAACGTTCGTTTAGATGGAATCGTCGTCGCTACCGACGTGTACGATTTCGTTTTCAGTTTCGAGTTCCGGCTGTACGGATGCTTCGCCGAGGATGCCTTCGAGCGAATTGATCTTGTCCTTAATGTCGTTGCTGAACTTGAATGTCGGGACCAAGCGTTCGTCGATGAGGACTGTTTCACCAGTGCGGGGGTTGCGTGCCGGGCGAGCCTTGCGGGGCTTGCAGGCGAACGTGCCGAAACCGCGAATTTCAATAGTATTGCCTTCGATAAGCTTCTCGCCGAGGAGGTCGAGGAACTGTTCGACAACAATTTTAATATCATTGCGCACAAATCCGGTGGATTTGGCGATTTCCTGAATAAGAGATTGTTTAGTTATATTAGCCACGCACTAAATATAAGTTTAACATAGACTTAGAGTGATGGTTAAAGCGAAATTAAATATCTTTTTCGGGTTCACATTGCGGAATATTTGTGAATAGTTGTGACTTAAATGTTGAAGATTGATAATTTGCCTAAAAAGGTCCGTTTTAATCTCCGAAACAAGGAGATTTTCCCCAATACAATCCTCAGTCCGATGGATGGAGTGACTGATGCTCCGTTCAGGAGGCTTTGCCGGGTGCTTTCGGGCGACCGCATGGGACTTTTGGTTTCTGAGTTTGTTCCGACCGATGGCGATGCCGTGTTCAATCCGGATGGTCACAAGCAACTGAAGTTTTTCCCGGAAGAGCGCCCGTTTGGTGTGCAGATTTTTGGGCGTTTCCCGGACCGTATGGCGGCGGCAGCCGGCAAGATTGCCGAGCGTTACCATCCGGAATTCATCGAAGTGAACGCTGGGTGTCCGGCGCCGAAGGTGGCGGGCAAGGGGAGCGGTTCTGGACTTTTGCGGGACTTGCCCCGTTTGCAAGAGATTCTGCATGACGTGAAGGCGGTTTTGGACGCAAAGACGCCGGAGATTCCGCTTACGCTTAAGTGCCGTATTGGCTGGGACGACGATAGCATCAACGTGATGGAAACGCTCAAGATTGCCGAGGGCGAGGGCGTTGAAATGCTCACAGTTCATGGTCGTACACGTTTGCAGGGCTATAACGGCCTCGCGAACTGGGACTGGATTGGCAAAGTTGCAGCTGCGGCAAAGATTCCCGTGATTGGCAATGGCGATGTGAATAGCGTCGAATGCGCACGCGAACGCATCAATACTTATGGCGTTTCGGGCGTGAGCATTGGGCGCGGGGCGATGCATAACCCGTGGATTTTCGGGCAGATTGCAGATGCGTGGGAAGGTCGCGAAAAGCATGTGATTACCGCGCAAGAAGCGCTTGATGTGTTTCCGCTCTATTACAAGTTTAAGATTGAGGATGGGGCGACGGAAATGAATGCGATGGGCCGCATGAAACAGCTCGCTGCGAGATTGTGCAAGGGGTTTGTGTTAGACGAGAAATATTGTCATCCTGGAGCCGAAGGCGATAGGATCCAAGATGGTGATAACGTCGCGATGTCGGTGCGGCAGGCGCTTTTGACGTGCCAATCGGCAGCAGAAATGCTCGAATGCGTTGAAAAACTCAAGGATGGGATTGCCCGTGAAATGGTCTTTGAGCCGGAACGCCTCGTGAACCTCAACGGCGCCAAAGAAACCGAACTAAAGTTTGGTGACCAGTTTAAAGGCCGATAAAAACAAGTACTCAAAAAAAATCTCAAAAATTTACGTTAACCTATTGACTTTGAGTCAAAAATTGAGTACATTTGGAGTATGGACAAGTTTATTGACATATTCCAGTTTACTCATTTCCGCAAGTACTTGGATGAATACCAGGCCGCTCGCGTGCAGACCGATCCTGAATTTACAAGAGCGGGAGCCTGTGCTTTGCTGGGGCTCCCCAAGACTCGCAGTTATTACAACGATATCGTCAAAGGAAAAAAACTTACTGGGCGCATGATTCCCAAGTTCGTGGAAGTTCTTGGACTCAATAAGAAAGAGGCCAAGTACTTTGAAACGATGGTGAATTTCGACCAAGCGAAAACGACAACGGAACGCAATGCGTTTTTTGATGAACTCATCAAGCAGCATCCGGATCCGCACCACATCTTGAATGAAGATGCCTACGAGTATTACAACCATTGGTATAATAGCGTGTTGTTTACAGCGTTAGATGTGATGGATGTTTCGGATGATCTTGAGCCGATTCAAAAGCGCATTTTCCCGAAGGTCTCCGTGGGGACTTTGAAGCGTTCGCTTGAATTGCTGGAACGCATTGGCTTTGTGCGCAAGAACGAAGACGGCTTTTGGAAAAGCTCGCGCGATTCGGTGAGCAGTGGGGCTTACAACAATAATGATTTGGTGCGTCAATACCAGTTGCAGTGCTTTGAACTTTCGAAGCAGGCGCTGCTTGCCGATGACGATAATCCGTCGGACATGGGAACGTTTACGTTCAGCGTTTCGGACGATGCGTATAAAGAAATTGCCTTGGAAATTCAGAACCTGAAAGCCAAGGTGCGCAAGATTATTACGCAAGACAAGAAAGAGGCGACTGGGGTACACCAGTTGAATATTCACTTGTTCACGAATTTGAAAAAATAAAAAACGAGGAGGAATAATTATGATTACTGATAAAATTACAAAGATGGGCGTTGCGCTTGCTATGCTTGGTCTTGGATTGCTTGCCGCTTGCGGTGATACCAATGTGGCATCGTCGTACAGCGAAACGCAGACGGGAAAGCCCGTGATTCGGTCGGGAATGCCTATTGCCGAACTGGATACGACTTATATCCGCAAGATTATTGACGAAGGCGGTGATGGTTGCCATGTGCTTGCCAAGAGTGCTGTTGATGTAGAATCGGATGACGTGACTGAGATTGATAGTGCTGTTACAGAAACGACTATTGTTATGGCCCGTATTACTTGCAAAAGCTATAATGATATTCATCTATTTATAAAAACAAGAGCGAAAGTGGTCGATGATGCTGGGGCTCCTGTTGTGGGGGCTATTGTTTATGAAAAAGATTGTTCCTTTGATGATAAAAGTTGCCAGCATGTTACGGATAAGGATGGATACTTTTATATAGATAGTGTAAACTTCCAGACCTATTATCAAAATGAAACGAAGAACCCCAAATATGCTTATGTCCCCAGATATCACGAAATTCAGTTGCGTGCGCTTTCTGCGGATTCCAACTTCGGTGCGTTGGTTAGTTTGAATTTTGCTGATGCCACTGTTGAATCTGTTGATGATATAGCTGTTGCGGATTTGGGAAAAATAGTTGTAGAACCTGTGTACTCCGCAAAAGTGTATTTGGACTCCCTTTTTGCGACTGTCGATGAAAATACTCCGGAAAGCGATAAGCCCTATATTGAAGAATGGAATGAGACGATGACGAAAGGTCTTGGAGAAATGGGTATTTGTGCGAGTGGATATTTCCCCTGTTATAAGGCTTACGAAGAAGATTACAAAAATGGATATGTGGTTTTATTTGGCTTGCCAGAAGGAACTTATAAACTTGGTGTAAGTCATGTTTGGGGTCCCCTCCCACAGTTGGTGGTGACAAAGCCGTAGTCAGATTATAAATAATACGTTAGAGGAGGAAAAGGTTTCAGCGGCTCTTCGGGGTCGCTGAAATTTTTTTACACAAAAATCCAATTAGAATTGTTAAATAAATCACTCTTTTTTTTGCAAATGTTAAAAAAATATTCTATATACAGGATGTGAAAACTTTTGTTTCTGCCCATAAGCTCGTTCAGATTACAATCCTGATTGTTATCGGTATAGTCATCAACCGACTGCTTGCCGATTTAGCCATTCATTTTGAATTGCCGCTGTACCTGGATAGCGTGGGTACGGTTGTCGTGGCGGTGATTGGCGGGTTTAGCCCTGGCGCGATTGTCGGGTTCTTGACGAACTTCATTGGCGGTTTTGTTGATTCTTCGACGTTCTACTACGGCACGATTAACGTGATGATTGCCGTGTGCGCTGGAATTGCGGCAAGGCGTGGCGCGTTCCACAAGATTACTCGTTTGCCGATGCTGCTTGGAATGTTGATGATTTTGAGCATTCCATGTTCGGTGCTTTCGTACTTCCTTTTTGACTTTAAAATTGCAGAAAATGTGGTGACGCCTATTGCGACGGCTTTGCACGAAAGCGGGCTTCCGGTTCTTCTGTCGCAGATTTTGGCGGACTTCTGCACGGAAATTCCAGATAAGTCCATTTCGATTATTGTGGCTTATGTGCTGATTCGCTTGACGCCACGCTGGTTTGCCAAGGCGTTTGATTCTGTTTCTGGCCGTTCGCACGAAGACCGTTACCGTTCCAAGAACGAAATCCATACGCTTAAGGCCCAGGTGACGGCACTCTTGTTCGTGTCGAGCTTTGCGCTTGCGGTGGTGGCTACGGCAGTCGCTTACAAGACGTATTCCGAAGCGGAAATCCATGAAACAACGCTTTTGGCGGAATCGGTGAACAGGCTTGTGTCGGATGCTATCCAGAATGCGGATTCGGCGACGCTTCACGAGTACATTCATGATCTCAAAGGCAAGCATCCGCGTATTTTGACTATTACACCGGGCATGCATGAGACGGGCAAGTGGGATGTCTCGATTGTCTGTACTGAGGCCCCGAATCCGGTCTGTACCAAGTTTAGCCTTGCCGCGATTCGTATTAGCGTGGTGCTGTTCTGCACGAAGATTTTCTCAACGCTGTTTGGACTTTTGCTAGCGATTGTGTTTACGGCTATCTTGATTGCAAACCGCAAGGTGGTTTACCCGATTCACGAAATGACGCTTGAAATGGACAACTTTGCCTACGACAGTAGCAGGGGACGCCGTGAGTCCATCAACCAGATCAAGGGTCTTGAAGTGGTGACGGGCAACGAAATTGAGAATCTGCATTCGGCGATTATCAAGGCGGTCGAAGAAATTGATTTGTACATCAACAAGTCCGAGTACCAGGCGGCCTCGATTGCAGCTCTCCAGACGAACATCATTACGGTGCTTGGCGACATGGTGGAAAATCGCGACGAGACGACGGGTGGCCATGTGCGCCGTACGGCGGCTTATGCCGAACTCATTGCTCGCGAATTGAAGGATCGCGGCAAGGAACCCGAAATTGACGATGCGTTTATTTCGACGATTGCGGTGGCAGCTCCGCTCCATGATATCGGCAAGATTAACATTTCTGACGTGATTTTGAATAAGCCGGGCAAGCTGACGGACGAAGAATTTGCTGAAATGAAAAAACATACGGTCTATGGCCGCGATATGCTCGTGCGTGCATCTAAGAACTTGGGTGAGACGGCTTACCTCAAGATGGCGAAGGAAATTGCCTACAGCCACCACGAATGGTGGGATGGCTCGCGAGGCTATCCGGAACGCTTGAAGGGCAAGGATATTCCGCTTTCGGCACGCATTATGGCGGTTGCGGATGTGTATGACGCGCTTGTTTCGGAACGTCCGTACAAGAAGGCTTTCTCGGTGGACGAGGCTATCCGCATCATTACCGAGGAAAGTGGTACGCACTTTGACCCGGAAGTGGTCAATGCTTTCGTGAAAAACCGCGAAACCGTCGAACAAATCATGAAAACGAAGTTCGAAGATTGATTTGTTACAATCCCTGTAAAACCTTGTAAAAGCGATTGGTTACAAATCGCTTTTTTGATGTCCTTTTAATCTTGCGGGGGGCTTGCAATTTTTCTAAATTGCCCCGCGGAAATTTCAAAACAGGACATTGAGAATGAACTACAATCCTCTCGCTCAATCTTTGAACGCTGAACTTTCTGCAAACGGTTGCTGCGTTCTTGATATGCTCTCTGAACAGGGCAAGGCCATTTTCTTCCCGCGTAAGGGTATTCTCGGCCAGGGTGCCGAAGCCAAGGGCTCCGACATCAATGCGACTATCGGTACAGCTCTCGAAGATGACGGCTCTCCGCTCGTTCTGGACTGCGTTCTCAAGTCCCTCAATCTTCCGAAGCAGTCCTTCCTCTATGCTCCGAGCTTCGGCAACCCGGACCTCCGCAAGGCTTGGAAGGAACTGGACATCAAGAAGAACCCGACGCTCGCTACCAAGAAGTTCAGCAACCCGGTCGTGACGGCCGCTTTGACGCACGCTATCAGCTGCGCCGGTTACATGTTCCTCGACGCAGGCGATGAAGTCATCATCCCGGATCTTTACTGGGATAACTACGAACTCGTGTTCGAAAATGCCCGTGGCGCAAAGATCAAGACTTTCAACACCTTCAAGAATGGTGGCTTTGATACGGAAGCTTTGAAGGCTGCTCTCGCTGCAAGCAAGTCCGACAAGAAGGTCGTTCTCCTCAACTTCCCGAACAACCCGACTGGCTACACTGCTACCGAAAAGGAAGCGGTCGAAATTGCAAAGATCCTCACGGAATGCGCCGCTGCCGGCAACAAGGTCGTGGCTCTCCTCGACGATGCTTACTTTGGCCTCGTCTACGAAGAAGGTGTGACGAAGGAATCCCTCTTCGTGAAGCTCGTGGACGCTCACGAAAACCTCCTCGCCGTGAAGCTCGATGGCCCGACCAAGGAAGACTACGTTTGGGGCTTCCGCGTTGGCTTTATGTCCTTCGGTTTCAAGGGCGCAACTGAAGCTCAGCTCAAGGCTCTCGAAGATAAGGCTGCCGGTACGGTCCGTGGCAACATTTCTAACGCTCCGTCCATTAGCCAGAAGATTTTGCTCGCCGCATTCCAGAGCCCGGAATACGCTCAGCAGAAGGCTGAAAAGTACGCTGTTCTCAAGAAACGCTACGACATCATCAAGCAAGAATTTGCTGCTCATCCGGAATACAAGGACGCCTTTGAACCGATGCCGTGCAACAGCGGTTACTTTATGTGCATCAAGCCGAAGGGCGTTGACGCCGAAGAACTCCGCCAGAAGCTCATCAAGGATTACAGCACGGGCACGATCATGCTCTCCGGCCTTATCCGCGTTGCATTCAGCGCCGTTCCGACCGAAAAGCTCGGCAAGCTCTTTGAAAATATCTATAATTGCGTTGTAGCGATGAAAGCCTAACTGCGGCGAAGCCGCGCAAAACGGAGGATTTATGTCCGATACAGCAATACTGAATTACGACGGAAAGAAGTACGAACTTCCTGTTGTAACTGGTACTGAAAACGAACATGGTCTTGATGTAAGCAAACTCCGCAAGGATACTGGATTGGTCACGCTGGACTACGGTTACCTCAATACCGGTAGTACCAAGAGTGCCATCACATACGTCAATGGCGAAAAGGGAATTTTGCGCTATCGCGGTTATTCCATCGAGGATCTCGCTGAAAAGGCGACATTCCCGGAAACCGCATGGCTCCTGATTTACGGTGAACTCCCGAATCAGGAACAGTTGAGCCATTTCCGCACGCTCTTGACCGAAAACGCTCTCTTGCACGAGAACTTGCTGCACTTCTTCCGCGAAATGCCGCCGGGAGCCCACCCGATGGGTATTCTCTCCTCTGTGGTGAATGCTGTTGGTCTTTTCACGCCGCGTTTCTACGATGACGAAAACATCGCCAGTGCATTCGAACTCACGACCGCAGGTCTCATTTCCAAGATTCGCACAATTGCCGCATTTGCTTACAAGGCAAGTATCGGTGAACCGTTCGTGTACCCGGAAGCAGAACGCAGCTACTGCAGTAACTTCCTTAACATGATGTTCAGCAGTAAGACTCGCCCGTACCACCCGGATCCGATTATGGAAAAGGCTCTCAACACGCTTTTGATTGTCCATGCGGACCATGAACAGAACTGCTCCACTTCGACCGTTCGCATGGTGGGCAGCTCTCAGGCTAACCTTTACGCAAGCATCTGCGCCGGCATTTGCGCCTTGTGGGGCCCGCTCCACGGTGGTGCAAACCAGGCCGTGCTCGAAACGCTCCTCCGCATTCAGCAGAGCGGCATGACGATTGAACAGGTGATGGCAAAGGCTAAGGACAAGAACGATCCGTTCCGTCTTTCTGGTTTTGGTCACCGCGTTTACAAGAGTTACGACCCGCGCGCCAAGGTGCTTAAGAAGCTCATGTACCAGGTCTTTGAACGCGAACACGTTCACGACCCGCTTTTGGATGTGGCTATCAAGCTCGAAGAAGCCGCCCTCAAGGACGATTACTTTGTCGAACGTAAGCTGTACCCGAATGTGGACTTCTACTCCGGCATTCTCTACCGCGCTATGGGCATCCCGACGAACATGCTTACGGTGATGTTCGCGATTGGCCGCTTGCCGGGCTGGATTGCCCACTGGAAGGAAATGCACGATGATCCGCAGAGCAAGATTAACCGTCCGCGCCAGATTTACACTGGCAAGACGGAACGCGCTTGGATTGATCGCGACAAACGATAAGCGATAATTTGAAAAAAAGGCTCTCGGGATTGACCGAGAGCCTTTTGATATTTAAATCACTTTGGGGCGGCCGGTACGCATGGACAACAGGGAATCGACCATTTCGTTCCAGTGTTCCAGAACGACTTTGCCGATGGCGGGGTCGTACATTTTGCCTAGATTTTTTTCGATTTCTTCACGGCAGTAGTCCAAAGACATGGCGTCGCGGTAAACTCGTTTGCTCGTCATGGCGTCAATGGAGTCTGCGATGGCAATCACGCGAGCGCCTATGGGGATGTCTTCGCCTTTGAGGCCTTCGGGGTAGCCACGGCCGTCGTAGCGTTCATGGTGGTGCAACACTATTTGCACCATTTCGTGCGTGTAGTTCGACTGCATTAGAATCTTTGCGCCAATGACCGGGTGCTGCTTGATGATTTCGAATTCTTCGTCGGTAAGTTTTCCCGGTTTTGTAAGAACGTTGTCTCGAATGCCGATTTTGCCGATATCATGCAGGTGTGCCGCGTGAGTAATCAGCGATATTGAACTTTCTGAAAGGCCTAGAGAGCGTGCTATCAATTCAGAGTAGGCTTTTACGCGTTCAGAATGGTGCGCCGTATAGGAATCTTTAGCTTCTTCGACTGAAATCAGGCAGGAAATCAAGTCCTTGAGGTTCTGGTTTTCGTCGTTTTCGACCGGCTTGTGGTAACGCACCTTGTCGCGATACATGTTCAAGTCGGCTTCCATTTTCCAGTCGCTGATGGACTTGCGGATTCCGGAATCGCTGCGCAGGCGGCTTGCGCCTACAGCTATCGACAGATGGTAAAGCGCCTTTTTATTGTATTCGTTGATGTTCTTTTGCAGTATGGAATACATCGGATAGTGCGAATCTAGCGGCGCTTGTGTGATGACGGCAAATTCGTCGCCACCGATTCTAAAGCAGTTGCCGTTGGTGCCGTAGGTGTTTTTGATGGCTTTGGCGGCGGCCTTGATCAATTCGTCACCGGCCTGGTGGCCGAAGGTGTCGTTTGCGTATTTGAGGCCGTTCACGTCCATCAAGAACATGGTCCAAGAATTTTCTTGGGAGTCTTCCTGGTTGATTGTTTCTAGAAGGGCGTCGAATGCGAGCCTGTTTTCGAGTCCTGTCAGGCTGTCCGTCGTTGCGACATCTTGCAGGTGCTCGTTCATGACACGTAACCTGCTGTTGATCTGTTCCAGTTCAAACGACGTTTCGCGAATGAATGTGGCCATGCGGGCGGCGAGTGGCAAACGGGTGGATTTTTCATCCGGAATTATGACGCCTTTGGCGTGTCCCCGTTTTGTAATGGCGCCTTCGCGCATTGATGCAATGACGAGCGTGATGTTATGTTGGTTTAAAAATCCCTTTTCGCGCAAGAATTCACCGTGCGAGAAAAAGCCCGTGCTGGAGGCGAGCCCTTTGAACGCTGTAATTTCGTATGTAGGTTCGTGCTTGGACCAAAATGCCTTTCGAGCCGCACAGGAGAATATGTGCATGACTTCGGGGGCGAACAGTTCGGCGTTTTCGCTTTCGGTTTTGATTTTTTCGAGAATCAGTTGCGGCTCGCCATACGAGAGGCGGACCATAGAACCTTCGTCAATATCCGAAGACATGGTAAGCGATCCGTCCGGATTGCTGGCACCTGCGGCACGCACGATGGAAATTCCGTTGTGCTCGTAGAGCATCGGGAATTCGAGCGCGTTGTAGAAAAAGTTGTTGTCGTTTTTGATGTTCAGGTACTTGTTGTACACTTCGTAAGCGGGGAGGCTGCTCAATTCGTAAAGGACGTTGCCTTTGGAACGAGTGACGTGGAAGTTACGGCCGATGGGCTTCCATCCGCTAATCTTGCGGGATTCTACATAAAAATCCGGACCGCCGTAGAACACCACTAAAAGGCCTGATGTGGTGTGACCGCCCACGGATGAAAATACGCAGGAATTCGGGCTCGTGATGTCGGGGGAGCAGACGATGCCGCCAAAAATCTGGATGTTCGGGGCCAAGGCGTCGAGCCCTTCGCAAAGATTCGTTGTCGAAAACGGCGAAATGCAGTGGTAGATTTCAACCGCTTTTACCCAGGGGTTCTGCTTGGCTTCTTCCACGATTTCGTGGGCGATGTCGCTGATGGACTTGTTGGAAAAGTCGTACTGCAAAATCTGGATCTTTGTCGTCGGCTTTTCGAATATGATGGCGGATATGGAAATTTCGCTTGCCTTTTCGCAGTCCACGATGTTTCCGCTGGTGGAGTTTCCGAACCACGGTACTTTGGGGAAAACGCGTTCCAATGTTTCCCAAACGGGTCTCAGTTTTTCGGGGTCCAGTTCTTCGGAATGAATCTGGAAACATACGGTGGGCGAGCCGTTTTCTTTGCACCAGTTGCTAAACTGGGCCAGTTCTTTTTCAAACGTGGCCGCATCGTTAAATGCAAAAATCCTGTTTTTCATTTCGGGTTCCCCTTCCTGTTACGCCAAAGCGTAATTCGACTTAGATAATATATCATTTCTAGCCCGGATGTGGCTAAGGAAATGTTGAAATGAGGGATTTTTGGGGCGAAAATGTGATTTTGCGCGATATGGATTGTATGGTGGAGTCTCCATATTGACGGTCAAAATTCATTTTGCTAAAATGTCTTTTGACATAGTTTTATGCCGTAAGGTGTAGAACGTACGATTTAGAGTATTTGCTCTTATTCTCAATCCTGAAACTACCACTTTCAAACTACCTGAGAATAAGGCGAGCGCTCACGTCCCTATGGGGCGTGGGTCGTTTGTGCTTATTAGGTAGATGGGTGTGGTAGCCCTCAGGATTAGTAAGCATTTGAAACGACTACACGCCTTTTTTGTTTTATGACTATTGGGGCAAAAGTCTCCGCAAAAGCAAGAGCATTTAGCTCTTTGTTTTTAAGGAGAAAAATATGGAAAATAGTACTGCCCAATTGGGGCAAGTCGCAAAGAGAAATGAAGTTCTTAATTTACTTAAAGGACTTGCTTGTATAGCTGTGGTTTTTATCCACATCAAATTTCCAGGAGCAGTCGGCATCATTCTTGGATCGTCGTTGACTCATTTTGCCGTTCCTTCATTTTTGATGATTGCTGGGTATTTTGCTTTTGAAAAGGATGAAACTGTTATAAAGAGAAGATTGATAAAAATTTTAAAAATATTTGCTTTTGGTTATCTCTGTTTTCTGGGTTACAATGTATTTGTTCAGATTCTTCGTGGTTTTGCTATAGAGTGGCTGTCGTTAAATTTTAAATATACGACTCCTATCAAATATGCTGTTTTTTGCACGATTGATTTTGCTATACCTCTTTGGTATTTGATTGCTATGGCGGAAACATACATTGTTTGGTATTTTATTGTTAAGCATAAAAAAGAAAATAAAGCTCTTTATGTTATGCCATTGTTATTTCTTTTTAAAATGGTTTTGACAGTATATTGTGAAACGAACCATTTGCCTTGGATGTATAAGATAAATTTTTTAACAGGGGCAATGCCTTATTTTCTTTTTGGATACTATCTTCATTCAAAGGAAACGTTTTTCAAGTCTTTTCGTTATTCGTCTGTTTTGTTGGTGATTATTGCAGGAATCCTTATTTCTATGATTTCCTTGTTTTGTGGCTTCCATATAAAGTTTTCATGTATAGGGATTGTTTTCTATTCTCTTGCTATTTTTTCGTTGGCGATTAAAATCCCTAAAAAATCATATTGCAGACCGTTGGAATATATTGGTGATAAATTGTCTTTGAATGTCTATATATTCCATATGTTGATTGCTAGCGTTTTGTCTACTGTCTGTAGCAAATATCTTTTGAATATTGATTTAAGTGCCGGTTTGTTAAATTGGATTCGTCCAATTTTAGTTGTTATTTTGACGCTGGTTTGGGCTCAAGTGCTTGAAAAGGTTAAAATCCGGTTTTAAAGGAAACTTGCGGGTTGGATCGGGACGCTGCAGAGGTCTCTTGACTTTAATATTTAAAAGGACTATATTTAGTACTGAATATGGTTCTTTGAGGCTTTTATGCAGAAATTGGAAAATATCAAACCGATATCGTATATCAAGGCTAATGCGGCAAAGGTGTTAGATCATGTGAATGAAACTCGGGCTCCTTATATAGTTACGCAAAATGGAGAAGCTCGTGGCGTGATTGTCGATGTGGAAACTTTTCAAACAATGCAGGATGCTCTGAAGCTTTTCAAGCTTATTGCGCAAAGTGAAGCTGAAATAGCAAAAGGAAAAGTTATTCGTCAAAAAGACCTGTTTGATGCTTTGGAGCGAGAACTCGATGCCCTCTAAAAAATTTATGGTTGAATGGTCTGAATCGGCATCTAATGATTTAAGGTCTATTGTTTTTCATATTGCAAAGGAAAGCAAAAAGAATGCTAAAGATTCTTTTGCTAGAATAAAGAAAGAGAGTCTTGTTCTAGAAAGTTTTCCTGATTTAGGGAAGGTCCCTAATGAATTGGATAAACTGCAAATCGGAGGGTTCCGTGAACTTGTGATTTCTCCATGGCGTGTTATCTATCGCAAGGAGAATAATAAGGTTGTTGTGGTTGCAGTTGTTGATTCTAGGCGTGATTTAGAAGATGCTGTTTGGAATCGTATGATGTATCCGTTTATGTAAGCTTTGGAGTAATCGGGGGTGTTGCGGGGGTGTCCCCCGCTCGAAGGGGTGATGTAAGACCCGGCGGGGCCGGGGCTGCAATCAGGGGGAGGCTTCCCCCTTTGTAAGTGGGGCATTTTTTTGCAAAATTTTTGAACAAGGGATGCCAAAAGGGCGTTTATAATTGTATTTTTCAAGCGGTACCGAATGATACCTTTAAATATGCACATTTGCAAAAAAGGTTAATACTATGCAAGTTGATTTGAATACTGTCGATTGGAAGACGCTCCCCTTCGGTTATTACGATACCGATTACAATGTCCGCTGCTACTACCGCAATGGTGAATGGGGCAAGATTGAAGTATCTTCTTCCAAGGACATCAGCATCCATATGGCCGCTACTTGCTTGCATTACGGCCAGGAAGGTTTTGAAGGCCTCAAGGCTTACACGGGCAAGGACGGCAAGGTCCGTATTTTCCGCGTCGATGAAAACGCTAAGCGTATGCAGAATACGGCCAACCGTATTTTGATGGCTGTTCCGCCGGTTGAACTTTTCCGCGAAATGGTCCACACTGTGGTGAAATTGAACAAGCGCTTTGTTCCGCCTTATGGTTATGGCGCAACGCTCTACATCCGTCCGCTCCTGATTGGTATGAGCCCGGAAGTGGGTGTGAAGCCGGCTGATGAATATTTGCTCATGATGTTTGTGACTCCGGTGGGTCCGTACTTCAAGGATGGGTTCAAGCCGGTGGACATGATGATCAGCCGCAACTACGACCGCGCTGCTCCGCAGGGTACGGGTACGGTGAAGGTCGGTGGCAACTACGCTGCTAGCCTCCAGTCTCTTGCTGAAGCCAAGAAGCTCGGTTACTCCAGCACGATTTATCTCGATGCTAAGGAAAAGAAGTATATCGACGAATGCGGTCCGGCAAACTTCTTCGGCATCAAGGGCAAGACCTACGTGACCCCGAAGTCCGAATCCATCTTGCCGTCTATTACGAACAAGAGCTTGCAGCAGTTGGCTGAATACCTCGGCTACACTGTGGAACGTCGCCAGGTTCCGTTTGAAGAACTTGCTGAATTCAGCGAAACGGCTGAATGCGGTACGGCTGCCGTGATTACCCCGATCAAGAAGATTGTGGATCCGGTCGCAGGCAAGGAATTCACTTACGGTGACGGCAAGAATCCGGGTCCGGTCTGCACGGAACTCTTCACCAAGTACACTGCTATCCAGTTCGGTGAAGCTGAAGATCCGTTCGGCTGGACTGAAGTTGTTGATCTTTAATTAGATGAATCTTTTCGAGAATCCCGTGGCGTGTGCTGCGGGATTTTTTTATTGATTCATGTAATCGCGGATGGCGTCTACGAATTGCTGCCCGAACTTTCGGATTTTCATTTCGCCAAAGCCGGATACGTCCTGGAGTTCGTTGATGGATGTGGGCGCTTTGTAGGCGAGATCTCTTAGCGTGCGGTCGGAGAGCACGACATAGGCTGGCCAATTGTTTTCATCAGCGATTTGCCTGCGGACTTTTCGCAGAGCTTCGAATAGGGAATTGTCTTCCGCGTCGTCGGCAGAAGAGTGCGCGTAGGTTGTGTGCGAATTGCCACTGCGATTGAATGATGTGCGACTGCTTCTCGGCTTCGCGTCTTCTTTTGCTTCTGCTTTTGCGGCGATGGCAAGTTCTGCCGTTTTCTTCCCGAAGAGGACTTCGTTACCGCTCTCGGTTATTTTAAGGTGGTTGTTTTCGTTGTAGGCGATTTCAATGTAGCCTAGTTGCAGCATTTGCAAAAGGTAGTCGTGCCAATGCTTGAGCGTTGTCTTGCTACCGACACCGAACGTCTTGAGTTTGTTGTAACCCTTTTGGACGATTTCGTCGCTGAGAGTACCTTTGAGAATGTCGGCGGTCATTGAAAAGCCGATGTGCTCGCCGGTGCGCTTAATGGCAGAAAGTGCTTTTTGCACGAGGATTGTGCCGTTGAAACGCTGTGGCGGGTGCTTGCAAATGTCGCAATTCCCGCAGTTGCTACTGTTGTTTTCACCGAAGTAGTTGAGCAAAATGCGACGACGGCAAACCTGCGATTCGGCATATTCCTGCATGCGGTCGAGCTTCTCGGAGTTGATATCTCGTTGCCCGCTGTCGTTTACAAATTTGCGGAGCGTGATGATGTCCTGGAAATTGTAGAACAGCACCGTTTCGGAAGGGAGACCGTCGCGGCCCGCGCGTCCGATTTCTTGGTAAAAACTCTCTATGCTTTTGGGGAGATTGTAATGGATGACGTAACGGACGTTGCTTTTGTCGATGCCCATGCCGAATGCGATTGTCGCACACACGACATTGATGTTGTCGTTGATGAAATCCTCTTGCACGTTGTTGCGCTCTTCGGCAGTGAGCCCCGCATGGTATGCCTTTGCGTAAACGCCTGCGTTGATGAGTTCTTCGGCGACTTTCTCGGTGCTCTTGCGCGAAAGGCAATAGATGATTCCCGATTCGTGCTTGTGCTTTGAAATGATGGACAAAATCGCCTTCAGCTTTTCGGAAGCGGAATAACCGCGCCGCACATCGAGACTCAGATTCGGGCGGTCGAACGAACTCACGAAAAGTCTAAAGTCTCGCAAGTTCAGCTGGCGGACGATATCTTCTTTTGTGAGCTTGTCTGCCGTTGCCGTCAGTGCCATGATTGTTGCGCTTGGGAATGCTTGGTGCAGCATGCCGAGCTGCGTGTATTCTGGACGGAAGTCGTGTCCCCATTGCGAAATGCAATGCGCCTCGTCGATAGCGAACAGCGAAATGCTCAGGTGCTGTTGCAACCACGGAATTTCCCGCTGCAAGCGCTCCGGCGAGATGTAGAGAATCTTGGTTTGCCCTGCTTTGCAACGCTGC
Source organism: Fibrobacter succinogenes subsp. succinogenes S85 (assembly GCF_000146505.1). Taxonomy (GTDB): domain Bacteria; phylum Fibrobacterota; class Fibrobacteria; order Fibrobacterales; family Fibrobacteraceae; genus Fibrobacter; species Fibrobacter succinogenes. Next base: position 1,206,028 of record NC_017448.1, on the reverse strand, counting down.
CGGATTGCAGCGTTTTCTCCTTCCTCGTTGTTGCTGTTCAGCGCGTCTGCGCCGATGCCGTTTGCGTTCAGCGCGTCCACCTGGTCTTTCATCAGTGAAATCAACGGTGAAATAACGACCGTGATGCCCTTGAACATCAAGGCCGGAATCTGGTAGCAAATGGACTTTCCGCCGCCAGTCGGCATCAGCACGAGCGCGTCTTTCCCTGAAACGACATGCTCGATGATTTCCTCTTGCATGGGGCGGAATGCATCGTAGCCGAAAACAGATTTTAAAATTTCGTGAGCGGTGGGCATAGCGGGTGTGAAAAATAATATTTTTTTGAATACCTTACATTTCCAAGAGAGGGCCCTATGCCAAATACACTCCCTGATCCGATGACGGTCCACCCGATTGCGGGGTACGATAAGGAAATTTACGTGAAGCCGATGGTCAAGAATCCGCAGATTGTCGTGGGCGATTTCACCTACATTGCCGATAGCGATTTTGAGAGTCACGTGACGCATCTGTATCCGTGGAATGACGACAAGTTAATTGTCGGAAAATTCTGCCAAATCGCGGCAGGGGTGGAGTTCGTGATGAATGGCGCGAACCATCAGATGAATGCTGTTTCGACGTTCCCGTTTTACACATTGCAGGGGTGGAATATGGCGCCTCCTGCGAAGGAAAATTTGCCGCTCAAGGGCGATACGGTGATTGGGAACGACGTGTGGATTGGGCAGAACGCGGTAATTTTGCCGGGCGTGCATATTGGCGATGGTGCGATTGTCGGTGCAAATGCCGTTGTGGGGAGCGATGTGGAGCCTTATACGATTGTGGCGGGTAACCCGGCGCAGTATATCCGCAGCCGTTTTGACGAGGAACTGACGATGCTTTTGCTCAAGTGGAAATGGTGGGATAAGTCCGTCGAAGAAATTAATACGCTCATTCCGGTAATTACGAACTCGGACTTGAATTTCGTCAAGGCTAAAATTAAGCAGTTCTTGGCGTGTATTTAGTGGATTGATGCCGTTTTGTTTGCTTTAGCTCAAATGTATTCCATATTGTTCTAATTGCGTGTGGTTTCTCTTATTTTTTTATATTATTTTTAGTTAATGGTAAAAAATTGAGAACAGGAGCGGAGCATGCGTAAAATAGTCTTAATTCTATTGATGTTTCTCATTGGTGTATCCATGGCGGCCGAAAAGAAAATCCTCGTCGCCTATTTTTCCCATATTGGCGAAAACGTCAGCGTCGGTACAATTATCAAAGGTAATACCGAAATCATTGCCGAGATGATTGCGGAAAAGACGGGCGCTACGCTTTTGCGCGTGATGCCAGAAACGGAATACCCCAGGACCTATGATGAATGCCTCAGTGCAGCGAAAAAGGATCGCGCAGAAAACGCTCGTCCGGCGATTAAACCTGTGGAGGTAAATCCTGAGGAGTTTGATGAAATTTATATTGGTTATCCAGTGTGGTTGAACGATATGCCTATGCTGATGTATACTTTTCTTGAAAAGTATAATCTGAAGGGAAAGTTGGTTCATCCGTTCGTGACGCATGAGGGGAGTGGTCTTTCTGCCATTGCAAAACTGAAAAAGGCTGCAACGGGAGCCGTTGTGACGAAAGGTCTTTCTATCTATGGGCATATTGCTCAGAATAATCGTAAAAAAGCTCAGAAGGATGTGGATAAGTGGTTAAAATATCTCGGTGTGCTTTAGATATTGCGATGGGCGTGGTCTCGGCTCTTGGCGTTTATGGAATTTATGCCTTTATCGAACGAGGCTTGTGGAAATACATGACGCTTCAACAACCGTTCTTTTCTTTGGATCTGGAGCACGGATATCTGCTATTTACTTTGGATTACATCGCTATTATGGCGCTATTCGCAGTCTCGATGCAGCTTGTAATGTTGGCTCTGAACAGATATTTCTATATTAGGAATGCATAATTAAACTGCGGCATGGCCGCTAACCTCTAATCACTAACCATTAATCACTAAAATATGGCCGAACAAAACAAAGCAGAAAAATTCGTTTTCTACATGTACAAAATGACCAAGTCCTATCCGCCTAACAAAGAGGTGCTGAAGGACATTTCTTTGAGCTTCTACTATGGCGCAAAGATTGGTATTATCGGCCAGAACGGTGCCGGTAAGTCAACGCTTCTCCGCATTATGGCGGGTATTGACAAGGAATTCCAGGGCGAAGCTTGGATTGAACCGGGCCGCACCGCAGGCTACTTGCCGCAGGAACCGCAGCTTGACCCGAACTTGACCGTCAAGGAAAACGTGATGCAGGCTGTTGCTAAAAAGCAGGCCGTGCTCGACCGCTTCAACGAAATTTCCATGAAGTTTGCTGAACCGATGGAAGACGACGAGATGAACAAGCTTCTCGACGAACAGGCTAAGCTTCAGGACATCATCGATGCTCAGGACTTGTGGAGCCTTGACCGCAACATTGAAATTGCAATGGACGCTCTCCGTTGCCCGCCGGGCGATTGGCCGGTGACGAACCTATCCGGCGGTGAAAAGCGCCGTGTGGCCCTCTGCCGCTTGCTCCTCGAAGAACCGGATTTGTTGCTCTTGGACGAACCGACGAACCACTTGGATGCCGAAACGGTTGCATGGCTCGAACGTCACCTCCGCGAATACAAGGGCTCCGTGATTCTCGTGACGCATGACCGTTACTTCCTTGACAACGTAACGAACTGGATCTTGGAAATTGACCGCGGCCGCGGCATTCCTTGGGAAGGCAATTACGCCCAGTGGCTTGACCAGAAACTTGAACGCATGAAGAACGAAGAAAAGGGTGAATCTGACCGTCAGAAGCGCCTCGCTCGTGAACAGGAATGGGTCAAGCAGAGTCCGAAGGCTCGCCAGGCAAAGAGCAAGGCTCGTCTCAAGGCTTACGAAGAACTCTTGGCCGAAGATTCCAAGGAACAAATCAAGGTTGCTCAGATCCACATTGCAAACGGCAAGCGCTTGGGCGATGTCGTCATTCAAGCGGAACATTTGCAGAAGGCCTTTGGCGAAAAGGTGCTGTTCGACGATTTGAACTTCAGTTTGCCGCGCTCGGGTATCGTGGGCATTATCGGTCCGAACGGTGCTGGTAAGACAACTTTGTTCAAGATTATCATGGGCCAGGAAAAGCCGGATGGCGGTACGCTCAAGATTGGCGAAACAGTCGAAATCATCAGTATGGAACAGGGCCGCGAAAGCTTGGACGATTCCAAGACGGTTTGGGAATCCATCACGGGAGGCAACGACGAAATCTTGGTGGGCGACCGCAAGATGAATGGCCGTGCTTACTGCGGTCTCTTCAATTTCACGGGTGCAGCCCAGCAGAAGAAACTCTCGCAGCTCTCTGGTGGTGAGCGCAACCGCGTGCTCATGGCAAAGAACTTGCAGAAGCCGGGCAACCTCTTGTTCCTTGACGAACCGACGAACGACTTGGACATTGAAACGTTGCAGGCTCTCGAACAGGCTATCCTCAAGTTCGCAGGCTGCGCCGTGATCATCTCGCATGACCGCTGGTTCCTCGACCGTATCGCAACGCACATCCTCGCTTACGAAGGCGATTCGAAGGTCGTGTGGTTCGAAGGCAACTGGAGCGAATACGAAGCTGATCGCCGCAAGCGCCTCGGTGAAGACGCCGACAATCCGAAGCCGATTCGATACAAGACGCTCAAGCGCGACTAAGTCGCGTTATTAGACGAAAGAACGCCCGCCACGGCGGGCTACAGACGAAAGACGAGAGATCCCCGGCAGGTCACTGAGCTTGTCGAAGTGTGCTGGGGTCGCCATTTAAAAAAACGGGACTCGAAAGAGTCCCGTTTTGTATTCTATTTGTCTTTCTTCCTTGCGGCGATGAGTTCGTCAAAGGATTTTTCTTTTTCTCTTAAGCCCATAATTTCGTCGAATTTGTCCGTTTCGTCGCCGTGGTTATCTTCTTCCGAAAAATAATCGTCGATGAATTGCTGTTTCCCATTTATGGGTCTTTCTGCCGGAAATACTCCAAATACAAAAATGCAGATTGCAGAAAAAAGAGAATATGTAAGGAATACGTAAAACACTTTTTCAAAGCCGAAAATAGGAACCAGAAAAGCTCCAAATATAAGCCCTCCGACAGTGAATACCGCCCACACGTAGAGTTTATTTTTCAAATTATCGCTCATGACAAACCTGAAAATATAAAAGTATGCTACAAAAAATACGAAATTTTCAATTTGGTAGCACGAAATGACTGAAATTGCTGCTGTGAGAGTTCTTTTTTTGCTAAGTTCTAGGTTAGATATATGCTCCATGTTTTTAAACACGAACTTCGTTTGATCTTTAGGGATCCGCGTTTTTGGATTCCGTTTATCATCCCGCCGGTGATTCTTGCGGCGAGCCAGGCGATTGCTGTGTCGCGTTACGGTGGAGAGATTATGCAGGGCATGGAAAGCTACATGATGCTGTTGCTCGGTTGCTTGATGGCCCCGATGGGCGCTCCCTTGGCGGGTGATTCTTTTGCGGGCGAGCGTGAACGCAATTCGCTGGAACTTTTGCAGCTTTCTCCGATTGCGCCTGCGAAGCTCTTTTGGGGCAAGCTATTTGCGATTCTCCCGTTTCCGGTTGTGTTTGCTCTTTTGGCTCAGCTCGGCTACTGGTTTTCTCATTCTGAAATTACGGCGATGGCGGCGATCGCTTCAATGCTTGGAGCACTTTCGGCGGTGCTTTTGACGACCGCGTTTTCGCTGATGGTATCGCTTCGCGTTAAGACTGTCCGTGCAGCGACGCACATTACATTGTTCTTTATCATTCCTCTTCTTTTGCTTGTGCAACTTGGCCATGAAGTTTTTTTGAGTGGCTTGTTTATTCCGCTTGTAATTTTGGCTTTATCTGTACTCGTGAGCATAGCAGTCACTTTTGCGGGTATGAAAAAATTTGTAAGTTTGTAAGAGAAATTTTTAAGAAAGGAGAAATGGAATGAAAAAGTTTTTGCTTGCTATGGGCTCAATTGCGCTTGCCTTTGCTTTGACGGCTTGCGATGACTCGGCTTCTAGCAATAGTGACGCTTCGTCTACGTCAAATAATCAGAATAATGCGGCTTCCTCAAATAATGGAACTGGCGCGAATACGTCAAACGCCAAGAAGGGTAGTTTCCCTGAGAATGGGGATCCCAATTTTTATTGTATTGTGACCCATGGTGAAGAACCAGATGGAAAAATATGGAGCGAAAAGAAGTTTAATATTCCGAACCGCCAAGGTCATGTTGAACGATTGACTTTTGATGCTGATGGTAACGGTACGCAGTATTACGAGGATTCCTACTACAATTTGAACAATCGCAATAAAGTGGCGATGTGCATGGAATTCAATGAAGCGGTTAAGGAAAAATCAAACAAGAAAAATTTTATTGAAACATATTGCGAAGGCCAGGTCTCTTACTTTATAATTGCTTTTGAGAATGCTCCATTGGATGAGCTTATCTCTAGAACGAATTCTTTTGCCGAAGATTGCAAGTGGGAAGAGAAAAATTGGGAAGATAGTCAAAATCGTCAAAAAGAAGACGACCTCTACGATTAAAAATGGTGAAGGCTTCCGTTTGTCGCGGAAGCCTTCATAGTAGAGTAGTTATAAGCCGGGTTCTGTACTTCTTGCGAAGCGATGACCATCTCTCTGGACGAATCGTTACCGACCGCCTCAAGCGACCTACCCGGATATCCAGCTGGCACGGGCCGCACCAGGTTCTTTCGAACGGAATCCTGCTTGGTCTTGCACCGGATGAGGTTTACCATGCCACTCCTGTCACCAGGAGCGCGGTGAGCTCTTACCTCGCCGTTTCACCCTTACCCGCATTGCTGCGGGCGGTCTATTCTCTGCTGCACTTTCTGTCGCGTTACCGCGCCTGGACGTTATCCAGCATCTTGCCCTGCGGTGCCCGGACTTTCCTCCAGCTTTGATTGCTCGCTGCCGGCGGCCATCCGCCACTCGTGGCGAAATGTAGAAAAAGCATCGTGAATGTGCAAGTATAGAAATAGACGATATCTCTCGTCTTTCATCTTTTTTCCTCTCGTCTAAAATTGTATATTCTTGCCGTGAAAAAATTAATATTTTGTTTGTTGAGTTTTGCGGCCGCATCCTTTGCCGATGTGGTTGATTCTAATGCCGTTTTCCGTGTGGACGAAATCCGCTACAATATTGGCGATGCCTTTGACGATTCCAAGGCGCATACGAAGTACGACCGGTGGGCGTATGACATTCTGAACTGGGTGCATATCGAAACCCGCGAATCGACGGTGAGTAAGCTTCTGCTTTTTGACAAAGGCGACCTCGTCAACTTGAACTTGCTTTTGGAATCGGAACGTTTTTTGCGCGATCAGAAATTCCTTTCTGACGCCAGTATTTCCGTTGCCGACGAAGAAGGCAAAAAAGTCGTGACGGTCCAGACGAGCGATAACTGGACTCTTACGATTCCTTTTGCTTTAGGTTTTTCGGGAAGTGAGTGGAGCTACGACAATCTCGTTTGGGGTATAGGTGTTCAAGAAAGCAATTTCCTTGGGCTTGGCCAAAAGCTCGGTTTTTACTTTGGACATGATCAATTCCGCGATATGTGGCAGTTGGAATATGGCGACCCGCATTTCCTTTTCCGCTACAACCATTTAGACCTTTTGTACAGCTACAATACGGATGGTTACTTGGCGAGCTGGAAAATGTACGTGCCGTTCCTCAGCCGTAGCGTGAACCAGTGGGCGTACACACTTGAGGGTTTGAAGAACAAGCGTAATGTCTTTTATTATGGTCGCGGCGAGCTCCCGTCGGGCGCAAAAATTTATGATTATACACAAAATAAGGCTTTCCTCAAACAATTAGAAATTGCCCGTAAGGATCTGGACAATAAGAAAAAGAGCGACCGCCAAATCGATTCGATTGCAACGGATAAATACCTCAATTCCTTATCTCGTTACAATGGGAAAAAATCTGTGAAGGTGATGGCCATTGAGGATTATATTACTGATTCCTTGAGCCTCCGATTCAGCCGCTCGTTTGGTGGAACGCAACGCAAAATCTACTTGGGCGCGACCTATGATTACTTGCGTGAAACTGCAAATGAAGGTCGAGTATTGCCTTATGCGTTCATGTATGGTGACGACGTGTATGCGGTGGATTCTGCAAGCGCTGTGAACGAATGGACTCAGGAACGCAAGGATTCCCGCCTTGGTTTTTATATCATGTACTCTAACTTGCGTTACGAAAAAATCAAGAATTTCCACAACGTCAGGTGGACTGAAGATATTGATAAGGGATTCTCCGTTAAGGCTCAGCTTTCTAAAAATTACGAACAACTTGGCTCCGACAATAACGACATCCGTTTGGACTTCTGGACGGACCTTTACCTTGGCCACTTAAATCATCATTTGACTTTGAAGTCGTATATGTATTTTTATTTGGACCATGGAAAGCGTCGTGATTTTTATGGCCGTTTAAATGGCGAGTACATTTTCCACCCGAGTATGCGTTTTTCTACGGCTTTGTCGGGACTTGTGGATTTGTATGATGACGCTAAACTAGGCTACCAGTTGACGCTTGGCGATTCTGATGGTTTCGGATTCCCGACCGGTTTTTACGCCGGGCAAGCTCGCATTTATGGCAATTTGGAACAGCGCTGGTTCCCTGATTTTGAAATTTTGACATTAGCGCCTGTTGTAGTCGCTTTTGGTAGTGTCGGCGAAACGGCCCCGACGATCAAGGATATTAGGCGTAAGGATTTGATTTATGTGGCTGGCTTTGGCATCCGTTTGGCTCAGACAAAGTCTATCACTCGCTTGATCAACAAGATTGACGTGAGTTTCCCGCTGAACGGTGTACTTAAAGGCAAACCCCATTACTCTGTGACGACATCGTATTCCTTGTAAATTAGAAGACAAACTTTTAAGGGTTGTTAAACATGGCGACGGATGAAGAAAAAAATCAAGACGTGACGGCTCGCGAAAATCGCCGGAGAAGGGCTCGCGAGGCTAAACGCATCTTTTTGCGTGTCGAAATTATCATCGGCATTATCGCCATGATTGCGGGCTCGTGGCTCACGATTCTCGTTTGGAACGAAGGCTATTTTGTAGGTGCCTTTATGCTTGTGATGACGGGCGGTATCAATGTGTTTTTGGCCGCAAAGGAACTCGTCAATCCGACGGACCATATCTTCCATTGGCAGGCGATTTTCTTCTTGATTGTGCGCCGCGCCATGTTCTTCTTGAACGTCGTCTTGATTGCGCTTGTTGTCGGGACAATGACGCGTTTGCTCTAATTTTTAATGGACGCCGTCCTCGTTTGCCGAGGGCTTCTCGTTATACCAAGTCTGGATTTTTTCTTTGGCGGTTTCGTTAAATGCGGAACCGTCTTTTAATATATGCTCTGCGCGTTCAAGCGTTTGTGAAATGAGTTCCTGGTCGTGAATCCAGTCAAACCAGCGGAATACCCAGGCTCCGCTTTGCTCGTTGCCTTCGAGGTTTCCGGCGCCGCGTGTTTTCAGGTCAAGTTCTGCAATTTCAAAGCCGTCTTCGGTGGCGGCAAATTGCGAGAGGCGTTCCATGCTTGTTTCGGCGGCTTCGCCTTCAGGCGTCATCAAGAAGCACCAGGCTTCTTGATTGCCACGGCCTACGCGGCCGCGCAGCTGGTGGAGCTGCGCCAGACCGAATCGGTCTGGCTGGTCGATGACCATGAGATTTGCGGCAGGGACGTTCACGCCGACTTCGATAACGGTTGTAGCAACTAGAATCTGGATTTCGCCGGCGGCAAAGCGCTTGATAATTTCGTCTCTTTGCGTGTCGTCCATTTGGCCGTGGACGCCTGCGACTTTGAGCTTTGCGATGTTTGCATCAGTGTGGCCGAAGGCGGCGATAAAGGAACGCATTTCGTTCACGATGTCATCGACACTGCGGGCGCTACTCTCGTCGGCATTGTCTGAACCATCGGCGTTTACGCGGCTTGCAATCCAGTAGCAGAGATTTCCGCCGGCGGCTTCCTTGCAAATAAACTGCTTCATCGATTCGCGCTTCGCGGCGTTCACGAGGCGCGTCTTGATGGGCTTGCGTCCTGCCGGCTTTTCCTTGATGCTGATGACTTTCAAATCGCCATATAGCGTCATCGCGAGGCTTCGCGGAATCGGCGTAGCGCTCATGACGAGCATGTCGGGGTAGTCGCCTTTGGCGAGCAGCGCTTCGCGCTGGCTCACGCCGAAACGGTGCTGTTCGTCGATAATCACGAGCCCGAGCTTTGCAAAGAAAACGTCCTTGCTAAAGAGTGCATGCGTTCCGATGACAACGTTGCAGAGCCCCATCTGGAGTTCCCCGAGAATCACTTTCTTTTCGGCGGCGGGAGTTGCTCCAACAAGCAGATGCACGCGGATGCCTGCCGCATCAAAGAACGGCTTGAGCGACTTGAAATGCTGGCGGGCGAGAATGTCTGTCGGGACCATCAACGCGCACTGTTCGCCTGCTCCGCAGACGGCCATAATGGCGAGCATGGCGACTACGGTCTTTCCGCAGCCCACGTCGCCTTGCAACAGTGCGTGGAACTGCTTTTTGCCATTGAGACCGTCAATGATTGTGTTCAGCGCCGCGTCCTGACCTGCGGTCAGTTGGAACGGGAGGCGCGCTTTCGCTGCCATCACGTTCCCCAAATCAATCTGGCGTTCATGCCCGCGAATCTTTTGATTTTCGCGGCGCTTCACCATACGCAGGCAAAACGGCAAAAGCTCCAAAATCTTGAGCTCGCGCTTCGCCTTGTAAATGGAATCAAAATCTTTCGGCATGTGGAGCGTACGGAGATTGTCCATCACAGGTGCAAAGTGCAAATAGTCCGTGAGTTCGCGTGGGCAAGCGTTCGGGAGCGTGAGTCCTGGAAAATTGAAAATCGTCTTGTACAAATTGCGGAAAAACCGCTGTTCCATTTTGGCTTCACGGCAAACTTCGCTAATCGGGTAGACGGGGAGAATTTGTCCGTTAAATGCTTCGCCTTCGTCGAACGGCTGCATGTCCGGATGCACCAATTGCAGCCCGCGGTATGAACCGACCGTACCCGAAACAAGCCAACGTGTTCCCGGCTTCACGCGGTTTGCGATGAATCGTGTGCCGCGGAAAAATAAAAGCGAAATTTCGGCGGTGCCATCCGTGAGGACTGCCATAAAGCGCGACATGCGCCCTTTGACAATCCCTGCTCTTGTGATAATTCCAATCACGACCGCGCGGTCGCCATCGTGCAGTTCCGCAATCTTTGAAACCTTGGTCTGGTCGAGGTAAGTGCGCGGAATGTTGTATAAAAGATCGGCTATGGTACTTAAGCCGGACTTGTTCAGCTTTTCAAGTCTCTTGGGACCAAGTCCGGGCAGGCTTGATAAATCCATTTACTTGCCTGCTTTCTTTTGTTCTTGTTGAGCCTTGGCTTCTTCCAATCGCTTGCGAGCTTTGTCGCGGGCGTTGTCGCCAACGATGTTCATGTTCTTCCAGGTAATCAGCTTGATCGGATTGCCGTCTTTATCCTTGAATCCAAAATTCTTCGTGTCGATGGTTTGCACGGCCTTGTTGAGGCTTGCAATAATTTCGTTGATGTTTTCGACAAGTTCCTTGGATTGCAAAAGCGTTTGGGAATCAATGCCCTTTTCAATGCTCGTGAGAACTTCGTTTGTCTTTTTTGCATTTTCTGTAAGCGTGATGACGACGGAGTCCACAAGAGAAAGTTTTTCGTTGGCAGAAGCTGTGACAGTCTTGATTGCCGAGTCGGCTTGAAGGGCGGTCTTGGAAATGGCTTTGGTCGAAGAATTCATTTGCTTGAAAAGCTTGTTCATCTTGGGGCCGAGTTTGCTGACTGTTTTTTCGGTATGCGCGAAAATATCTTCAATGGAATGCATCGCTTCTTCGTAGATTTCCGGAGCGGACTTGTGCGAAGAGTCTCCCTGCGCAAGCAGCAGAATTGTCTTTCGCACAGCTTCAAGCTGCTCGTTTACGTTTTCAACGAGTCGGAGTGTTTCTGCAATGCCCGGTTCAAAATGCCCTTGGAACACGTGGTTTTCTGGCATGAGAGTTCCCGTCTTTGACGGGATGATTTCGAGACGGCGTTGCCCCATGAGCGCGTAGTTTACATTGTTGAATTGCGTACCTTCGCGGAGCTTGAGCGGTTCGGTGAAATGAATCTTCACACGGGAGCGGTCCTTAAGCCAGGTGACGCTTCCAATAGTGCCGACTCGGTAGCCATGCAACACCACGGGATCTTCGGGCTGCAATGAACCCAGTTCCTTGAAATCGACGATTGCTGTCTGGTGTACGTTTTGGTGGGCCGCCCACATGCCAAAAGAAATGCCTGCAAAGATACCTGCAAAAACAATGAGAGAAATGTAGCCAAGCGCTCTGTCCGAAAGTTTCATGTTTTTGAAAATAGAAAAAATGTATTGCGCTTTAGGTTTTAAGTTCTGAGTTCTACCAACTATATAGACTATTAGCTACCTACAAATAACTAGTAACTAATGACTATTAACTAGTAACTAACAACTAATAACTTTTTTTACTACATTTATTCCGTCTAAAAAATTTTCCATAAGGACATTCAAAATGGCTAAAACAGAATCCAAGAAGAAAGTCGTCCTCGCTTACAGCGGTGGACTTGACACCTCCATCATCATTCCTTGGCTCAAGGAAACCTACGACGTCGAAGTGATTGCATTCGCAGCCGACCTCGGCCAGAATGACTTCCCGAACGCAAAGGCTCTCGAAGAAAAGGCTCTCAAGACCGGTGCTTCCAAGTGCTACGTTCTCGACCTCAAGAAGGAATTCCTTGAAGAATACGTTTGGCCGACCGTTCGCGCCGGTGCAAAGTACGAAGGCACTTACCTCCTCGGTACGTCTTTCGCTCGTCCACTCATCGCTAAGTACCAGGTCAAGATCGCCGAAAAGGAAGGCGCTTACGCTGTTGCTCACGGTGCTACCGGTAAGGGTAACGACCAGGTTCGTTTCGAACTCACCTACGCAGCTCTCAACCCGAAGCTTGAAGTCATCGCTCCGTGGAAGGACCCGCGTTGGACATTCCACAGCCGCGAAGACGCTATCGACTACGCTGCTGCACACAAGATTCCGCTCAACGGCATCAGCAAGAAGAAGATCTACTCCGAAGACGGCAACCTCTGGCACCTTTCTCACGAAGGTGGCGTCTTGGAATTCCCGGAACAGGAACACAAGTACGAATTCCTCAAGCACACCAACACGTATGAAAAGGCTCCGAACAAGGCCGATCACGTGACGATCTCCTTTGAAAAGGGCAATCCGGTCGCTATCAACGGCAAGAAGATGGGCGCTGTTGAACTTCTCGAATTCTTGAACGAAATCGGTGGCAAGAACGCTTGCGGTCTTTTGGACATCGTTGAAAACCGCCTTGTCGGCCTCAAGAGCCGCGGTGTTTATGAAACTCCGGGTGGCACGCTCCTTTACAAGGCTCACGAATGCTTGCAGCAGCTCGTGCTTGACAAGGAAACTTTGTTCGAAGCTCAGAAGATGTCTATGACATACGCAAACCTTGTCTACAATGGCCAGTGGTTCACTCCGCTCCGCCAGGCTATGGACGCCTTCTTCAATGAAGTGAACAAGGTTGTGACGGGTGAAGTTACCCTCAAGCTTTACAAGGGCAACATCATCCCGGCTGGCATCAAGAGCCCGTACAGCTTGTACGACATGGGCCTCGGTGGATTCACGGACGTTGACATGTACGACCAGAAGGACGCTACGGGCTTCATCCGTTGCTACGGCCTCCCGCTCAAGACTCGCGCTCTCTTGCTCGGCAAGAAGACGAACGTCGACTTCGGTGGCGTTCCGAGCCTCAAGAAGTAATTTTCTTGACAATGTCACCCCGGCTTAAGGTCGCTGAGCGTGCCGAAGCGCCGGGGTCGCCTTTTTCCCGACTCATCCGAGCCGGGATTTTTTATATATTCTGTTGTATGAAAAAATTTGTTCTTTGTGCTTCTCTTTGGATTGGACTTTTCCTTGCCGCCTGCGGCGATGATAGTTCTGTAACCAGCCCTTCGGGGAAGGAGTCTTTATCGACTTTGACGGACTCCCGCGACGGTCAAACCTATAAGACTGTCGTTATCGGAAAACAGACGTGGATGGCTCAGAACTTGAACATTGAAACGGAAAAATCATTCTGTTTCAATGACGATTCCTCCAACTGCACCAAGTACGGTCGCCTGTACACATGGGCTGCGGCGATGGACAGCGCAGGCGAGTGGAGTTCGAACGGCAAGGGGTGCGGCTATAAATCGGAATGTTCGGCGATGTCCCCGGTGCGTGGTGTTTGTCCGAATGGCTGGCACTTGCCGACAAAAGCGGAGTTTGAAACATTGTTCTCTGCTGTTGGCGGCGACTCTGTTGCGGGCAAGATGCTTAAATCAACAAGTGGCTGGAACTTTGCCAAAGCTAGCGGCAACGGCTCGGATGATTACGCGTTCTCGGCTTTGCCTGTCGGCTACAGGGATGGTGGGGGTGATTATACCTATGTGGGCAACGAAGCAACTTTTTGGATCTCTACAGAGAAGAGTGACGAGTATGCGTATGCCATGCGCTTGATCTATAGGAATGACAATGCGGATGTGGACTATCGTCCCAAGTTCATGGCTTTTTCAGTTCGTTGCGTCAAAGACTAAACGATTGATAAATAATTGCTTGTGATAAATTAATGTAGAGACATTTCGGACATCTCAGAATTCTCTCGTCTAATCAGAACCTATATGCATACCCGACTTGCCAGAGAACTGTCGGTTCATCGTGTTTCATAAAGCAGTGTACCGGAATTGCGATGTAGGTAAATATCCCGTAGATGCTTGCTCGTATTTCGGGAGAAATGTCAAGCGCTTCCTTATAGTTGTACGAGCGCACCATGCGCTCTCCGTTAGCCCTGTTCAATGCCTTGAGATATCCGTTGGGCGCCTTGGCAAACGCGTATCCGCTCCCAATTCCAAGGTCTAGCGTAAACGGCAGTTCGCGGAAAAATTCCCAGGCAAAACCGCCACGGAACCCGACCCAGAAATCGTCGGTGCCAAAGTACATGCCGCCACCCATCGCTCTGAAAAAGATGTTCTTGTAGCCGACCCCCGCATTCAGCATGATCGGGGTAGGGCGCCCAGCCGAAATACCCGCCTCAAACGTCCATGGCGATTTCTCGGGAGAATCCTTGGCTAGTACGTTCCCGGTGCAAAAAATCAAGAAAAATATTGTGACGAGGCGCTTAAGTAACATGTTTGTAATAATAGTAATCGAAAATCGGGGCTGTTCCGTTTTTCGCTTAAAAAAATGTTATCTTTAAGCCAAACAAAAAGGTCTATGGGAAAGAAGGACCATAAACAAGGAAGTAATATGAAAAAGTCATTATTCGCAATCGCTTGCGCCACACTTATTTCTGCATCGACGGCATTTGCCGATGGGGGCATGTTCGAAGCTTGGCTTCCTGAAAACATGACTGCTGATGTGGTCGCTGCCGTTAAGTTCACCCGTATGCAGTTCAGCAACTGGAAGTTCGAAGACGGTACGTCTTCCTACACATGGCTCTTCAGCTATGATGCTGACCTCAAGAATCACTGGAGCGTTGTGGATTGGCGCAACAAGCTGAACCTTGCTCTTGGTTACACCTGGATTGACGGTGTCGGTAAGCGCAAGTCTTCCGATAAGATTTTCTACGAAACCATGGCTGACTTTAATGCTTCTGAAAAGATTAAGCCGTATATCGGTGCTCGCTTCGAATCCCAGTTTACTAGAGGTTATGACTATAGCGAAGATGAAGATGGCAACGAAATCAAGACGACCGTCTCCCACTTCATGGCTCCGGGCTACGTGACTCAGATGGCTGGTATCGGCTACTTCCCGAACGACAACTTCTCTACGCGTCTTGCCTTTGCAAACCGCATGACCATCTCTTCGGACTATGCCTATGCTGACGACCCTGATACCAAGAAACTCGAAAAGTTCAAGGACGAACCGGGTCTTGAAAGCATTACCGAATTCAAGTATTCCTTCTCCGAAATCGTGACCTTCAAGAGCCGTTTGTGGGCTTTCGTGAACTTCAAGGGTGTTGACGAAATCGATGGCAAGTGGGAAAACCTCCTCGCTGTTTCGCTTTCTCCGCTGTTTGAATTCCAGGTCAGCTACGATATCGCTTACGACAAGGACTTGGACAAGGATTCTCAGCACAAGAACGTGATTCTTGTCGGTGTGACCTGGCGCTGGTTCTAATTTAGAATCAAATCCAAACTATTTAAGGGAACCGCTTCGGCGGTTCTTTTTTCTATCTTTGTACGTGCAAAATTAAAGAGGTTTCTATGGCTATTACTGTTGTGGATTACAATGCAGGCAACTTGACATCGGTGATGAATGCGCTCAAGTTTATTGGCGCTGATGCCAAGGTGAGCCGCGATCCCGATGAAATCGCAAAGGCGACACGCTTGATTTTTCCGGGCGTGGGTGCTGCTGCATCTGCCATGGAAACCTTGACTAAAACCGGAATCGGCGAGGCCATCAAGGCTGTGGTCAAGGCGGGGAACCCGGTGCTTGGCATCTGCATTGGCTGCCAGATTATTCTCGAAGAAAGCGAAGAAGACGGTGGCGTCAAGACGCTTGGACTCATTCCTGGGCGTGCGGTGCGTTTCAAGGATGAACCGGGCCTCAAGATCCCGCACATGGGCTGGAACCAGGTGAACTTCACGCGTGAACACCCGATCATGAAGGGTATCCGCAGCGGTTGCGATTTTTACTACGTACACTCCTACTATCCGCAGGTCCCGGCGGAATATTCCTTTGCCGAGACGACCTACGGCACGCAGACCTTTACGGGACTCTTGGGTAAGGATAACTTAATTGCAAGCCAGTTCCATCAGGAAAAGAGTGGCGAAGTCGGCCTTGCCATGCTCAAGAACTTCTGCGATTGGCAAATCTAGTTTCCTGTATCATAGAAAATGCCGATTTTGATTAAATTTCGGCAATTCTTGCAAATTTAAGCTAAAAACGTGTAAACGGTATCATGAAATGTTGCCGTTTAATACAAAATTATATATATTTATTGCGATGAAGTCGGTGACGGAATATCAGGACTATCGCGTTTATATGCAAGATTATTACGACGAACGTAAGCGAGTTTCGTCGTTTTCGTGGCGTGAATATGCGAAAGCCTCGGGCTTTACGTCTCCAACTTATTTGAAGTTGGTGTGTGAGGGTAAGACCCGCCTTTCTCCTCAAGGGGCAGAAAAGGTCGGAATGGCCATGAGCCTTGCTGGTTTTGAACTTGAATATTTCAAGACCATGGTGACTTATTGCCATGCCAAGACGGACCAGGAACGCAAAATAGCCTTTGAATCCATGATGGAGCTTGCTGCCAATAACAAGGTAAAACTTGTCGATGGCGATGCGTTCAAGTATTTTGAATCCTGGGTGCATCCGGTGGTGAGAGAGCTTGCGCCGATTATGCCGAAGGCGACTCCGGGCGATATTGCCAGGCGTTGCTGTCAATGCGTCTCTGCTGGTGAAATCCGCGATTCGCTTGATTTCATGGTACGCGTGGGGCTCTTAAAGAAAAACGGCGATACCTACGAGCAGGCGGACAAGCATTTGAAGGGTTCGTCTTCTGTGGTGTCCATGGCGCTTCGCTATATGCACCGCAAAATGGCCGTTTTCGCTGGGGAAGCGATTGACCGTTTTGATCCGGAGGAACGTAATTTTACGGGTCTTACGATGGGCATTTCCGATGAGGATTATGAACAAATTTTGCAGGAGCTTGATACCTGCAGAAAGAGGATTGCCCAGATTGCGTTGAATAGTCGCGGTACTGACCGCGTTTACCGATTGAATTTACAGCTGTTCCCTCTGACATGGGGAAAGGACAAGTGCGATGCTAAGGAACCTAATTAACATCTCTGCCTGTGCTTTTTTGCTGGGCATGGTCGCATGTTCCAAAGAAACTGCCGGGATTACGGAAGAAGGCAACCCGGTTGCCGACAACACACAGTACAAGTACGACCTGTGGAATGGCGCGAACGGTAGTGCTCGTGTCAATATGGGCGACGGCGTTACCGGTTACTGGTACGTTGAAAGCTCTCCTGTTCTTGGACGGTCCTCAATTACGTTCCCTGTGTCCGTGGAAGAAGACGATTCGCCGGATGCCATGGAATCCGTGGTCTCCTATTGCGGCGGTGTTTGCGGAACTGTTGAACTTGGAGAAGGTTCTGACGTTAGCGCAGGCGTGGGTATTGCACTTGTCGAAAAGGATACTGCTATAGATGTTTCCGGATGGGACGGCTTGTGCGTTTCCTATGAATCGGAACTCTCGATGAAGGGCCTGCTTGGCTATAAGGATGGCGATGCAGAAGCTTCAGCGGAAGACATGCCGTCTGTCAATTTTGAAAAGACGACAAAGGGTTCTGTCGCAGCACGTTGTGCGAAATGGGCTGAATTCCAGAATGGTTCCAGTGCTGAAGTGGCTAAAAAGGTGACTTCGCTGATATTCAAGTTCATGGGCAAGTCGAAGGAATCGGGATTCTTCAACATTAAAGGCGTTAGCTCCTATAAGCACGGTATTGTCAAGATTGATTCTTTGGAACAGGATTCCTGCCTCTGGAATGCAGCACCGAAGGATGATGGAGATTCTTTGATTACGGGCTATGACGGCCTGGAAGGCGGATCCTGGTATGAATTTAACGACCAGGAAGAAGGTGGCTTATCGTCGCTTGAATGGGATGTATTGCCGTCAAAGTACATGAGTGTTTCCGTCTGGGTAGCCGATGTCGTGAAGTCGAAGGGAGGCCTTTCTGCGACTGTAAACCTGCAAAAGAACAATAATGAAGAAGCCTTTGCAGGCATCGGTCTCCAGATTATTGGCTATGATGAAGAAAGCGAAGATTTCTACCCCAAGCCTAGAGATGTTAGCGCCTGGGGCGGTCTCTGCGTAACTTACATGTCGGAGATGGATGCGCGTCTTGTGCTTGTGGCTGACTCCGCTCATGAAGCTAGCGCTACCTTGCCGATGTCGACATCGCCTATTGAAAAATGCTTGACTTGGGAAGAAATGTCTGCTCAGGAAGTGGCAAAAAATGCGAGCCTTATTGAATTTGAATTGAGAAGTCTCGTGGATACGACTGCAGGGTTGAGCGTCATCGCTGTCGGAAAATATTCACCCACAGGAACTTGCAAAATAGATGTGTCTAAGGTTACCTTGTTCCCTGTAAATGAATAAAATATATTGGGAGCGAAGCTTCTAAATAAAAAGAATTGATGTAAGAAAACCCGTCGCGTTAGCGGCGGGCTTTGTATTCATAACTGGTAACTAAGTAAAAGAAATAATATATATTACAATTTATAGATAAAAGAAAGGAGTGTTGTATGTTTAGGAGAATCCTTGGGGGCGCGATTTCAGCCTTTTTACTTGGAATTGTCGCCTGTTCCGATGACAATCCTTCGATTCCGATTGCTGAGCCTATCGCAGAAGGGAGTAGCTCGTCTGTAGATGCTCTTTCGAGTGACGGTGTCGTAGTCGAGTCTTCTTCGAGTGGTGCGGTAAAGGCTCGCCGCTATAACTTGTGGGACCCTGCCGTAGATTACAAGGTCAAAACGGGTGACGATAGCACGGGCTTTTGGCGAACCTTTGGCGATACCTTGTTTGGTCAACAGGGTAAATCGAAGATTGTTTTCCCTGTCGAACTCGAAAAATCATCGACTCCTTTGGCCTCTGTTTTTAAACATTGTGATGGCTTATGCGGATCGCTTGAACCCGATACTTCAGTGTATAGACCTTGGGCTGGTTTTGAAATCCAACTAGCCAGGGACGGCGCTACGGCGGATGTTTCGTCTTGGGGTGGTATCTGTATCACGTATGAATCTGATTATTGGATGTATGTCCATTTGAAAGTTAATGTTGATGGAATTGATTCCAATAGTGAAATATGGCCGTTCATGGCATATCCTGAGGGCTTTCTAGAAAGAACGACGCATGGTGGTTCTGAACCCACACTTCGTAATTTGTATTGGATTGACGAGCCTAAAACTGTATGTGCAGAATGGAGCCGTTTTGATATAACTAAATGGAAATATTCCGAATATTCAATCAATCGCCAGGTTTATACGGGAGAAGAGGCCGCAAAGGAAATCCTGTCTATCATGTTTGAGGTTAAAAGCCAAGGTGATGACGATAAGAAAACTTTCAATATTAGGGGAATCAGTACTTATAAACCGGACGAATTTTCGTTTGATTGGGAATTTCCTAATGATGGGGTCAATGTAAATTTTCCTGATGATGATTCCTTGACTTGTCTGTGGAAAGGGGTTGACGGAACCCATGTGAAAACAGGCTATAATGACCGTGACAGGTACGCGGGCTGGTTGGAACATTTTGAGGCGTCTCCTGGTGACGCTTATGCTCATATTGAATTCCCGGTGGAGCTGTCAGGGGAGTTTGGATATGAAGTGTATGGTGGCCTTATTGAGGATTGTCTCGGTTTTTGTGGGACGATGGATTTTACTCTGGAAGGGGCTGAATACGCTGTTGGCGGGGTCTCGTTTAATATTGCGGGCTTTAATGATGGCGATTACGTTTTCGAAGATATTCAAGACTGGGGCGGTGTTTGCGTCACTTACTATTCCGAAAAGGATGCTTACTTGAACTTTGTTGTAAAAGATGTTCCTTACGAGAACTCTCCTAAGGTCGCTTTGCCAAAGTCCAGTGGGCTTGTCGAAAAGTGCTTTACTTGGAATGAAATTGCGCCAAATGACCCTGATATGGGGCGAGCTGTTGGTGCTATCCAGTTTGCTATAAAGGGTACTGAGGATCATGAACAATGTAGATTTAATTTGGCGGGTATAGGGAAATATTCCGTTAATGGCGCGTGCTCTTTTGAAACACCAGCCTTTTTTGAAAAATAGAATTTATAATTAAGTAATAAAGGAGTGCGTTGTGTTTAGGAGAATTTTAGATATTGCGGCGAGTGCCTTGCTGTTTGGCTTTGTTGCTTGCTCTGACGATAACCCGTCGGGTAGTTTTGATGTCCCGGCTTACGGCAATAGCAGTTCATCTGTTGAAACCGTTCCTGGTAGCAGTGATGGTGTTGGAATGTCATCGAGCGTCGTTGGGGGCGAGTCATCAAGTAGCGTGATTGTAAATTCCTCAAGTAGTGCCAAAACACCGAAGAATACAGCTGCCTGCTTGTGGCGGGGCTTTGATAAAAAGACATACGTGAATACGGGTTTTGTTAATGAGGATCTTGATAATTATGCCGGACTTTGGTATAATTTTGGCGATGATCCTGATGGCGGAACGTCAAGTGTTGTTTTTCCCGATGTCTGCGCGTTTGAAACTCCTGAGTATGAATGCATGGAAAACTTGCTTGAATATTATGGGGGATATAGTGGAGCGATTGTCTTGCAAAAAGGCATCTTAAATGAAGCTTTTGCGGGTGTCGGATTTAATGTCGCCGGGGTTGAAAATCCTGAAGAATATTATACGAAACATATCCAGCGGTATGGCGATATCAGTGACTGGGGCGGTGTTTGTGTGACGTATGCTGCCGACAGGGATATGTTCTTGTGGCTTGGCGCAGATTCAGTTACTTTCTATGAAGTCAAACTGGACAAATCTCTTGAATTTGTTGAAAAGTGCGTTCCTTGGAGTGAATTTGTCGGTGCAACAGCAAAAGCAACATCGACGGCTGCTGAGGCGGCTAAGCATGCCCATTCCATTAGAGTCGTAATGAAAAGTTCCGAGGAAACGAAAGGACATTTCAATATCGCTGCAATCGGTAAATTTGATGCGATGGGAGCGTGCGAAGTAGACGGTTTCGCGGAGGTTGTTTCTAAATTCAATGGAGGAGCTGAGGTCGGAACGATTATATTGCGTAGCTCAAGCAGCTCTGGCGTGAACGGGAGCAGTTCGTCTTTTACTCCTTCTCACGATTGTGTCTCGCCTGAGTCCGTTAGCGAAATGTGGTATGGTCCGAAGGCTGTCAATAATAATGATTATCATGTTGAGACCGGGCTAGACAACGGATCCGAAACTTCAGGATATTGGTTCAGCTTTGGCGACGATATGTCCGGTGTTGGTTCTGTAAAATTACCGCAACCGCTTGGGATTGAATATCCGACGGGCGATGAAATTTATGATTACTGTATGGGCGCTTGTGGTGAATTGCAATTTGCAAAAGAAGGTTATTTGGGTATAGGTTTCCATGTCGCTGGTGTTGTTGATCCGCTTGATGGTGATTTACCGGCTGCTAAGGCTAATATCTCAAGTTGGGGAGGCTTGTGCGTAACGTATGCTTCGGACTCTGACTTGGAAGTTGTTTTGGCTTATACTCAAGAAGGTGGATTTGGAAATCTTTCTAGAATGCCTAAGATGACATTGCCCAAGTCCATTAAGCTAAAGACGGTATGTGCCGATTGGGATAATTTTATGACGGTGTTTAGTGAAGTCAGTACGACATTTATGACATCGATTCTCTTTGCAGTCCAAGGTGAAGCGAATGCTAAGAGCCGAATTAATATAAGAGGGCTTGGCAAGTACTCCGAAAAAACGAATTTCTGTTCGACGGGCGAAGACCCGTTCGTCTCTGGGAAAAAGGGCCTAGTTATCAAATAATATGAAGCCCGTCGCAATCGCGGCGGGTGTTCACTGGACATTTGTCTTACTTTGTCACCCCGCACATTGTTGCGGGGTCGCCAACTGGGCAACGCCATGGCGGACTAGATCCGCCATCTTCTCTCTAAATTACGGCAGTTCACCGCCAATCAATTCCATCTGCTTCTTGTAGATTTCCTTGCAGGCGTTTTCGCCGAGATCGAGGAGCGTGTTGAGCATGGCGCGGTCAAAGCTGGCGTGTTCGCCCGTGCCTTGCACTTCGATGAAGTTCTTGGCATCTTGCATGACGACGTTCATATCAACGTCGGCGGCAGAGTCTTCGACATAGCAGAGGTCGCAAAGCGGATTGCCGTCAACGACGCCCACGGAAATTGCTGTAATGCCGTGTTTAAGAATTTGTTGCGTGATGCCGAGGCGTTCCTTGATTTTCTTCACTGCAATCGCGAGTGCGACAAAGCCACCGATAATGCTAGCCGTTCGCGTGCCGCCATCGGCTTCAATCACATCGCAGTCCACGACGATGGCGTTCTCGCCGAGTGCGGCGAGATCAGCTGCGCCGCGCAGCGAACGGCCCACCAAGCGCTGGATTTCCTGAGTGCGACCGCTCGCGCCCTTGCGCTCGCGTTCCACGCGCTTGCCCGTGCTTTGCGGGAGCAGGCTGTATTCAGCCGTGATCCAGCCCGTGCCGCGACCGGCAAGCCAGTCCGGAACTTTCGGGAGGAGCGTTGCGTTGCAGATGACGCGGGTGCGTCCCATTTCAATGAGTACGGAACCATCGGCGCTAGAGATAAAGCCCGTGGTCATCTTGAGATTGCGAAATTCTTCAGGTTTGCGGTCTGTGCGTGTGTAGGACATGGTGGTTAGTAAACAGTGGTTAGTGGTTAGCTTTGGTCTTTCGTCTAATAAGAAAGTTTCTCCGTTGTTCCTTCGCGGAAGCTTCCGAGGCGATAAATGAAGTCGGTGTACTGCTGCAATTCTTTGAGCGCTTCAACGACATTCGGGTCCTTCGGATTGCCTTCGAACGAAAGGTGGAAAATGTATTCCCACGGACGGTCCGGATGCGGGCGGCTCTCAATGCGCGTGAGGTTCAGCTTACGCTTGGCAAAGCAACCGAGCGCTTCGTACAAAGCGCCAGACTTGCTGGAATCGCTCAACATCAAAAGGAGCGTCGTCTTGATAGGCGGCTTGACGGTTTCGTTTGCCTTGAAGTCCGGCAGCTCAATTGCGGTCTTCTGGATGGCGTAAAAACGCGTGAAGTTTACGCCCGGCAAATTTTCGAGCCCTTGCTTTAAAATGTCAAGACCGTAGAACTTGGCAGCGTATGCGCTTGCGATTGCACCGATGTGCTTGTCGCCGCGCTTCGCGATTTCTTCGGCGCTGCCTGCGGTATCGTAAAATGCGGTGCTCTTGATGTTCGGGTGCTGTCCGAAAAAGCGGCTGCACTGGGCGAGTCCCTGCGGGTGGCTCAGGACTTCGGTAAGGTCTTCGAGCTTTGTGCCCGGCAATGCGCAGAGCGTATGTTCAATCTGCAACTTGACTTCGGCGACAATCGGATGGCGCCACTTGTAAAGCAAGTCGTAGTTGTCGTAAATGGAACCCGCGGTCGAGTTTTCTATAGGGATGGCGCCTCCGTCAACGACACCTGTTTCAATGCCCTGGAAAATTTGTTCGAACGTGTCCATCGGCACGACTTCGATATCGTTTCCGAACAGGTGGTAGGCGGCACTTTCGCTATAGGCCCCGCGACGGCCCTGGAATGCTATCTTTTTCATGTGGAAAAAGATAGTAATTACTTAAATCGTCTTGCGCCCTTGTATTTGGATGACCAATAGTTATCGTCCATGGAGGTAATCACTACGCCCTTACTCGTACTGGCGTGAATAAATCGGTTTCCCTTTAAGTAAATGCCGACGTGGCTGATTTTCCAGAAGTTCCCGAAAAACACGAGATCGCCTTCTTGCAATTTTGTACGCCTGATGGAATAGCCGCGCCCATCGTCATAAATATGTTGTGCGTTATGGTCCAGTGATATCCCGTAAAAGCCTTTATAAACTTGCATCACGTAGCCGGAGCAGTCTGTCTTCTTTTTGCTAGCCGCGCCATAAACGTATTTGGCACCAAGCCATTCCTTGGCGTACTTTTCAAGGTTTGTAGGCTTTGATGCTGGTTTCGCCTGTTTTGTAGTTTTTTTGGCGGTTTCAGTTTTTGCTGCGGTTGATGTCTTGGAAGCAGGTTCTTTTTTGACGGGATCTTTTTTTGTGGAATCAATTTTTACGATTGAGTCTTTCCGAACTACCGTCGAATCAGGCTTGCTTTGTGTTTTAGACAAGTGCGCCGTAGAGTCTTTTGTGTTTGCGCTTTTTTCAGCGGAGGAAGTAAGCGAGTCTGTGCTTGTTGTTGACGCAGTAGCAAGTCTTTCTTCTTGCACAAGTTCTTCTTGTGGGTCTACTGCAGTGGTATCGATGGGCTCTGGAGCCGTAGTGGCTACTCTGTATCGCTTGTAGGTACCGCTCTTTCTGTCGTATCCTGGGCGTACGGGAAAAGCGCAGTTGGCAAGTAACACCAAACTGCATACCACTAGAATTCTCGTAATGAGGCGTTTTTTGAAAGCCATCGATGGAAATTTAATTAATTACACCTTTCAAGAACAGATTTTAAAGGTGTTTTGACGGAATGTGTAATAAATATCATAGTCTAGGATAGCATTTGTGCGCGCGTTCCCTTCAATAATCTGGTATTTATTGTTATAGTTATATCTTATAGCTACCCATGATAAAATAGTATATCTCTATGCCTTGACATTGCAGAAGGTATATTCTAATTTTATAACATACAAGAACGATAGGGAATTGAAAAGGTCTTTCACTTCACCTTGGCTTTCGAAGGAGCATATATGTGTAGCGACTGTCGAATGCCGGAAGGCATTCTGAAAATAAACTAACCAGAAGCCAATTATCCTTTGGGCTTCAACGGTTATAGAAAAGAAGTCAAAGGAATCACAACAAATCAGGATAACATGTGTCAAGGTTTCGAATGAAACCGCTTTTACCGGTGTATCCGCAAAAACCAAAAAAGGAATTTCAGAATGAGTGAAAAGAAAGTTATCGTTATTACAGGTGCCGCACAGGGAATTGGCCTTGCCGCTGTCAAGAAGTATGTCAAGGAAGGTTGGGCTGTTGCCGCAACGGATATCAAAAAAGAACAGCTCGATGGCGAAGTGGCGAAGCTCACCGCTCAAGGTGCCGATGTGACCGCTTACGAGCTGGATGTTGCTAATTACAAACAAGGTCAAGAAGTCGTTGCTCAAATCGTTAAGAAGTACGGACGCATTGATGCCTTGTTCAATGACGCAGGCATTGTTGGCCATCGCAAAAACGTGCTTAGCTTTGACCCGGAAGAAATCAAACAGGCCGAAAATGTGAACCTTTGGGGTAGTCTCTATTTGATTCAGCATGTAGGTCGTGTCTTTATTGAAAAGGGCATCAAGGGAGCTATTGTGAACGTTTCTTCTTTTGTCGCCTCCTTTGCAGAATGGACTCCGTTTGCTTATGGCATTTCGAAGACCGCGGTCGATGGGCTTACACGTGCAGCGGCTTTCCATCTAGGGCGCTATGGCATTCGTGTGAACTCTGTAGCTCCGGGCTTTACCAAGACCGAGATGGCTATCAAACATGACTATTCGGATCCGAAACTCCGTAAGGCCGCTGAAGACCGTAGCATTTTAAACCGTTGGATTGAACCTGAAGAAATTGCAAATGCGGTATTTTTCCTCACGAGCGATCAGGCTTCTGCAATTACAGGCATCAAGCTCCCTGTAGATGCTGGTTATACCGCCACCAAGGAAGACAACAAGGTCAATATTTACGGTGATGCTGAATAAAATAATCTAATCTATTAACAAATTAAAAATTTTAACAAAAAAGGATTCTCAAACATGTCTAAAATTCATAAGTCTATTGCTGAACTCGTTGGTAACACTCCCCTTGTTGAACTGACTAATTACGAATCTAAGTACGGCCTCAAAGCGCACATTATCGGTAAACTCGAATTCTTGAATCCGACTGGCTCTGTGAAAGACCGCCTTGCTCTAGCCCTTATCCGTGATGGCGAAAAGAAGGGCGCTATCAAAAAAGGTGATACGTTGATTGACGTGACGAGTGGAAATACAGGTATTGCGCTTGCGGGTATTGGTCACGCTCTTGGTTACGAATATGTCCCTTATCTTGAACCCGGTACGACGATTGAACGCGTCCAGATTTTTGAAGGCTACGGTCTCGATTTGCAATCTTTCTATGACATTAAGGAAGTGGCCGACTTTGAAAAGAAGGGCCTTGTGCTCGACGATCTGATTGCGGGTATGGAACGCCTCGCCAAGGAAAAGGGCCAGTATTACACGGGCCAGACTCTGAACAACGCCAACCAGGAATATCATTACCAGACAACAGGTCCTGAAATTTGGAACGATACGGATGGCCATGTGGATTACTTTGTTGCTATGGGCGGTACTGCGGGTACTATCGTAGGTACGGGTCGCTACCTCCGCGAAAAGAATCCAAACGTGAAAATCATTGGCGTGCAGGCCGCTCCGACTTCTCGACCGGACAATCCTGATTTTACGGGACACATTGTCGATGGTACGCTCCCGCTTGGCCGTGTTGATGAATCTTTGGTGCCGACGATTATCAAGGATAACCGCAATAACGGTTTTGAATTTGATGAAATCATTGACATCAAGGCCGAAGAAGCTTACGAGACCGCTCAGGAAACCGCAAAGACTGATGGTCTCTTCCTTGGAACTTCGGCGGCTGCAGCTCTTACGGCAGCAATCCAGATTGCAAAACGCCCCGAAGCGGCTGGCAAGAACATTGTGGTGATTTACGCCGATAACGGTTACAAGTATCTCTCCACGGATTTGTACAAGAGAAAGAAAAAAAGTGAGGCTGTGTAATGAAATTAAACTTTGTTCAAAATCTAGATTTTAGCGCCTCCAAAAATGGAAATTATCTCGAAGCGGTTTTGCAGATTGTCAAGTATCTCAAGACAAATGAGGTCGTCACGCCGCATGGCAAGTACTGGAAAGCAAGCCCGGAACCGGGAAATGAGTACAAGGGCGACCTGATGATTACGCCTAAGGGCCTTTATGCCGGCTCGGCTGGCATTGGCCAATTCTTCTTGCAACTTTACGATGTCACTCAGGACGAAGCGTATTTGCAAGAGGCAAAGGATGCAGCAGAATACATCCTCAACACGTACGAAGGCAAACAGTTCTTTGATAATGTGTTGAACGGAAACGACGGCGGTGTCTGGCCGGTCAAGGGCTGGGGAACGAGTGTCTATGCGTCACCGGCGGGGCAGGCAATTTTCGTGGAACAGCTTTACGAACATACGGGCGATCCGCGTTACCGCGAATTCCTGATCCGCACGGCTGACGATTCCATCGCTGCAGGCGTTGATGACGGTAACACGCTCCACTGGAGCTCCGAAGCCGACTTGATGGCCGATGGATCTTACGCGTTTTTCTTCCTTTACGTCTATCGCAAGACTAAAGACAAGAAGTATCTAGAAGCGGCCAAAAAAGTTGTCGCTTTTACAGACACGAGAATTGTCCATGCCAAGGAAGGCGGCATTTACTACAAGAACGTGGACTTGACGCTTGTTGGCTGGAAATCCAAGGAATCTGTGTTCCCTAACTTTAGCCATGGTGCTGCTGGATCCGCTTTCTTGAATGTTCTCTTGTACGAAGAAACTAAGGAAAAAGCTTATCTCGACAAGGCGAATGAAGTTGTCAAGTTCCTTTCGGCAATCGTTGAGGGCGATGAAAATGGTGCTTTGATTCCGTATCTCTACAATCCGGAAAAGGGGCGTTTCCATGACTTCTATTACCTTTCGACTTGCCATGGTCCCGTAGGTACAACACTTTTGTTCCGCAAACTTTTCGATGTGACTCAGAACAAAGAAAACTTGGAATGGGTGGACTTGCTCACTAAGGGTATCCTCAAGACCGGCGCTCCACTCAAGCATACTCCGGGTTATTGGAATAGTTATTGCCTTTGCTGCGGAGCCCCTGGCGTTCTCGCTCATTTCGTGAAGACGGCAGAAGTACTGAATGATGAATCCTACATCGAACAGGCGAAGCTCACTGCAGACAAGCTTCTAGGTGATTCTTGGAACGATGACAAGGGACGTCGCTGGTTTGCGGCTTGGACTCGCAAATTGCCGGGTTTCGTAGAAACCTACACGGGGCTTTACGATGGCGCTGCTGGTGTCGGTACAGCACTGCTTTATCTCTACGCTCACGAAAAAGGCATAAAAATCAAGACTGAGACGGTAGAATATCTCTTCTTGAATCCGGTAAAAGCTGCTTAGAATTTAAAACATAGAATCCGGAAGCGTTTTTGCAGAAAAGGGAATCTGCGAAAACGCTTTTTTATTTTTAGCCGATAAATCCGTGCGGTTTGAATCCGAGACCTTTCACAAGTTCGAAATCCTTGCAGCTGTTTACGCCGGCAGTGGTGAGCATGTCGTCCGTGATGGCCGCATTTGCGCCACTCTTGAATGCACGCTTGCCGTCGTCGCCCAAAACGCCACGGCCACCTGCAAGGCGGATAAATGCCTTCGGGTTGATGAATCGATAAATCGCCACGATGCGGCAGAATTCGTCGTTCGTGAGCTTCGGCAGGTTTTCGTACGGCGTTCCGGGAATGGCGTTCAGCACGTTCACCGGAGTCGACTTGACGCCGAGCTTGCGCAAATCCAGGCACATGTCGATGCGGTCTTCCATCGTTTCGCCAAGGCCCATGATGCCGCCGCTGCAAATTTCAAGGCCTGCGGCAAGAGCGTTCTGGAGCGCACCGATCTTATCGTCGTAAGTGTGCGTCGTGCAAACGTCCGGGAAGTGACGGCGGTACGTTTCCAAGTTGTTGTGGAAGCGGGTGAGGCCTGCTTCCTTGAGCTTGTCGAACTGTTCCTTGTTCAAGAGACCTGCCGAGAGGCAAATTGAAAGCTTCGTCTCTTTTTTGAGGCGGCGGAGCGCTTCGCTGATCTGCTCCACGTCGCGGTTCGAAAGCGTACGGCCAGAAGTCACGATGGAGTAACGCGGGATGCCAGCCGCTTCTTTCTTCTTGGCATCAGCGACAATTTCGTCGGCGCTGAGCAACTTGTATTCGGGTGCGCCGGTGTGGTAATAACTGCTCTGGGCGCAGTACTTGCAGTTTTCGGAGCAGCGACCGCTGCGGGCGTTCACGATGGAACAAAAATCAAAGTCGTCGCCGTGGAATTTTTCGCGGATTTCGTCAGCGGCTTTCGTGAGTTCGTCGAGGTCTTCGCTTAAAAGCTTGATGGCGTCCTCGCGAGAAATTTCATAACCGCCGAGAACTTTTTCCTTAAGATCCTGAATGAAGGACATTCGCAACTCCTTTTAAAACGAGTCCAAATATAGCTATTTAGGGGAGGGCTGACAATGAAAAAGCCCGGCGGTGATGCCGGGCGAATTTCATCAAGACTTGACGCTTACTTGTTGAACGGCGTCATCACCTGCCAGAGAACAGCCTTGTGAGCGTGCAGGCGGTTTTCGGCTTCTTCGAAGCTCATGTTCACGTCGAGATTGTCCATCACGGAGTCCGTGATTTCTTCGCCGCGGTGAGCCGGCAAGCAGTGGCTGACCTTGCAGTGAGAAGGAGCGAGCTTCAAGAGTTCGTCGTTAATCTGGAACGGCAAGAAGTGGCTTTGCTTGGTTGCCTTTTCGCCTTCCTGACCCATAGAAACCCAAACGTCGCTATAGAGGATGTCGGCGTCTTTGACAGCTTCCTTCGGATCGTGGAAAACGCGGTACTGGCAACCGTGCTTCTTCAAGCCGGCCTCCGCTTCTTCGACAACCTTGGCGGGCTGTTCAAAGCCCTTCGGGCAGGCTAGCGTAAAGTTCATGCCGACCTTTGCGGCGAGGGCGAGGAAGGAGTTCGCTACGTTGTTGCCGTCACCGATGAAGGCGACTGTCTTCGGCTTGCCATCGGCGTTCTTGAATCCGCCGAGGCTTTCGTTGATCATCTGGGCAAAAGCGATTGCCTGGCACGGATGATAGTCATCAGTCAAAGCGTTCACAACCGGAATGGAACCGTATTCAGCGAGTTCTTCGACGAGCTGCTGCTTGAAGCAACGGACCACAATGGCGTTGACCCAGCGGCTGAGGCAGCGGGCGACATCCTTGACGCTTTCGCGCTTGCCGAGACCAATAGAATCCGGGGAGAGAAGCACGGCGTGGCCGCCGAGCTGGTTCATGCCCACCTGGAAAGTCGTAATAGTTCGCAGCGACGGTTTTTCGAAGAACATGGCGATGTTCTGGCCGTGGAGTCGGTCAGAGACCTTACCAGCGTGAACTTCAGCCTTGAGACGCGAGGCAATCTCGATGGTTTCGAGAACTTTTTCTTCACTCCAGTCCATGAGGCGGAGGAAGTGTTTGTTGCGATCTATCATTTGGTTTCCTTTGGGGGTTGTCCCTATTTATCGTTTGATTTGTGAATCAACAGATGTCTTTTTGTCGCTAAAATTGGTCACTTTTCTAAATGAAAAACGAAAAAACGGAGCTTTTACACTCCGTCTTTTACAGGAAATCACAAGAAAATGCTAACGGATATTAGCGAAGTTTCTTTTTGTGACGGTCACGACGACGGCGCTTCTTACGCTTGTGAGTCGCAATCTTCCTGCGCTTTCTTTTCTTTCCGCAAGGCATGTTGTATCTCCGTTAAAGGTTAAACTTAAAAATACGCCACCAAATAGAGAAAAATTTTATTCGCTTGTCAAGGGGTAGGGAAGAATTTTAGACGAAAGAACGCCCGCTTTGGGGGCTACAGACGAAAGACGAGAGATTGCTTGTTTTCTCTCTTCTCTCGTCTCTAGTCTCTAGTCTCACCAACGAGTTCCATCGCTTTTCGGATGAGGGCGGCGGCACCTCCGTAAAGGTGGGCGCGGGGGCTCTCGTTGCTGAGCGTGGCGCGGAATTTGCGGGCGCCCGGGAGTCCTGCAAAAAGCCCGTAGAGGTGCTTCACGAGAATCGTCGCGGGGCAGCCTTCGGCAGTCTGCTTCTCGACGTAGGGGAGGTAGGCTTCGAGGAGCGCCTTTCTTGTGGCGGGGCGAGCGTTTCCGGCAATAATCTCAGCCGGGTCGTTGCTTTCTGGGCGGACATCCCCGAAGATTCTTGCATCGGCATCGTGCAGGAACCACGGATTCTCGTAGGCTTCGCGACCGACCATCACGCCGTCCAAATCTTTCAGCTGTTCTTCAATTTGGTCGAGCGTCTTGATGCCTCCGTTGATGCTCAAGTTCAGCTCCGGCATCTCCGCCTTGAGGCGGTGGACGAACTCGTAATGGAGCGGCGGCACTTCGCGGTTCTCCTTAGGCGAGAGTCCCTTGAGCCAAGCTTTGCGCGCATGCACGATGAAAATTTTGCAGCCTGCATCACGCACGGTCTGGATGAAATCTGTGAAAAATTCCCAGCTGTCCAGGTCATCGACCCCAATGCGGCACTTGATAGAAACAGGAATTGAAACGGCGTCCTGCATCGCCTTGAAGCAATCGGCGACAACGTTCTTCTCTTTCATGAGGCACGCGCCAAAGTTCCCGTTCTGCACACGGTCCGAAGGGCAACCGCAATTCAAGTTGACTTCGCTAAAGCCAGCCGCTTCCACGAGCTTTGAGGCCGAGGCAAGATCCGCCGGATTGCTACCGCCGAGCTGCAACACAGCCGGGTGTTCAAACGGTTCGTGTCCGAGGAACAAGTCCTTGTTTTCGCAATGCAGAAGCCCCGTAGAGACGACCATCTCGCTGTAAAGCAGAATGTGCTTGGAAAGCAAACGCAAGAAATAACGTTCGTGGCGGTCCGTGCAGTCAAGCATCGGAGCGATGGATAGTCTACGGTTGAAGTCAATGTTCATGAACGCAAAAATAGAAATTTTGCGGATCTTATTTATGCGAGTGGCTTGTCGGTGCTTTCCACGGCCTGATCGTCCGTCCAGAGGATGACCCTGTTTCTGCCGTGTTCCTTGCCTTCGTAAAGGGCCTTGTCTGCAAGCTGGATGCAGCGTTCTGCACCAAGGCCGCTATCAAACTGAGCTACGCCAAGCGTAATCGTCACTTTGATTTCCTGGCCGCCAAAGAAGATGGTCTGGTTTTCAATCTGCTTGCGGAATCGTTCGGCGACGTGTGCTGCATCCTTCAGTTCCGTTTCGGGGAGGAGCGTCAGGAATTCTTCGCCACCATAGCGGGCGAGCACATCGTACTTGCGCAACAGACTGCGAATGGTGCTTGCGACCGACTTGAGCACGGCATCGCCTGCGGCATGTCCGTACGTGTCGTTCACGTCTTTGAAATGGTCAATATCAATAAAGATGATGCTGAACGCCTTTTTGAATCGGTTTGCACGGTCGACTTCCTTTTCGATAGTCCTGTGCATGTCGCGGCGGTTCGGCAACTGTGTCAGTTCATCCGTTCTAGAAATCAAATCCAGTTTTTTATTAGCTTGTTCAAGCTCGTATGTGCGTTCCTTGACTTCTTTTTCAAGCATGTCCCTATGCGCGTTCAGTTCCTGAATCTGCCGCTTGATGGTCGCATGCATCTGGTTGAACACCTTGGCAAGTCTGCCGATTTCGTCCTGGCTGCTCCTGGCCTTGAATTCTTCAATGTCCAGCTTGCCTTCGGTGATTTGCGAGATGTGGTCAATCAAGTTGTTCAATGGCTTACACACAATTAGAATCTGCCAAAGAGACACGAGCAAGATGGCGATAATCGAACTGAACAAAATGATTTGGCTGACATGGTGAACCGACGAAACCATTGCATCAATTTCTGTCTTAGGCTGTAAGGCGATAAGACCAAGGTCGTAAGTCGGGTTGAAAGTCCTGTTGATGAGGTAGGATTTTCCATTGTCCAGCTTTACGAAACGAATGGAATTATCGCTATCCTGCTTGATGTTCATGTCGCCAAGTCCGAGTTCCGTAATCTTGTGGATTCCGTCAAGCCAAGTTCTCATATCCGGGTGGTAAAGGATTTCGCCTTGGCCATTGCATGCGATGAGAATGCCGTTTTGCCCGACTTTGTATTCCGAAAAGTATTTCCAGAGTCGGCGAATCGAAAAGTTTGATACCAGTCTTCCATCACCCATGGCTCTGTCCGAAACGACAACGCCAAAGGCTCGCTTGGGAGTGCCGTCGGTGTCGCGGAACCATGGAGAAATGGTCGGCCTGTGAGGAGAAATTCTATTGAACTCGATAGGGTAGGTTATCTTGGTTGAGCCTAGCATGGAGTTGTTGCAGACAAGATTGTAGCTACGGTCAAAGAGCGATATGGATTCGCCCGAAATGAATAGCGACGATATGTTGAAGCTTTTGAGGTAACCGGCCGCTATGAGCTTGTCCATGCTTTGAATTTCGGAAGTCTTTGCCAACAAAGTCAGACGACTTGCAAACTGCTCCATTTCGTTGTTGACCGTGTTTGCGAGTTGCTGTAACTGGGTTTCGTTGGTATCGTAACTCAGTTTAAGCGTGGTCTTCATTTGCCTCTGGGTGAAAACGTAAGTTCCAATCATCACGATGACAAGCATTGAGACAATCAAGAGCAGTAAACTCTTGATGATGATGCTGTTTGTGAGATTGGAAAATTTTAAACCCATAGTTCTTTGCGTCTTTTTTTGAAATATAACTAACGAATTTGCAACTGGTTAGTGCTTTTTCCTACGGGTGAACGCAAAAATGAACCCGAAGAGCACGGCGATGGCGAAAATCCACGGGGTACGGCTGAAACCGGAATCGTTTTCTTCGGTCGGCTTTGTTTTTTCTTCGATACCCTTGTTCTGGTTTCCGTCCTTGATGCCCAGGGCCTTGTGCCAGGTTTCGCGGAATTCTGCGAATGTGAGGTCTCCGGAAATCGGGTGGTTCAGGTGCTTGTTTATGTCGTTTGAATAATTCGCGAGGATTTCATAAATCTTTTCTTCGGAGTAAAGCGCCGGGATTTCGAGATGGTCCCAAATGGTGCTGAACATGGATCCGAGGATCTGTTCAATATCGCCCCATTCTGGAATGGCTGTGTAGGCACGCCCTGTGCCGAGCATAGGAACGAGCGTCTTGTAGTCGTCGTCCTTGGACCAGTTGGCAAGAACCTTCTTCGATGCGGGGAGCATGCCTATTTGCTTTGTATATGCATCCAAGTTTTCATCGTTGGTGAGATAAAGTAAAAGATCCAAAGATTCTTGCTTTTTGTTGCCTGTCGGGATGGCGAGGTTACTTCCGCCGATAAAGCTGACAGAACCTTCCGTGCCTGTCGGGATGGGGAGTGCCATCACGCTGTCTTTACCGATTTTCGTGTTGTTAAGACCGCCCTTGGCGCCATCGAAACGGGTCTGCATAATGACTTCGGACGTGTTCACGATGAAGGCGAGTTCGCCTGCGTTAAAGTGTTGCACGATCTGAGCCGTGTTCATCTGCAAGGCTTCGGTGCTTACAAGAGTATCGAGCACAAAGCTCAGGTACTTTGCGATACCGTAAATGGTCTTTGGCGTAAGGATGGCGGCCTTCCATTTACCGCTATTGTCTTTTTCGATGAAGTTACCGCCGTTGCTCCAGACCCACGGGGCGAAGTTGTGCGGGATATTCCAGTCGTTCTTTCCCGGGAATGCAAATGCGCGGACCTTGGTGCCGTCGTCGAGCATTTCGTGGCTGTTGTTCACCTTGCGGATGGCTTTAACGAATCCATCAAATGTAGAGACATCGTCAGGATTGATGTCGTTCTTCTTGAGAATGCGTTTGTTGGCCAAAATTGGGCGGATATCGATGAACCACGGAACGGAATAGATGGTCGTGTCGGAGTCGATATGAGTCGTGTTCCAGCTGACGGGAACGAACCTCGTGGAATCAATTTGTGTGAGCCATTCGTTCAAAGGCTTGATTTCGCCGCGGGAAGCAAAGTACGGGACCCATGTTGTGCCGAGCTGTAATACGTCTGGTGCGTCTATGCCGGTGGCAAGTGCCGTCGTGATGCGGTTCCAGGCTACACCCCAGTCCAGAACGGTGACTTTTGTCTTGATTCCTGTTTTCTTGGTAAAGAGGTTTAATCTCTGTTCAAGTTTTTCTTGTGGCGATGCGCCGTTTGGCATAATCCAGACGGTCAGAGCTTCCTGCTTTTTGGCGGCGGGTTTAGCTACGGGTGCCTTGGCTGCAAAAATGGATGAAACTGCAATAGCTGTAATAATACTAGTCACTTTAGTTATCGCATTCATGATTCACCTCCTGATTCCAAAACTTCAAATGTATCAAGTATGTATGATATTTGTAGATTTATTAAAAAAATAAAA
The DNA here is from genome assembly GCF_000146505.1 of Fibrobacter succinogenes subsp. succinogenes S85. Taxonomy (GTDB): domain Bacteria; phylum Fibrobacterota; class Fibrobacteria; order Fibrobacterales; family Fibrobacteraceae; genus Fibrobacter; species Fibrobacter succinogenes. The sequence continues at coordinate 1,171,082 of NC_017448.1, read as the reverse complement.
GAAATGCAAGCAAAAAGTTGCGAAGGTTCGTTCAGGAGGGGCAAAATGATGGCTATTTGTGGGTTTGTTCACAGAAAAGGGCGTGTTTTGATGTGCAAAAGGGGCTCTGGGATGCTTTTTCCAGGATTCTGGGAGCTCCCGACCGAAGTCTTGGAAGAGGGTGAAACCGCAGAAGATGCCCTCGAAAGGGGCTTTTTTGAGCGTTTGACGGATATTCCTGTGTCTTTACGGCCTGCCGGAGCGGTGGATTTTTCCTGTGGAGGCGGAGGGCGTCTTTTGGCTTACGATGTCGAGCTTTGCAAGAATTTTATCCATATATATGGGTATGACGATTTTCGGTGGGTAAAACCGAAAGACATGAAACGTCTTCGGGTCCTTGAACCGCATGTGACTTTACTCACTGCCATGAATCATGGATTGTAAATTTATGATACACACGGCGCTCTTCCTCTAGCAAATACCGGTGTTCTTTCTTATATTTTTGACAAAACTAAAACACCAAATTATAAGGAGTTTGTAAACATGAAAAAAGGTATCCTCGCTGCTCTTTGCGCAGGCATGATCGTCCTCTCCGGCTGCTATGGTAGTTACGGTTCCACCAAGTGGCTCCACAACGCCATTGGCAAAATCAGCAACAAGTGGGCTAAGTCCTTGGTTCACTTCCTTGCAACTCCGGCTTATGGCCTTTGCTTCTTCTTTGTAGACTTCCTCTTCGTGAACACCATCGAATTCTGGACGGGTTCCAATCCGTTTGCAGCTGGCGATTCCTACTATGAAAAGGATGCCCAGGGCAACTCCGTTGCTGCTGTGAAGAACGAAGACGGCTCTCTCTCTGTGCAGTTCACCTCTGCTAAGGGCGAAGTCTCTAACCTCACTCTCCAGCGCGATGAAAACGTCGTCCGTGCTCTCGATTCCAATGGCGACCTCGTTGCCCAGTACGAAATCGAAAAGTAATCGACAAATAAATTTCGTCATTAGAACGCACTCTGGATATCCGGAGCGCGTTTTTTGTCTTCCCTAATACCCCATAGCCCAAAGGCACGAAGTGCCGTGCTCATACCCCATAGCTAGCATATTACTTCCTACCGTCTACTTCCTACTGCCTACTGACAAATATGCAACACTAAGTTCTAAGTTCTAAGCTCTAAGTTCTAAAATTTTATATATACTTATTACCATGTTAGGCCGGGTTGTCCATAATCGTTTGTATAACGCTGTCGAGGCTTTGTTCGCGATACTTTTTGCGACTGTCCTTGGCGCATGCGATGGAAACGACCTCACTCGCGGTGACGATGCTCTCCGCATTGGCGATTACGACCGCGCTGTTACAAATTTCTCAAAAGTGCTGGATGCTGAACCTGCGAATCGCGATGCCCGTTATGGCCTTGCGATTGCCTACTATGCCATTGCCGAAGACAAGGAACGCTTAAAGGAAAGCACGCTTGCGCTTTGGGAACGCACGGTTCGTGAATTCAAGATTTTATCCGTGGTCGATTCTAGCGAAAAGTCTAAGCCCATGTACTCGACCGCGCTTTTTTACCTTGCGCGCGCGATGCTTGCCGAAAATGCACAGGCGAAGGTTCTGCACCTTTTGGACCAGTCCGTCCAACTGGACCCGGAAAATTACTTTAGCTACAACTTGAAAGCTTTGATCCTTGCCGGGCAGGGGGATGTCGATGGCGCCAAGAAAATTTATGCGTACATCGTGACTAAGGAGCCGAAATTTGCTTCGGCGTACGTGAACCTCGGAAACCTTTACTGGAACGCTCACGACTACGAATCCGCTTGGGACATCTGGTCGATGGGGCGCGAGGCGCTGCCACAGGATGCTGTGCTTGCCAAGTGGACGCGCATTGCCGAAGACTCGCTCAAGGCGATGGTTTATTCTGGTAAACTGTGAGCGTGCGGGCCATGAGAAAATCTGGGACATCGTTACTGGACTCCGTGAAGGGAGGCTCCTTGCTGCACCAGGGCGGCGAAGCGTCCATTTACCTTTTGAATGTGGGTGGTACGCCGTATGTACTCAAGTGGTATAACGACGGATTCTCTTTTGATGAAAGCGTTGTTGAACGCTCGCATAAAGTGCGTGAGCCGGGGCTGTACCGCATTGAAGAATGGGGCAATCGCGATGGAACGCCTTACCTGGTTTATGATTATATAGATGGCGAATCTTCGGAAACGCTTGGGCGGATGCCGGTGGCGGTTGCGCTTGTAGCGCTTCGGCAGGTGGCGCAGACGCTCGCTGCTTTGCGTAAACAAGGCGTGTCGCATGGCGACTTGAGCCCTGCAAACGTGATATTTGCTGTGGATGGAAACGGTGGAAATGCCGACTTGGGACTGTGCACTGTGTTGATTGATTGTGGCATTGTCGGGCCGGGCGCTCTTGCGTATGCGGCTCCGGAACGCTTCCAGGGCAAGATTGCGGATGAAAAAAGCGACTTGTTCAGCCTTGGGCTTTTGCTGTACCGCTGGATTGCGGGCGAGGACTTGATCACTGCGGATGGCTACGAGCAGTTTGCCGAGCAGATGGCGAATGTGCAGGACTTGAACATCTCGGAAAAGCTTTATGCGACGGGCGCCTTTGAAACGCCCGAAGGCGCTCAACAGCTCTCGGCGCTTGAACCGCTTTGGTCGGGGCTCTTGTGCGCGGAGGTCTCGGATCGCGTCGAGGACTTTGACGAGCTTGATGAAATCTTGGAAATTGCACTTGATAAAGTGTCGCATGGTGAGGTTGCGCTTGCGGGCTGCGTTACCCAATATATCCAATCCATTAATCGCCCGGAAAGCGAAAAGAATGCGGGGCAAAAAGTTCCAGATGGACTTGAAAAGGGTCTCCCGTTTGTCGTTTGCAAGAAAAATAAATGGCTAAAATGGGCCGTTTTGGGCATTTTTGGACTTATATTACTCTTGATAGTGCTGTTGCTTACGAGTGGAACAATGCGTTTCGGTATCGATGCGACAGGGGACCAGCTGTTAAAGCGGTCAAGGAACTTGGAGCATTCGGTAGAAAGCGATAGTGCGCCGATATTGAAAGTCGATAGCCTGCTTTTGGACCTCCCTGTGCCAGCCGCTGAATAGCGCAAACTACGGGGTTAGTTATGAAATCGGAATCCATGCTCGCCACAGAAAAGATGCTTGACGTGGTCAAGACTCTTTTAGATGAAGAACAGCCGGAAGCTCTTTTCCCGAAAATTCTCGAAGTGGCCAAGGACGTCCTGCATGCGGATGCCGCTGTTTTGGATATTGGTGGCGAAGAACCGCTTCATTTTTCGAACCCTGAAAAAGTTTCTATTTCCATTTCGGCGGTCAAGCTTGCAAAAAACGAAAAGCGCGCCGTGGTGTGGAACCAGCTTGATGACGAATCGGCGGACTTGTCCAAGTCCATTGTGCAAAACCAGCTCACGAGTATCATGGTTTCTCCGTTCCGTACGCCCGATTCCGAGGCGGGGTATCTCTATTTGCAACGTGCCGCCCGTAAGGAGCCGTTCACCGACGAAGACAGCGCTTTGTTTGATTCGTTTGTGGCGGTCTGCGAAAAGTTTGCGTTTGCCGCTTATGACCGCTTGCGCGACAAGGAATCGCTCGATACGCTTAAAAATGTTGTCCGCAAGGATGGTATCGTTTATTCGTCCAAGGCCATGGTCGATGTGATTGCGATGGCCGATAAGCTTTCGCCGCTCCCGCTCCCGGTGATTATCCGTGGCGAGACGGGTACAGGCAAGGAAGTGATGGCGCGTTACATCCACAAGCATAGCCCGCGTGCCGAAAAGCCGTTCATTGCGGTGAACTGCGGCGCTATTCCGGAGCACTTGATGGAATCGCTCATGTTCGGGCATGCCAAGGGCTCGTTCACGGGGGCGATTGAAAATAAGAAGGGCTTTTTCGAAGAAGCCGATGGCGGTACGATTTTCCTTGACGAAATCGGCGAGCTCCCGCTCAACATGCAGGTGAAGCTTTTGCGCGTGTTGCAAGAAAAGCACATCACACGAGTGGGCGACAATCGTGAAATTCCGGTGAACGTGCGCGTGATCAGTGCAACGCATGTGGACTTGGAAGAGGCCGTGCGCGAAAAACGCTTCCGCGAAGATTTGTATTTCCGTATTCAGGTGCTGCCGCTTGAACTTCCGCCGCTGCGCGATCGCGGTCAGGACGTGGTACTCTTGGCGGAGAATTTTATCCAGCGCTATGGTGCAGAATATGGCCGTGGGAAATTCCACTTGAGCCGTAACGCCGAAAAGGCGCTGCTCGGTTACCACTGGCCGGGTAACGTGCGCGAACTTGAAAACCGCGTGCAGAAAGGTTTGGTGCAGGCCGTGCATGGCGTGATTCAGCCCAAGGATTTAGGGCTTGATGATATGCAGGGGCAGGCGAAGGAATCGCCGCGCACGCTCAAGGAAGCCCGCGAAGCGGTCGAACGCGAAGTCATCTCTCGCGCTCTCAAGGACACGAATGCGAACCTCACGCTCGCTTCTACGATTCTTGGCATTGACCGCAAGGTGCTGCGCGAAATCATGGAACGCCTGGGCTTGAAAAAAGAAGACTTTAAGGTATAGGGATGTTTTGTAAAAAGCTGAAGCTCAATTTAAGGAGACTCACCATGAAGAAGATTGTAATGGCATCCGCTGTGATGGCGGCGACCGCCATGGCAGGCGAAATTGATTCTCGCCCGGAAGCAAGTGTCCCGACGCCAGTCGAGGCTCGTGAAACTTTGGACAAAGTTCCGAAAATGTCCGAAAAGGAAAATGTGGACTGGCAGAAAATGCGTGAAGAACGCCGCCTTGCCCGTGAACAGATTCTCAAGGATTTGAGGACCAATTCGGTGGTCGAAAAGAAAGAGTTGCGCAATGAACTTGCAAAGCCCGCTGTTGCGGAATTGCCGCCTGTTGCCGAAAAGGATGCGGTAAAGCCGAAGGACGAGTTTGTTCGCGAAAAGAAAATCGAAGAAAAAGAACAACCGAAGGAACCGCAGGGCGGTATGAATCCGTGGCCTGGTCGCATGGAACCGATGCGTCCGTTTGTCCCGCGCCCGATTGAACGCAATCCCTGGGAAAAGCATAATCAGCGTGATTGGGAGAAGGGAAATTTCCCGAAAAAATAGATGGTTCGCTGGTTTGGTTTGATAATGCTTGTGCTTGCGACTGCGCTCTTTGCCGAGACGCAGGAGGAGGCGTATTACCGCGCGATGAAGGCGGAAGAGGCTGGAGATATTCCTGCCGCTCTTAAGGCCTTTGAAGAAGCGGTGGCGTTGCCTGGCGAGTACACCGAAGAAATCCAGGGGATTATCCGCGATTACAAGTCGGCTATGGGGGTCGAAGATGACGACGCGTCTAGCTTAGACAATGCGTCGAATCCGTGGGAATTCCATATCGCTGGTGAACTTGGACTTTACGGGATGCACTACAAGGAAACAGGTCTGGAAGATGCCGAAAAAGGCGGGGACCTCTTCTTGAATGTGAATCCGTATTTTGACTATACGACCGCAACTTGGTCGCATACGTTTGCCGCTTCGGTGCAGGGTGACTACTTCTTGAATAACGATGAAATGTCGCTCTTGGATACGAATGACTGGAACCTGGTTCTTGGGCTGGAATACACGTTGATGGGGCGTGGTATGCTCCTGGATGCGGGTTACGATTTTAACATCGAGGGCAAGGAACTTTCATCGGATTTTTATGTGTGGTTCGAAAAGGACTTGTACCGTTTTGAAAAACAGCGCATTGGAGCTGTCGCCTGGGCTTATTACCAGACTTCCGGCCCGATGTCGTTTGCTGCGTACGCCTCGTGGCACAGGACTGCTCCCGAAGGCCTGAACGGAACGGTCTATGTGGGCGCAAAGTTCGAAGCCGATTCTGCGTTTGACTACAAAACGTTTATGCAATCCTATGCGACATATAAACAAGCGGTTAGCACTTATAATGAATATTGGCAGTATTTGAATGACAGTATCGCTTATATGGCCGATGATGAATATGAAGCGTATGTGGCGAATCCCCCTGCGGAACCATCGGTCGAAAGTATTGTCTACCGCCAGACGATGGGCAAATGGTTTGGCCCGGTATTCCGTTCTAGAATTTCGTACAAGTTTAAGAACCGCATTACCGTTGAAGCAAAAATGAACTTGTTTTACGGCTTTGCCGTCGGAGGTCCTGATTCCGATTACGAAAAAATCAAGAAGTTTAACGGCACTTGGGGTGCCTCGGTTTCGTGGAAGTATTGGAAGATGGTCTACTACTTAGGACTGGAACGCAATTATAAACATATGGATTTGCCCAATTTCTACAAGGGATTGTATCGCGAAAGTACGGTCCTCACGCAGCTCAAGCTTGGCGTGAAATGGGACTTTTAGGCGACGCTGTCGCAGTAGGCAGTAGGAAGTAGACAGTAGGCAGGATGAATTAAATAGGAACAGGATTTGATGTATATGGAAAACAAAAGAGGCAAGCGAAAGCTTGCCTCTTTTACGTGGAGATAGTGGGAGTCGAACCCATGACCTACAGATTGCGAACCTGTCGCTCTACCAACTGAGCTATATCCCCATAGCTTGATAGCGGAGTGAATATAGCTAAAGCGAATGTTTTTGGCAAGTGAATGGGCGGTTTTTGCAATGATTTGTCTATATTTAGTCTGTTATGAATAAAATGAAAACAATTCTTGCTTCTTTGCTTCTTTCTTCCGTTTTTACCTTTGCTAATGAGCAGAATCCTGCATCTGGATGGGGCTCTTCTGCTCCTGCCGAACCGGAATGGCCGCGTGCTCGATTCTTTTTGCATGCTGGCCTTGCTGATGTCGGTCTTGGTGCGAAAATCCGTTTTTCTAGTGAAAACGCAATCTACATGACGATTGACTTGAGATACCAGGTTTGGCAATTCCAGTACATTCGTATCCCGGCCTTGTTCTATTTAGGTGGAAACAATTTGCATTTTGTTGCTGGTTTTACTCTGCTTAATGCCGTTTCGAGCAGCGATGCTTCTGGTGAAGTTGGTGTTGGCCTGAACTGTGATTTCGGAAAGCACTTTGGTATTGACGCACTCGCTTTTACCCCGATGGGGGCGTCTAGCACGGGTGCGTCTTTGCTGTTGGATTTCCGCTACGCATTCTAGCGGAATATAACTAGAATTTGAACCGCCCGTAAGTTCCGATGCTCTTTTCGGTGTTGTCTTTGTAGAAGCAGTTGCCAAACCAGATGCCCGCGTTGACGCCGACTTCAAACATGTCGTTGAATGCATATTTGGCGCCAACGTAAATTCTGGCGTCAACATGGCCATCTCCAGCGCTATTGAATCTGTAACCGTCTTCAGTGATGGAGCCGAGGAGTACTCCCAAGTTTGCACCGACGTATGGTGTAAATTGCGGAGTTACTTTAAATTCAAATTCTGTACTAGCGTTCAGACTGAAAGTCGTTAGATTCATTTTCCTTACAAAGTATGTTGTAAGGCCGATTTCGGATCCAAATCTAATGAACGGATTGATGGAGTTGGAATATTGTGCGCCTGTTGCGGCAATCCATGTTTTTTTCTCATAGTCGGATCCATCTCCTATGGGGGTGCGGATGTCGGCGAAAGCGCTTGTTGTGGGTGTTATTTTATAGCGAGCCATAAACGCTAGTTCTTCAAAACCATCTCGCTTTATATCATTCCCATTTTTATCGTGAGTGAAAATGCGATAGGGTAGCATGAACGCGAGTTCTAAGTTTTGAATAACTGAAAAACGGGCGCCTACAGGTACTGAAAGTTCTTTTGTATTTTCATCCGTTGAATAATTTACTCCGACGGAGACTTCACCTTTGTGTTGCTCAAGAACCGGGTACATGTCCCAGGATGCAAATGATGCGCTCGTGGCAAGTGCGGCCACAATTGCAAGTTTCTTAAACATAAATAATCCTCCTTGTATAAAAAACTTGTACTTTATCAGTTTTTTATCAGTTTTGCTGATAAAGTACAAATGATTTGTTCAAGAAACCACAATTTTTAGAGAGTTCTTATTTTACCGTCTTTTGAATACGACGATTTCTGCATCGGCGCCGTTCTTGCCGTATTCGCTCACGAGAATGTAGCGCTCGTCGCAGGCGATTCCGTAGCAGCGGCCTTCAGCATTTTGCTTTTCGACCTGGTTGCCCCAGTAGCTTGCGTTATCGTCCAAGAGCTTGACGCTGTTGCCGTTGATCTTGTATTCCTGATTGATAAACGATCCCTGCAATACAAAGAGGTTGTCGATGGTCGGCATGTCCTTGATGTTAAGCGCGTTAACTTCTTCGATCAGCTTTTGCTTGATGGGGGAGTTTGCATGCGGGAGCTCTGCGTCGCTTGATTTCCAACGCTTGAGAGTCGGGAAATACTTGCGGAGTTCTGCCTTGTACTCTTCGCGGGTGAGGTTCTTGCCGGTGTTCTTGTTGAATTCATCGACGAACTGCGAGCAGAATTCAACCATCTGTTCCATGTTGAAATCACCGGTGAATGCACCGTCTTTGTAGCAGTAGATGCAGTATTCATCGTTCTTACTGCCGTCGGCGTTTGTGCCGAGGATTTCTGGTGTGAGCGGCATTCCGCAGCTCTGACAAAATTTTAATTCCATGATTTCTCCTTTATTTCTTTTTAATCGGGTGGCGGATGACGGTCTTTAACTTTTCTGGGGCGACTTTGCGTGCGTCAGAAAGGTAAATCTCGTGATGACGCCTCGTGTCCGAAATATCATTTTCATAGCCGTTGTCAGCGATGAACTTGTCCATTGCTGCAACAGTTGCAGGCTCATCGTCGTATGAGCCGGAATGCATGCACTGCACGCAAAGCCCTTCTTCTATTTCGAGAAATTCGACTTTCGAAAAGTCTATTTTCTTTTTGCGTGTCGCTTCTTCGATTGCCCAATCGAAATCGGTTTTGGTGACGAAGTCGGGGAGTCGAATGACTGAAATCCACTGGAAATTTTCCTTGTGGCTGTAATCGATTCCGTCAAGATTTTCTTGCCACCAGAATCCTTCTAGCGGCGGAACCACGTAATCAAAGTAGCCTTTGATTTTGTGGTCTCCTTTCTTGCTCATCTTGATGGTGTAGGCTATGCCGTACAGAAGTTCGATGGACTTTTTGTATTCGCCCTCTTCTTCATTCGGGTTGCCCTTGCCCCGCACCGCGATGTAGTTTATCTTCGGAACAGTGACGATTTCGGGTTTGCCTTTCGGCATGTAGAATTCTTTATATTCTTTTTTAAAGTCAAAAGGCATGAAATTTCCTTCTTACAATACGTGTACAAATGTATACTATTTAAAAGCTCTCGTCAAGTCCTTTTCTATCTTTTTTCAGAATTCGTCAGTATCGATCTCCATATTCCTTTCGTGCTTCTGCCGTCCATTTCTGAAAGCTCTTTAGTTCTTTTCATTGTTTTTTAATATGGTTTAGCGTCCAACGGTTCCGAGCATCCCCATTCTTGTGCGATTCGCTCGAAATTCTTTTTGACGATGCGCTTGAAAATGAGGTTGAATAGCAGGATTCCTATCTTTGGATTTTTTTCGAAGCCTGTAAATTTCTTTGCTTCTGAACTTGAGAAGCTTCCGTTGCGGGCGAAAGATTGTCCCATGGTTGTGTAAGAGGCGAGTATCTTGTCGGTCATCTTTTTGATGTAGCTGTTTTCGCGATTGCGTAGCAAGAAACTGCCGCCTTTCACGAGGACGCCACCGCTGGTGCATCCGAGCTGAGCCGGGAGCGACTGCAAGAATTTTTCACCGAGTCGCAGCTGGTGACCTTCGTCAAAACCGCCGTGGAGAATGAACGAGAGTTTTGCTGGTTGCTTGCGTTCCGTGGGGAGTGTACTTAAAAATTCGAGCAACAAACTCGGCAGACATTCTACAAAGAGCGGCACGGCAATGATGATGTTGTCATTCGTCATGAATGCTTCGCGCGCTTCGTCCCATTCGGCATGGTTCGAGAGTGAATAAAGCTTGTGCGTGATTCCCGCTTTTTCGAGTCCTTCAGCAAAAGCATGGACAATCTTGTTTGTGTTGCTATTCTTCTTGACGCGTGGGCTTCCGTTAATTATGATGACGTGTTCGTCGGCGGCGGGTGCGGCAGTTTTGATTGGTGCCGCGGCGCTATCGGACGGCATTTCCGCGGTGTTCTCACAACTCCCATTTTGGTCTAAACTAATAACTCCTAGCGAACGCCCTGCTAAATTTCTGGCGACTCGCATGCTCCATTCTTCGAGCAGTTCGCGGTTGCCATTACCCTTGTATATGAAGCCGAAATTCAGTGGGTGATAACGCAACTGATGACGTTCCCAACCGTCGCGGATTTCGATGTACATGTTTAGCATCGGGACGATGCGATCCAAAACTCGCTTGCCGCGGTAGTCAATAAAACCAAATTTCGTATCTGCCACAACCCAGAAGTTTTCGGCTGCGACCATTTTTTTGAGGATGATTTCGTAATCGTCCTTGATACTGCAAACGCCGGGTGTTTTAAGCCAGCAATTGTTGCAGCCCATGCAATGCATAATTTTTAAATCAGCAGTGTTGATGATTTCTATTTCTTCGTTTTTGTCTGCAAATAGTGCTTTAATCTGTTCCGAGCAATCGCCCGATTCCAATGTGTTCAAAACTAAAGTCATTTTTATTGTCATTCTCGCGGCTGCGGGAATCTCCTTTTTTATATAACACCTAAGGTCTTGAAAAGTGTTACCGAATTTTATCGAAGTTCCTCAATTGCTTGTTGCAAGTTCGCAAGGAACTTTCCGGCGTGAGCCCCGTCCATTTGCGTGTGGTGGAACTGGAACGAAACCGGCAATTCATAGCGGAAAAGACGTTTCCTGTAACGTCCCCAAATCATAAACGGGTTGTTGAAAATGCCGGAATTCATGCCGACCGCGCCGTCGATTTCTGTATCGATAATAGCCGAAGTGCCAATGACCATGCTGTTCTCGGACAAGTCCCAATCCTGGCAACTTTCCGCCACGATTTTTGTGTACTTGAGGTAGTTGCGGTTGAACGTCGCCAAATCTTCGGAATATGGGATGTCGCAAGAGCTGACTTCGCCTTCGTCGTTTTTTATGATTGTATTCACCGCAATCGAATCGTATTGCATGAGCTTGCCGTTGACTGGGAGCATGTAAAACTCCTTAACGCTTGCCGCTGCCTTGCCGATGCAGTAATCCATAAGCATGTTGAATTTCAAACCGTGCTTTTTGCTCACCTTCACGAGTCTTGTGACGTTAAGCGTTTTGAAAAATGTTACCATCGGATTTGGTGCTTGCATCCAAAACTCAAATGCTTTTGCTCTGGTTGTGCTTTTCGGATCAATTTCTTTTGCCATTTTTTGCCTTTAAATATGTTCACCGATGACTTTATCCGTTTCGACAGAGTCTCATCACTTTCACGGGGCGCTTGCTGCCGCCATAAAGATTTTCGCAGTAGCGCATTTCGCCGGTTTCGCGGAATCCGCATTTTTCCATCACGCGTCCGGAGGCGGGATTGTTGATGAAAAAGTCGCTCCAGAGAACGTCTAGGTGTTTTTCGTTGAAGCAATAGTCTATCATCAGCTTTAACGCTTCAGTACAAATTCCTTTGTTCCAGTAAGGCTTTGCAATCCAGTAGCCTGCTTCGGCTTCGTTCTCGCCAACATTGATGTTGCTTTCGCCTTTGAGCAGGTAGCCGATGCAACCGATGGGTTCTCCTGTCTCTTTCAGTTCAATGGCCCACATGTGATCACCGCCAAAAATTGTGCGGATGATTTGCAGGCTTTCTTCTACGTTCTTGTGCGGTTCCCAACCGGCGCGTGGACCCACATCTGGATCGCTAGCGTATTTGAACAAAGCTTCGGCATCGCTTTCGCGCCACGGGCGCAGTAAAAATCTATCTGTTTCCATTTGCGTATGTCTTGAAAAAATGCTGTAAGTGCTTCTCGATGAATTTGAGAGCTTCTTTTTCGCATTTCGGCTGGCGATCGACCTTAGAAATCCAAAGTGCGACTGGCGCGGTGATTTCTGTTGCTAGCATTTCCGGGTCGTCTTTGACGATGATACCGGCAGTCATCAACGTTTCGAGAATTTTCTGGTACATTTGCTGAAGCCCGTCCACTTGATGCCTTGTCGTGATTTCGGCAAGGCGCTCGCTGCGGAACTGTTCCTGCACCAAGAAAACACGCATCTTCTTGATAATCGGGTCGCTCATTGTAAAGCGGATGCGCTTTAACATCTCGCGAATGAAACCGTCGATACTTTCTGGGATTGTGCCGACTTTCTTCGCGGAACCGAATGATTCTTCGTAACGCGTTTCGGCGATATCGATTAGCGAGTTCAGAATATCCTCTTTACCCTTGAAGTGCTTGTAAAGCGACGGCGCCTTGATGCCGACATCCTGGGCGATTTGCTCCACGCTTGTGCCGTCGTACCCGTTTTTGGCAAATAGCGTTAATGCGGTTTCGAGAATTTTTTCTTTTGTAGACATGGCGCCTCTTGTTTTTGAAGTTTGCGACTTTTGCGATATTTTACAGTGGCTAATATCTGTTAGCTAAAATAGCTAATAGCTATTAGCCTGTCAAGAGGCGAGGCGACCAATCAATGCCTTTAATTTTACGCTTTCTTTCGGATGACGGTCAGCAGTTTCTTGGCGCGGGTGGCGCCAACGAGCAGAAGGCGTTTCCAGTCTTCGCGCTTGCTTGTCTCGGTCGGTTCTTCCACATCGACGAGGATTACCGCCATTGTGTCGAGCCCCTTGATGCGGTAGGCACTCACGATGTTTACCTTATCTTGGATGAGTTTCTTGCCGCCGACCTTGTTCCATGCAAAGGTGTCGTTAGAAATGTTCTTGATGCCGGATCTGGCTTCGCTATGCATGGAAACGACGAGAATTTCGGATGGCTTGAGTTCGTACTTTCGAACGAGTTCATTGTAGCTGTTGAGCAGTAACTGCTCTTGTTCCGATGAGTCTCTATAGCGATATTCCTTGACAGGGTAGCCTTGCGGCGTGTTGTTATAGCTCTGCAAGCGAATGTTGGTGTTCTTGTAAATCCACTCCAGAATTTTCTTGGTGTTGCGGAATGCTCGCTTGAGAACCATGACGGGCATCGCTTTCACTTGTGCGTTTTCAATGCCGTTTCTCTTGGCGTAAAGTCGCTGTGCCGGGTCATAGAAAATACGTGCGTATCCGCGCTCCTTATCGCGCAAGAGGCCTATGAGCGAGTCAATCCATTCGCTGGCAAAGTCCTGCGCTTCGTCGATAATGACGGCGTCAAAGAACATCTTTTCGCGCTGCTTCTTGTCCTTGAACAGTTTTGTCTGGGCGTTGGTGAATGCTTTGGGCAGTTCCTTGTCGTAATACTGCGATTTGTCGGCGCCCATTTTTGGCAGTTCTTTTACAGCCTTGGCGTATTTTTTGCACCAGTCGGCGTAAACGTTGACTTCGATTTTCCCAAAACCGACTCCTCCGTCGCGCCCGTATTTGGCGGTGACGATTTTGCGTTCTTTGGCGAGGGCGGATTCCACTTCTTTGCGTAGTTCTTCGGCGAGCAGGTCGTTGTAGCAGGCGATGGCGACGCTTTTACCGATTTTGGAAAGTCGCAAAGCTTCCCAGACGACCATGCGCGATTTTCCGGAGCCTGCCACGCCTTCAATTCTCACGCGGTTGTTCCGGGAGATGGAGTCCATCATCATCTGCTGCATTTCTGTGGCTTGCTCGGAATAGTAGCTGTCTTCGCGGAGCGCGTCTGCGGCGGTTTGCATGTCGCCGATGCCGTCAAAAAAGTTGCGGAGCGCAAAGAAGGCATCTTCGTCAAGATAGTCGTTCGGGTAGGGGCGCCCGCCATGGGATTCTTCGGGGGTTTGAAGAATTTCGATTAAACGTTCTTCAAACTTGTTCACGTCTTGCATGTCGGGCTTTAAAAGGGCTCGTTTTCTCGGAATTTCCGAGAGAGGAATGCCTTCCATGTTCTCCATGTCGCTGAAACATACGGCCCATTGTACGCGCACTCTGTAGAATTCTTTGTTCTGGGGTGCTTTGAGCAATAGTTTCATGTATTCGTGTAGCGGGGCGATTAGCGAGGCGACTTGCATGTGTGGCGGTTTCGCCATGGACTTTCCGCTTTGCATCCAGACAACATTGCCTGTTTGGTTTTGTGTTCGGGCGGAAATTTTCCCGGCTTTGCATTCGACAAGGAGGAGGCCGTACTTGCGATGGTAAAGAACCGCGTCAACTTCACGCAGGACGGAGCCTGTGGTGTCGTTGTCGAAATACCAGGATCTGTTCATCCAGACGAGCCAATTGTCGTCAAGTAAGTTGGCTATTCGTGAAAAGTCGATTTCTGCACGGGACGGATTATCAGGGGTAACATCGGCGCGGACGGTCATAAGCTCTCCTTTTGGTGGTTAATATAAGAAAAAATCCTCAGTGTTATACCGAGGATTTTTGTGGAGGTAGGGAGTTGTTTAGAACTTGAATACCGTTTCAAGACCGATGTTGAACGTTACGTCATTGTTGTAATCGTTTGTGGATACCCATTTTTCATGTCCATCCTTTTTCCAGTCGTCGCCCACGGGGATGATGGCCTTTACGAAACCGGTCATATCAAGATTCTTGACGGGGTTGAAGTAAAGTCGGGTGCCGAAATTGACAGAGCCGAGTTCCTTCGAGTTGTCGAGCGTGTTGGTATGCCATTCACCTATGAGACCGACCGTGAATACGTCAAGGGCCTTGAAATCGACTTCGCCGTAGGCGAACTTGTATTCAGGGATTTCATAATAAGTAGCGCTGGTTTCATGGATAGTTGCCTTATCCATGTCGTCGTCAAAGAAAGCGAAGAATATGCCTGTTTTGATGAACACGCGGCCAAGATTCAATGTGGGCTCGGCTAACAAGGCGTGCGTGGCGTTGGGGTAGGATTTTTTCAAGCGGTCTGCATGTAAGCCGTAAACGGCGTGAATGTCAAAGGGACCTAATAAAAGATCTGTATGCAAACCGGCATGGAGTTCGTTGGCATCTTTAATTTGCCAGCTTTTGTAGTGGACGAACGGACGGAATGTTTGGCCTGCAATGTCAAATTGGTAAGCTAAGTGGACATCGTAACTTTTGGATTCGCCGTAATCGCAAGGAAATGATTCCGAGTTCAGACAAGAGACGTCGTTGTTTCCACGGCCAAAGCCCACACCGAATTGCAACCCGTATAGCTGCAAGTCTAGACCGCGAATGTCGTGTTCTCTCATGCCTGCGGCGTAGATCCCGGCGTCATCATAATTGTAGAATGAGAATGCGCCCTCTGAGAATGTCAAATCACCCACACGGAGTGTGAAATTGTCACCTCTGTTGTATTGAACGTATGCCTTTTTGTAGGTAACGAGTGGAGCTTCGTCATCTCCATCGGCTTCAATTTCTGCAAAGGCGGACCAGTTTTTGTTGAATTTGACATTGAAGTCTACGTCAATAGTGGATGCGTAGCTGTGATTGATTTTTTGGTTATCGCCTGTTTGTGCGTTGGCGTATGCGTCAAATTCGGCCTTACCTGAAATATTGAATTCAGGTCCCTTTTGTTCTGTGGTGGTTGCTTCGGTGGCGGATTGAGCAAAAACGTTTGCGACAGCAAGGCCAAATGCCATTGCTGTAAGTTTAATGGTATTCATAGTTATTTTCTCCTTGTATGTAATAAGAAAATAACTTAAAATATGTCAAATAAATAACAAAGTGCTAGTCCAAATTGGAATAGCGTGATCTACTTCATCTTGAAGGCGAGCATCGTGATGTCGTCAAACTGCGGGGCGTTCCCGGCGAATTCCTTGACCGCCATGCGGACTTTACGGCACAGGAGGCGGATTGAGTCGTCCTTGGAATCGTTCAGGACTTTCTGCAAGCGTTCCATGCCGAATTCTTCGTCCTTTTCGTTTGTGGCTTCGGGGACTCCATCGGTGTAGGTAAAAATCGTGTCGCCTGGCTTAAGCTGCGCTTCGAATTCCTTGTACTTGTAGCCTTCCATGCCGGCGAGGACGAATCCGCTTTTGAGAGTGGCGACTTCGAAATCTCCGTTCTCATGCTTTATGAACGGCTTTTCGTGACCAGCGTTGGCGTAGACGAGGTGGCCGGTCTTGATATTCAGCACGCCGCAAAGGCATGTGACAAACATGTCGTGAACGTTGTGTTCGGCGAGTTCGTCGTTTGCGCGGTTGAGCGCTTCGGCGGGCGAGAGGCCTTGTTGCAGGTTGTGCCTTAGCACAATTTTGGAGACCATCATAAAGAGTGCGGCAGGGACGCCCTTGCCCGAGACGTCTGCAATTACGAGAGCTAAATGGTCATCGTCAATCATGAGGTTGTCGTAAAAGTCACCACCCACTTCAAGTGCTGGGCGCATCATGGCGTAATTGTCGAAACCATCCACTTCTACGGGCTTCGATAGCGATGCTCGCTGGATGGTCGTTGCAATGGAAAGCTCCGTATGGACCTTCTGCTGCTTTGCCGTGGCTTCGGTCAAGTGCTTCACGTATTCGTCGAGCTCCGTTGCTATTTCTTCGTATGAACGGGCGAGTTTCCCGACTTCGGAGGTGAAGTAGATGTACTGTTGGCATTTCTGCAGCGTGTTGTGGATTCTTTCGTAAATGTCCGTGTTCTGGCCGAATGTCTTTGCAATTTCGCTCATGCTTTCGATAGGCTTTGTAACGGTGCGTTCCATGTAGTAGAGGAATCCGAGTGAAACCCAAATGCCGATATTCAGTATGGCTCCGATGTAAAAGTAAACGTAACTCCAAAGGTTGAGGTTGTCCTCGCCGTATTTAAGTGCGATACTTGGGTAGCTTGTAATACCGATTGCTACGGAAATAACGATACTCGTGACCAGGAAGAACAAGATGAATTTTTCGTTAAGTGAAAAGGAAAAGATGAACTTTGTCGATTTTTTCTGCTTCTTGCGTATTTTGCGTTGGCGAAAGAGCGAGGCGCAGATTAGGTACGGGATACCGATAATCACCATCGTAATGAACTGGTTGAAGAAAATGTTTGCCGAGAGCATTGAAAAGTACTGCTCATCGTACTTGAGCTTGATGACGCTCACGACCATGAATGCGGTGGCGAGTGAATCGAAAATGACGATGAGCATGTATTGCACGTTCTTGTAAACCTTGTCTAGCTTGAACTTGTTCTTGTCGTTTTTGCGGAGCCTGTTCCAAATCACGGCGGGGACGTAACCGTAAATAATCTGGACGAAAAATCCCGGGATGAAGATAATTGCGTCATAACCGGAGATGATATCTGCAATGAGGTTTGCGATGGCGCAGCCGAGGACGCCAGCAAATCCAAACGATATGCCAAACAATAGGGGTAGTGCTGCCACGATGCGGACTTCGGTTGTGCTGGAAATTCGGAAAAGCTCTCGGCAGGGGTAGCCGAGAATAAAGAAAATAAGCCCGCAGATTAAAACGATAAGTATGTATTTATGAATGTTCTTCATAAAAAACTCCTTCTTGATTTTTAATATAAACATTTTTTGAAGAAGGAGTAAAAAAGCGTTCCTCCAATTGCGACTATGGTTTAAAATGGCTTTTGGAGCGCAAAAAACGAAAAGCACTTCTCTGAGAGAAGTGCTTTTTCGCGGGATAGACGAGGCTTGAACTCGCAACCTCCGGCGTGACAGGCCGGTGCTCTAACCAAAATTGAGCTACCACCCCAAGTGGTTCGACTGATTTCTCAATCGGGTAACCATATTTAAAAATATGTTTTGATTCAGTCAAGTCCTTTTTGTAAAAAAATGATTTTTTTTAATTTTGTATCATTGAAAACTTGTCTAATGATACAAAATATGTTATATTAAAGTCATGGAGAGAAAAGTTTCTTATTAGGCGGTTTTATGAAACCAGTAACAGAATATCGTGATTATCGCTGCTGCATGCAGGATTTTTATGATGAGCGTAAGAGGACTAGCTCGTTTACGTGGCGTGAATTCGCGCGTCTGGCAGGCTTTACGTCGCCAACTTACTTGAAGTTGGTGTGTGAAGGGAAAAGCAGCCTTAGCGAGTTGGGGATTGAAAGAGTCGCTGCGGCTATGAATTTGGGCGGCTTTGAAAATGCTTATTTTCGCAATTTGGTGCGGTATAACCAAGCGAAGGATGACGAAACGAAAAAGACCGCCTTTGCAAACATGAGAAATATTGCGGACGCTAACAAAATTCGAGTGGTCGATGGGGATGCGTTCACGTATTTTGAATCCTGGAAAAATCCGGTTCTGCGTGAACTGGTGGCGATGATGCCTGGGGCTACTCCCGAAGATGTTGCTCAAATGTGCTGGAACCCGATTACTGCCGATGAAGTCCGTAATTCCCTGGATTTTATGGTGAGAGTCGGGATTTTGCAACGCAAGTCCGAAAATGTCTATGAGCAGACGGATAAGGCCTTGGTCGGTAATTCCGAAGTGATGCCTTTGGTTGTTCGCTCCATGCACCGTGAAATGGCGGGCTTTGCACAGAAGGCTATAGATCAGTTTGATGTCCATGATCGCGACGTTTCCGGTGTGACCATGGGTATTGATCGCGAAACTTATGAACAGATTGTGCGGGAATTGGATTCCTGTCGCAGAAAGATTGTGGCGATTGCCAACACGAGTAAGGAACCATGTCAAGTTTATCGCTTGAACTTGCAGATGTTTCCTTTGTCAAAAAATACACATAAAAAAGATGAGGGCTGATATGACAAAATTTAATAGAACGAACGTTTTTTGTTTGGGGTTGTTAGGAGCCCTTGCATTGACGGCATGTTCAGATGATCCCGTGGCTTCCAAAAGCTATGGAACCACCGAAGAAAAAAAATGCATTCTGGAATGAAACAGCCAATCTTAAGGATTGGAATGTCATGAAGGGATCCGATATTAAGCTGGAAAATACCAAGAGCGCTTTGCTCGGCCGTGTTTCGTTGAAAAAGTCCGGGGATGACCTTGCACGTGCCGGTATCGCCTATGACGTTTCCAGCCCGGATGGTTCTCCTGCCGATCTTTCTCAGGGTGGCGATGGTTTGTGCGTTTCGTACAAGTCTGACTTTGTTGTGGAAGTTCGCTTGGATACGGAAGACTACGCAAGCTCTTCTGTTGATAAGGATGTGCCTTTTGTCAGCCTGAATATGAAGGATTCTGGATCCGAAAGTCATTGCGCATCTTGGGAAGATTTCAAGATGAAGAAGTCGGATGATACGGATGGTTCTGACGTTGTCAAGAAGGTGCGTTCTGTGCAGCTGGTCTTTGTGGGTGAATCGGGTTCGACGGGTGAATTTAGCATCCAGCGCCTGACTCCTTATGTTCGCTCGGATATGTGGATTGGTAAGGATGGCAAGTCCCGCGTAGAGACCGGCTTTGAAAAAGGCGATAAGGGTACTTCTGGCGAGCTGACTTTCTTTGAAAATTCTTCCGAAGCTTACTTTGACTGGGATGGCGAAGGTGATTTTTCGGATATGGCTGAAAGAATCTATTATAGTGAAGGCCTTTATGGAAATGTAGTCTTTGAGGGTTCCAGTTCAAGTCCGGATGTTGGTCTTGAATTCCTTGTAGCCGGGAAAACCACTAAAAATGACAAGGATTTCATTTATACGGCCGATGTGTCTGGCTTGTGGAAGGGCCTGTGCTTGGAATATGAATCGCAAATGGATATTGTGATGGAACTTGTTCCTGGGGATTCCTCGACGGGAACTCTTGAAAAGAGTGTCAAGACAATGACTTTGGCAAAGAACGACGATATGGAAAAGAACTGTGCCGTGTTCGCCGATGTCTTGAATGGTTCTGACGATATCCTGAAGCATTTGGCGAAGGTACGCTTGAAATTTGCAAAGGAAAACAAGGCTGGAACACGTTTCGGAATCAGACGTATTAGCGCCTTGGTGCCGGAAAACCTTTCTGTTAAGGAATCCGGTGAATTTGAAGAAGTGAAGCCGACGCAGTCTTCTAGCTACAAGTCTGGAAAGAGCTTCTTGTGGGATGCATCTGTTGACGGCGACCATGTGGATCTCGGAATTTCCGGTGCAACGGCTGGTGGCGTTTGGACCAACTCTCCGGATGAAATGGATACGTATAGTTTCGGGTTCCCCGACGATGTTGAAGCTGATGATAACGGAAATGTCATTGCATCTTTGTTGAATAAACATCATAAGTTTACGGCATACGTGAAATCGGATGATTTTCTCTATAATTTGGATAGTGTTGCGACGATTGGCTTTAATACTGTAAGTTCAAATAATGAACCGGCTGATATCAGCGCATGGGATGGCTTTTGCATCCATTACAGTACTTACAACTTCATTAGAATCGCTCTTGTCACCGATGCCGCTGCAAATAAATACTGGTATACCGAAGTTGAATATTCCGACGACATGACGTGGGGCAAGGTTTCTTGGAAGGCTTTCAAGAATATTGACGAGGAATCTAGTGAAAAGATTGAAGATGTCATCGGAAAAATTACGTCCGTGCGACTTCAGTTCCCTGTGGATGGCGAATTTGTCGTGGATAAGTTCGGATCCTATGACCAGTGTGGTAACTAAAGAAGTCTGAGAGTTATATTGTGAGGAGGAAGAACAGCCACGAGAAATCGTGGCTGTTTCTATCTACATTCTATTCAAATGTTCACTAATTTTTAGACATTTGGAGCCTCTTTTTCTATATTTGCGTTCATGACGAAATCTATTGAAATCCGCGATGCTCATGAACACAACCTCCGCCATGTCGATTTGACGATTCCCCGCGACTCGATAGTCGTGGTGACTGGCGTTTCGGGCTCGGGCAAGTCGAGCCTTGCTTTTGATACGGTGTTCCAGGAAGGGCAGCGCCGCTTTGTGGAGTCGCTTTCAGCGTATGCGCGCCAGTTCATTGGCCGCATGAAGCATCCGGACGTGGAGAGCGTTCGCGGGATTTCTCCGACGATTTCGATTGACCAGAAGACGGTGAATCGTAACCCGCGTAGTACGGTGGGTACGGTGGTCGAGATTTTGGACCATTACCGTTTGATGTTTGCTCGCCTTGGCGTTCCGCATTGCCCTAAGTGTGGCAAGGTGATTCAGGCGCAGTCCGTCGACCAGATTGTCGATAACTTGTACGCTAGCGACGAGAATAAAAAGATTTTGGTGATGGCGCCGATTGTGCAGGAGCGCAAGGGCGAATACCGCAAGGAACTTGCGGAGCTTAAGGAAAATGGCTTTGTCCGCGTACGCGTGGACGGGACGATTTACAGGCTTGAAGAAGTGCCGCTGTTGGTGCGTTACGAGAAGCACACGATTGAAGTGGTGATTGACCGCTTGACGCTTGAACGCAAGAACATGAGCCGTTTGCGCGAGGCCATTGAAGGTGCGCTCAAGCTCACGGACGGAAAGCTTGTATCGTTCTTGCTGACATCGCAGGAGGCGGGCTCGGATGCTGCGGCGGATGCGTCGCAGGGGGCTGCCGCGAAGGAAGAATACCGCTTGCAGGGTACGCAGCTCGCTTGCCCGAAGTGCGGAATTTCTATTCCGGAACTTGAACCGCGATTCTTTAGCTTTAATGACCCGAAGGGGCAATGCCCCGCCTGCAAGGGTCTTGGCGAAAGTTGCGAATTTGACATTAACTTGATTGTTCCGAATCCGAATTTGTCTTTGAAAGAGGGGTGCCTTGCTCCGCAAAAGAAGGATGACGGCTGCATTATCTTTAGCGATTTTGGTTGGCGCAATTTGCGTACGATTGCAAACGAAATGCACTTTTCGCTTGATACGCCGTGGAATAAGCTCAAAAAGGCGCAGCAGGATGCCGTGCTTTACGGGACTCCGAGCGGGAGTGAACGCGGTGTGGTGACGATTATGCAGGAACTTTGGGACATGTGGCATATTTACCACTTCCGAAAGTATATGCAGATTGGCGTTTGTCCGGAATGCCACGGCACAAGAATCAACCGCATTGCGGCGGCAGTTGATTTCCATGGTCATAACATTTGCGAGATGACGGAATGGTCTGTTGAAAAGTCCGTTGAGTTTTTTGACAAGCTCAAGTTGAGCTCGAAGGAGCAGCGCATCGGTCGCGAAGTGCTCAAGGAAATTCGCGGGCGCCTTGGATTCTTGAAGGCGGTGGGCCTTGGCTATTTGGACATTAGCCGCAAGGCTTCGACACTTTCGGGCGGTGAGGCGCAGCGTATCAGGCTTGCAAGCGCCGTGGGTGCGGGGCTCCAGGGCGTGCTTTATGTGCTTGATGAACCGAGTATTGGGCTGCACCCACGTGACAACGATAAGTTGCTCGAGATGCTCGAGCGCTTGCGAGCCCAAGGCAACAGCCTTCTCATCGTGGAACACGATGAGGATACGATGCGTCATGCAGACTGCGTGATTGATGTTGGCCCTGGTGCGGGTGTCGAGGGCGGTCGCATTTTGGCGGCTGGCACGGTCGATGAACTCGAAAAGAATAAGTCGTCACTTACGGGCGCGTATTTGAGCGGTCGCAAGTCGATTGAAATTCCGTCGCAGCGATTGAAGATTGATGCAAAGACGCCGAAGCTTAAGATTTGTGGTGCTTGCGAAAACAACCTCAAGAATGTCGATGTCGAAATTCCGCTTGGCGGTGCGTTTACCGTAGTTACGGGTGTTTCGGGTTCGGGCAAGAGCACGCTCATCAACCAGATTTTGCGCCGCGAACTGGCTCGCGTATTCTACAATTCCGAAGAACCGGTCGGCAAGTTCGACCATTTGGAAGGTCTCGAAAACATCGACAAGGTCATTGAAATTGACCAGACTCCGATTGGGCGCACCCCGCGCAGTAACCCTGCCACTTACACGAAAATTTGGGACGATATCCGCGATTTGTTTGCCGGTATGGAAGAAAGCAAGGTGCGCGGGTACACGAAGAGCCGCTTTAGCTTTAACGTGAAGGGTGGTCGCTGTGACGCTTGCGAAGGCGCTGGCGTGAAGGTCATCGACATGCACATTTTGCCGAGCGTGCAAGTCACTTGCGATGTGTGCGATGGCAAGCGCTTTAACGAAGCGACTCGTGAAGTTTATTTCAAGGGCAAGAACATTTCTGAAGTTCTTGACATGAGCATCAGCGAAGCCGCTGAATTTTTCAAGGACATTCCGAAAATTGCAGAACCGCTCAAGCTCCTTTGCGAAGTGGGCCTTGGCTACCTCACACTCGGTCAGCCTTCTACAACTCTGAGCGGTGGCGAAGCGCAGCGCGTGAAGATTGCTTCGGAACTGCGCCGTCCGGGTACGGGCAAGACGCTTTACTTGCTTGATGAACCGACAACCGGTTTGCATTTTGAAGATATCCGCCGATTGCTCGAATGCTTGAACCGCTTGCGTAGTCTCGGCAACAGCGTCGTGGTGATTGAACACAACCTCGACGTAATCAAGTGTGCGGATTGGATTATTGACCTTGGCCCGGATGCGGGCGTGAATGGCGGCCGCATTATCGCGACGGGAACTCCCGAACAAATTGCCAAGTGCAAAAAGTCGGAGACGGGGCGTTACTTGGCTCCGGTTTTGGCGAAAAAGCATGGCGAAAACAAGCATTTTGAACGTACGGATGAAAAGGGCGAAGATTACTCGCTCGATATCGAAGTGCATGGCGCTCGCAAGCACAACCTCAAGAACATCGATGTGACGATTCCGCGCCACAAGCTCACCGTGATTACGGGCGTTTCGGGCTCGGGCAAGTCGAGCCTTGCGTTCCATACGCTCTTTAGCGAAGGCCAGCGCCGCTTTGTCGAAACGCTCAGCACTTATGCTCGCCGATTCTTGGGACGCCCCGACCGCGGTAGCATCGATTCTATTTCGGGCTTGGCACCTGCGATTGCCATTGACCAGAAGAGTGCAAGCAAGAGCCCGCGCAGTACGGTCGCAACGCTCACCGAGATTTACGACTACTTCCGCATTTTGTGGGCTCGCGTGGGTACGGCTCACTGCCTCCATTGTGGAAAGCCCATCAGCTCTTATGCGACGGGCGACTTGATGCAGCATGCGTTCGATCGTGACCTCAACAAGATGGTGACGATTCTTGCTCCGTTCGAAATCAAGGACGAAATTAAGCTCTCCAAGATTCTCACGGAAAAGGGTTACCGCAAGGCTTATCTCGGCAAAAAGCTCGTAGAACTCCCGCTGCCGAAAATGCCCACGCGTGAAAAGCAGTTGCTCGCTGTGGTCGATTCCGTGGTCGTCAAGGAAGAAAATCGTGCTCGTCTCGTCGAAGCGTTTGAACGCGGCTACCGCGATGGTAACGGAATCCTCTATGTGGATTGCGATGGCGAAGAACGCCTCTCGGCTAGTGAAAAGCCGGGCTGCCCGGAATGTGGCTGGTACATGGATTCCGCACTCAACCCGAAACATTTCAGTTTCAACACGCATTGGGGCGCTTGTGAAACTTGCCTCGGCCTTGGACATTTCAAGGATGGCGAAGAATGCCCGGATTGCCATGGTGAACGCTTGAAACCTGAATATCTTGCGGTGCGCATCTTGGGCAAGAACATCATGGATGTGCATCACATGAGCATTGCCGAAGCTCGCGACTGGTTTGCGAAAGTTGATTTTGCAAACGAAGAAAATGCAACATCTGCGACCATCCAAAGTAAAACGACGATTGCGTCTCCGCTTCTCCGCGAAATCATTGGTCGCTTGGACTTCTTGATTAGCGTGGGGTTAGGCTACATTGGCCTTGATCGCGCGGGCGATACGCTTTCGGGCGGTGAATCCCAGCGCATCCGCTTGGCAAGTCAGATTGGTAGCGGTCTTGAAGGCGTCTTGTACGTGCTGGACGAACCGACCGTCGGACTACATGAAAGCGATACTGCAAAACTTTTGGACACGCTTTACCGCTTGCGTGACCTTGGCAATACGCTCGTGGTTGTGGAACACGATCTTAAGATGATGCAGGCCGCAGACCACATTATCGATATGGGCCCTGGTGCAGGCGATTTCGGTGGTGAAGTCGTTGCCGAAGGCTCTCCTGCAGAACTTGCAAAACCGTATGCGTTGCAACAGTTCCCGCGTAGCGAAACGGTCAAGTTCCTCACGTATTCGACTCCGGTGGCAAACCAGTTGGAACCCGTGCGTATTACGGATGATACTGAATTTTACGAGTTCAAAAACCTCAAGGCGAACAACCTTAAGAACTTGTCTGTAAAATTCCCCAAGAAGGCGGTGAGCGTTGTCTGTGGCGTTTCGGGTTCGGGCAAGAGTTCTCTCGTTGTCGATGAAATTTTCCCGGCGCTCAAAAAGCAGTTCCAGGCTCGCGGCCGCAAAAAACAGAGCGGCGAAGTCTTGCTTGTGGACCAGAGCCCGATTTCGGGAACGCCGCGCAGTACGCCGGCGAGCTTTACAGGCGTCTTTGACGATATCCGCAAGCTGTTTGCCAAACTTGAACAGTCCAAGATGAAGGGCTTTGATTACGGTCGTTTCAGTTATAACCTTGCGCGTGGCCGTTGCCCCGCTTGCGAAGGCCGTGGCGCCGTTGCTGTTGAGATGCATTTCCTTTCGGATATCTGGGAAACTTGCGAAGTCTGCGGTGGCAAGCGCTACAATCAGGAAACGCTTACAGTCACGTTCAAGGGCAAGAACATTGCCGATGTACTTGACATGCGCGTCGTAGAAGCTTGCGAGTTCTTCAAGGATCAGCCGAAAATTTTGCCGAAGCTCGAATGCCTCCGTGATGTGGGCCTCCCGTATGTGAAACTCGGTCAGCCGGTCACGACGCTTAGCGGTGGTGAATCCCAGCGTTTGAAACTTGCTGCAGAACTTTGCCGCCGTCCGGCTACGGAAATGGTCTACTTACTTGATGAGCCGACAACAGGCCTCCACCTGAAGGACATTCAGATTCTTTGGAACCTCTTGCGCAGGCTTTCGGCCCGTGGCGATACAGTCATTGTCATTGAACACCATCCCGATATTATCCGTTTGGCCGACTGGAAGGTTGAATTGGGTCCTGTGGGTGGTGCAAAAGGCGGTTACTTGCTCGAAATGGGGGCGAATTCGTCAAAATAATGGAACTACTTTTCTTATAAGAAATTATTTTTTTCTAGACAAGAAGTTCCTTAAAAGACAGGAGAGCTTATGACATTTTCCCGACTGCTTCCGCTTTTGTTGCTGGTCCCGGCATTAACAATGGCCGATGAGGATCGTAACTTTAAATTGTCTTCGGAAAATTTTAAAGTCGGTAATGCCTTGGAGCATGCGACCAATTTTGCAATCGTCCTGGACAGTTCCGTGGCGATATCGCAAGAACCCGTGTTCCCGTTGCTGCCCAACCGCCTGTACCTCCGTCATAAAAACTCTGCGAAGGAGTACCTTTGGTTCTCGGGCGAGGCTAAGGCCGAGGAATATAAGAAGCTCCATGCTTACAACCTCAAGGAAAATCACTTAGGCGCTCGTGAAGTGCTAGGCTTGCGTTTGTATGCCTCTCGTCAGTACAAAGCTTTCCAGGACGAAGCGGACATTTACTTTGATACCGAATATATTTACTCTCCACGGGTATCAAAGCTCTTGTTCATGAAGAATGGTAAGTGGGAGGTCTTGAAAGAAAGCGTCCACCCGGGAATGGTGCAAATCCTGTCTGATGAAAAGAACTTGGAAATTGTTTCCCTTAGCGCAAAGATGAAACCGGGAACCAGGTCTCTTTATCCTGTGAATCCGGGAACTTATGTTTTCTCGTTTAACGCCCCTGATCAACTTCCGTACGCTGATATTGGAAACCTCCAGTCGGGCGAAGTCCTCACGTTCAACGTGAAATTCCCTGCTCCCGATACGAGTGTTGCGGTCACTGTTGACTCAAATGCAGCTGCATCTAGTTCTGCAGTGGCATCAAGTTCTAGTGCAGCAGTCCTTGATTCAGGTGCCGTTTCTTCTAGCTCAGCAGATTCTTCGAACTCGGTTATCGCAATTCCTGACTTTGATGCTCCTGCTTCTAGTTCAAGCGTGGTTCCTGTTTCTAATGTTGCCGAAGCAAAAACAGCTCCGGTAGTCCCGTCCGTGACGATTGAACAGGTGCAGGCACTCCAGACGCTTGAAGAAACCGAAGCGCTTTACGATGCGTTCTCCGCTGAAGTTGACAAGAACTTTAAGCGTGTAGATACGACGGAGTTCTCAAAATTCTATCCGGCCATCAAGCCTGCGGATTCCCTTGGACTCGCGGATTCAGGAAAGGTCTATCGCGGTTATGTGGCCCACTACAATCTCAAGCGCTCCGAGGCGCAGAACCTCTGGCGTCAAAAGAAGCTCGGTGTCGTGAGCAACTTGTACAAGGCGTTCCATGCGAAGCTTGATAGCCTCCAGGCGCTCCCGTTCCAAATCAACATGATGCCGGTTGCGATTGAAAAAATTATGAAGGCTCCGGATACGACTATCGTCATAGATTCAAGCAAGTCTCCTGCCGATACCATCATGAAAATCGTTGAATCTAATAAGATTGATTCTTTGAACCTCAGCTTTGGTGCGGAACGAGAACGTGTTGAAGTATCCTGGAAGGGTGTTGTTGAAAGTTTCCCGATGGATTCTCTTGTGACGTTGCTCGCTGAAGGCAACACATCTCTTGTGACGACTTTGTTCCTTGTAAATAACAAGCCGGTATGGGTGTTCAAGGAAGGCGACCTCGTGGGCCGTTACCAGTACCGCTATGAAAAGCTTGGCTTCCGTATGGGCGATTCTCTCTATTTTGGTAAGGGTGAATTTAAGTTGCCTAAGCACATTCTCGTTGAAAAGGAAGTGGAAGAATGGTTGAAGAGAGGTCCAGAGTCTTCTTCGTCTGTGGCTCCGAGTTCTTCTTCTGCCGCACCGGATACGGTCAAGACTGAGCCTGTGTTTAATGTTGTTGAACACGCTTCTCGTGGAACGGTTGCTCTTATTGATTCTGGCTCGTTCCGCTATCGTGGCAAGGTTGTTTCCATGTCGCCGTTTGCAATCCACACAACAGAAGTGACTCAGGAATTTTTCCACAAGATTATGGGACTCCTGGATTCTACAAAGCGTTATCCGGACAAGTCTGCATTTAAGGGTCCGAACAAGCCTGTCCAGAATATTACGTGGGAAAATGCACAGTACGCTTGCAAGGTCCTCGGTGGAGATTTGCCGACTGAAGCCCAGTGGGAATTTGCGGGCCGCGCCGGTAGTAACGATGGCTATCTTTGGACTTCTGATGACGCCATGGGCGTGAACAAGTATGCCGTATTTGCAGGTAATTCCTTTAAGAAGGGGAAGAAAGATGCTGATTATGGTCCGCACGATGTAGCGTCCAAAGCTCCAAACGCATGGGGGCTTTACGACATGTCGGGTAACGTTGCCGAATGGACTCGTGACAATTACTTTGCAATCACGTTCTCTATTGAAAGTTCCAATCCGACCGGTTCTTTCTGGGGTACGAGCAAAGTCTTAAAGGGTGGTTCTTGGAAGGATAAAGAAAAGAAGTTGAACATGACGGCTCGCGATGACGAAGATCCGCGCTATTGGTCTGACGGCATCGGCTTCCGCTGCGTGTTCACGCTCGATAAAATTATTCAGGGGAAATAATGAGTAACAATTCTAGTAAGGAAATGAAACTTTTCAAGAAGCTTACGGCGCTCCCGTATTTGCTTGTGCTGCTTGCGCTTTTGATGCCGCTTGCAAATGTGTCTTGTTCGGCAAAAGACGATAGCAAGCCGATTGCGCAGATGACGTTCTACCAGATTGCATCAGGTGTAGATCTCGATGAATCAATTTCGGAGCCTGCGCTGGGGCAAATGCACCGCATGATTAAGGAAAACCCGAAGGTTCAGGATCACTTCAAGGCGCAGATGCCGAACTTCCCGAAAATGGAAGCGGTACCTCACTTGTATGGGATTATTGCTGCGGTTGTTTTAGCGGCGGTGTTCTCGTGGATTGTACCGCTAGCATCAACGGTAATGGGGCTCTTGTCCATGATTTCGCTATGGTCTCTATTGATGAAACTTTCACACATCGGGGGGACGCTTGGAATCCCACTACTGAAAGTTGAAGGTGGCGTTGGGCTGTACTGCGCAAGCTTCCTGATTTTGATTGGAACGGCGATGAACATCGCAACGCTTGTGCGCCCGATGGTGGTGGCCCGCCGCGAACGGAAGAAAGCGAAAAAAGGTTAAATCTTGACAACAAAGAAGGTCGCGAGTTCAGCACTCGCGACCTTTTCTATAACATTAAGCAGTAAGACTTTCCTATAGCAGTCCTGCCTACTGTCTACTGCCTACATCCTACTGCGCCACCGGCGCCATTACACGTTGAACAGGAAGTACATAATGTCGCCATCCTGCACGAGGTATTCCTTACCTTCCGTACGGACGAGACCTGCTTCCTTGGCGGCGTTCCAGCTGCCGTGCTTGAGGAAGTCGGCGTAGCTCAAAGTTTCGGCGCGGATAAAGCCACGTTCGAAGTCCGTGTGGATGACGCCTGCGCACTGCGGGGCCTTGAAGCCTGCGTGGAACGTCCAGGCGCGGCATTCCTTTTCGCCTGCGGTGAAGAACGTACGGAGGCCGAGAATTTCGTAACCCTTGCGGACAACGGAATCGAGTCCGGATTCCTTCATGCCGAGTTCCTTGAGGAATTCGATCTTGTCAGCCGGTTCCATGGCGGAAAGTTCTTCTTCGATCTTACCGCTGATGACAATCACGTCGTGACCGTGCTTGGAGGCGTATTCCTTGAGCTGGTCCACATAAGCGTTACCGGTGAGGATGTCGTCTTCCTTCACGTTGGCGCAGTAGAAGAGCGGCTTTGCGGTAAGGAGTCCGAGGTCCTTGACGATGCCTTCCATTTCTTCGCTGTCGTGCATCACGGTGCGGGCGGCGCGGCCTTCTTCCATCGTCGTCTTCAAAAGTTCGCAAGCGGCGAGGCGTGCCTTGGCTTCGGCGTTGCCGGTACGTGCACTCTTAGCTTCGGTAGCGAGGCGCTTTTCGACAGTGTCCAAGTCCTTGAGGATGAGTTCCGTTTCAATCACTTCGACGTCGCGGATCGGGTCCACAGAACCGTTCACGTGGATGATGTTTTCGTCGTCAAAGCAGCGCACCACTTCCATGATGGCTTCGCATTCGCGGATGTGGGTGAGGAACTGGTTGCCGAGACCTTCGCCCTTGGAAGCGCCTTTTACAAGACCTGCAATATCTACGAATTCTGTAACGGCCGGGACGATGGATTTCGGGTTGTAGACCTTCACAAGTTCATCGAGGCGGGCATCCGGGACGCTGACCATGCCGACGTTCGGGTCGATGGTGCAGAACGGATAGTTGGCGGATTCTGCGCCTGCGTTAGTGATTGCGTTGAAGATTGTGCTCTTGCCTACGTTCGGGAGGCCTACGATGCCGCATTTAAAACCCATGATAATCTCCGATTTGTGGCGCTTGTAATCGCTTTATCCTATAGCGATTCTAGTCACCTGTTTTTGCGATGTAAAGGTAGAAAATTGCCCTTTAAGCTTAAAGCGTAAAAATCTAAATTTGCCGCGGTTTTAAGGTGCTGTATGGCAACGGATGCGTTAAAGACGAATATGGATATGTTGAACGGACCCCTCGGTCGTAAGATTCTGAGGTTTGCCGTTCCGCTTGCGGCGACAAGCATTTTGCAACAGCTGTTCAATGCGGCTGACATTGCCGTGGTGGGGCAATTCGCAGGCGACAAGGCGCTTGCGGCGGTCGGTGCGAATACGTTCGTCATCAATATGCTGATAAACTTGTTCGTAGGCATCTCTGTCGGCGTGAATGTCGTCGTCGCGAATTCGATTGGTGCGCAGAGCTATCGTGCCATTACGCGCAGCGTCCACACGTCTGTAATCGTCTCGTTCATTAGCGGGATATTGCTCTCGTTTATCGGAGTCTTTTTTGCGCGGCCGATCCTTTCGGCAATTTCGACCCCTACAGATGTTTTGGATTTGGCAGTGCGCTATCTGCAAGTCTATTTTGCGGGTATTCCGTTTGTCATGCTGTATAACTTTGTGGCGGCAATCCTGCGTGGCAAAGGCGATACAAAACGCCCGCTTTACGTGCTCCTTGCGACGGGCGCTATCAACGTGTTGCTGAATGTCCTCTTTGTCGCAGGCTTTGGCATGAGCGTTACGGGTGTCGCGCTTGCGACCGTGATTGCAAATGCGCTGAGTGCGGGGACGTTATTCTACTTCTTGCTTCACGAAGTCGGACCGTTCAAGCTCGAATTCTGGAAGTTGAAAATTACGCCTGTGTTTCTCGGGCGCATTATGCGTGTGGGGCTCCCGGCGGGGCTTCAGGGCGTTGTGTTCTCGTTTAGCAATGTCTGCCTCCAGTCGGCTATCAATAGCCTTGGTTCTGCAACTGTAGCGGCATCTGCTGCGGCTCTCACTTACGAGTTCATTGTCTATTACTGGCTCAATTCATTCTCGCATGCGTGCGTGACGTTTGTGGGGCAAAATTACGGGGCGAAAAATCTGGAGCGCTGCCGTAGTGCAGTCCGGTGGACCATTTTGCTAGCGACTACATCTACGTTTGCGTTGAGCATGCTTTGCTGTTACTTTGCAAAGCCTTTGCTTTCGTTGTATACGTCCGATCCTGAGATTATTGCGACGGGTTCTATCCGCATGTACGTCGTGGTTGGCGTGCTGTTCATCAACGTCTTTTTGGACGTTTTTTCAGGCGCGTTACGAGGCATGGGGCAGTCTTTGGCTCCGGCGCTGACTTGCGTGGTGGGTGTCTGCGGTATACGAATCCTCTGGGTTATTTTTGTATTCCCGCAGTACCGTTCCTTTGCGTCGCTGATGGTGGTGTACCCGGTGAGCTGGATTGTCACCATTATGGTCTTGGCTGGGATATACATTTACAGGGTAAAACACACCCATTTTTAATGTAAATGTTTATTATCTGATTCGCCCATACGGGCGCTATTGCCAATTATTTGACATTTTGTCAACGGATGAAAAAAGGCCTTTTGAGATAAAGGCCTTAAATAAAGATAATTTACGGGTATCCTAAAACTGCCGATTTGGGATTGGATTCAAAGGCATCAATTAGTGTTGGAGAATTGGTGCTTCTGTATCGGATGGAGACTCGGATCACTATTCTTCATGATACAAAACGTAGTGACCTTGACCGAACAGAGTTTCCAATCCCAAACGGCCTTTTTTTGCCCCCTTTGAGGGGGCTTTTTAATTGCCTTGGTGAATGCTATTTACAGCAAGTCGTCTAAATTGATCCCGTACATTCTGACGTTATCAATCCAGATATCCGTGCCGTTGTACACAAAGATGGTAAAGCGCGTAATCTTGTTGCGTGTCACGTCCCAGCCGTGGTAGCTTTTTTTGTCCGGATTTGTGAAATCGGATGGCTTGATGGCGACACGAGTCCATTCTTCGTTGACACTTCCTTTATACGAGGTCTTGTAGTTTGTATCGGATTCTACAATCGTCTCGAGGAATACTTCGAAATCCCCGCTGCCCTTGAGCCAAACTTCCACGGAGTCGAGTCTGCTCAAGTCGTGCTGGTGCGCGGCTATGCGCGTCCCGATGACAACGTAGCGTCCGAGCTTGTTCGCCTGGTACTGCACATGCAGCATGTTCTTGCCGAAGATGGTGCTGTCAGCCTTTTCGATGCCGTTGGTCGGCTTCTGGTCAAGGTTGTTCTTGACCGTTGCACTATCGTGCGGTTGTACGTACCAGTTGTAGTTAAGTGGCGCGGGCAGTGCGTTTAAGTCGGTGCCTGCTTCGAAATTCAAAACCTCGACGCTGTTGAGTGCCTTCACGAGAGAATCGCTGAGGCCATCCCAAACTTTGACATCTTCAATCTTCTTGGCCTTCTTGTCGCCCCACATGAGCATCCACGGCCTGACTGTATCGGCGGCGCTTTCGACGCGGATGTTGAGCGTGGCGCTGTTGATGCTCGTGTCCCAGCCGTCTATTTCAAACGGGATGAGGTTGTTGCCTCCGTCGTAGAGGCGGATGTCGCTTCCGTCCTTTTCGGCCTTCGAGAAGTCGAAGTTCTCTTCAGTCAGGCGCAGGACGAGTACAGTCGGGAAGCTGAGCGGGCGCATCCAGTCCGAAATCAAGTCGGAAGGCATAAAGCGGATGGCGTTCTCGGGAACGACCTTGTTCGGGTTCTCGATGAGGCCGAGGTCAATTGTGTCGTTCGAGGTCACAACTGCGGATGTTCCGCCAATGGAGCTGAGGTCTTCGGAATCCCATGCGCTCACGGTGACGTTTCCGCACGGAGCCTTCTGGATGACGAACTGTCCGAGCGTATCGGTCTTGACAATGGTGTTCACGCCCTGAACGGCGACCCAGGCGTAGTTGGCGGAGTCCGGCAAATCAACAAGACCCTTGACCGTGCCGACCGCTTCGAGCGAAGCGCTGTCGAGCGTGTATTCGTGGTTCAGGTTGTTGAGCGTGTACTGCAAGACGATAGAAGAATCGCCCTTGGTAAAGTTGATGGTATAAGAACCGTTCTGGTGGCCATCAATGTGTACCCAACCGTTCGTGTCGGTCTTGCCTTCGTAAGTGTAGTTCACTGCACCGGTTTCGGTGGTGTCGGCTACATACCAAGACGGGAGTACCTGGTAGCGCACGTTGGCTGCCGGCATACCGTCGTCAAAAACACGGATGGCGATGGCATTTTCAATTTCCGTCGTATTCCCTGCCGTGTCGTTGCTTGCTGTGCAGGCAGCGAGGAGACCAAAGGGTACCAAATAAAGAAGCTTGTTAAAATTTTTCATTTTATTTTTCCTTCTTCTTATTGAGTGCGACGGGGAATAAAGCGAGGTTCAACTGCATAACGCGATCGGGGACAATGCACTTATCGACGCGAATTTGGATTTCTTTGCGGAATTCCTTGAGCATCTTCTTGAGGTCTTCAAAGCCCTTGGAGTCAACCGCCATGGTGATGGTCGAAATGTCTCGGTTTTCTGGCGGAATTTCATTGAGCGAGCGGATGCCAAACTGCATGACCTTCGAATGGAAACTGCGGATGGCTTCGGCCTTTTCGGCGCCTTGAACCGTGATGTGCGGGTCGGCGAGGCGGACTTTGCTGTTGTTGTTGATCGGCTGGATAAAGCCGAGCGACTTCAAAATCTCAATGCTTTCTTGCGCCTGTTCTTCGGTGATGGGCGGAATCACGCTACTTGCGATTTCCGGGATGTCCACGTTGCCGTGTTTCACTTCGATGAGCGCTCTTACGACGATAGTCCACCAGGCGCTTAGATACTTGAGCTCGTTGTCCTTGAGCAGGTGGCGCTTCACGTCGCGGAGCTGGAATGCCTTTTGCAGAATTTCTGCTTTTGTCTTTTCGGACTTCGTGCGCGATGCGACAATCAACAAGTCAAAGTATGCGGCCCCGCGACCATCAAGTCCGAGCATTTTTTTTGCTGCGGGGACTGCGTGGACGGGGAGATTGCGCTTTTTCTGAACTATATAGTACGCATGACTTGAATCCAAGCCAAGCGTTTTGCCGAGAGTGCTGAAGGAATACAAGGAGTTGTGTTTCTTATGCTCCAAGTAATAATCCTTGATCATATCCCGGTAGTCATCGTAATCAAAGATTTCTGCCATAACCAAACCTATACTAAATATACTTTAAAAATTGTGGTAGGGCTTCATGTGAGTAATTAGTAAGTAGGTATTTGGGCGATAAAAGGGCGAAAATTACTAGAATTGTAAGGGACTCTTTTGTGGAATGAATATGGCTCAGAAAAAAAGTAACTGGAAAAGACGCGTTGTTGGCCTTTTGCTGATGTATGTTTTGATGTTCGTAGGGTACCAGTATTACGAAAAAAAAGTTGAAGAACGCTTTCGATATGAAGACATGATTCATGAAACGAATGAGTGTCTCCGTGTAGGCGATTGGAAATGCGCCGAGAATAACGTCCGGGAACTTTTAAAGTCTGAACCGAACGATACGAATTTGCAGATGCACATGGCGGGCATTCTCTTTGAGCAGGAACGTTATAAGGAATGCATCAATTACGTTGAAACGTTGAATTTTAAGCACCAGGATTTAGATTACCTTGTTAAAAAGTCAAAAGCTCTGGAACAGGAAATGGAAAATTTGGGCGTTGAAAAGTCCATGCATTTCCGCTTGGAATTTGATGGTGGCCCATCCAAGAAAGACGTGATGGAAGCTCTTGCCGTTTTGGAAGTTGCTTACGATTCAATTAGTAATTTGTTCGACTTTTTGCCCGAAAACAAGATGAGCCTTGTGCTGTATCAGGAAAAGGAATATCAAGGGGGAACTCGCCCGGAATGGGTGGCCGCTGTATTTGATGGCAAGTTGCGTGTGCCAGTGAACTTGATGGCGTACCGCGAAGTTTATCGCCCGGTGCTGTTCCATGAATTGACTCATTCCTTTGTTCGTGCGATGACGCATGCGAATGTCCCTTGTTGGATGAACGAAGGTATTGCGCAGGTGGTGGACGGTTCGCACAACGATGATCCACGCCCGATTGGTTCGTACCCGAGTCTCAAATCGCTGACGGAACCGTTTGTGAATGAGCCAAATACGGATAAGGCAAAAAAACTTTATTGGTTCGCGATGCGAATGGTCCAAGAACTTTTGTGGCGTGATGGCGGCGGTGCGGATGCGTTCCGCAATTTTGCAAAATGCTTGCAGGATTTGCATGAGCTCGGAACGGATGGCGCTTTGAAAAAGCATTATGGAATGACCGCACGGGATTTGTTGGAGTCTGTAAAATGAAAAATATTGTGATTCTCGCGACGGGCGGTACAATTGCTGGCGCGGGCGAGCTAGGTAAAAATATTGGGTACAAGTCGGGCTCAATCAAGGCACAAACGCTGATTGATGCGATTCCGGAATTGAAAAATGTGGCAAATATTTGCGTGGAGCAAGTTTGCAATATCAATTCGGACGATGTTACTTCTGAAATCTGGATTGCTTTGGCGAAGCGGATTCAGGAACTCTTGCTGCGCGATGATGTGGATGGTATCGTGATTATGCACGGGACTGATACGATGGAAGAAACCGCTTTATTCTTGAGTTTGACGCTAGGTGGTTCTGCTCCAAGTGCCGCCGAAATTGCCGCGAAGCCCGTGATTATGACCGGCTCAATGCGCCCCGCAACTGCAGCGGAACCTGACGGCCCTGCAAACCTCCTCTTTGCCGTGAAAAGTGTTGTGGAAATGAGCGCGAAAAATGATGCGACCGTTTACGTTGCTTTTGCAGGTAAATTGATGGATGCTCGCTTGGTGCAAAAAATTCACGCGAATGATTTGGATGCGTTTGCTGAATTGTCATCCCGGACTTCGTTCCGGGATCGCCATCTCGTAAATGCAAAAAAATCGTTCGATATCTCGAACTTGCGCGAATTGCCGCGCGTTACCGTTCTTTACTTTAACGCCGATGCCGATGCCGAACTCGTACGCTTTGCGGCGGAACGTTCGGCAGGGCTTATCATTGCTGGTGCGGGAGCCGGTGAATTTTCTCGCGCATGGGCGGATGCGATTACTGATGCTGTTGCAGAAAAGAATATTCCCGTCGTGATTTCGACGCGAATCAATCGCGGTAGCATTGTCCCGGAACAGCTTCTTGTGCCAGAAACGATTGCTGCTTACGATTTGCCTCCTGCAAAAGTCGCCGTGCTTTTGCGCCTTGCATTAACCGTCACGAATGATCCCGCAGAAATTCAAAAAATCTATCAAATGTATACATAGTATTTGCGTTTCAAAAAACAATTATTTTCTAGAGTAATTAAAAATGAAATTTTTAATTCAGCGAGTCACTAAGGCTCAAGTCGATATTGAAGGTCAAACTGTCGGTAAAATTGATAACAAGGGATTTCTTGTGCTGATTGGCGTAGGCGAGGGCGATACCCGCGAAATAGCCGACCGCTTCATCAAGAAAATGCTTGCACTCCGCATCTTTGCCGACGAAAACGGAAAGACGAACCTCTCCATCAAAGATGTCGGCGGCTCGCTTTTGCTCGTTTCTCAATTTACGTTGTATGCCAATTGCAATAAGGGCAATCGCCCGACATTTAATGGCGCTGGCAACCCGACGCTAGCCAATGAACTGTACGAGTACATCATCGAACAGTGCAAAAAAGAAGTTGCCATTGTCGAAACCGGAAAATTCGGTGCCGATATGCAAGTGAGCCTCGTCAACGACGGCCCATTTACTATAATGCTAGAGTAATTGCGGGGCTTTCCTGCGGAGTTGTTTATGAAAAAAAATCGTTCATCGTTCATTGCTTTATTGTTTGCATTAACGCTTTTCATTGCTTGTGCAGGTTCGCGCGATAGCGCTCCCGAAGGTGGCGACATGGCTGACGCTCCTTGCACGGAATGCGGCACGCAAGGCGATATCGTGCTGAAAATCACGGACGAAAAATTCTACCGAGAATGGAACCAGGTCGCATTTAGCCGTATCGATTCGAATGCTGTTGTAGGCGTTTTCCCTGCGCTCAAGGTGACGGCGACCCGCCCCGAAGATTGCAAAATGTGCCACAGCTTTAGCGCCGATGCTCTCGATTTTGACTTGGCGCGCGTTGAAGATTCTTTGTTTGCAAAAGCGTTCCCGAAAATGCAACGAGACTTAATGATTGTCGGCATGCGCGTCCCCGATGCGGATTCCGCTTACGTTGATTCTTTGTCTGTAAAGCTCCTTGCCGAAAAATTCGTGGAAGGCAAACGCTTGGATGACGTGACTCCGTGGGAAGAGCGCGATGGCGTGGAACAGACAATTGCACGCCAGTTGCCGTTTAAACTTAAAGAATTACTGAACGGAATAGCGAGTCGCTATGAACTTCGCTATTTGACAATCCCGCTGGTGCTGAATGTGGAAATGGATCCGGATTTAGGCAAGAAGGGAGGCTTTACATGGCAAATCGTGTGGAGCATGTGGGATGCCCGCTACGGTGAACTTGTTGCCCTCACTTACTCCAAATTCACCGCTGCAACGACAACCCGCGTAGCGCCAGAAAAGGAATGGGCTACGCCGTTTGCCTCTAGACTCTGGAAACTGCTCAACACTGACGTTGCGCATTTTGAAAATCATTGATTTAGACGAGTGAACGGCTCTACTTCTCTCGTCTCTCGTCTCTCGTCTCTTGACTAAAAATCTATAATTGCAACCATGAACACTCCTTTCTACGTTTTTATGAAGCTTTTGCCGAAGAATGCCGCAAGCCGCATTTTCGGTGCCTTTACGCGTTTACGCATCCCGTTCCTGAGCAAAATCGCTCGCAACGCCTTTGCTAGCTATTACAAGCTCGACATGTCTGAATCGGAATACCCGCTCAGTCATTACAAGAACATCGGTGAACTTTTTATCCGCAAGCTCAAGCCGGGTATGCGCCCTGTTGCCGATGGTGCCGAAATCGTAAGCCCGGTCGATGGCGTGCTTTCGCAGACGGGAACGTTCGATGGCGATGACCAGAATTTGATCCAGGCGAAGGGCAAGACTTACACGCTCAAGAGTCTTTTGCGTAGCGAAGAACTTGCAGAACGTTTCAAGGGCGGCGCCTTTGCGACGATTTACTTGGCTCCGTTCAACTACCACCGCATCCACAGCCCCGTCAAGGGCGACCTCGTGCTTTCGAGCTATTGCCCGGGTACGCTTTGGCCGGTCAACCCAGGCAGTGTCGAACGTGTCGAAGGTCTTTTCAGCATCAACGAACGCTTGACGAGTGAACTCCGCTTGGCGGACGGTTCCGAAGTACTCGTGGTCAAGGTCGGTGCGACAAACGTTG
This sequence comes from Fibrobacter succinogenes subsp. succinogenes S85, assembly GCF_000146505.1. Classification (GTDB taxonomy): domain Bacteria; phylum Fibrobacterota; class Fibrobacteria; order Fibrobacterales; family Fibrobacteraceae; genus Fibrobacter; species Fibrobacter succinogenes. Next base: position 1,132,504 of record NC_017448.1, on the reverse strand, counting down.
GCCGCATTGGCGTCGTGTATAACGATTCCATCTTGACGAATGCAGGCAAGCTCCCGCGCGACAAAAAGCGCTTGGACTGGATTCCGAATCAGCAGTTCTCTTTTGACCGTGGCGATGAACTTGGCCGCTTTGAAATGGGCAGCACCGTGATTCTCGTGGTTGACAAGAAAATTCGCGAACGCCATCCGGACTTGTTCAAGTCTCGTCTTGGACAGGCGGTGAAGGTGGGCGAGGCTCTCTAGTTGGTCTCGGTAAAGCGTTTTATTCACGATGAACCAGCGCTATTCAAGGCTTCGAAAGCCTTTGTAGCGCTTCTTTTCAAGTGCGCTGACCCCATAGTTTATGTTGCTCAAAAAATGCCCACGGCGAATGAACAAATTGCGTGGACGTTGCTTGGAACGGTCTTGTTTCAGGATCGTTCTTACCCCGATATCTTGCGCCTCCTCGTGAAGTTGCATGAGCGCTTCCCGTGCGATAAACTTTGGTCCTTACCTGTGCCGAAAGGCGGTGAAATTGAAGAGGTCGTGGAACAGACGTTCAATAGCCGCAACTGGACAGTCTTTGAACATGTCTCCGGAATTTTTTGGAGCGTTGGGCTTTTTGTTCGCCATCACCCGGATTTGACCGCTTGGGTTCGTGAACGCACTCCCGAAGAAATGTGGCGAGACTTGGGCGAAATCTACTTTATGGGCCGCTCAAATCCGCGCCCTAAAGCGTGTGCCGCGATTTACCGCTTGCTTGCCCCGCAGCCGCTTGGCCTTGGACTTACGTGCCGCGACAATTCTAGGATGCCGCACCTGCCGCTTACGATGGGCGCTCGCCGCTTCCTTGCAATGCTTGGGCCTGCGAAGGAATCGAACTTTGCAGAGCTTGAGCCTGCAATAAAACAGAAACTCGCGAATGAGTATTTTATCGCGCTTGCCCCGGAGAACCCGTATTTTGCGGCGCATTCCCTCCAGTTCTTTTTGGAGAACGGGAGCGAGGGCTTTATTTGCCGCGAACTGACATCGCATTGTGCTAAGTGTCCGCTTTATGAGTATTGTAATTACGCCGAAGTCCGCAAACGTGATTGATGTATGCTAAATTTTAAGAGTATGAATCGTTTCCTTTCGGTGTTGCCTAAGTTTGTCTGCGTTTGTGCTTGCGCGGCCACATTTGTTTTGTGTGCTTGCGAACCGAAAGAAGAGGAATCTGTCGATTATACGGAATTGTGCTACAACGACAGGTGGCCGATGGATGAAATCCGCATTGACGATAATCCGAACGATGATATTAAAGCTCTTGTGAAGCGTGTTGATTTGCGTTATCCGATGAACATGACGGGTGACACGCTTGATGTGACGATTCTTGAATTCAAGAGCGATGTGTATGCGCTCGATTATTACATGAACAGTGGCCGCTTTCAGGGGATTGTCCCGATTTTGCGCGGCTCTTTCCTTGAACAAAGTATCCGTTCTGCGGCTCGAATCTTCATTTTCAAGCACGATAGCTTCCGCCGCTATGAACGTAGCGACCTTGAAAATTACGTCCGCCAGTTCCCGAACCCGCGCCACGGCGGTTTCCCGCAGGAATTCCTGAGCCTCCCGTTTGAACACCGTGAACCGGGACATACGTCCATCTTGACGAAGTATTTTATTGGCGTGAAGGCTTATTTCCCGGTACTCGCCCAAAGCTATAGGGACTCCGACTTGCAGTGGAACGTTGCCCGCAGCTGGGACCTTGTCGAAGAGAACGACTTTATCGCCTGGGGCCGCCAGCTGAACATTGTGCAACCCAAGGGTATTTATCGCGAAACCTCGACGCTTTACTTTAATGCGGGCGAAGGCGTGAATGGCATGGCGACGAGACTGCCTGGTGGCCGAATCGTGGCGGTGTGGGGCTACCTCGACTGGACGGATTTGGAACGCAAATTCTTTACCGCGAGCGACCGTGTCTACGGGGCTAGGTATTAGCGGCTTTAGCCGCAGTAGACAGTGATTAGTAAACAGGGGTTAGTAAACAGGGGTGCAGAAGGAACGTCTTTACTGCAATCCTAACCACTAACCACCAACCACTAGCCTCTTTTTTATGTATTTCTTTCGTCTTTCGTCTTTCGTCTCTCGTCTATAATCTATATTAGAGCCATGGCTATTGAAAAACTTGCTGAAACTCTTTTGGAAAAGCTCCGCTTCATCACGAAGGCGGAAACTGTCATTGGTGAACCTATCCAGGCGGGCGAAACAACCGTCGTGCCTGTAAGCCGCGTGTCCGTGGGCTTTGGTTTTGGCGGTCACCAGAACAAGGGCGATACATCTGCATCTGGCGGTGGCGCTTCGGTCGATCCGGTCGCATTCCTTGTCATCAAGGGCGATGACGTACGCATCATGCCGATTACCAAGGATAGCTCGCTTGTCTCAAAGATTATGGATATCGTTCCTGATATTACGAATAAATTCGCAAAGAAGCCTGCTGACAATTAAGCTGTTGTCGCTGAGTTCTCCCTTGTGTTTGCTGTGCCCGCCTTTTTTGTGCGGGCATTTTTTTATGTGTGTTGAAAACCAAAATTTCAAAAAATGGCCGAATTTACGTGAAAAATTTAATTGTTTCTCTGGTCTTCACGTAAAAAACGCTTTTTTGAAAAATTTTCAGGTTTTTACATGTTTTAAATGGTTAAAAAACGAATTTTATTGGTCTTTTTCTCTCTTTTTGTGTTTTTGAGAACTTGTTGAATTTTTTGAGAACATTTTGAGAGCTGTTGGTTTTGTGATATTTTGCAAAATTATGTTTAAAAATGGGGTTTTCTATTGACATTCGCAATTTAAAAGAGTATCTTTATTCATGTAAAAACGAGAAAGTGAAAGCCTTTGGGTGTATATGGGTTAGTAATTTTGAGAACAAAAAGAAGGTCCTGAACGTACTCGTTAGTTTTACAAGACCGTGTTTGGTTGTTGGGGTCTTGTAAAATGCCCGGCACGGGGATATACGTGCCACGAAATCCTCCTCCAAGGCGCCGTAATGGCGTACTCCTAACACAAAAAATAGGACCTCCTCATACTCCATGAGGAGGTTCTTCTTTTATAGTCCGGCGGCACTTTTTAATATCTCATGCCCGCTTTGAACGGGCATCACCCTTAAACAGAATAAACGAAAAAGCCCCGGCACTAGGCCGAGGCTTTCTCAAATGCGTTATACCGCGCGGGGCGCGGCATCTCGTCTCAATTAGCCAAGAACTTTCTTTTCGAAGTCGCCGAGGCAGTCAACGAGTGCCTGCACGCCTTCGACCGGCATGGCGTTGTAGATGGAAGCGCGGAAGCCGCCGACAGAACGGTGACCCTTGAGCTGCTGGAGGCCACGAGCCTTAGCGAATTCAAGGAATTCCTTGGCGAGATCGTCAGCCTTGTCAGCTGCAACGACGTCCTTGTTGAACACGAACGGAACGTTCATGATAGAACGGTCTTCCTTAGCGGCCGTACCGACGAACACCTTGGAGTTGTCGAGTGCGCTGTAGAGGAGAGCAGCCTTGCTGCGGTTCACCTTTTCGATAGCGTCCACGCCACCGAAATCCTTGAGCCACTTGAGGGTGCGGTTCATCACGTACACGGCAAAGACCGGAGGAGTGTTGAACATGTTGGCAGCGTCGATGTGAGTCTGGAAGTTGAGCATGGTCGGGATGGTGCGGTTCACCTTGCCGAGAAGGCCCTTCTTGATGATCGTGACAGTCACGCCAGCGCAGCTGATGTTCTTCTGAGCGCCGCCATAGACGACACCGAAGTCAGACACGTTGATCTTACGGGCGAGGAAGTCGGAGCTCACGTCAGCCATGAGGAAGCCAGACTTCGGCTTCGGGAAGTTGTGCCATTCCGTACCGTAAATCGTGTTGTTGGCGGTCACGTGGAGGTACGTGGCGTTGTCGCTGAGCTTCAAGTTCTTGTCGATGCGGCTGTAAGTTTCAGACTTGGTGTCGCAAGCGGCGAGAGCGTTACCGAACTGCTTTGCTTCCTTGTAAGCCTTGTTTGCCCAAACGCCGGTCAAAGCGTAGTCGGCCGTTGCGTTCTGGTCGAGGAAGTTCATCGGGAGCATGCAGAACAAAAGTGAGCAACCACCACCGAGGAACACGATGTCGTAGTCTTCCGGGATGCCCATCAATTCACGGAGGTACTGTTCCGTCTGGGCGAACATGTTTTCAATCGGCTTTGAACGGTGACTCATGGAGAGGATACTGATGCCGCTGTTTTCGAAGTCGATGCATGCAGCAGATGCTTCCTTGAGTGCCTGTTCCGGCAAGACCGACGGTCCTGCGCTAAAGTTATAGACTTTATTTGCCATTGTTGTGTTCCTTTTTAGGGGTTGTCTTGGGCGTGAACCCAATTTAAAAATTACGGGGTAAAAATAGCAAAAACCGCTCTATCCGGCTATATCTGTGTCAATAAAAAGATTTTATGGGCTGTTATAACTTCAAAAGGATTGTTTTTCTTCTAGAAACAAATTATTATTTCTATTGAAATAAGGAGGAATCCATGTTGGTTCGGGTAAAATCGGCCTTTTTGTGGGCTGTTTGTTGTTTTTCGTCGTTTTCGTTTGCGGCTTGGGATGGGACGGCTGAGGTTCCCTCGGCTCGGGATACCGTAATTTTTTATGATTATGAAGATTTTCATTATGAAGCTTCGCTGCCGCTTTACCATATTTCTACGCCGGAACAGTTGGCGGGTTTGGCGCAGCTGGTAAATACCGTTGAACCGGCTGAAAATCCGGAAAAAGCTACTGAAAATATCCCATGGCGCGGCGTTGTCGTATTGGATAACGACCTCGTGTTCGGAAAAGACGAAAATTCCGTCTCGGAACACCCGTGGATTCCAATCGGCAAAAATGAAAAACGCATCGGCGAGATGATTTTCGATGGCAAGAACCATACTATTTACGGTCTTGATTTAACGACCCAGTCCGATTCCATTTTCGGATTGTTTGGGTTTGTGGAACATACCGAATTGAAAAACGTGACCCTCGCGAATTACAAGGTCTTGATGAAAGCGGATCCCACTTATAGGGCCGGGGATTTTTATGGCGGTAGCCTTGTCGGGTATGCTAAGTATTCGAATATTCACAACGTTCATACCCGAGGCGGAGCGATAAAGATCGAAGTTCTTCAGAAAACAATGATCAAAGACGAAGAAAAGGGAGACTACTACGTAGGCGTAGATGAAGTTTCGATTGGTGGCATTGTTGGTTTGCTGAAGGGTTGGATTGATAGCAGTTCCAATGCAAGCGATGTTGATGTGACTTTCTTTGAAAGTCAAAACGTGGGCGGTATTGCAGGCGAAATCCTTAGACAAACCGAGGGTTCCTACGATTCGGTTACTTATTGCTCCAATTCAGGGAATATTACATCCAAGTCTCCCGAACTTTACAACGATGCCCGAGTCGGCGGAATTGCTGGATTGTCTAATGCTCCTGTAGCCTATAGCCAGAATACGGGGGCTGTTTCGGGCGATGTCGGAATGATGGGCGGCATTGTTGGCACGGGCGGTGGATATGGCGATATCGCTTATTGCGAAAATTCAGGCGATATATCGACAAAGAAACTGTATGCGGGCGGTATTGCTGGTTACGGTTCTAAAGTCCGTAATAGTGTGAACAAGGGGCGCGTGGAAGGAATCTTCGCTGGAGGAATTATCGGCAATGCCGGTCCCGTTACGCTTTGCATTAACGAAGGCTTTGTGAAAGGGCAGGTTGTTGGTGGTATTTCTGGTATGACGGATAGGGGGCTCAGCCAGGTCATCAATCGTGGAACGTTGGAAGGGGATACGGTTGGTGGAATTTGCGGAAGAAATCTTGGCGTGATTTCGTCTTCGTACTCTTATGCATCCAAGGTGACTGCGAAGGATGTTGTTGGTGGAGTTGTTGGCTACAATCAGGGTACGATTATTACCTCGGCTTTTGATTCTACGTTGCAACCTTCAGTTAAATTGGTTGGTGTAGAGGGTGAGGGTAATCGGGTAAAAGAGTCCTTTGCGTTATCGACAAAGGAAATGCAGTCCGTTGAATTTGCCGACAAACTGAATGAAGCGGACCGTGACGATGGCAAGTCTCGAATTGCTTATGATGAAGCAGAACATCCGAGACTGACGTGGAGCTATGATGGCGGCTATCCGATTTTTAGCGATTCTACGCATTTGCCCGTTTACCGAATTGACCTCGATGATAGTGTTTTTGTGTCCTATGCTTTGACGGATGCCAAGGGACATATTGTCGATTTGCCGTCTGCTTATTCTACGGAAGGTCGTTATTTTGATAGCTGGGTTGATTCCACGGGAAAAACCGTGACGAAGACGACTGTGTTCAATGCTCCTTCGACCATTTATGCCAAGTATTCCAAGACAATCAAGGATCCTTCTTTGGTCGTGAACCGCCCGGACCCGACTACGATTGGCTGGAATGGCGAACTGAGCGTTCCGAAATGGCGTATGCACCTCGATACTTCGCTTTACGTTGCGATTTTCACTCCGTCGGAATTGGCGTGGTACTTGTCGACTGGAGCCTCCTTTACGCAACGGGCCGCGCTTGTCAATGATATTGTGATGGGGAAGGATTCGTTATCGGTAATGACGCGTGAACTGAAAACGATTTCGGAATATGGTCGATATATCAAAGGTTATGTTTTTAATGGCAATGGACATAATATTTACGGTTTGAATGGAGCCCTGTTTGGTACGAACTATGGTACGATAAGGGATGTGCATCTGGTCAATTATCTTGTTACAGGTCATGGAGCTTTTGTAGATACCAATAGAGGAACGATTTCAAAATCGTCGCTTCGAAAGGGTGTTATGGACCAGATGGATGAGATACGGATTAGCGGATTTGTGTCGTTGAATTATGGATATGAAACTGGATTCTCTATTATAGATAGTTGCGTCAATTACAGCAATTATGATCTTTCTGCGGGGAATAATCCGGTGTCTGTTGCGGGAATCGCCTATGAAAATCGAGGAACTATCAGCAATAGCCGCAATCTCGGGAATATCAAGGTTCAAGGCAGTGGTTCGAAGATCACTAATGTCGCCGGAATTACGTTAATCAATGGCACTACGGGAAACATTTTGAATAGCACAAATGAGGGCGATATCGAATACGATGGAACCATAAGTGTCCGACTTGCAGGGATTGTGACGGATAATAGAGCCGATTTGATTAAAGGGGCCAAAAACTACGGAAAAATTTATGCAAGAGTGGGTGATTTCAGTTTCCGTGTTGGTTCGTCTTCACCGGCGTATGTTGCCGGATTAGCCATTGGTGCTAATGGTATTGATTCTTGTGCCAATTATGGTGATATTACCGTCGTTGTTGTTGCAAATGAACTTAGCGGTGGTATTAATTTCGGTGGTATTTTGGCCGGAGACTATTTGCGTACCGAAATCAATGTTAAGAATTCCCTGAACAAAGGTGCCATTACGTTTGTAGATTCTTCTTCTTCAAAGCTTGAAAACATCAGATTTGGCGGTATCGCTGCCAGGGCGAATGTCCTTTCTGGCAAGAATGAGGGCAGTGTCAAATTTGTACAGTCGAATCCTTCAAAAAAATATGATAGTTCGAAAGACGTTCTTGTTGGCGGTCTTGTAGGCGAAGCGAAAACGCTCAAGGATTGCGTTAACGAAGGCTATGTCGTTGGGGCTGGTTCTGTTGGAGGCCTTGCTGCCAAAGCGGATTCTATTGTGAAGGGTGTAAACTATGCCCGTATCGATGGGCTTACGACGGGTAAATGGAGTCAACTGGGTGGAGTTTGCGGCGAATGTGGTTATTTGGAGAACGCTTTCAATGGGGGAAGTGTCTCGTTGGATGTTGCTGAAAGTAACTCTGTGTCTTATCTTGGTGGTGTTGCTGGCTCTTTAGGTAATGGTCGCATGATTGCGAATACGGGCTCTGTAAAGGCTGTCGGAAATAGTGGAGAGATTTTTGTCGGTGGTCTTTTGGGAATGATGGGATCCAACATTGTTTTAGATGATGCCTATAACTGGGGCGAAGTCTCGTCGGAAGTGGCCGCTGGTGGTATATATGGACTTGCGTCAAAAGCTCATTCGTCTGTTGCAGGTTTTGATCACTCCTATCTCGTTACCAATATTGCTTTTAAGAATGTCTATAATGCAGCCCCGGTAAAAGCCCCTAAAGCGAACCCGATTGCTGTTATGGATGAATGTGCAAATGCTACCGAACCTGAATTTGCCGTATTGGTTTATAACGATTCCGCCTTCACTCAAGAAAGGGGATGTATCGAGATTGATGAGGTGCTTGGTTTTGAGGCCGATGAGTATTATAAGATCAATTTCGTTTTAACAAGCCCGCTCAGCACGAAGTACATGCAATCCGATGAGTTTGTGGAATTGTTGAACACTTCCGGCAAGACGGTTGAAAATAGGCATGTGTGGAAAAAGAGCGATACGTATCCAGTGTTTGACGAAGTTGCGTTCGGCATGTCTTATAGCGTAGAACCGTCTTCGTCAAGTTCCGCTGTTTCTTCCTCGTCCTCGGCAACAAGCAGCTCGTCTTCTAGCAACGCCATCCTGAGCTCAAGCGAAGGATCCAGTGATTCTAAGTGGTCTTCCTCGGCGGTAAACAGCTCGTCTTCCAGCAATGTCATTAAGTCGTCGTCCTCAACCGCAAAGAGTTCTTCGTCGAGCGTCAAGGCTCCGTCTAGCAGTAGCAAGAAGGCTGATTCGTCTAGCTCTTCTGTCAAGTCGAGCAGTTCGTCTGCAAAAACGAGCTTGCCGGTGATTGCCCATCAGCGATTCCGCATGGCGGTGCAGGGCAGAACCATCACGTTGCATGCTTCGAAGGGCAGAACCGTTCAGGTGTTCGATGCGCTCGGTCACCATGTTATGTCGAAAGCGATTCCTGCGAATGGCGAAACAAGTGTCACCTTGCAGGAATCTGGCGCCTACATCGTGCGTGTCGATGGAATGAGCCAACGCGTAGTGCTGAAATAGCCCGCGCAAAAAAAGATCCTCGCTTTCGCGAGGGTTTTAAAAAAGAGATGCCGGCGCAGTGGCCGGCATGACATTTAAAATGTGACTGGATCCTTCACTTCGAACCCTCGGTTCTCCGTTCAGGATGACGCATTGTGTTGCCTTGCGGCATTCCGACGCATTGTAAGGTCCCTGAGCTTGCCGAAGGGACTACACACCAAGTGCCTGGATGGCTGCCTTGTACTTCTTGAGGCGGAATTTTGTCTTGAGTTCGCGACGTTCCTGGCGGTGGATGTACTTGTCGTCCATGAGCACGTTCAAGATAGCGCTCTTTGCCTTAGCTGCTGTCGGATTGTCCTTGAGGGTTTCGACAAAGCGCACAAAGTCTTTTTCACGGGCATCGTAGGTGGCGTCTTCGGCTGGCACGCCTTTTTCCATCAGGTGGCAGCTGTACTCGTCAATCCATGCCTGGTTCTTGTGGTAGGTCATCTTCTGGATGAGGTCCACCATATCGGCTGGAACACCCATCTTGATCATGTCGTCCGGAGTCTTTTTAGTGGCAGAAGTAATGGAATCCTGCAAAATGGCGAGAACCTGGACATCTTCGGATTCGCCTTTGTTTTTAAGATAATCGGCGACGTTCTGGAGGAAATCGATGTATGGGCCACCGGCCTTGTCTTGCTGGCCTTGGTGAACGGATTCTGCAATTTTGTAGGCGTCTTGATAAGAAAGCATTATTAACCTTTTTTTAAAAACTTCGAGCATCGTTGATGCCCATGCCTTGAATATACATAAAGCTTGGTCAAAAAAGCGTCCCTTTTTTGCAAATGGGTCGAAAAAGCACCTGTTTTACGCAAAATATTAAATGATAAGTCTAAAATTCCTCTTTTTTGGTCAGAAAATCTTTTTTTTTCTAATACTTTTTTAGTTGGCTATAGCCCAAATGGGCTATGCCGTAAACTCTTTACGAATTACTTAAAATAAGCTAAATTTGCCTAAGTTTTACCAAAATGTAAATAATTGGGAACAAAAATGAACAAGAAAACCATCAAGTTCGGGCTTGCAGTTTCTGCAATGGCTCTCTATTTCGCCGGTTGCGGCGACGACCTGCTGTATTCTCAGGATGTCAATCAGTTTACTACGGTTTCTTCCTTGAATGACGATGACTGTAGTGAAAAGACCGAAGGCTCCATGGCTTTTGTGAAGTCCAAGGCTACGATGTACGTGTGCTCTGAAGGCGAATGGGTCGCCATGAACGACCACGAAGCTATCCAGTACCGTTGCGAATCCAAGGAACTGAAAGATAAGTCCGGCTTTGCCATTGTTTGCGATGGTGGCGATACGATTGGTGTTGTCCACAATGGTAAGGATGGTGCTGATGGTAAGGACGGTACGAATGGTAAGGATGGTGCCGACGGCAAAAACGGTACGAACGGCACCAATGGCACGAATGGTAAAGATGGTGCCGATGGAACGAATGGAACCAGCGGAACGAACGGATCTAGCGGAACGAATGGTAAGTCCGCTTACGAAATCGCGAAGGATAACGGTTTCACGGGCACCGAAAAGGAATGGCTTGAATCCCTGAAGGGCGAAGCCGGCAAGGACGGCACTAACGGCACCAACGGTAAAGATGCCGACATGGACAAAATCCAGAAGGATATTGATAGCAAGTTCAGCAGCGCCTCTGCCAAGAGCCAGAGCGAAATTGACGAAGCTCTCAAGAATTTGAGCTCTGCTTCTGCCAAGAACCAGAAGGACGTCGATGACGCCCTCAAGAACTTGAGTTCTGCAACGGACAAGTTCGGCGAAGATATCGACAACAAGTTCAGTGACGCCTACAGCAGCTGGAATGCAGAACTAGAAGACAAGTCTTGCGCCATCGTGGATACAGTCCGCGACAACGAAAAGGCTATCATCACCGTGACCATCAAGTGCGGCGACGCCGAGACCAAGATGGAAATCCCGTTCACAGTCGTGAACGAGAACCTCGCCAAGGTGTACAAGAAGCATGTTGTCGTGCGTTTCCCGGTGCAGGCCAACAAGGAAACAAAAACTGACGACATCTATGAAGAAATCTGGAAGAACCTCAAGGGTGGCGACAATGCAGAACTTACCGTGACGGATCTTGACGAAAAGTTCGTCCCGAGTGGCAAGGTGTTTATGCAGGACTTGTTCGCCTCTGCCAATAAATCCTTTGTGACAATCGAAGAAACTAACGAAAAGGCGGTGGAATACAAGGTTGCACGCCTCGAAGGGGATCTCGACATCACGAACCTTACGACCCCGGTTGTGAAGCTCCGTGTCAAGCTGAACTTGAGTAACAACGCTTTCGGCGCCTTTGGCGGATTTGGCTCGAACGCAACGGATGTCATTTACAACGCCTATGCAGACTTGTCCGATGCTTCTGATACGGTTGTCATCGACTTCTTGACCGACTACAAGGCTGCCCGCGTAAAGAAGTTGGTTGACGATGGTAACGGTTTTGGTGTTGCAAACGAGCAGGCAAACAAGGACCTTGCCCACGCCCTTTATTTGGAAAACAGCGAAGAATATCCGTCTTTCGAACATTATGCCCCCGATCAGATTGGCCTGGCCGAAAACTTCAACAGCATCGTGTGGGTGATGGCCCTCATTGACCAAAAGGACAAGACTCCGGGTTTTAACTTGGTCTATAACGCTTTCCGCAATGTCTTTGCCGAAAACGGCAACTTTAACACCGCCGTCAATACGACTTACGCAGGCAAGGAACACAGCATGTTCTTTGTTGATTACCTCGCTTTGCTTATCGACGCGAACTTCTTCAAGTGGAACCAAATGCAGCATGGCGACTATACTGCTGAAACGAATGTCTGGAGTGGTACGGATGCCGTCTATTACAAGATTTTGCAGAATGGATTTGTGGAAGCCTATAAGCTTAAAGTCGAAGACGCAAAGGTTTTCAATGATCCGTCTGGCTATAGCAGCAAGGTGTATAAGTCTGATGTCGAAGGGGGATATTTCCGTTACTTTGAATATATCGAAAACGAACAAGTTTGGTATCCTGTAACACTTTGGGCTGTAGGTGTTGCAACGGTGGAAAAAGCTTGCGATGCTGACGCAGTTAATTCGACCTTCTTCTATAGCTTTGAAGGTCTTGATGAAAATGCCGTTTGTGTATGCGACAATGGAAAATGCTACTGGCAAGATACTGAAAATGTATGCTTGGGCCGTAATAAAGGAGATAAGGGATCGGCGTTCTTTGACGGGGAAATTCAAGAGTATGAGTGCGCAGAAGTAGAATGTAATCCATCCGCTTCTTCTTGCGTTGGTTTTGAACTTGGTCCTGTCAGTCCGAACTCTTCGAACTCTGTTGCATCCTCTTCTAGCGCTGCAAGTGGCATGACTCCGGAAGAACAGGCCAACAATCCGGAATCCAAGCTTTACCTCGGTGAATGCAGCGCTACCGTAAACGAAGGCAAAGAAAAGCTGTTCGACTACAAGAATGCGGAACTTGCCACGACAACAAGCAAAATAACCTTTGTATGCGATGGCTCCAAATGGAGACAGAAAGATTATCATGATGAGAAATATGGAATATGTTCAAAAACTACGATGGAAAAGGGCGAAGTCAAGGAAGAAAATGGTTCCGAACATTATAAGTGCGATTACCTTGATAAACAGGAAAAATACGAATGGATCGCTACTGATTGGCAAGACGTGTATAATGAAAAGGCTTGCCATTATGGCTATGTCAATAAAAAAATGGTTACTGGATCCGGTTATGAATATGTTTGTGAAGAAAATTCTGAATATACAGACAACTGGGGTAACCATAGCCATGAATGGCGTGAAACGACTGTTGATGAATATTGCGTGGGTGATCGCGTCGAGGCTACAGTGCAGAAGGTTGAAGACGAAGACCTCGGCGAATCGACCTTCAACGAAAAGTGTAGCTACCACGGTTCTACCTATGCGAGAAACAATACTGCTAGCGGGGCCAAGAAATGGGTGTACTACGGTAATTTTACCAACGAAAGCACAAGAAACAGCGCCCTCTTGCTCTTGAATGGTTATAAGGATAATATAATTTACGCTTGTAACGATTGGGTCAACATCTACTGTGAGCCTGTTTCTGTAGAAACCGTGCAGAGTAAAATTGCCTCGAATATGCCAGAAGTCGAAAAACAGAAATGGATTAATGTCCTTTGCAACTATGGCGATTACAAGCGTGCTAGTGGCTACGCCGACGGCATTGCCTTTGAAGTCAACGTAACGTTAAAGAGTGGCGAAAATCCGAAGACGTTTGTCGCTAGTGCCAAGAGAGATGATTGGCACGAACCTACCTTTGAGGATATCTATGGCAAGTGCGATGAAGATAAGATGAGAAATCAAACCAAAGTAGCTGTTTACGGAGGGGAAAATACAAGTGTAACTACATTTCTGGAGGTCCTTCCAGCGGATACTACTCTTGGGTTAAAGCAAGCGATTTGGATGAAGACGCTACGCTTGGAATTTGCACGAGAAATCGATCAAAAGAAAAAGATGTCGCTATAGTCGGTGACGCATACTATGAATGTCTTAGTAATGGTAACGCAGAAGGAATCCCCGCAAGTTCTTCCTCCACAGATTGGCTAGTAATTAATGAAAATAAGTACCTTAACGCCAAGTTTGGTTATTGCGATACCGATAGAGGTGATACTAAAAACATTGCAGACATTAAGAGCGAAACCCTCAAGGATGGTGAAAGCCACAGTTTCAAGTGCTCTATAGCTAAAGAAGTCGGAAATGGCTATGGTAAGTGGGTTGACGCCTCCACAGACATTGCTCTCGACAAGATTTGCAACAGAGATAACGAAGATGCAACTGTTACCAAAGAAAGCGTAACCTATGTCTGTGCGTACAAGGATGAATCATCCATGTATCAGTGGATTACTTCTGAATTGTAATAGAATATGAAAAAACTTACCCTTATACTCGCACTTGCGCAGGCGGCTGTCTTTGCTCAGACCGGCCTCCTGGGGGGTAAAACCGGCCTCCACCAGCAAGATGCGAATACGCTTGGATTTTTTCACTTCCGTTTAGGGACTGGCGGTACGATTGCGACCGATAACTGGGGCTACACCCGTGGCGCCTTGTTTACGGACCGACATGGTCGTACCCAGGAACTCGATGTGTGGGACGCCCGTATGGAAAAGGGCCGCATTGACGGCGCTTTGGCCGGTAACTTTAACTTTGCGTTTGGCCTCCGTGATGACTTGGATATCGGCGTGAGCCTCCCGATTTACTACGACCACGCAAAGGATTACTCTGGCGAAGCTATCCGCGCTCACATGGGCAAGGGTGGCCTCGGTGACTTGCAGTTTTACGCCAAGTACCGCACGCCGCACTGGTTTGGCCCGGATTACATGAAGACGGCCGCTGTTGTGGATTTGACTGTCCCGACTGGCTGGAGGGGCGTGGGTATCCGCCCGCGTCACGCCTGGTTCCTCGATAACGAGGGTGGCCCGACGTATGCCTACACGGCAAACAGCGTGATGCTCGGCCTTACGGGGGTTGTCTCTGTCAATTACAACAAGAAGGGTGTTCCGCTTGTCTGGAATTCTTCTCTTGGACTCATGATCGGCTTTGGTGATGCTTCGAATACGCTCGTGTATAGCACTGGCGTGAACCTGGAAATCAACGATTACATCCAGCCGTTCCTCGAATTCAGTGGCGAAATGCGCTTTGGCAACGATGCGTATCCGTTCAGCCCGATTACCGACCCGATGGTACTCACGCCGGGTATCAATGTGAAGATTCCGTTCTTCAACATTGACTTTGCCGCGGGTATCGATATTGGTATTGGTAATCTTGTTGATGGCTACGATCGCAAAGATGCGATGGACAACTGCAAGGATTTCCAGATCAAGTTCAAGGGCGAAACGGGTTACAGGGCCAGCTACTGCTATGTTGCCCAGCCGCTTATTGCCGGTATCGCAAAGCTCACGTGGACGTTTGGCTTTGACGGCGACGACGACAACGATGGCGTAAAGAACCGCAAGGACAAGTGCCCGGAAACGTTCCCGCCGATAGTCGTGGACGAAGACGGCTGCGGCATCGATACGGACGAAGACAAGGTCTTTGACGGTCTCGACAAGTGCCCAGATACGCCGAAGGGTGTCGCCGTGGATTCTGTCGGTTGCCCGCTGGATACGGACGAAGATACGGTCCCGGATTACAAGGATATGTGCCCTGAAACGCCGAAGGGCGTCAAGGTAGATTCTGTCGGCTGTCCGCTGGATACGGACGAAGACACGGTCCCGGATTACAAGGATATGTGCCCTGAAACGCCGAAGGGCGTCAAGGTAGATTCTGTCGGTTGCCCGCTCGACAGCGACAAGGACGGAGTCTTTGATGGGCCGGACAAGTGCCCGGATACGCCGGAAGGTGTCGCCGTGGATGCTGACGGCTGCCCGCTCGATACCGACAAGGATGGCGTGCCGGATTACCGTGACAAGTGCCCGAATACGCTCCCGGGAATTCAGGTGAACAAGCGTGGCTGCCCGCTGCGCCGCAAGGAAGACCTGGACTACCTCAAGAAGGGCATCCAGTTTGAATTCGACTCGGCAAAGCTTTTGAAGTCCAGTTACCCGACTTTGGACGACATCATCGCTCTCCTGGAAAAGATTCCGGAAGTGAAGCTTGAAGTCCAGGGCCATACGGATATCGTGGGTACTGAAGATTACAACCAGAAGCTTTCTGAAGACCGTGCTCACTCTGTGACGGATTACTTCCAGTCGAAGGGAATCGCCGCCGACCGCTTACGTGCTATTGGCTTTGGCACTCGCATGCCGCTTGCTGATAACGTAACGGACGAAGGCCGTGCCAAGAACCGCCGCGTGGAACTCATCCCGTTCGGTTACTACACCGAAGGCGATAGCACCGTGGCTGCACCGTCTGACTCTCTGCTGAACGACAGCACGGCTGTGCCGCCTCCGACAAAGTCCGACGTGAAGCCGGAATCCAAGCCTGAAGTGAAGGTGAAGCTCAAGGCCAATGCCGAAAAGAAGGTGAGGTCTGCATCGAAGGCTGGCCTGAAGCGCTTGAAGAACATGCGCGACAGAGCTGAAAAGGCTGTTGTCGAAATGAAGTCGGAAGCTGCTGCCGCTGCAAAGCCAGCTGAAACGCCGAAGCCGGTTGAAACGCCGAAACCGGCCGAGACTGCTCCGACTCCTGCGCAGTAGGCCCGCACTTTTGTCATCCCGGACTCCGTTCCGGGAGGGCATCGCCCTCTTGAAAATGTGAAAAGACCTGGCCGTGAGCCAGGTCTTTTTCGTTACTTTTGCCGAGTCCGCGGAAGCGGGCTTCTCTCTTAATTACCCTGCGAAGTTCTTGCCGAGAATGGCAGAGACGTTCTTGAGGATACCTTCGGCGACGTCCGGCTTGTTCATGGAATAAACGTGGACGTTCGTGATGCCGTTCGCGTAGAGGTCGATGATCTGGTCGGTGGCGTAGATGATGCCAGCCTGCTTCATGGCTTCCGGATCGCTACCGAACTTGTCCACAAGCGACTTGAAATGTTGCGGCATGAACGAACCCGAAAGCTTAATGGCGCGTTCGACCTGGTTCGCGTTCGTGATGGGCATAATGCCGGGGAGCACCGGGCAGTTCACGCCTGCATCGCGGAGCTTGTAAAGGAAGCTGAAGAAAAGGTTGTTGTCGAAGACCATCTGCGTTGTGAGGAAGTCGGCGCCTGCTTCGACCTTTTCCTTGAGGTGCTTGATGTCTTCGGCTTGGTTTGGACTTTCCGGGTGTTTTTCCGGGTAGCAGGCGGCGCCAATGCAAAAATCGGCATCAGCGGCTTTGAGTTCGCGGATGAGTTCCACAGCGTGGTGGTAGTCGCAATCGCCGCGACCGTTTGCAATGAGTTCCGGCGTGAGGTCGCCACGGAGGGCCATCACGTTCTTGATGCCGGCGGCCTTCATGTCTTCGATGCGCTGGTGGATGGTTTCCTTGGTGCTCGAAATGCAGGTGAGGTGGGCGAGCATCGGAATGTTGAAATTGTACTTGAGATTCTTCGCAATTTCGAGCGTGTACTGGCTTACGCCGCCGCCTGCGCCGTATGTGACGCTCATGAATGCGGGGTTAAGCTTTGCAATCGCTTCGGTAGCTGCTTTAACGTTTTCAAAACTCGTTTCTTTCTTCGGCGGGAACACCTCGAAGGAGAGGCTCATCTTGTCTTGCTTCAGGATGTCGATAATCTTCATTGTATCTCCGTGCAACGGTCGGCATTGAGCTTTGGATCCGCAGTGCAATGTCGAATGTTACGCTTTTGTTTTATGCAAATATTTGAATTCATGCATAAATGTAGATAAAATTTCCTACAATGGCAACGGGGAATGCGTAATTTTTTGGAGAGATAGGTTTTGATTCGTGCGAAAATTGACGAAAAATCAAATTATTTACTATATTGTGTGCTCACAAACGCCGTCGTAGCTCAGTTGGATAGAGCAGTTGCCTTCTAAGCAACGGGTCGTGGGTTCGACTCCCGCCGACGGTATGAAAAAAGCCCCCTTGAGGGGCTTTTTTCATACCGTCTGGCGCCCAGGGGCGCCAGGTTCGACGGTCGGTTTTATTACTTCTTCAAAATCTTGTTCAGCGTAGCGCGCAAATGATTCATGTTCGCTTCGTTGAGCGTCTCGTAGCGGTAGAACGTGCCGTCCTTCTGCACGAGGTAGACCACCGGGATGTAACCCGTGCCATAAGCCGGCCCAAACTTACTATCCGTGTCCTGGAATACCGGAATAACAGCGTGGTACTGGTCAATAAACAAGCGGATATCGTTCTTCTTAATGCCGCCGTTCAAGCCGATTGCAATACCCGTAAGACCCTTGGATTCATATTCCTTGATGAGGTTCTGGATCTCGGGGAAGTGCTTTTGGCAGTGCGGGCATTTGGGGCTGAAATAGTAGATGAGCAACGGACGGTTGCTGAAGTGGGCGAACAAAATGCCCGGATCGCTGATGCCCGAAAGGTGCGTCGAAAAATCCATGATCATGGGCTTCTCGGTCTTGGGATCCATCATTAACTTAATATCGGCAACCTGCGGTTCAGGTGCAAACTGGGCGAAGCCCATTACGGCTGCAAAGACAATCAGACTAAAAAGACGTTTAAACATGCTCATACTCCTAAAGACTTTGGGTTAATCCCTGGGAATCTTTTTAAACAGTTGTAAAATACCAAAAAATAGCGGATTGAATTGTGATTTCTGTCAAAAAATGGGAAAAATAATGTAAAAAATCGTATTTCGCGAGCGTTCGTGTTACTCGGCGAGGATTCTCTTGAAATTGGTGGGCGAAAACGCCGGATTTTCCATGAATTCCTGCTCAAAAATCTCCATGATTTCTTCGGAATATTCGGTCTGCTTGCTGAGCAGTTTTATGGCGTCAATTTTCGTTCCTTGGATTTTTTGCACCATAATCCAGAAGTAAATGGCGAACTCGACCTTGGTGAGGCTGTTGCCATCGAAGAGGCTTTTCTCGTAGTAGCGGAATAGCAAGTAGGCGATGATTTTTTCACCGTCGCTATCAGTGAAAATCGTTTTGGTTTGCCACCCGCGTTCCTTGAGTTCCTTGTAGGCGTTATCCCAGGCGGGGCCGTAGCTTTCGCCCTTGCCTAAAATTCCGAACCACGACTGGTAGATGTTGTTTGAAATGTCACTTTCCTTGATTTCAATGCCGCTTGTCTCAACGGCGTAGTCCAAGAGCTTGATGAGGCGTGCGTTCAAAGGCTTGCTGTGGTCGGCGAGGATTGCAAACAAATGCTCTCTCTCTTCAAAAATGGCGTCGCGAGCTTCAATGGCGTCATCGGGAATATCGTCCGGAACGTCGTCAATTTCGCGCTCAACAAACGCAATGGGTGAGGTGGCTGAGCCTTTGCACTCAAGCAGTAAGCGCACGCCTTCTTCGCAGCAGAGACCAATCCCTTTTTCCATGATGTCACCGTAGACTTCCACAAATCGCGGGTGCTCGCGGCAGATGTCGCAAAGATAGTCTTCGCCGATGTGGCAAATCATATCGCAGAGCCCATCGCGCATTAAGAATGGGCAACGGTCGCCGGGGAGCAATTTGAAATGACCGTCTTCGATGTTTTGACGAAGTTTTTCTCCAAAATCGCCTTTGACTTTGGCGTAACGTTTGGCGCTTGCGGGGTCGATGTCTATTTCCCAGCCGATGCAGCAGGTGTCGGTGCATTTGCCGGCGATGCAATGGAACGAATCATAAAAAGCGGGAACGCGGAGAAGCATGGGAGTTAGTTGGCAGTTGGTAGAACTTAGAGCTTAGAATATAGAATAAGAGTTTAAGATGGTTGCTCCGCTGTCTCTGGGATGCGTTGTCTAAGTTCTAAGAGCGTAGCGGACTAAGTTCTGCCAACTAATATTGCTTGTAACAAAAATCTTATGCAAATATTACCTTGTGTCGACAGAAAATTGCTGGGAGGAACGAAATTTTGTGTAAAAATTTTATTAACAAAGCCTAAAAGTATGCTTTTTTTAAGCATGGCTCCGGTTTTCTATTGCCACAGTGGTAGAAAGTGGGTATATTTGTGGTGTGTGATAAGTGTTGTGGTAAAATGTGTCAAATATGGATTTCACTTCTTTCATAGGACAAGCCCAAACGGCGATCGATGGAAAGGGAAGGACCTCCTTCCCTAGGGAATTCCGTCGTCAGCTCGCTGAGTCCGAAGGGAAAGAGTTCGTGGTCACTCGTGGCCCGGACCGCACCCTCCGGTTGTTTGTCCTTCCTGAGTTTGAGAAATTCATGGCGGACTTGGACAGCCGGTCCGACCGCCGTCAAGCCGACTTAGTTCGGAGAGGCCTCTGCCCCACAGTCGTGGAGATGGATGGCCAGAATCGCATTTTACTCCCCAAAATATTGCTGGAGTATGCCGGTCTTAAAGACGAAGTTCTTTACGTCCAGGCCAGCGGTAAAACTCTCGAATTATGGAATCCTGAACGTTACAACGAAAAGTATGGCTTACAGACAAATGAAGCTATCGACGCTTTCGATGCCGCGTTCTATGGTGAAGGCTTGACGGAGGGGGATAATGGCAGATAACAATCTCCGCAAGTCAGTACATGTAAACGAAATTTCGGAAGCCGCGGTCGCAGGAGTTCAAGGGAGAGAATTCTATCACGATCCGGTGATGCTCAAGGAATGCCTTGAAGGCTTGAATATCAAGCCGAACGGCACCTATTCGGACTGCACGCTTGGCGGTGGCGGCCATTCTTACGCTATTGCCCAAGAACTGAATTCCGAAGGGACGCTCCACGCTTTTGACCGCGACGATGAAGCGGTCCAGTTTGCGACGAAACGCCTTGCTGGCGTCGCTCCCAAGTTTATTGTCCATCCGGTTCCGTTTAGCGAACTCGGAAACGAAATTGAACCGAATTCTCTTGACGGTGTTCTTTACGATCTCGGCATCAGCAGCCATCAGGTGGATGACTCTAGCCGTGGCTTTACTTTTGTAGGCGACAATCCGCTCGACCTTCGCATGGACCGCCGCGAAAATGTGTCCGCCCAGGAATGGCTCCGCAGCGTTAGCGAAGATGATTTTGCGGCCGCACTCCGCAAGAATGCCGATATGGACCGTGCGTTCAAGCTTGCAACCCGCATCAAGGAAAAAGTGGGAGAAATTACCACCGAAGGCCGCGATGTGCTCCCGAGCGATATCAAGGCCGTTGTCGAAGCCGTGTTCCCGGACAAGCGCCGTGAAGCGAATAGCCTTTTGGCCCGCGTTTTCCAGGCCATCCGCATGGAAGTGAACGGCGAACTCAAGCAGATTGAAGATAGCCTCCGCGCCGCTGTCGATTGCCTCAAGGTGGGTGGTCGCCTCGTGGTGATGAGCTACCACTCCGTAGAAGACCGCTGCGTCAAGGAAACGGCTGCAGAATTTGAAAAAGCATGCATTTGCCCGGAAAACTTGCCGGTTTGCATGTGTGGTGGTAACCACCAGCGTTTGAAGAAAGTGAACCGTAAGCCGATTTTGCCCTCGGCCGATGAAATCAACAGGAACAGCCGGGCTCGTTCTGCAAAATTAAGGATCTATGAAAGAGTATGATCGATAATGTGCAGAATGAAACCGAAAAAACAGGGAAGCATAGCGTGATGGGCTTTGTTCTTATGTTGGTCGCCGTGGCTTCGCTTGTTTTCATGGTCCCTGTGTACATGCAGAACTGCGTCAACAGTCTTTACGGCACTTTGTATGGGCTTAAGGAAAAGTCAAGCTTGCTCCATCGTGAAATCCTCTTGAAGGATTATGAAATCAACAAGCTTATGTCGATGGACCATCTTGCAAAGTTTGCGGAACGTACGGGCCTTGGCTTGAACGATGTTCCGGTAAAAATCATGATAACGGGGGAGTCACGTGAATAAGTACAGTGCTGATCCTCTGGTTATTTTGAAGAGCCTTGTGCTTTGCATGATTGGTGTGCTCATTTTCCAGACCTTTAATATCCAGGTCTTGAACCGTGACGTGTATCAGGAACGTACGAAGTCTACTGTGACGCAGACGAAAAACCTGTACGCAGAACGTGGTTCTATTATGGACAGGAACGGTGTCGTGTTTGCCGAAAGCATGCGCGATACGAACAATAATTTGGGCTACAGCCGCCTGTTCTTGCAGGGCTCGCTTGCATCGCAGATTGTGGGCAAGGTCGGCTATAATGGTTCGGGCAGCATGGGCATGGAACAGATTTACAACGATAGCCTCCGTGGTGACGAAGGTATCCGCGTGAGTATCCAGGACGCTGCGCAGCGAGAAGTGCTTTCCCGCTCTACGGAAGTGGTGCAGGCCAAGTCCGGCTTGAATCTCGTTTTGACGATTGACCGCAACATGCAGGAAATTGTTGAAAAAGCTTTGAAGGACGGCGTTGCTGAATTTTCTGCAAAGAGTGCCAGTGCCGTTGTCGTGGACCCGTACACGGGTGAAATCCTTGCAATGGCGAGCTACCCGACTTTTGATCCGAATTCCAAGAACCAGGGCGGTGACCGCGCGGGTAAAAACGAAATCGTCTCGATGTCTTACGAACCGGGTTCTACGTTCAAGGTGATTACCGCTGCTGCGGCACTTGAAAATAACGCTGTGAGCCCGAACAAGATTTTTGTGAATGAAGGCCGTTGCTGGCAGTGGAACCCGAGATCCGAAAAGATTTGCGATACCCACGTCTATGGCGATATGGACATGAGCGAAGCGATGGTGCAGTCCTCGAATATCGTGTTTGCAAAGATTGCCTCTGAAGTGGGCGCTATGGGTATGTACAGGATGGCACGTGCCTTTGGCATTGGCGAGAGAGCTTTTGACAACTATGTTGGCGAAGAAAACGGAAGACTTTTGAAGCCGGCTGAACTCACTCGCGACGATAGAACGTTAAAGACGATGGGCTTTGGCCATGCTGTTTCTGTGACGCCTATCCAGATGGTGATGGCTTATGCCGCTATTGCCAATGGCGGAAAGCTCATGCGTCCGCAGATTGTGAAGGAATGGCGCAATTCTAACGGTGACGTCGTCAAGAAGGTGAAGCCGATGGAAATCCGCAGGGCTGTTTCTGAAAGGACGGCAGCGACTATCCGCAAGATGCTCTACCGCGTGGTGAATAGCGGTACGGCAAAGCGCGTTGCATCGCAGAAGTTGCCCGATGTCTTGTTCGGTGGCAAGACGGGTACGGCTGAAAAGTACAATCGCGAAACCCGTTCTTATGACCGCAATTCGCAGGTGGCTTCGTTTATCGGTCTTGCTCCGGCTGAAGATACCCGCTACGTGTGCCTTGTGCTTGTTGATGACCCGCAAGGGAAGCATGTCGGTGGCCTTACGGCTGGTCCTATTTTCCGCCGCATCATGGAAGCGATTTACTACCACCCGGCTCTTTCCCCGCGTGCTCATAACTTGAAGCAGGTCCATCTCGGTTCTCCTTGCGACAAGGATTTTGCGGGAATGCAGGTTTCTGCGGCTAAGGATTACGCCAAGAAACACAAGTGTCCAGTCCGCTTTGAAGGCAAGGGACGCCGCGTGATTTCGGAACGCCTGGATGCGGGCCTAGTCAATGGAAAAACGCTTTTGCTCGGCGATGCCGTGGCTAGCAAGATGCCCGACTTGCAGGGACTTTCTTTGAAGGATGCTCTCGAAGTGATGGGGAACATCCGCATGAACGTTGAATATACAGGAAAAGGCCGCGTTGTCGCCCAGGAGCCCAAGGCTGATGAAACCTTGCAGAGAGGTGCGATTTGCAAGCTGACCTTAAAGGAGAAAAGCTGATGATTTCGGAAGGACTGATGCAAAAGTTGTCCGTGACGGGGCTTTGTGATGATTCCCGCCGTGTGAAACCGGGGAATTTGTTCTTCTCCATTCCGGCGGAAGGCTATGAGGCTTTTGCCCGCAGTGCCATAGCGGCTGGTGCCGTTGCGGTTGTGGGCGAGACGATGGCTCCCGAAGGACTCACGTCTAAGTGGATCCAGGTGCCGGACGTGAAGGCAGCCCGCCTCGAAGCGGCCAAGATTTTCTACAAGGATCCGTTCAGCAAGCTTATCTGCCATGCCATTACGGGTACGAACGGCAAGACGACAAGTGCATTCCTTATGAATGCGATGCTTGAAGCGGAAGGCCGCAAGACCGCTCTGCTCGGCACCATCAAGAATAAGATTGGCGACAAGTCCGTGCCGGCTTCGCTTACGACTCCGGGTCTTTTGGACCTTTATGAATTTGCATCTCGCGCTGTAGCTGAAGGCTGCACTGACCTCGTGATGGAAGCGTCTTCGCATTCGCTCCACCAGGGCCGTGTTGCCGGTATTCGTTTCAGAAGCGGTCTCTTTAGCAACTTGACGCAGGACCATCTCGATTACCACAAGACGATGGATGCCTACTTCGAAGCCAAGAAGTTGCTCTTTACGAAGTACCTCGCTGAAAATGGCGTGGCTGTCATCAATATTGATGATGCTCACGGCGAAAAGCTTTTCAACGCTCTCGATTGCCGCAAGGTCGCTGTTTCGAGACTTGGCAAGGCCAAGGCTGACGTGAAGCCGTTTGGCGAAATCAAGAGCACTGAAGACGGCCTTGAATTCACGCTTCCGATGATTGCAACGGATAAGTTTGAAACTCCGCTCTGCGGCGACTTTAACGTGGACAACCTGCTCCTGGTGCTTGCATGGGCTCATGCTCTCTGCGTACCTGAAGATGCCATGCGCAAGGCGATTACGACTGTGCGCGTTCCGGGCCGTTTTGAAAAGGTCTGGAGCAAGGACGGCAAGCATGTGATTGTGGACTACGCTCACACGCCGGATGCCCTTGAACGCGTGCTGAATGTGGCTCGTAGCCTCTGCCGCGGCAAGCTTTCAACCGTGTTTGGCTGCGGTGGTGACCGCGACAAGACGAAGCGTCCGATTATGGGCGGCATTGCAGAACGCATTGCAGACAAGGCTTGGCTCACGTCGGACAATCCGCGTACCGAAAAGCCTGCAGATATTATCGCTGACGTTCGCGCCGGCATGACGACGGACAAGTTTGAAGTGGTCGAAAACCGCGAAGAAGCTATCAATCGCGCTTGTGCAGAACTCAAGAGCGGCGACTGGCTTGTGATTGCGGGCAAGGGCCATGAGGATTACCAGATCATTGGTAAGACCAAACATCATTTTGACGATCGCGAAATCGCGGTGAAGGCGATGACTGATGCTGAAGCTTGATTTGACTATTGGAGAAATGCTCGAGATTCTGGAAACCGAAGCTGTCGGCGTTCCTGCCCGCACCTTGAAACGCAAGGTGAATCTCTGCATGGATTCTCGTGAAAGTGCCAAGGGCGTCGTCTTTTGGCCGATTAAGGGTGCTCGCTTTGACGCCCACCAGTTTGTATCTCAAATGGAAAAGGATGGAGCTCTGATGAGCGTTGTAAACCAAACTGCTATCGATCCGAATTTCAAGATGTACGCTCCGGTCGAAGATACGACGAAGGCTCTCTTGAAACTGGCCAAGGGCTATCAAAGACTTTTCAAGTTGAAGAAGGTCGCCATTACAGGTAGTAACGGCAAGACCACTACAAAGGAAATGACGAAGGCTGTACTTTCGATGAAGTACAACACCCATGCAACAAAGGGTAACTTCAACAACCATATCGGTGTCCCGATGACGCTGTTCCAGCTGAAGCACAGCCATGAAGCCGCTGTTGTCGAAATGGGTACGAGTGGTCCGGACGAAATCCGCCCGCTTTCCTTGGCCACGGAGCCGGATATTGCCGTGATTACAAACATTGGCGCAAGCCATTTGGAACGTCTCGGCGATTTGGATGGCGTGTTCAACGAAAAAATCAACATTACAGCTGGCCTCAAGGAAAATGGCACGCTGATTGTGAATGCCGATGACGAACGCCTTTGCAAGGTGAAGGCTACCAAGCATTACAAGGTCGTGACTTTCGGTGTGCGTCGCGGTGTCGTGAAGCCCGAAAAGCTCAAGTGGACCGAAAACCTCTGCGCTGATTTCTACGTTGGCCGTACGCATTTCGTTTTGAATGTTCCGGGTGACCATAACCTTTATGACGCTCTTGCCGCTATCGCTGTGGGCCAGGCTCTCCGCATCCCGAAGGGCGATATTGCAAAGGCTCTTGCAGGCTTTACTTCCACGAGCATGCGCATGGAAATCAAGAACGCCAATGGCTTCAAGGTGATTTCGGACTGCTACAACGCCAATCCGTCTTCGACGAAAATGGCTCTCCAGACGCTCGGCAACATGCGTGTCGAAGGCAAGCGCATTGCAGTGCTTGGCGACATGCTCGAACTCGGCAAGGAAAGTGGCAATTTGCACAAGCAGATCGGCGCCTTGGTGCCGGAAATGAATTTTGACATGCTCCTCGCTGTCGGCAAGGACGCCAAGAAGTACGTGGAAGGTGCCAAGTCTCGTGGCATGAAGAACGTGCAGTATTTTGAGACTGTTCCGGAAGTTATCAGCATGCTGGGCGAAGTCGTCGCCGAAGGGGATATCCTTTTGGTGAAGGGTAGCCGTGGCATGCACATGGAACAGGTGGTCGAAGCGCTCCTCCACATGGTGCCGGTATTCAAGGTTTAAGGTAAGGTTCTTTAGTCAAGATGTCTAACACTCAGTCCTCAGGAATGAACAAGCTTTTGCTTTTTGTCACATTAGCATTAATGTGCTTTGGCATTGCTGTCGTTTATTCGATTTCTGCTCCTGTGGCTGTTTCGAAGAACTTGTCTCCTGAATACTTCCTCATGAAGCATCTTTACAAGGTCGTGGCATCGGTCATTATCATAGGCGTGTTCTATAAGATCGATTACGCTCTTTGGAAAGATTCTTCCCGTGTCATTTTTGGTGTCGGCGCTCTCCTTACGTTTGCGGCTATCATCTCGGGTGGCGAAGTGAAGGGTGCGTCCCGCTGGATTTTCGGTATCCAGCCGTCTGAACTTATGAAGTTTGGCTTTATCTGCTGGATTTGTGCAAAGCTTTCGAACGCGGGCGATGAAATCAAGTCCATCAAGTGTACGATTATCCAGCCGGCGGTTCCATTCTTGATTTCTGCGATTTTGCTTGCTTTACAGCCAAACTACTCGATGCTCCTCATGTTCTGTGCCTTGTTGCTTACGTTGCTTATCATTGCAGGGGCGAACTATAAGTATGTGTTGATTAGCTTCCTTTCGTCTCTTCCGTTGCTTGCAATTGCTTTGCTTTGCAAATCGCATACGCGTAAGCGCATTAAGGCGTACTTGGCTAATGATGGCTCAATGAAGGAATCAAAACATCAGCTGGTACATTCTCTTGAAGCGCTTGGCAATGGTGGCCTCTTGGGAACGGGGGCTGGCATGGGTGAACAGAAGCTTGGTTACTTGCCCGAAGCCCATAAGGACGTGGTCTATGCGGCTATTGGCGAAGAATATGGTTTTGTCGGAACGTTCCTCGTGCTTGTCGCTTTTGCAATACTTTTCTCGCAGGGCTACAATATTGCAAGAGGCGCTACGACGCGTTTTGGAAAATACATGGCTGTTGCGCTCACGACTTCGCTGTTCTTGAATTTTATCATTCACGTGTGCGTGTGCGTGGGACTTTTCCCGACGACGGGCCAACCGCTTCCGTTCCTCAGCTTTGGCGGTACGAACCTGCTTTTGTCGGCTGCGTTTATTGGAATTTTGTTGAATATATCTCGCCCGACGAGTGGCCGTAGCATTCGTGAACCCTATATGAACAACACGGTTTCTTTTAATGCGGGATCCGCTATGAATTTTGGAGCAAGAAGGAGTTCTATATGAAAAAGTTCCTCTTTGTTTGCGGTGGCACTGGTGGCCACATTTTCCCGGCAGTGGCTATTGCCGAGAGTTTGAAGAAGATGGGTGTCACTCAGATTACTTTTGCGGGCCGTAAGGATTCTATGGAAGAACGCCTTGTGGCAAAGAACTGGCCGTACGAATACATTTCGGCTGTTCCGCTGCACCGTGGACCGTTCCTCAAGAATTTGGCATTGCCGTTTAACCTGACCAAGTCCTTGATTCGTGCAAAGAGTGTTGTAAAGAAGGTGGCTCCGGATGTCGTGATTGCAACGGGCGGCTATGTCTCGCTCCCGATTGTGCTTGCGGCTGGTTCTATGGGTATTCCGGTCTATTTGCAGGAACAGAACGCTGTTGCCGGTATTGCAAATAAGGTCGGTGCTCGCTATGCAAAGACTGTTTTTGTGACCTCCGAAGAGGCGATGAAGGGTTTCCCGATCGAAAAGACCCGTATTCTCGGCAATCCGATTCGCGACTTGCCTTCTGCTGATTCCCTGGCCCGTCCGGTGGAATTCCGTGAAGGCCGCAAGGCTGTGTTTATCGTCGGTGGCTCCCAGGGTGCTGCTGGCATCAATAACAAGATTGAAGAAAGCATTGGCCGCATCGCTGCCCACGAAGATATTAGCGTGGTTTGGCAGGTGGGCGCCAAGAATGTCGATGACATCAACAACCGTCTCGGTATTTTGCCGAACGTCGCGGTGCGTGGATTCTTGGATAACATCTATGCTTATATGAAGCACGCCGACTTGATTATCAGCCGCGCTGGTGCATCGGGACTTGCAGAAATCCTTGCTTTTGGCAAACCGTCCATTTTGCTCCCGTACCCGCATGCGACTGCAAACCATCAGGAACACAACGCCCGCGTGGTCGAAAAGGCTGGCGCAGCCCTCGTGGAGCTTGATGATGAACCGAACGATCTTTGGAACAAGGTGGAAGCGCTCCTGTATGATCCGGAACGCTTGGAAAAGATGGGCGAAGCCGCCAAGACGCTTGGCATGCCCGATGCCGCTGACCAGATTGCGAAAATTATTCTGGATATGGAGAGAACGTAATGCAGATTAATGATTGTAAACGTGTTCGCCGCCTTCATTTTGTGGGTATCGGTGGCGCCGGTATGTCCGGTATTGCCGAAGTGCTTCACGAAAACGGCTTTGTGGTGACCGGTTCCGATATGGGCGAAGGCGCTGTCATTGACTACTTGAAAGGTCTTGGCATTCGCATTGACCCGAAGCACGAAGCAAAGAATGTTGCTGATGCAGACTTGGTCGTTTATTCCTCTGCCATTCCGTTTGACAATCCGGAACTTGTTGAAGCTCGCGCCCGCCGTATTCCGGTGATTCGCCGCGCTGAAATGCTCGGTGAACTGATGCGCCTCAAGTACACGCTTTCCATTGCCGGTACACACGGCAAGACCACGACGACGTCTATCGTTGGCGCTATCTGGGAAGAAGCAGGCCTTGACCCGACGATTATCGTGGGTGGCATTGTGAAGGGCAAGTGCAGTGGTGCCAAGGTGGGCCACGGCGACTACCTCATTGCCGAAAGTGATGAATTTGACCGCAGCTTCCTTTCGATGATGCCGTCTTCGGCGATCATCACGAACATCGATGCCGACCATCTCGATACATACGAGAACATCGATGCCATCAAGGATGCGTTCACGCAGTTTGCAAACAAGATTCCGTTCTACGGTCAGGTGATTGTATGCCTTGACGACCCGAACGTGCAGCAGATTTTGTCGCACCTCAAGAAGCCGGTGATTACGTACGGCTTTACCCGTCAGGCTAAGTACCGCGTTGAAAATCTCGTGTTTGTGAAGGGCTATCCGCAGTTTGAAATTGTTTGCGATGTCAAGAGCCTCGGCCAGTTCAAGCTCCAGATCCCGGGCCGCCACAACGTGCTGAATGCAACGGCTGCTGTTGCCCTCGCTGTCGAAGAAGGTATTTCGATTGAAGTTGCCCGCAAGGCCGTGGCCGCATTCGAAGGTGTGAAACGCCGCTTTGAATTCATCGGTGAAAAGAATGGCGTTATGGTCTTTGACGACTATGCTCACCACCCGACCGAAGCAACCGCTACACTACTTGGTTTCCGCGAGGCGTTCCCGGACAAGCGCATCATTGTCGCTTTCCAGCCGCACTTGTTTACGCGTACCCGCGATCAGCACGAAGCTTTTGGTAGCGCATTCTCGAACTGCGATGTGCTTTTGGTGACCGACATCTATCCGTCCCGCGAAAAGCCGATTGAAGGCGTGACCGGGGCGATGGTTGCTAACAGTGCCGCTGACCGTGGCCACCGCGATGCCCGCTTTATCGGTGATGTGAACAACTTGATTCCGGTCTGCAAGGAATTGCTCAAACCGAACGACGTGATCGTTCTGATGGGCGCTGGTAACATCTGGAAGCTTGGCCAGACGATTTTGGAGAAGAGCATTTGACAACTGAAGAAACAACAATGTTCGGTCGACGGATCGGATACAACGAACGTAAGCGCAGACGCAAGCGCGCCCGTATGAGACGGATGCGCATTGCCAATGCTGTTCGTTGGTACAAGCGCAAGGGCTGGGTCTTGACTCTGCTCCTTGTCGTGGCTACCGTCGCACTGTGGCAGAGTCGTTTCTATCTACACCAGATCAATCCGCTCGAACTCAGGCACTTGCAGTACATCGAAATCGAAGGCAATCGCATGCTTTCATGGGAAGATGTGGTGCAGAGCGCCCAGGTGGAAACGGGCATGCTCATGTCGGAACTGGATGCCGACTCTGTCAAGAAGTCTCTCTTGCAGATTCCGCTCATCCATTCTGCTGAAGTGGAAAGCAAGTTTCCGTCTTCGCTTTACATCAAGCTTCAGGAAGCGTCCCCGATTCTGTCAGTGCTTGATGGCGGCAAGGGAACGGTTTATTCTGAACGTGGACTGTCGCTCCCGATGTCGATGATGACGGCGCTTCGCCTGCCGATTCTTGAAAAGGAATCGGAAGGGAAGGTAAAACAGGTGGCCCAGTTCCTGTTTACCATGCGCAATGAGGACAAGCCGCTTTACGATCGTGTATCGCAGGTAGGCTGGTCCGAAAAAGACAGGGCTTTTGAAGTGTTTTTCAAGGATGCCGGGTATCGCGTGATGTTCCCGGATTCAAATTGGAATAGGGATTTGTTTGCTTTGTACGATGCTATCGGAAAAGGCTTTCGCAAGGATCTCCTTTGCGCAGGCGAGGTAGATATGAGATTTCATGGATTTGCGTATATAAAAAACTTTGATAAGAGGTGTATCAATGGATGACAATAAGCAAATAGTCAAAAAGGAAGACTACATTTTCGGGCTTGATATCGGCGCCTCGAAAGTGAATTTGTTCGTTGGCATCTCGGAAGGAGATTCCGTCCGAGTTGTGGAATGCGGTGATTTCCCGCTGGAATCGTCAGATGAATACGATTCTGTCGTTGAAACATTGCAGAAGGCCGTTCATACGCTTGAATCGATTGCGGGTGTCGATGTGCGCGATGTCTACGTGGGCATTGCGGGTAAGCACGTGTCGTCTTACAGCTACAAGGGACTCGTTTCGCTTCCGACAAACGAAGTCCGTGAAGAAGATATCATCAACGTTCAGAGATTGGCAAGCACGCTTCCGGATAAGGCGGGTGAAATCATCCATATTTTCCCGGGAGATTATACGCTGGATGATACGACGGGCATCCGTAATCCTAAGGGTTATACGGGCCGTCGCTTGGGAGTCGAAGTTCAGGTGGTTACCTCACGCCCGAACGCTCTCCAGGATATCGCAAAGTGCGTGAATCGCGCTGGCCTCAACGTGGCCGGCTTTGTGCTTGAACCGCTCGCAGCCGCATCCGCAGTTTTGTCTAATGACGAACGCGAACTTGGCGTGGCGCTGATCGACATTGGCGCAGGTTCTGCCGATATCGCCGTCTTTGTCAAGGATTCCGTGCGCTACACGGCATCGCTCGACATTGCGGGTAACGTTATTACTAGTGACATTAGCAAGTGCCTCAAGGTTCCGGTCTCGCTTTCGAAGGCTGAAGAACTCAAGAAAAAGTACGGCACCTGCTCGCTCAACAACTTGATTGAAGATGAAACCTTCCCGGTCCCTGGTGTGGGCGACCGTGGAGAAGTTCTTTGTTCTCGTAAACTTTTGGCACAAATTATTACTGCTCGCGTTGCAGAGATCTTCAAGCTTTTGGCCAAGGATTTGGAAAAGCACCACCTCGATACGGTCATTGATGGCGGTATCGTCCTTACGGGTGGCTGCTGCAACCTCGCCGGCATTGAAGAAATTGCAACAAAAGTATTCAAGAAGCCTGTCCATATCGGAAAGCCGAAGGGCATGAGCGGCATTCAGGATGCGTACCAGAATCCGTCTTATGCAACCGGCATTGGCCTCTTGTACTACGCGAACAAGAAACATCGCGAAAGAAAACAGCGTGATACGGATACCCAGTTGCTCGTAACTGTGAAGAAGGGTATGCAGCGCCTTCGCGACATCATCAAGACTTACTTCTAACCATAAACCACTCAAATCAGGGAGATAAACTATGAGTGACTTTGCAAATATCAATTTCGAGGCTATGTCTCGTATCACGGGTGATGACACTCCAACCAGAAATGCCAAGGTGAAGGTCTTTGGCGTCGGCGGTGCCGGCGGCAATACTGTGAACCGCATGAAGCAGATGAATATTGAAGGTGTGGAATACTACGCCATCAATACTGACGCTATGGCTCTGGACCAGAGTCTCGCCGACCACAAGATCCTTATCGGTGAAAAGAGCACGAGAAATCTCGGTGCTGGCATGGATCCGGAAATGGGTCGCAAGGCTGTCGAAGAAAACATTGACGACTTGAAGAAGGCCATGATGGGTGCGGACCTCGTGTTCGTGACTGCAGGTATGGGCGGTGGTACCGGTACGGGTGCAGCTCCGATCGTTGCTACTGTTGCACGTGAACTTGGTATCCTTACGGTTGCCGTTGTTACAAAGCCGTTCCGCTTTGAAGGTAACGTCCGTAATTCCTTGGCTCAGAATGGCGTTCGCGCTCTCCGCGAAGCTGCTGATACGATCATCGTTATCGAAAACAAGAAGCTCTTGAACCTCATCCAGAACACGAACAAGAGTGCTACTGTTGACGAAGCCTTCAAGATGGCTGATGAAATCCTCGGTAACGCAGTGCAGAGCATCTGCAGCATCATGTTCCGTCACGGTCTCGTGCATGTTGACTTTGCTGATATCCGCAAGGTTATGCTCAAGGGTGGTTCCGCTCTTATGGGTACGGGTACTGCAGAAGGCGAAGGCCGCGGTGTTGCCGCTGCCGATGCAGCCCTCTCTTCTCCGCTCCTCGAAGATATCGACATCCAGGGTGCTTCTGGCGTGCTCATCAACGTTTCTCACGGCGAAAACTACTCCTTGCTCGAACACAACGAAGCAATGGAACACATTTACGACGCCGTGGGCGAAGAAGGCAACCCGAACATCATCGTCGGTGACATCACTCTTCCGGAACTTGGCGACAAGGTTTGCATCACCATCATCGCAACGGGTTGCGGTGGCTCTAACAATGCCGCTGCTGTGAACTATGCCGGTATCGGTACCGCTGCTTATCAGATGAATCAGACTCAGGCTCAGTATCAGGCCCCGGCTGCTCCGGTGCAGGCCGCTACTCCGCGCCCGACCACGAACTTCCTCGCTCTTGCTGGCCGTAACACGGCCGCTATGCCGACCTCCGCTATGCCTGCCGCTCCGACGGTTGCCACTCCGGCTGTCACACAGCGTGTTGTCCCGGCTACAGCTCCTGCTGCTCCGTCTTACTCTGCTCAGTCTTACACGGCTCCGCAGAACACTTATGCTCAGCCCGCTGCAGCCCGCCAGGCTGCTCCGGTGAACACGGCTGCTGCAATGTTCGCTCCGGCTTCTTCTTTCGCTTCCCCGAGTTTTGATGCCAAGGCTAGCTACACGGAAGAAACCATTGCTCCGAAGAGCATTCGTGAAACCGAAGAAATGCCGGGTGCTGCCGAAGCTGACCCGCTTTCTAACGGCCACTACGCAAGCACTTTCAAGCAGGATTCCCGCCCGGCTCAGACCGAACAGGTGAACACGATTGATTACTCCACTCCGGCAATCATGCGTAACCAGAAGGCTTCTGAAGACGCACTCAAGGACCGCGATGTTGATTACGACCTGCCGGCCTTTATGCGTATGAATTCTGATTTGTACTAATCGTGTATAACGATTAGCCCTACATTGCAATAACGAAATTCGACCTGGTGCGTTCGAAGTTTTCGAACACGCCTCCGAGAAAGAACACACACACGGGTGCGTGAGTGCGCACCCACCACAACACAAGGGATCACCCGGGTCTCCCTGCCTGGGTGGTCCTTCTGATGTCCGCTCAACTCTTGTGTAATATGGAACATCCATCGTCGTCTCGCTCTCGCCACCATGCCTCGTTGATACGAGGCACTTGTGGCTCACGGGTGTCCGCTTCGCTTTGATTTAATAGAAAAACTCCGTCGGCGCTTCGCTCTCGCCTTCATGACCAGCTTGCGCTTGGTCATTCCGGCTCACGGTGTGTCCGCTCCGCTTTTGATTTAATAGAAAAACTCCGTCGGCGCTTCGCTCTCGCCAACACGGCACGCTTACGCCGTGCCGCTTATGGCTCACAGAGTACCCGCTTCGCTTTGATTTAATAGAAAAACTCCGTCGGCGCTCCGCTCTCGCCACCATGCCTCGTTAATATGAGGCACTTGTGGCTCACGGCGTGTCCGCTCCGCTCGCGGATGCGGACAAAAAAAGAAAAAATTTTAATACATTTATGTTATGTTATCTCGTGCTTTATTGTTTGCTTGTTTGATGGCGGTGGCGGCGCTTGCCTCGGCTGAAAATGTTTCTGAAAAGCCTGCGGAAAAGGTTGGCTATTTCCAGATTGGGACGGATTTCAATTTCGGTTTTAATGGCGGCCCGACCGACCCGACGTTTGCTGTGGATACGGCGGAAAATTACGGTGGAAATTGGCGCGGGTTGCGCATTCCGCTGGAGACGGCCCGCAATTACGAGGAACGCATCAATCCGTTCTTTACGCTCAGCTTCCGTGCGGGCTACAAGGATTTCCACTTCTTGATGGAAGCGCCTTTGCGCAAAGATTTGGAAGCTTGGTACAATAACGACCTCAAGACGAACTTTACTTACAAGCCGAGCGAACTCGATATCAATGTGCCAATTAATGCCTACGCCAAGTGGGATAATTCTATTGGCTTTGTGCAGTTCGGCCGTTTTAATCCCGAAGACTTGAAAATTTCCAAGAACGATATTTTCTTGGGTGGTTTACCATATCACGACGGTATCCACTGGAAATTGAATATCGGCATTTTCCGCTATGACTTTTTGCTGAGTTCGTTGAACGCTTGGCTTTTTAATGATGTGATTAATCACGAAACGGGCTGCCCGCCAGAAGGTAGCGAGGCTTACGCCCAAAAGTGTACGCCGCGCGGAAAGCAGGTGAGTAACCAGCGTAATCGCACTTATACTGAGAACGTGAAGAATATGGTATTCCACAGGCTCGGTGTTGATACTAAAAAATTCTGGATTTACCTTGTGGAACAAAGTGTCATCGGCGGCAAATCTCTGGAATTCCGCTCTTTCAACCCGTTTATGTACTGGCACGATAATTACGCCACGGGTTATACTTCTGCGGCGACTTCTGTAGAATTTGGTTACAAGACGTCTAATGGTGCGAAATTCTACAGCCAAATTAACATGGAAGATATTGCAAGCCCGGTCGGTGAAGACAAAAAGATGGGGACGAACCGCTCTATCATTAATTACATGGTCGGTTATTATCACGAGCTTGAAACCCGCAATTACGGCAAATTTTCTTGGCGATTGGATGTTGTGAAAACAGACCCTGCGGCAAACAACAGCAGGCTCCCGCTTTTAAAATACACGGGGCGCCGCAATTATCGCAGCAATTTCCGTGAACAGGGCGACCGTGATTATGCCGACGCCTACTTTGTAGATTATCCGATTGGCTACCGCAGAGGTGGCGATGCGCTTGACCTCTGGTTTGATATGAACTGGAAAACTTCTCGCCGTTCTGCAACGTTGACGTTCGCTTGGCTGCGCCAGGGCGATAAGGAACTTTATACGGACTACGATGTTGCGTTGAAACCGGAAAATGCGCTTTCGGGAGTTGTTGAAACGCAATTTGTCGTTGATGCCCTTTACGAAGAAACCGTGACGGATTGGTTTAAGTACTACGTTGGAGGCGGTTTCCGTGTTTATCGCAATCTTTCGCATGACAAGCGTGAAGATGGCTCTGATGCATGGCTCCGCTCGGGTGTGAAATTCAATTTCAATCCGGTTGATTTGAAATTCTAATAAATTCTTTTTACCCAAATTAGTTGGGAATTCGTTTACTAAATTTGTATTTATTCCTTAATAAAGGAAATGAATCATGAGTAAACGAGTTGCTTTTTTGTTTGTTGCAAGTACATTGGTACTTGCACTTTTAGCTGCGTGTGGCTCTACGCGAAATTCGTCTGTTGATGCGGAAAATCCTTTGCGTGATGGTGTCAAATACGGAACTATGACAGACAATCGTGACGGCCAAATTTACAAGATCGTGAAAATAGGTTCGCAGATCTGGATGGCTGAAAATCTGAATTATGAAACAAAAGATAGAGCTGTCGATATGGATTTAGATCTTTTGGGACCTAGAGCACATAAATTTCATAGGAGTTTACGTAAACAAAAGCCTAAAAAAGCCTCTCGTAAATCAGAGGTTAGCTATTGCTATGATGACCATCCTATCAACTGTTTGCGGTATGGACGTCTTTATCCTTGGAGTAGTGCTGTAGAGGTTTGCCCTGCGGGTTGGCATTTGCCAGATACCACGGAATGGAACACTTTGTTTGCTACGGTAGGTGGAGCCGAATCTGCCGGAATGGCCCTTAAATTTACGGATGGCTGGCGAAATGACGGCAATGGGACGGATGAATATGGGTTCTCTGCGCTTCCTGTTGGCTTTTTGTATGAATTAGATCCTCAAAGTAACCCCAATGAATATGCTTCTTTTTGGAGTTCTACAGATGTTCCAAAAAAAGGCGCGTATGGAATGTTTTTGAATTATTATAGCAATGGGGCGAAATTGGGAATGGATTCGTATGACGTTGCATTATCTGTCCGCTGCTTAAAGGGATCTAAGTTGTCTTCAAGTTCTTCCGCTACGGCAACGTCATCTTCGTCTTCGCAAGAAACGAGCGTTGGTGCTGATTCTTCTGTAGCTACGGAAACTGGAACTATGGTTGATTCTCGTGATGGGCAAACTTACAAGACTTTGAAGGTTGGTTCTTGGACTTGGATGGCTGAAAATTTGAAGTATAAAACGTCCGATAGTTATTGCTTTGGTGATAAAGATGAAAATTGCGAAAAATATGGACGGCTCTACAAATTGGATGCAATGAAGGATACTTCTTCTTTAAATTTGAAACAAAATGTGTGTCCTGTGGGTTGGCATTTGCCATCTCAATGGGAGTGGGATCGATTGATTGATGCTGTAGGCGGAACGTTGTTGGCGGGCAAACGCCTTAAAAAATTGATGGGATGGTTTGGGGATAGTGCCAAAGCTGATGATGGTGTTGGTTTCTCTGTGCTTCCTGCTGGCATTAGGTTCAGTGATGGAGGTTATAGCCGAGATGGCTTATATTCTTTGTTCTGGACATCTGATGAATATGGCGTATTTTTCAACTACTATAGCCCTCGAATAAAAATGATGGTGGAATTATCAAAACTTGGAGCATCTGTTCGTTGCATCAAAGATCTTGCTATAGGAACGCTCGTTGATCATCGTGATGGACAAACTTATAAGACGGTGAAGATTGGCTCACAAAACTGGATGGCCGAAAATTTGAGATTCAAATCGCCGAATAGTTTCTGCTATAACAATGCGGATAGCAACTGTACCAAATACGGACGCCTTTATTTGTGGACGGCTGCTTTAGATAGCGTTCGCTTGTATAAAGATGATGATGAAGATTGCGGCTATTGTAAACCTTGTCCTCCGAAATTCCCGTTACGTGGCGTTTGCCCTAAGGGTTGGCATATACCGACGGAAACAGAATGGGAAACGTTGTTTGAAACTGTGAAACCGGGAACGACTTCGGGGTTGGCTTTAAAGTCTGAGACTGGTTGGACAAGGTGCGATTATGACCATAGACCCTTTGAAAGAGTTTGTAGAAGTGCAGGAAATGGCTATGATTATTTTGGATTTTCTGCACTTCCTGCGGGACATTGGAATAAAGATGGTGGCAAGGGTATTGGTGAGTCTGCAATGTTCTGGAGCTCTACGGGCTATTACAAAAGTTCTCCAAATTATATGAGCCTCCGTGCTGATAAGGAATATCCTGATTTTGAACACTGCGGTGGCGATTATAAAAATGACGGAATGTCGGTCCGTTGTGTTGAGGATGATGCTGAAGAAGAAAACTTAAAGAGTGATGCAGACTCTTTGCCTTCCGTATCTTCAGTTGTTGCTCCTTTTTCGAGCGGGAATTTCCTTATAGACCGTCGTGACGGACAAACTTACAGGACCGTTACTATAGGGGAACAGACTTGGATGGCTGAAAATCTCAAGTATAAAACTGAATTTAGCACTTGCCATAAAGACCCTGACAGTTGTGCAAAATATGGTCGCCTTTATGAATGGGGCGAGGCATATAATGCTTGTCCTGCTGATTGGCATTTGCCGACTGAAGAAGATTGGAATACTTTATTTGCTACAATTGGTGCAAAATATCGAAAGTATGACGGATTCTTAGGGGCGGGAGAAAAACTCAAGTCTAAAAGTGGTTGGCTTGGCAATGGAAACGGTACGGATGAATATGGCTTTTCGGCATTGCCTGCAGGAACATCCAATTACTATTCTGAGGTGATTCAAAGCCCGGATGTCCATCAGGGGGTGGGGGAGAAAGCTTATTTTTGGTCTGTCTCTGTTAATCCTAGTTTTAGCAATGCCTATTTAATAATGGAGAGTGGAACAAAACGGGCA
The DNA here is from genome assembly GCF_000146505.1 of Fibrobacter succinogenes subsp. succinogenes S85. Taxonomy (GTDB): domain Bacteria; phylum Fibrobacterota; class Fibrobacteria; order Fibrobacterales; family Fibrobacteraceae; genus Fibrobacter; species Fibrobacter succinogenes. The sequence continues at coordinate 1,094,256 of NC_017448.1, read as the reverse complement.
TACTTTGCTGTTGGAAGAGATTATGATGCAATTTCTGTTCGTTGCGTAAAGAACAAGCCTCTGCAAAATAAGACCTCATCTGCAACGGTTCCTGTGTCGAGCGTTGTTAAAGATTCTCTTGTTGACAATCGCGATGGTCAAGTTTACAAAACCGTAAAAATTGGTTCACAGACTTGGATGGCTCAAAATTTGAACTATGAAACAAATGACAGCCGTTGCTACAAAAATGATTACCACAACTGCTCTAAATACGGTCATTTTTATACATGGATTGATGCGGAGAAAGCTTGCCCTGCAGGCTGGCATCTGCCCGATACAACCGAATGGAATACTTTATTCGCTTCGGTGGGCGGACGACCTACGGCCAGTAAATATTTAAAATCTAAAAGCGGCTGGAAAACTTGCAAAAACTGGTGCTGGGCGAATGGTAATGGCTCGGATGATTACGACTTTTCCGCACTTCCTGTTGCTAGCTGGGGAGAGCGTAGCGAATTCGGTTCCGAAGGGGAGGGTGCTGTATTCTGGACCGCTTCAAAAGAAGATCGTAATGCGTATTACATATATCTAGTTGCTAAATATAGTTATACCATTTACTTTAATAAGAATTATGACAATTACTCTAGACGTTCGGTCCGTTGCGTTAAAGATTCTGATTAGATAGGTGGTGGAATATGAAAGAAAAATTTTTTACTGTTGCTGGTGCAGTTTTGTTTTTGATCCTTGTCGCTTGTGGCGGGACGAAACCTGAATCTAATGAAGTAAATGCAACATCAGGTAATGATTTGTCGCCTAGTCGTGAATCTGCTGATTCTATAGCGGATTCCGGGATGCACATGATGGACTCACGTGATGGTCAAATTTACAAGATCGTAACGATAGGTTCTCAAACCTGGATGTCTGAAAACTTGAATTATGAAATGGCGAATAGTACATGCTATGATGGCTTTGTAAGTAATTGCTATAAAAATGGCCGTCTCTATGCTTGGAAGGCTGCGCTTGAATCATGTCCTGTGGAATGGCATTTGCCGACGCAATCGGATTGGCATGTGCTTTTTTCTGCTCTTGGTGGGAAAGTTTCTGCGGCTATAGCGCTTAAGACGTCAAAAAATTGGGGCGGGGGTTCGCGTGGACATAAGACGGCGACGAATGCTTCTGGCTTTTCGGCGCTTCTAAGTGGATACGAAAAAAGTAATGGGGAGTTTAGTTCCGATGGAGAAACTTTTTTCTGGAGTTCTGATTATTACAATGATAGCCTTGCGTATTTCATGGGGTTAAGAAGCGAAAGTGATGAAGCGTTCTTGCTTGGAGAAAATAAGGACAATAAGTATTCTGTTCGCTGCCTTAAAGATGATTCTTTAACTAAAAATGAATTTATCGGAAAGAGAACTTTGCCTTTCGGCGAAACGAGTAATCAATTTGTAGATATTCGCGATGGAAATGTTTACAAGATGGTGACTTATGGCAAACAGACTTGGATGGCAGAAGATTTGGCTTATAAGGCCGAACACGATGATGAGTGCTTAAGGTATTATTGCGGAGATTATGGAAGTTATACGTGGAAAATAGCGATGGGAGATGCGTACTCTCAGAAAAATAGGACGAGACCTGTGCGTGGAATTTGCCCTATTGGTTGGCATTTGCCGGATACAACCGAATGGAATACTTTGATTTCTGTTTTAGGTGGTAAAACGGCGGCGTGTGATATCTTTGAATCAAAGGCAGATAATGGATTTTCCATGGTTGCTAATGGAAATAGTTTACTATGTACAGAAGATGGCGTTGAGAGTGTATGTGCAGAGTCTGCTTTTTATTGGAGTTCCGATAAAGGTAATGAAGATGATTATGCACTTGGAATGCGTCTTGATGTTTATGTGAACGGGAAAAAAGAAGTGGGGATTGACTCCGGTCTAAAACGTGAAGATATGCCGATTCGTTGTGTGAAGGATGAGGCTACACAGGAAAGTGCTTCTAATGATGGATTGCAGACAAAAGTTGAAAGAATTGGAAAAACAGCCGTTATGGATTCTGTTGTTGATTCTCGTGATGGACAAACGTATAAAACGACTAAAATTGGTAATCAAGTTTGGATGGCCGAAAATCTCAATTACAAGACCGCAGGTAGTTTTTGCTACCATGACTCTACCCAATATTGTGAACTGTATGGCCGTTTTTACACTTGGGCTTCGGCAATGGATAGTGTGGGTGCTTTTAGCGTAAATGGTAAGGGATGTGGTTCAGGAACGTCTTGTCCCCCGAATTTCCCGGTTCGCGGAGTTTGTCCTGAAGGTTTCCATTTGCCGACCTTGGCGGAATGGAAAAGCTTGGTGGCGACGGCTGGTGGCGAATATGATGCCGCATCAAAACTCATGTCTGCTAAGAAATTGGAAAAAGGTTTTGATTGGGTGGAGGAAGGAACGGATGATTATGGGTTTTCGGCGTACCCGAGTTGCAATATGGAACGTGATGGCACAAGCGGATTTTGTAATCCACCAGTAAATTATTGGAGCTCTATAGAAAGTAGTACAGACGAGGCATATCACATGTCTCTCCAAAATTCAAATAATTACAATGGCAAAGGAATTCAATTTAGCGGTATTGAAAAGCATCATGCGTTCACCATCCGCTGTGTGAAGGATTGATGCTGGGTAATTTGTTATAGGTGAAATTTTCCTTTATTAGTTTTTATTACATTTACGATATCCGATTTTTAGGAGAAAATAAATGAAGAAATATCTTTTGCCGTTGTTTGGCATGGCTGTGTATTTCACTGCTTGTGAGGATGAACTCACACCTGTTTCTGGAAATTCTGCTGAAACTGTAACTGCGTTCAGCGACTTGAGCGAATGCAACAAAGATATTATTGGCAAGTTTGTTTATGTGTCCGATTCCGTAAAGGTATATGCTTGCACGGATAATGGCTGGGCGGCCGTTACCGGCGCTGCTGTCAGTGGCTCTAATGGAAGTGATGGTCATGATGGTGCCAATGGTAAGGACGGCACTAACGGCAAAGATGGTAAAAACGGAACCGATGGCAAGAACGGAAAAGACGGTACTGATGGCAAAGATGGCGCCGATGGTAAAGACGGAAAGTCTTGCACTATGACCGCTTTTAAGGATGGTTCTGGATTTGATGTTATCTGTGATGGCAAGCCTATCGGTAGCGTGAAGAACGGCACCAATGGTAAAGATGGTGCTCCAGGCACTAACGGTAAAGATGGAACTCCTGGTACAAATGGTAAGGATGGTACCAACGGTAAAGACGGAACGTCTTGCTCTGTCGCCAAAGCCGCAGATAGCGATGATGTTGTTGTGACCTGCGGAGACAAGTCCGTAACGATTCACAATGGTGTTGATGGTAAACAGGGTGAACCGGGTACTCCTGGTACTAAAGGCGCAGACGGAACCAACGGCTCGAATGGTGCTGACGGCGTTAGCTGCAAAATAGCCAGTGATGAGAATGGTATTGTTCAAATCCAGTGCGGCGAAGGCAAAGATGCGACTTCGACAAAGCTTTACAAAGCCTTTTGCGGCTCAAAGCCTTTTGACCCTGAAAAAAGTTTCTGCATGGCGGATGGCAGTGTGTATCCTCTTTGCAACGGCAAAACATATGTCCCTGATACGGATGAATGTGTTGATGGCGTAGTTGTACAATTTATCAAGTCTTGCGGCGACGAATTGTATAATGTGCATAAAAAATTCTGTGTAAACGATAAAACGTATGATCTTTGTGGTGGCGAATCGTATGACATAGAATTAGAAGAATGCGTTGAAGGCAAAAAGACCGTGGTCTATGAAAAATGCGGCGATGAAAAAATCAAGATAGCGGATGCAGATCACTTGTTCTGTGCCGAATTTGAAAATAAAACCACTGAAGAAAAAACTTATCAGGTTTACAAGTACACGACGATTGAAGTTAAGGATAAAGATTACTCCGAAACTTGGATGGCCGAAAACGTGAATTATGAAACAGAAAATAGTCGTTGCTATGAAAATAAAGAATCGAATTGTGAAATATATGGGAGACTCTATTCATTGGCGGCCGCTAAAAATGCTTGCCCTAATGGTTGGCGTTTGCCTAGCTTAGCGGATTGGGAAGGACTTATTTACGCTGTTAATGAATTAGATCAAAATTCAGACGCAAAAAATAATGCTGGAGAAGTTCTTAAGTCTTCAGAGATGTGGGGGGATGCGGGAAATGGTTCTGATTTGTTTGGCTTTACGGCACTTCCTGGGGGTGTGAATTTTTTTGATGAAGGTACGTACCATGAAGGTGGGTTGGGTTCGGATGCGTATTTTTGGAGTTCTCGTAATTCTGGAAAGTGCGTGCATTTAGTACATAAATCATATCTCCAATACATAGTCCGCGAAGCTTCAATTGAGGATTTTTCTACGAACTCTCAGCTTTCTGTCCGTTGCATAAAAAACGCCGAAAGTAATTAACCGCAAAATTTCATTGTCATGCCCGCCACCGAGCGGGCATCTCCGTTAATGGTTGCCTAATAATTTTATATTTGTAGTCACAACAAGGAGTTTTTATGGCAGAAATCGGTACACCTCTTAGTTCTACCGCAACGAAAGTTCTCTTTTGCGGTTCTGGCGAATTGGGCAAGGAAGTCATCATTGAGATGATGCGACTTGGCGTCGAAGTGATTGCAGTGGACCGTTACGCCAACGCTCCGGGCATGCAGGTGGCTCATCGCAGCTACGTGATTAACATGCTCGATGGCAAGGAACTCCGTGCCGTCATTGAAAAGGAAAAGCCGGACTACATCGTGCCGGAAGTCGAAGCGATTGCGACGGACACGCTCGTGGAACTTGAAAAGGAAGGCTACAACGTTATTCCGACAGCAAAGGCCACTAAGCTCACGATGAACCGCGAAGGCATTCGCCGCCTGGCTGCCGAAGAGCTCGGACTCAAGACGAGCCCGTACCGCTTTGCGGATAACTACGAAGATTTCAAGGCTGCGGTCAAGGAAATCGGCATCCCGTGCGTTGTAAAGCCGGTGATGAGTTCTTCCGGTCACGGTCAGAGCGTCATCAAGACCGAAGCCGACATTGAAAATTCCTGGAACATTTCCCAGACGGGTGGTCGCACTGGTGCTGCCAGCCGCGTGATTGTCGAAGGCTTTGTGCCATTCGATTACGAAATTACTTTGCTTACGGTGCGCCATGTGGGTGGCACCAGCTTCCTGGAACCGATTGGCCACCATCAGGTGGGCGGTGACTATCAGGAATCTTGGCAGCCACAGCCGATGAAGCCGGAACTTTTGGAACAGGCAAAGGTAATCGCAAAGAAGGTCACGGACGCTCTTGGCGGTCGCGGCATCTTTGGTGTGGAACTTTTCGTTTGCAAGGACGAAGTCCTGTTCAGCGAAGTCTCCCCGCGTCCGCACGATACGGGCATGGTGACGCTCATTTCTCAGGATCTCTCCGAATTTGCATTGCACGCACGCGCTATTCTCGGTCTCCCGATTCCGAACATTGCATTCCACGGCCCGAGCGCCTCGAAGGCAATCGTTGTCGATGGCAATTCTGACCACGTGAAGTTCAGCGGCCTCGAAGATGTGCTTGCAGAACCGGATACGGGCCTTCGCTTGTTCGGAAAGCCGGAACTCAAGGGCCACCGCCGTATGGGCGTTCTCCTTGCTCGCCGCGACACCGTCGAAGAAGCCAAGGCGGCTGTCATGGCTATGCGCGAAAAAGTCAAAGTGACTCTTTAATTCGTTCTAAAATTTTGTATTTTGTATAGCATCCTGGCTTTAAAGTCGGGGTGCTTTTCTAATTGAGAAGAAGGAGGCGATTTTGAAACGATTTTTATTTCTTGCTTTGGCGGCTGTGGCTTATGCCGCAAGGACGATTGTTCCGTCGGAACCCACACTTGATTCTGATGGTTGCTATGCCATTTCAACTGCCGAAGAGCTTTATGGCTATGCTAAAATCGTAAATGAATCCGAAGTTAAGACGGAATGCGGAAAGCTCACCAAAGACATCGTGGTGAACGAGAAAAATGTAAAGGATACAGCTTTTTGGACGCCGATTGAATCTTTCCATGGTACTTTTGATGGCCAAAATCATACGATTTCAGGGCTTATTTGCACAGATACATCTGCTTATAACGTCGGCATGTTTGGTTATGTGGGGGCCGAAATAAGGGAAAGGCTGAGCGGTGAACCGTGGGAGGTTTTGAAAAAAGCTGTCGTAAAAAATTTAGGACTGATTAATGTTAGCTTTGTAGGTAAAGGTGCTGTCGGCGGCATTGCTGGAGGCGCTTGGGGCGCTGTAATAACAAATTGCTATGTGGATGGCGCTGTCTATTCCAATTTATATACGGGAGGCTTGGTATATACGGGAGGCTTGGTGGGGAATTCGGGACCGCTTGAAATTACGAATTCCCGCAACTTGGCTTACGTAGGCGGATATTATGCAGGTGGACTTGTTGGCAATTATGATGGTAGCGAACCACTTACTATCGTGAACTCGTATAATGCAGGAACTATTAGCAGCAATGGTACGTATGGCGCTTTTGTTGGTTTTTCCGTTGGCAAGCTAATTATTTCTAATTCGTTTAATGTCGGTGAAAAATCCCTTAGCCGAGAAAAGCTTCTTGTGGTTGGACATCATGGTCGGGATACTTTAATTGTGGACAACTACTTTTATGTTGATTCGTGGGCGAGTAGTAAATATGGTATAAATATTGATGAAAAAGAGCTGAAAGATGGGACGCTGGCACAACGTTTACGTAATTACAATAAGGACGGAATTGATGGCTCGGTATGGGGACAATGGCTTGGCGTCGATGATATACCGCAGTTGTCCGGAAAATTCGTGGTCGGTTCTTCGACATTGAATATCGTTGCGAAGACTCCCTCCGTTGTAGATGGCTGTTATCAGATTGGTACGGCAGAGGAACTTTATGGTTTTGGCTTTATTGCAAATGCCTCGCTGTATAGTGAAACTCCCGTCTGTGGCAAGCTCACTAAGGATATTGTGGTCAACAAGAACGTGCTAGCAAAGGATACGCTCAATGGCAACGGCGGTAATTTTATCCCGTGGTTTGCGGTAACTAATTTTGCTGGAACTTTTGATGGTGCGGGTCACACCATATCAGGGCTTTATTTCAATGATAGCTTGCTTCGTGATGCAATGGGCTTATTTGCGACTGTATACGCACCTGATGAATCACGCCAGGTCAAGATTGAAAATGTCGGAATTGAGGATTCCTATTTTTACATTTTTGGTTCTGTAGGCTCATTGGTTGGATCCGTTAAAACGAAGAGCAAAACCGTGACTATTAAAAATTGTCATGGTTCCTCTTATTTGTATGGTGGTGCCGGAGGTTTGGTCGGTAGTCATGCGGGCGATTCCTTAGGAATAGAAGATTCTTATTTTGACGGTGTTCTTGAAAGCAACAATAGTTCAATTGGTGGCTTGATGAGTTGGGCTACCGGAAAATTTTACATCGTCAATTCTTATAGCGTGGCGGACCTCAAGGTGAATCCTGATTTTATGGGATCATACAATGGTTCTTTGGTTGGCACTAATAATATTGAATCAAACTCTTATGTTGTTAATTCGTATGGTGCAGATCCGTTATCGAAAAAAGAGTCTAGAGAAGCTTATCCTCTTGTCGGTTTGGCTAGTGCGGGAAGTATTGAATTTATCAATTCTTTTTCTGAAAAAACAGGAACGGAAATATTCTGTTTTAATTGCGGTAGTGAAAAAGATTTTGGAATTATCCAGGTGGATGCTGATAAATTCACGGATGGCTCTGTTGCAAAACTTCTTCATGACTATGGGGAATCGGGTATAAATGGTTTGCTTTGGGGCCAGCATGTCGGCTATGATGCTTATCCCGTCTTTAGTGGAGAGGTTACGACGAACTTTGAAACTTCTGAATTGAAATTGGTGACTTTCCCTGAAGATACGGTAAAGTATTCGAATTCGTACATTGAAGGCATTAAACTTTCGCTGCCGACTCCTGTTCGTAAGGACTATGTTTTTAAGGGCTGGTATGCTAGTGATGATTTTTCGGGTGAACCGGTAAAGAGTGTGCCTGCAGATGCGAAGGGAACGCAGACATTCTATGCAAAGTGGTGGCATTATCCACAGATGGTGGGCGACTGTTACGAACTGGGCGATGAGGGAGAACTGATTCTGTTCTCGTCCTTTGTTGATTCCTTGTACAGGTATTCGGTAAATCGTCCTACGTTATGTACCAAGCTGACGAACGATATCGTTTTGAACAAGAATGTTTTGGTCGATGGAAAACTGGATTCGTCAAAAATATCTTCGTTTGTGCAGTGGTTCCCGTTAAATAACTATCAAGGTGTATTTGATGGCAATGGTCATACGATTTCGGGCCTTTATGGCTATAAGGGCTTTTTCGGTAAAATTGAATCGGGAAATCTAATTATCAAGAATTTGGGTATTGTCGATTCGTATATCTCTGGCGGAAACGATGTTGGCGGTTTTGTTGGCGAGATGTATGGAAAGTCTTTAGTTATTGCCAATTCTTATTTTGAAGGTGTCGTCAAGGGGTATGAAAATGTCGGTGGCTTGATTGGCTACACGGATCGTTCTCAGACCTTGGTGCTTTCTAGTTATCATCGTGGTTCGGTTGAAGGTTATGCTGATGTGGGTGGACTTGTGGGCCTTTCGTATGAAATCTATGGCTCGCTTATGATGATGTATTCGTATAATGAAGGCTCTGTTAGCTCTATTTGGGAACGAAGTGTTGGTGGCTTGATCGGTGGCGAAATGACTGATTTCTTGCATTTGAGTAACTCCTACAATGTGGCTACTGTGACCTCGAAAACGAGTGTTGTTGGTGGCTTGGTGGGTTCTCTTAAGAACGATTCGGCGTTTATTTACAATTCGTACAATTTGGGCAATGTTTCTGGAACAGATTCTATAGGCGGTGTCTGTGGGTTCAAGAAGGATTATGTGGACCTTCATTTGGATGCTGCCTACTATTTGGAAGGTTTGCAGGAGGGACTTGGTGGTACAGCTGTTGCTGCCGAAGATTTCGCCAACAAGAATCTTCTGAAGCGTTTGCAGTCTTACAGGGATCATGGCTTGGATGGTTCTGCTTGGACGCAGTCGGATAGCGATAAGTATCCGGTGTTGAATAATAAAGTTTCGGATAAGTTTATCGATAGCCTGCTCGCTGTCGTGACTGCTCCGAGAAGTTCTAGCTCTTCGAGCGTTTCGAGTTCTTCAAGCTCTTCAAGTGCGACGGAAGTGTCTTCGTCGAGTGCGCCGCAGTCTAGCAGCAGTTCTGTGAAGTCATCTTCGTCCAGTGTGCCGCAGTCTAGTAGCAGCTCTGTGAAATCGAGCAGTTCGTCTGTGAAATCGTCAAGTTCATCGAACGTGCCGAAATCAAGCAGTTCCGGCAAGGTCTCGATTGCATCTGCTTTTGTTGCTTCGCCGGTGGCAATCCGTACGCAAGGCCGTATGGTTGAAATTAGCGGTTTGCGAGTGGGTGATTCTTATGCGCTCATGGACTTGCAGGGACGCTTGTTGCAACATGGCCAAGCCAACGGTTCTACGGTTATGCTGCAAGTGGCAAAGTCCGGTCGTTACCTCTTGCGAGTTGCTGGACGAAATCGAATCGTGAATGTCCGATAAATGTTAAAAAAGCCGCGTGGATACGCGGCTTTTTTCGTTTTATAAAACTTTCCCTAACGCGATAATGGCGGCGGTGCGGGCGCGGAGGCGCGTGTTTCCTAAGTTCAGCAAATGGACCTTCCCGTTCTTGAACGTTTTTATCGCTTCAATCTCGCGAGGTGAAAAACCACCTTCTGGACCTACAAGTAAAGTAACTGGCGTGGCGTTGCTATTTTCGGCAGCGCCTTCATTTATATCCAACTTACGTTCTCCATCGATATCGCAGAGAATCAAGTCTCCCTGATAATCCTTGAGCCACTTATCGAATTCAATCGGCCCTTCGATGCGTGTCATCCAGGGCTTCTTGGATTGCTTGAGGCTCACGAGCGATTTGAGTTCGGCGCGTCGAACCGTCTTTTTCAAGTCGGAATTTTTGGGTTCCTGTGAGTAGTCCGTACGCAAAAAGATGATGCTGTCCGTTTCGGTTTGTGCCGCATGGAAAACGACTTCTTCGAGTGCGTCATCCTTGAGGCAGGCGATGCCGAGGTTCAGGCGTGGGCGCTTGAGCGGAGCGTCTTCGACTGTATCTACGCGGACTTCGCAGGCTTTGGCGTCTGCCTTGGTGATTGTTGCATCGGCGTAATGCCCGAGGCCGTCGCAGAGCTGTAGAATTTCTCCATTCACGGCGCGGCAAACGCGTACGGCATGGCTACTTTCGTTTTCGTCCAAGATAATGGTGCCAACGCTAATGAGCGGGCAATAGAAACGGCTATCGGGAGTTTTCATGCACGTTAAAATAGAAAATTTCTATATTACACCTCGTGAAAAAGCCTATAAAAGCTGTTGTCTTCGATTTAGACGGAACTCTCTATTTGAGTGGCCGCCCATACCCTGGTGCGGTCGAAACGGTCAATCGCGTCGCTAAGCACGTGCCGGTCTATTACTTGAGCAACAATACGAGCAAGTCTCCCGTCTTTTACGAGAACCGCCTCAAGGTCATGGGGCTTCCGCTGGCTGATGATTCCATCATCTCGGCTCTGTACCTCTCGCTCGATGCGATTCACGAACGCAAAATCAAGAACGTATTTTTCTTTGCGAATCCGGAAGTGTACGAATGGTTTGCGGCGCAGGACCCGAGCCTCAATTTGCGCCCCTCGGTCGAAGAAACGGAACTGGTGCTTGTCGCGTACCACAACAGCTTTGACTACCGCGAACTTTGCGAACTCTCTTTTAGAGTGCAGCGCGGCATCCCGTTCTGGGTCACGCATACGGATTTTGTCTGCCCCGATGAACGCGGCCCGGTGCCAGATATCGGGAGTTTCATGGCACTTCTCAAGACGGCTTACGGCGTCGAACCCGAGATGAGCTTTGGCAAGCCGAACCCGGCGATGCTCTCTGGACTTTTGAAACTTTACCGCCCCGAAGAAATCCTTTTTGTGGGCGACCGTCTCTATACGGACTTTGAATTGGCGAAGCGTTCTGGCTGCCGTTTTGTGTTGCCCCTGTGCGGTGAATCGAAAATGGCGGATGTCGAAAAGCTCGACGTGAAGCCTGAATTTATTGTCAATAACGTTAGCGAAATAGATTTTAATGCCTTTTTGGAAGGGAAAAAATAATGCGTCGTATAGCTCGTCTTTTGTTTTTGCTTGTTATTGTTCCCGCAATTTTGTGGGCGGGTGAAGATCGTATTACGGTTGCGGTTTCGTTGCAACCTTATGCAACGCTTGTTAAAATGTTGGGTGGCGACCGCGTGAATGTGGTGACGCTTTTGCCGCCGGGGGCTGATCCGCATAACTTTGAACCGAAGCCGGCTGTCATCAAGGCTTTTTCTGTAGCCCAGGTTTATTTTACGGATGGTTCGGGTTTGGACAAAACTTGGATGCCTCGCTTTTTGGGCGCGAACAAGAATGTCCAGGTTATTGATGTTTCCAAGGGCATTGAATGGATGAAGTTGGAACACGAAGAGCATGGCGCCCATGGTCATCATCATGAAGAAATGGATCCGCATATTTGGACTTCGCCGACTCGCATGAGATTCTTGGCTCAGAATATTTTTCAGGAACTCAAACGGCTTGATCCGAAGCATACCATTGAATATGTCAACCGTGCATCTAGTGTGCAGGATGAATTGGCTCTCGTAGAACGTCAGTTGAACGAAGCGGTTATCAGCATGCCGAAAGATCGTCGTTCGTTTATTGTATTCCATCCTACGTATGGGTATCTCGCCAAGGACTTCAAACTCAAACAATATACCATTGAAGTTAACGGCAAGGAACCTAAGCCGAGAGACTTGGCAAACCTTGTTAAACTTGGCCGCAAGAACAACATAAAAAATGTCTTTGTGCAACCGCAATTCAGCAAGCGCGCTGCAGAAACGATTGCTAAGGATCTGGGTGCCGTTGTTGTTGAAACAGATCCTCTTGCTGCTGATTTTATTGGCAATACGGAAAAGTTTGTTAAAGCTTTAAGAGAGGCTAGTAAAAAGTAATGTCCGCCATTGACATCAAAGATCTTTCGTTTGGTTATGGTAAGTCGCCCGTGCTCACGGACGTGAACTTGTCTATTGACGAAAATGACTTTGTTGCCATTATTGGACCGAATGGTGGTGGCAAGTCCACGCTGATGAGGTTGATGGTCGGGCTCTTGAAGCCGACGTCTGGAACGGTGCGCGTGTTTGGCGAAAAGGTCCCGACGAAGAAAGTGGCTATCGGCTATGTGCCGCAGAATACGAACAAGAATATCGACTTCCCGATTACGGTGGGCGAGTGCGTTGCAACTGGCAAGACCGGGCTTTCTCCCAAGTCGGATGAAGTGAAGGCGGCGCTTGAACGCGTGCATATTGGCACCTTTTTGGACCGTCGTCTGGGTGAACTGAGTGGCGGTGAACGCCAGCGCGTGCTGATTGCACGTTCTCTTGTCTGCAATCCGAAGATTCTCTTTTTGGATGAACCGTCCAATAACATTGACGTCGCGGGGATTGAAGCGCTTTACAGCATGCTTGCAGAATTTAGCGAAACGATGACGATTGTGATTGTGACGCACGACTTGATGGCGCTTTCGCACAAGGTGAAGAGCGTCGTTTGCGTGAACCATTCCGTGCATTACCACGAAGGGGCGAACCTGACCGAAGAAATGCTCCATAGCACTTATGGTTGCGAAGTTGATTTGATTGCCCATGGGGTACCGCATCGCGTTCTCGGGAGCCATGACCATACCCACGGTGGCTGCTGCGAGCATCACCACCACGAAGTGTGAACCCACAAGCTCCATAATAATGTTATAATTGTATCGTACTTGTGTTTCATTGGAGGTAAAAATGAGTGCAGAAGTCGAAGATTTGACCGTCGAATACACTGACGAAGAAACCGGCGAAGTCGTCATCAAGGAATTGAGCAAGGAAGTCCTTTCGAAGGGCGCCTGGCCGACCGTGATGTTCTTCTACCAGGACCGTGACCCGAAAACGGGCGAGTTCAGCGAACCGAAGGTCTCTCTGCGCCGTTACCGCAAGATGCAAGGCACGTTCAAGCCCCAAGGCAAGTTCAAGATTACAGGCAAGGCGCAAGCCGAAGCCATTATCAACGTCTTAAAAAAGTGGTATAACATTTAATGCCAGACCCTGCTAGTAAAAAGAAAGACTACACTATCGATTTCCTGTGCGAGGGGAATATCGAGTCCTTCCCGTGGAAGGATAAGTTCGAAGCTATGGCCCGCAAGCTCCTTGCCGAAGAAGGCACGGAGAACAACGTCAACATCGTGCTCTGCACCGACGAGTTCGTTCGCGAGATGAACAAGAACTACCGCGGACTCGACAAGGTGACGGACGTGCTTTCGTTCGAATGGCACGAAGAAATCCCGGGCGAAGAAGAAATGCTCGGCGAAATCTACATCGCAAGGGACCAGGTCAAGCGCCAGGCCCCGCAGTACGGCAATAGCTTTTTTGCCGAGATGAAGCGTGTGATTGTTCACGGACTGCTCCACCTGTCGGGGTACGACCATATCAAGGCCGCCGACCGCAAGGTGATGCGCGCCCGCGAATGTGAGTTCTTGGGACTGGATCCATACAAGGACAAGGAGAGCATGGAAAATGGGTGATACGAACACCATTGCGATTGTTCTTCTCGTTTTCTTTCTTTTAGTTTCGGCATCGTTTACTTTAATCAAGGCAGTCTTTGCCGCCATCTATGCCAAGCGTGAAGACCACGACCGCACGGACCGCGAAGCGAAGATTGCAAAGATTGTCGAAAACCGCGGCTACAACGAAACCGTCTCCATCGGCCGAATCTTTTCGGACGTGGGCATTGGCGTGTTTGGATTTTATCTGTTCTCGAATGCCCCGTGGCAGTGGACGCACGATTTTTGGCTGCTCGGTATCATGGCGTACATGCTTTGCGCTTGTGCCGTGATTTATATCGTGACCATCTTTTTCCCGAACTTAATTGGCAACTTGAAGCCGGATACTTTATCCGTGGTGCTCGTGCCGCTGTACAGGCTCATCCGTATGCCGTTTGTGCCGGTGGGACGCGTTTGCCATACCATTTACCTCAAGTTGCTGAACGCCTTGGGTTACGACGCTAAGCTCAGCTTCTTGCCCGAAGAACGCCGCGATGCTGTGCAGGCGGACCTTTCGGATTCTTCGCTCTCTGAAGGCGAGGGCCTCGAAAAAGAAGAACGCCAGATGATCCTCAACATCTTCGACTTCGTGGAAACGCCGGTGCGCGAAATCATGACGCCGCGTGTGGACATGTGCGCGATTGATGTGGACACGTCGCTTGAGGACTTGGTGAAGGTTTTGAACAACGAACGCCATTCGCGTTTGCCGGTGTACAAGGAAACGGTCGACAACATTGTCGGAATCCTTTCGAACCGCGACTTCTTGGAATGGTACACGGAACATCACGAAGAACCGTTTGACTTGATGAAGCTTGTGATGCCGCCGGTCTACGTGCCGTACCACAAGAAGATTGATGATCTTTTGACGGAACTCCGCAAGACGGGTAACCAGCTTGCGATTGTCGTGGACGAATACGGCGGTACGGCTGGACTTGTGACGCTTGAAGATATTCTCGAAGAAATCGTCGGTGAAATTCGCGACGAAGACGACATGGACGAAGACGAGGACGTGCAGAAGTTGAAGGACGGACGCTACATCCTCGACCCGTTAATGACTCTTTCGGATTTGGAATACGAGCTTGATGTGGAACTCAAGCCACCTGAGAATTCCCACGTGGAAACGCTCTCCGGACTCATCCAGGCAACGCTTGGCATCATCCCGTCACCGGGCGCCGAAGTCAAGATTCAGGGTTACACGTTCCGCGTTCTGCGCATGGACGGCACCCGCATGGAAAAGGTCATGATGATCCTCCCTGCCGGCGTGAAAGGCCCCAAGACGCAGACTCTCCATAAGGTGTAAGTCTCGCGATTCCCGCGACAATGACAATGCAAAAAATCCCGCTTCAAGCGGGATTTTTTCGTTTCTCGTTAGGATGGCGGTGGTAAGCTGCAACTGCGTCCTTCCAACCGCCTCCTTTGTACTGTCTACTGAATCAACTACAATTCTTCCACAGCTTCTGCTCTCAGGTTCAGCACGATGTGTTCCTGGCGCATGGGCGTGTTGTTGCCCATGTAGTATTCCAGCATCTTGCCGAGCGAAGCGTCAGGCGGAATGCTCACCGTCTCGAGGCGCATGTCCTCGTTGATGAACTGTCCGAATTCTTCCGGGCTGATTTCGCCAAGACCTTTGAATCGAGTAATCTCAAGACCGGTCTTGCCGATTTCTTTGGCGGCCTTGTCGCGTTCTGCTTCATCGTAGCAGTACTTGGTCACCTGCTTGTTGCGCACGCGGAAAAGCGGCGTCTGCAAGATGTACAAGTGCTTCTGTTCCACAAGTTCCGGGAAGAACTGCAAGAAGAACGTCATCAGCAAAAGGCGAATGTGCATACCGTCCACATCAGCATCGGTCGCGATAATCACTTTGTCGTAACGCAAGTTCTCGAGACCGTTTTCGATGTCGAGCGCATGCTGCAACAAGTTGAATTCTTCGTTTTCGTACACGACCTTCTTGGTCATGCCAAAGCTGTTGAGCGGCTTACCGCGCAAGCTGAACACGGCTTGCGTCTGCACGTTACGAGCCTTGGTGATAGAGCCGGATGCGGAGTCACCTTCTGTAATGAAAATCATCGATTCGCGGTTGAGCGCGTTTTTCACGTCGGTAAGGTGGATCTTGCAGTCGCGAAGCTTGCGGTTGTGCAAGTTTGCCTTCTTGGCGCGTTCGTTCGCGAGCTTCTTGATGCCTGCGATTTCCTTGCGTTCACGTTCGTTCTGCGTGATGCGGTTGAGGAGCGCCTTTTCGGTTTCGGGATTCTTGTGCAAGAAGTTGTCAAATTCGCTTGCCACATAATCCACAACCCAGGAGCGCAGCTGGGCGCCACCCGGAGCGACCGTCGTCGAGCCGAGCTTTGTCTTTGTCTGGGACTCGAAAACCGGTTCCTGGATGCGCACGGAAATGGCGCCAATGACGCAGTTGCGCACATCCTGTGGGTCCAAGTCCTTCTTGAAGTGGTCGCGGGCGCCTTTGACAAGACCTTCGCGGAAAGCCTGCTGGTGTGTACCGCCCTGCGTGGTGTGCTGGCCATTCACAAAGCTGTAGTAATGTTCGCCGTACTGGTTTCCGTGCGTGAAGGCGCATTCGATATCCTTGCCCTTGAAGTGGATTACCGGGTAGCGGATGGAATCGTCCACGTGTTTGTTTAAAAGGTCCAAAAGGCCGTTTGGGCTCGTGTAGACCTTGTCGTTCATCACGAGCTGGAGGCCGTTGTTCAAGTAAGCGTAGTTCCAGACCTTCTCTTCCATGTAGGCCGGGAGGAAGCGGTAGTTCTTGAAAATGTCGGCATCCGGTTCAAAGTAAATTTCGGTACCATTCTTTTCGTTTGTGGCGCATTCCTTATAGTCTTGTACGAGCACGCCGCGGCTGAATTCGGCCTGCTTCATGCGGCCATCGCGGTAGCTTTTAACAATGAATTTGGTAGAAAGAGCGTTCACAGCCTTTGTACCCACGCCGTTCAAACCGACGGATTTCTGGAACGCTTCGGAATCGTACTTACCACCCGTGTTGATCTTCGATACGCAGTCGATGACCTTGCCGAGGGGAATGCCGCGCCCGTAGTCGCGCACGCGAGCCGCATGGTCGTCAATGTTGATTTCAATCTTCTTGCCGGCACCCATCACGAATTCGTCGATGGAGTTGTCGATAATTTCCTTGACGAGCACGTAAATGCCGTCGTCCGGGCTTTGTCCGTCGCCAAGCTTACCGATGTACATACCGGGGCGCAGACGGATGTGTTCATGCCACTCTAGGGATTTGATGCTGTCTTCTGTATATTTCGTAGCTGCCATTAATCAATCTCTTTAAAATTCAATTCCATATATAGCAAACGATGTTCTCGCCAAAATTAAAGTGGGCTTAATGCGATTGCTATGATCGTCCAGCAAATATATAAAAATTTTGAATACTGCACATTAAGGCAGTTGATTAAACGGATAAAAAGGTGTTTTTCCTAAAAAACGGACATCGCCACAAGGAATGGTAATTTCTAATTATTTTATATTTAAAGACAATAGAATGATTCCAGGAGGAAATACACATGGACGCAATTCAGGTTGCGCGTGAACGATTGAAGCTTATCAAGTTGCTCGCTCAAAATGGCCGAGATATGGCCATGGGCAAAGTGATTTCGCAGAAAGACGTATTTAAGTCTTTAGATCGCGAAATAGCCACTCTTCCTTAATTTTTTGAAAAAACTTTTTGTAAGTAGCCCGGACCTCGAATGAAGGCTCGGTTTATTTTAGCTATTATTGCGGTGTAGTTGGCTAATGAATATTAGCCTTTAATGAATGCTAACGGAGAAATTTATGAAGACGGTTGGTTTGATTGGCGGCATGAGCTGGGAAAGTACAATCACGTACTATGAAATTTTGAATAAAGAAATTGTGAGCGCATTGGGCGGTTTCCACAGCGCAAAAATCTTGATGAACAGTGTCGATTTTGCAGAACTCGAAGCGAACATGTCCAATGGCAATTGGGATGGCAATGCGGCGATTCTCGCGGATGCGGCAAAGCGCCTTGAATGTGCGGGTGCGGACTTTATCGTGATTGCAACGAATACGATGCACAAGCTTGTCCCGCAAATCGAACGTGAAATTCATATCCCGATTCTGCACATTGCCGATGCGGCTGCAACAAGCGTTATTCGCGATGGCTTTACGAAAGTTGCGCTGCTCGGTACCAAATTCACGATGACGCAAGACTTTATCAAGGACCGCCTCAAGGGAGCTGGCCTTGAAGTGATTGTGCCGGACGCTCCGGACATTGAGATTGTGAACAACGTGATTTTCAATGAACTCTGCTTGGGCAAGGTTCTTGATGCATCGCGTGCAGAATACCAGCGCATCATTGAAAGCTTGAAGGAACGTGGTGCTGAATGCGTGATTCTTGGTTGTACGGAAATCGGCATGCTCATCTCCGCAGAAGATAGCGTGCTCCCTGTGTACGATACGACCATCATCCATGCCAAAGAAGCCGCCCGCCAATCGCTGGGTTGATTGTTCTATATGCTACACGATGTAGTATATGCAAAATTTTTGTGCGAAATTTTTAGAAAAATGCTTAAATTTTGCAAAAATCTTTAATTTTGTAGCATAAAAAGACTTGATTTTTGAAAAATACGGTTTTATATTTTTTAATATGAAACCGATCGTCGAATATACCGATTTCCGCATGTTCATGCGTGATTACTACGAGGAACGCAAGCGCTGTTCCGCGTTCTCCTGGAGAGAATTCTCCAAGAACGCAGGATTCAGTTCACCCTCGTACATGAAGGTCGTTTGCGACGGTAAAAGCAAGTTGAGCCGTATCGGTGTAGAACGCACGGGTGCCGCCATGGGACTTGCTGGTTTCGAGATGGATTATTTCAGGGCGATGGTCAAGTTCGGCCAGGCGGAAACAGAAGAAAGTAAAAAAGCCGCCTACGAAGAAATGCTTTCCATCGCAAAGACGTACAAAGTCCGTACGATTGAAGGCGAGTTTTTCAAGTACTACGATACTTGGCACAACTCGGTTGTCAGGGAACTTGCCCCGATTATGCCGGGCGCCACTCCGGGCGAAATGGCAAAAATGTGCTACCCGCAGATTTCTGCTGCGGAAGTTCGCGATTCCCTCGATTTCCTCACGAAATCGGGACTCCTGAAAAAAGACGAAGACAATTTTGTCCAGTCCGAAACTTCGATTAGGGGGACGACGGATGCAACGCGACTTGCCATGAGAAATATGCACCGCCAGATGTCCAGACTTGCGACATCGGCGCTTGAACTCCCCAAGGAAATTCGTAATTTTAGTGGAGTGACCATGGGGCTTTCGCGCGAGTCGTTCCACAAGATTGAATGTGTGCTGAATGAATGCCGTCGCCAGATTATTGCCATCGCCGCCGAAGAAAAGAATATTGAACAAGTTTATCGCTTGAATTTGCAGTTATTCCCCCTGACGAAAAACGTGAAGGAGAACGAAAATGAAGAAGTGTAGTTTGTATGAACTTATAACGCTCACGGTAATCTTTTCGCTGAGCTTCTTTGCGGGGTGTTCTTCGGATAAAATTGCAGGTACGTCCGAAGAGACAAATGAATTTGCCTATAAAGTTTCGTCGAGCTCCGAAGAGGAATCGTCGAGTTCTTCTGCAAAATCGTCTAGCAGTTCGAAGGCCGTATCCAGCAGTTCGCGCACAATTTCTAGTAGTTCTGTAAAATCGTCCAGCAGCTCTTATATGGAGTCCTCGAATAGCTCGCTTCCGGGAGCCACAAGTTCTTCTACGGGTGTTGATGTGAATAATAATTCTAGCAGTTCCGAAAAACCAAATGAAGGTACGGCAAAGCCAGATATTTCGTTGGATTATTATTTGAAATTGCTCAATCAAGCATCTGACTCGTTTGACAGTGGCGTCATGGCGACAGCGATTGATCTAAATACGGATGGCGATCCGCAAAATCCGAATCCGCCGATGGCGACCGAATTTGATACGCCTTGGCCGCATAAGATTGTAAAGCAGAATGTCGAATTGCTGCAAGAATATTTCCCAATGGCGTTTTCGATGTATCCTCAAATCATCAGTGCGATAAAGAACGAAACTTTGGACGAAAATTGTGGACTTTATACGTTCAATGTGTATAGCGATGGATTGACTGCAGCCTATATCGTTGCTGAAATTACCGAGAATACCATCAAGGTGATTGATATTCCGGCGGGAGAATGTAAGGCGCTGTCTTTGACTCAAATGTCCAGGTTCCTGTTCTACTATTGTGGCGAACTCAATAGCCATGCCGAAACGGAACATATAAAAGTTGATGTGGATTTGTCTGATAATTGCCCGAATCTTAAAACGGGTAATGAATGGGTGAAATTATAAATTAAGGAGAAAACATCATGAAAAAGAATCATTATGTCAAGGCGATGAGCCTTGCCGTTGTGGCGGCTACTTCTTTCGCAGTCGTTGCATGCGATAACGATACTCTCAGCGGTCCTGATTTCAACGCTGGAAACGGTGGGACTTCCTCGGCCGTTGAACAGCCTGCTCCGCAGTCCTCTAGCTCAGAGGTTGCTGTAAGCTCTTCATCCGATATCCCGCTCAGCTCGCAGTGTGCTGCACTGCTTCCTGAGTGTGGTTACACCGTCGAACAACTTTGTGAAATGGGCCAGACCTACTTCTGCGTGAGCAGTTCTTCGTTTTCTCAAAAGCCATTGAGCTCGAGTTCCGTTGAATCGTGTCCGAATGGTCATTGGACGACTCACTGTAACGGAATTTGGACTCAGGAGCCGGTTTGCTGCGAAGAGAAAACCGTGGAAACTTGCAGACACATCACGGATTACGATGGCATGACCGAAAAGGGTAACTGCGTGGATCAAAACGGTCGCACCGCCGTTGACTGCGTGACAGGTGCGAACTATGAATGCCAAAACAACAATTGGCAGCCGGTGACTTGCTTGAATGTCAAACCGGATGAATGCAAGCCGGGGATGGGTGGCTGTGGCTACCGTCTCTGCCAACCGGATGGCATCAAGGAAATTGCCGATTGCGGAAGTGGTGCCATTTACGTTTGCAACGGTGAAACGTGGGAAGTCAAGGCGACGGATAACAATAAACTCTGCGCCCAAGGCAAACTTGAATACTGCGAAGCTTGCTTTAAAGAAGGCGTCTTCAATGGCCATTACAAGTGCGAAGGCGGCAAGTGGAGAGAGTACGGCATGGGCGATGAAATCTGCGAGCACATCACCGATGTTAAATGCGATGATAATAGGCCTGGTTGCGGTTTTTGTGGTGTAGAAAAAAGATTTGCATTTGATTGCGAAACAGGTGAGGAATTTGTGTGTGATCAGGGATACTGGTCTCTGAATGTCAAGGATTGCGAACCAGGAATGGATGGATGCGCGGTTCCTGTATGCAACGCCCTTGCTCCGGAATGCGGTTATAGCGAATACGAACTTTGCAACAAGTATGGCATTGATAGATACTGCAACGATAAATGGCTGAGCGAACCTTGCGACGGTTCTGAATCTAGCAGAGACCTCCGCATCGTGGAATCCAATAATAGTTTCAGAATTGAAAACTACATCTGCGTCAATAACAAGTGGGTGGAACGCTTCAAGTATTACGAATGTGGCGAAGAAGTCGATTGCGACCGCCCGTCTCTGCGTTGCCAGGCAAGCCCTGTAATCGGAACCGCTTGCGAAAACGAAGGCGAGTCTAGCGATATCGATGGCTGCGTGTTCTTTTGCAGCGCGGGTCAATTCATCTACGCTCCGCCGCCAACGTGGTGATAAGCTAAAAATTGATCAAAAAAAAGCGGCGCCATTCGGCGTCGCTTTTGTGTGGGTTGGTAAAATTCAAATCTTTGGTCTTAAAATTTAGGACCTTTAGGGAAAGGGACGTGTTCGTTTGGACGTGGAACATCGAACGGCGGGTTTTCTGGGTGCTGTTTTTCCCATTCGTCGCGATTCTTTTCAATTTGCCCTTTTTCTTTGTTGATAATATTTTCTTTCGCGATATTCTTGTTTTCGTTTAGCGCGTTGTTGCTCGTTTTTTGCAAGTTGATGTCTTGCTGGATATCCTTGATTTCGGCATGGGCATTTGCCTTGATGTCCGAGAGAATCTGCTGTCTAGCTTGTTTGCGTTCTTCGCGTAAACGCTGCCAGTCTTCTTTCTGTTTCTGTCCAAGGTCAGGGGCGTCTTGCGAAATTTCTGACCTTCCTGCAGGTGTCGCGATATCGGATTCCGGTTGTGCAAACGGAACCGCCACGAATACCGAGCTGGTCAAAAGTGCAATAATTTTGTTTGCGTTTTTCATAGCGTTAACCTTGAAAAGACTCGGAAAAAAGAGGGCGACGGTTGCTCCCGCCGCCCAGTTTTTTAGGAGGAAAGTCCTTATTCAACCTGTGCTACGGTCTTTTCTTCTTTTACAGTTTCCTTTTCAGCCTTCAAAGCTTCACGTTCTGCACGCTGTGCTTCGATTTCGGCCTTCTTGGCTTCGATTTCAGCCTTGCGAGCTTCACGTTCGGCCTTCAAAGCTTCTTCGCGTTCTGCACGCTGAGCTTCGAGTTCTGCACGCTTGGCTTCCATTTCTGCCTTCTTAGCTTCGCGTTCGGCTTTCAAAGCTTCTTCGCGTTCTGCGCGCTGTGCTTCGAGTTCAGCACGCTTGGCTTCCATTTCGGCCTTGCGAGCTTCGCGTTCAGCCTTCAAAGCTTCTTCGCGTTCTGCGCGCTGTGCTTCGAGCTCAGCCTTCTTAGCTTCCATTTCGGCCTTCTTAGCTTCGCGTTCGGCCTTGCGGGCTTCTTCGCGTTCAGCACGCTTAGCTTCTTCTTCGGCGCGCTTGGCTTCCATTTCTGCCTTCTTAGCTTCGCGTTCAGCTTTCAAAGTTTCTTCACGTTCAGCACGCTTTGCTTCTTCTTCAGCCTTCTTAGCTTCACGTTCGGCCTTCTTGGCTTCGAGTTCAGCCTTGTGAGCTTCGCGTTCGGCCTGGAGTTCTTCTTCCGTCTTCGGGGTCGGCGGTTCGATTTCCGGCTTCGGCGGCTTCGGAGCTTCTACCTTGGCTTCGTCCTTGTCGAGCTTGATCTTGTCAAGGAGACCCTTGCGAGCTTCCTTGCTTTCTTCGCGCATCTTCTTGAAGTCGACCTTGTCGACAACTTCAGCTTGGACTTCTTCCGAAATTTCAGCGGTGATTTCGGCCTTGACGCTCTTCATGTCAGAGGCATCGCTCTTGGCAGATGCATTGGCAAAAAAGGCAAGCGTAGAGATTGTGAGGATTGCGATGAATTTTGATTTCATGATTCTTCCTATGGTTGTGGGTGGATTTTTTTGTTTCCACCCTGTATTTAGCAAGAACCGTGCCAATTTTGAAAATGTGGCGAAATTGTGTAAATTTCGATGTTTTTGTTCGAAAAGTCCTTTTTGCTGGTCTTAAAACCCATAAAAAAACGAGGTAATTCGCCTCAGCGGGGATAAAAGTTCCGAAAATTTTATTCCCCTTTAGACGTCTTGTTTTTCTAATTGCTTTTTTATACATTGGTTCGCAACTTATTATATCATTTCTTAGATCCTTAAATATTATCCCGGGCAGGGGCCGCAATTGTAACGCCAGAGGCGTTCGCATTGAAAAAGCGGGCATGCGCATTTTAGGAGAATCGTGTGCTTCTAAGGATCTTGGGAATTTCCCTTTTGACATTGTTGTTGTCTTCGTCGGTGGCGGGAGCGCGTTCGGTTGAAAAGCCGAAGTCTGTTCGGACTTCGCCGGGGGCGGTAACGCTCGATTTTGTGGATGTTTCGTTGGCGGAGGTGGCGCGGACGCTTTCGCTTGCGTATGGAACGTCCATTTTGACGGATGATGCGGGCGATGTTCGCGTGACGTTTCACCTGGAGGGGGTAAGCCTTTTCGAAGGGCTGACTTCGCTTTGTGCATCGCATGGCTTGGATTTGGTGTTGGAAGGGCGTGTGTACCATATTCGGCGGGCGCGTGTGCAGAACGGTACGATTGCGCTCACAGATTCTGGCGTGGTCATTGACGTGAAAAACATGAACGTGCGCGAGTTTGTGAAGGAATTTGGCCTGAATACGGGCGTGAATGTGCTTGCGGATTACGACGTGGATGGTGTGGTGAGTGGAAATCTGAGGCGAATGGTTCCAGAAATGGCGTTTCGCGTGTTGATGGAATCGAACGGGTTCAAGGTTCGCGGGGAGCGCGGGTGCTTGCGGGTTTCGCGTGCGAAAACGGGGAATGCTTTGAACGGTTCGTCGGATGGCGCGGAAGTTTCTGTGGAACGTGCGGGTGACCTTTATTCGGTGGATTTGCAGTCGGTTTCGCTCAAGGCAGTGCTTAAGGCAATTGCAGAAGAGGCTGGGCTCAATTTGGCCGTTTATGGCGACTTGAATGAAACAGTGCAGATGTCGTTCAAGGATGTTTCGTTGCCGGAACTTTTAGCGTCACTTTTTCGCGGGAGTGCGTTCACGTTTCGGCTAGATTCATCGTCGCTTTGGGTCTCGGAAGAGGGGGCAAAGGCGCTTGCCGATGTGCGTGTCTTTTCGCTAAAGCATGTGTCGCCCGAGAAAGCTATGGCGCAACTTTCAAAGTTTATGAAAGGCTCGGAACTGAATGTCTCGGAATATCGTGAGCAGAATGCGCTTGTGCTTGGTGGCTCACCGCGGGCGATTGCGCGTGCTGAGGAGCTTTTGAAAATGGTCGATGTGCCTCAAATGCAAGTGACGCTTGCGTGCGTGATTGTAGAGTTCCGCAAGGGGCGTAGTTTTGCGATTGGTGTGCGGAGCGGGGCAACGCGGAATGTGGGTGAGCGCGATATTCAGGCGCGCGGGTTCTTTGATTTCTTGGGCAAGGATATTTCGAAATCGGGGGCGTTCGGAAAAATCGGAATCTTGCCGGACCGCTTTGAACTAGAGCTTTCGTCGATGGAAGAGAACAATGAGGCGAAGGTTCTTGCGCGCCCGCGTGTGACAACGTTGAACGGCAATAAGGCGGAACTCAACGTGACGAATACGGTCTATTATCTTGTCAGTCAAGTTTCTGCGGATGGGTACCCGATTACGGATTATCGTTCGTTTAACGATGGTATTTCATTGGAACTCACCCCCACGATGACGCAAGACGGTTTGATAACGTTGTCTGTGTCGCCGGAAATCAAGACGGCGGGCAGGAGCACTGGCGATGGGCCGCGAGACATCAGTTCTCGGAACATGAAGACAACTGTGGTGTTGCGTGATGGTGAAACTTTGTGCTTGGGCGGGCTTATTCGCAAGAACAAGACGGAGGTGCGTTCGGCGGTGCCGTTCTTGGGGAGTATTCCGATTCTTGGGCGGTTATTCAGTTACACCTCCGAAGAAGAGGACGAAAGTGAACTCGCAATTTTTATCACGCCGAGTGTGGATGTTAGACGAGAGAACGGCTCTGCGAGTCTACAGACGAGAGGGAAAATTGATGGAAAGTTGTAAGGATTAGTGATGTGAAAAAATAACCATTGACTAAGGGTTAATAACATGTTTTTCTGGAATAAGCGAATTGCACCGGTTGCGGCTCGGATGATGACGTGGGAAGTGACGACAGCATTTGACGGGATGCCTACGGAAACGGAATTGCGCAAGCGATTTGACGAAGATTTTAGAGATGTATTTAATGCCGGTTTTGCAGATGGCGAGTGCGCGGTTTTCTTTTGGCAGCTGGTCTCGTTCAATGCGTCGGATGGACGCAAACATCGCTATCTCGTGGCGGTGGCGGATGAACCGTTGGAAAATTACCGAAAAACGTTTGACCGTTGCTTGCCAAAACAAATTGCGTTGTATGCTATTGCTGACAAAATATTGCGTGGCGAACGGGATGGTGAGAATTGCTTGAAGTGTGATGAAGCGTGCGCGGAGTGTGGCGGCGAATGTGCGGAGGTTGCGGAAAATGGAAATTTGTTGTTTGTCGCGTTTTGGGGACATTGCCTGTACATCCTCGTTTTTATGGAAGGCCGTTTGTGCCATTGGTCAGAAGAGTATGGCTACGGAGAAGTGTTTGATGATGCTTGTAGGGAGCGTGTTGCGCGTTTTAAGGAATTCTTGAAAGCCGATGAACTGTTTGCGAAAATGAATGACGTGGGGGAGTTTGGCGAGGGCTCGCCGAAGGTGGATGAGCTATTTCAAGTTGCTGTGCGTGATCCGTTTTGGCGTGGCAAGGATTTAGATGAGTGCGATTCGATGAAACCTTGCGAACGTAGGCGTTGGATAATGAGCGTCGTGGCTTTGTTTGTTTTTTGTGCGTGTGTTTTTGCAATGAGCGGCGGTTCTTTGAATTTGTTATGTGCAAAATTTTATGATGATGAATTTCACAATTCATTTGTGAATGTTGCTCCGGTTGAATTAAGTCAGCCTGCCGCTCGCGATTTAGAAATGCTTGCGTGGGCGGAAGGGCATCGCGATTTGCTCCCTGCAAAATGGACTCTCGGACGGGCGGGTTTTGTGGACGGTGTCGCATCTAGAAGTTGGCGAACTTCACGAGGAACCTGTGATTCGTCGGAATTCAGTTTACTTGGAATTGTGGGCGGGCGAGTGGCGCTTGTGAAAACATCTGCAGGCGAGACGAAAACGCTTTCGGTCGGTGATTCGCTATCTCGATATCGCGTGAAGCGAATTGGAATGAACGATGTTGTGATGCGTTGTGGTCGCAAGGAGGTTCGTTATGCGCTCAAAATGCGGTAACGTTCTTCCGCTTGTGTTGGGCTTGTTACTTGTGCTTTCGATTCTCGTGACTGCGATGCTTAAAATGCCGGGGGCGCTTCGCCGAAACGTATCGCTTGTGGCAAAAGAAACGCAGGAAATGTATTTCGCGGAATCTGCGGTGCTCGCGAAACTGTATGGCTTTCCGGATGGCTATTTTGCGGAGCTTCCGATTGTTGAATCTCGGATTCTTGGACCGTGGACCGAATGGCGTGTTCGTAATAAATTCCAGTTCATGCTGGGGCTTGAATACGGGCGATTCTCGACTTCGGAATGGGCGCGTTGTGCCGTAGTGCTGGAGCAGAATTTGCATGAACGCATTTTGCATTCAGTGGGCTTGAAAAACTTGTCGGGAAATCGTCGCTTTTTTAAACTGGATTCTTCAGATGGTCTCTCTGCAGAACGCATGATGGCGATAAATGTGAGCGCTGGCGATTTGACGTTAGACCTCGGCGAATCCCGCGCTTTTGAAAATTCGCAAAGTTCGCGCAAGTCAATTCGTTCTTTTATGGCGAATGTTGAGGGCGATGTCAAGATTCGCGGGAATGTTCACTTTGATACGCTTCGGATTTATGCGACTGGCTCAGTGAGCGTTCAGGGAAATGTGACCGCTGACTTTGCTGAAATTTTTGGCCTTGCTAGCGTGACTGTCTCGGGGAATGTCTCAATGGCGGGTGCGCTCCTCTCAAAACAGAATATTGAAATTTCAGACCGTGCACAAATGAATTTCCCGAGCGTGGCTCTTGCGGTCGGCTATCGTGAGAACCGCTTGTCGCTCCTTGAAAAGTCAGTGTTTGAAGGCTTGGCGATTGCGCCGTCTGGGACTGTTGAACGTGATTCTTCGGCAAAGCATCTCGATTCAACTCAGGCGCTTTTGCCATTTTGTATGGACACTCGCAATGTTGTGTTTTCCCGGAGGCGCTTGTGACTTGTTCTCGTCAAGGCTTTACTTTGCCCGAAGTTTGCGTGGCGCTTACGGTTTTTCTCGTTGGAACAACGGCGCTCCTTGGCGGTTGGAATTTCTTCAATCGCGAAGTGGCGGGGGAGCGGAAGCGCTTGGAGGAATTCTATGACGTGCTCTCTTCGATGGAATCGTTGGTTGCGAACCGCCCGGATTGCGCGGACTCTCTGTCGGTTCGCCTGATTCGTGTTCCTGGCTGTTCACATTTGGCGTGGGCTGTTGTTGCGAGTGAACATTATTCTCTCAAACGCCTCGTGCGTTGTCGATGAGGATCGGAGGCTTTTTTATTTGCGATGAATCTAGCTCTGCCTAAAACATCTCGACACGGCTTTACGCTTTTGGAAATGCTTGTCGCCATAACGGTTGCCGCGATCCTCACGACCGTCTCGTTGAACGTTTATTCGATGTTCCATCACGGCGTTGTTGCAACTTCGGACAACTATGTCCACTTTGCGACCGGGAAAGCTCAAGAACTCCGCTGCCGCACCCGCTTTGTGCGTGGCCTCCCGCCTTGCGACACTACCTCGGGCGAATCTCGTGCATCCCGTGGCGCCATTCGTGCGCGATTCTAGAGCCCCAAAACACCAACAAAAAAAGCCCCGCGTTTGCGGGACTTCTTGAATTGCGTTTGGCGAATCTCGCCGCATCTTGCTGAGCTATAACTTAGTTCGTAGCCTGTTCTTCGACGCATTCAGAGCACTTAATGGCTTTGCGAACTTCAAAAATGTTGCTGATGTAATGCATAAAGCTAAGCACGCTCACCGAGAGGAATCCGATTGCATAAAGGGCAAGGAACGGTCCGATGATGTATTTGCTGGCGTTGATGTATTCGAGCAAACCGAAAATGCAGTAGACGCCGACGAGGAGTTCGATAAGTGCCATCCACGGGAACTTTTGTGCGTAATGGCTCTTGGCCTTCTTCTTTGCACCACCGCTCTTCGGGGTACGGACGAAGCTGCCCTTTGTACCGAGAACTGCGGCGAACACTGCGCGGGAGTTGCTGACTGCGATGCCAACGCCGAGGGCCATCAAGATGGGGAGCGAGAGCAAGCGGATCTTCCAACCGGTGTAGCCGGAGCAACGCTGGGCGACAAAGTAAAGAACAGAAGGCGCGATTGCGGCGAGGAAAATGAATGCGAAACCAACCGTGTATGCCCAAGTGGGGAGGTGTCCGACCGGTTCAAAGAACGCGAGCAACGGCCAAGCGCAGAGTGCTGTGAACAACATGCAGGGGTGGATCGAGTAGTGCGTCGTGTGGAGGATGGCGCCAATCTTCACGCGGAGCGGAACCTTGGAACGCAAAACCTTCGGCAAAATCTTGATAGCGGTCTGGATGGAACCCTTTGCCCAACGGAACTGCTGAGCCTTGAAAGCGTTGATGTCGTTCGGGAGTTCAGCCGGAACAATCACGTCGAACACAAACTTCATCTTCCAACCAGCAAGCTGGGAACGGTAAGAAAGGTCCATGTCTTCGGTGAGCGTATCGCCTTCCCAGCCGCCACCACCGTAAATAGCGTCCTTGCGCCAGACACCGGCGGTACCGTTGAAGTTCATAAAGAGCTTGCCCCAGCTACGTGCGGACTGTTCAATCACAAAGTGACCGTCAATGCCAATAGACTGAGCGAGCGTCAAACCGGATTCGGTGCGGTTCAAGTGACCCCAGCGGCCCTGGACAAGGCCTACCTGCGGATCCATGACCAAGTATGGGACGGTCTTCAAGAGGAAGTCTTTTTCAGGAACGAAGTCGGCGTCGAAGATGGCGAGGAATTCACCCTTTGCAACAGCCATGCCTTCCTTGAGGGCGCCAGCCTTGAAGTCCTTGCGGTTCGTGCGGTGGATGAGCTTGATGTCATAACCGCGGGCGGCGAGTTCAGCAACTTTCTTCTTGGTGACTTCGTAGCACTCGTCCGTGGAGTCGTCTAAGACCTGGATTTCGTGCTTGTCCTTGGGGTAGTCGATGGCGCAGACGGCTTCGAGGAGACGTTCAACGCAGTTGGCTTCGTTAAAAACCGGGAGCTGGGTCGTGACCTGCGGGAGGTCTGCGAGCGAATGTTCGCGGTAGTACTTCAAGATCGCTTTGCGGTCTGAAAGTCGCGTCTTGCGGCTGTTCTTGAGGAACAGGTAAATGCTATAGTAGCAACTGAACCCGTAAATCACCAATCCCACGCCTGCGATAACGTAGACGACGAACATTGCGTATAGTAGTATAGTACTCATTCTACTGTAACCTTTGCATTTATTGAATGCTTGGGGCCAAATATAGAAACGCTATGTGACCTTTGCTACATTTTTCAGGAATTTTGGCCCATTTTTTGCTTTGGAAAGTGTATTTTTACATAGGTATGATTAGACTTTTTTACAATGGCGAAATATGCAAAAAATGGCAGATGAACGCAAGAAAAATTTAACATCTCCAATCGCTCGCTGGATAGATGCGAACCGCGAAACTGCAGGTTTTACAGAATCTTTACGTAAATTGTTAATGTACGCGTGTGTGGAATGGATCCGTCGCGGTACATCGGCACTCCTTACCCCCGAAGAGGCTCTATCCAAAATAGTATGTTGTGGTCTTTCGGAGTTCCCGGTGGGGGAATGGGCTGAAAATCCCGAAAATTACACCGAAGAAATCGCCGATTTCTGCGAAAAAGCGAAAATTTTGCCGTTACCTGCCACCCTCCAGGGCGAAATTCCCTCCCTTTTGGATCTCCGTGGCGTAAAATGCCCCCTCAATTCCGTCCGTTCGCGAATCGTCATGTCCGGTTATCCGGCAGGCCGAACGCTCAAAATCTGGCTAGATGAGGGGTCCCCGATTGAAAATGTGCCCGGATCGCTCATTGCTGACGGCCATAAAGTGCTTTCACGCGAAAAAAAAGGCAATTATTGGGAAATCTCTGTGGTCAAATCGGATTCTAAAGTATAGATTGTTTATGTGGAAAACAGAGTATTAGTTATAGGCGATGAATTATTTGGGCCAAAGGGCGAAGCGGCGAACCGTTTTGTGGAAGCCGTGCTGTGCCGGGAACCCAGCCGACCTATACAGTTTTCCGTAAATGTGCCTGTTGCGGTCTCGTTATCGCAAATCAAAGCGCGCCTTTCTTCCGATGTCATAGGCAAAAATGCCGGCCGCATTATCATGGGGCTTGGGTTGCGTGAACTGAACCACGGCGGTACCGATGGCGCCTCGATTGCCTTGCTTTACGAAACGCTCGTGAATGAACTCGTGAACAAGACGCAGTCGCGACTTTTTTTGCTCACGATTCCCCCGGAAATGTTCCCGATTGCGGTAAGCGAGGTGGAATATCTAAATACAATGATTCGTGAGTTTTGCGCTGCGAATGCCCCCCGCACAAAGCTTCTCGATTTTGCGGAATTTGCCGAGACGTTCAAGGAAAAGCAGATGGAACGCGGCAAGTTCGGGCGCTCCCTCTTTATGGAAGATGGCTCTGCCACGTCGCTTTGCTGCATGCTTTTAGCGCTATATTTGCAGGATAAACTTGTAGAAGATTTAAAGGAGATGTAATTATGGGTCTTTTTGACAATCGTTTTGCTAGTAAAAATGCGGCCATGAGCCGTGCGTTCTCCATTGATTCCGAAAAGGACAAGCAGAAACGCAATACTGCCCGCGAGCCTGCCGCCCCCAAGATGGGCATCTGCGACAAGTGCCACAAGGAAGCCTTGCTGCGCTCTTACCGCTCCCGTGAAATGTCCGTGTCCGATGGAGCCGCAAGTTTTGGGACGGTGGTCAAGCACCTCTGCGAAGATTGTGCTCCACGGTCCAAGCGCTTTGAAGACGCAAACGTGCCTGCGATGGACAAAAAGCAAGTCAAGAACCTGATGCGCTCTGCAAAGAAGGGCTTGCTGTAAAATATATTTTATAAAAAAATCTTACCCCCCTTAACGAAATTGGGGTAAATTCCTAAATTTGGGTCTCGAATTTAATATGGAGACCTTCAATGTCTGATATTCACGCCAAGGAATCCGTCAAGCAGTATTTGACAGGCGTCGTTTCGACAATCACCCCGGAAATCGTTCGTAGCATCAAGCGCGGCTACACTCGCAAGGATTTCACTAGCGACTTGATGTCGGGCTTGATTGTTGGCATTTTGGCTCTCCCCTTGGCGATTGCGTTTGCTATCGCTTCTGGCGTGGGTCCGGAACAGGGCCTTTACACCGCCATTATCGCGGGCTTCATCATCTCGCTGTTGGGCGGTTCCCGCTTCCAGATTGGCGGCCCGACGGGCGCATTCATCGTGATTGTCTATGGCATTGTGAGCCAGTACGGTTACGATGGCCTTGCTTCGGCAACGCTCTTGGCCGGTATTTTCCTCGTCATTTTCGGTCTTGCTAAATTTGGTGCGATTATCAAGTTCATCCCGTATCCGGTGACGGTCGGATTTACGGCGGGTATCGCTATTATTATTGCGCTTGGCCAGGTGCCGAACTTCTTCGGCCTTACTTTTGCGGGCGCTGACCCGGCTGACGCCGTGGGCAAAATCAAGCTTTACGTTTCTTCTTTCGGTTCCATGAACGTCTATTCCGTGATTGTGGGCGTTGTCGCTCTCGCGGTTTGCATTTTGTGGCCGAAGATTACTACGAAGGTTCCGGGTTCCCTCATTGCGATTATCGTTGCAACGGTAATGGTGAAGGTCCTTGGCTGGGATGATCCGGTGAACGGTCACGGCGTCGTGACGATTGGCATGAAAAACCACATCCCGAGCGGATTCCCTGTGCCGCACCTCCCGAATATCAGCCTCGAAATGATGCAAAAGGTGTTCCAGCCGGCACTTACGATTGCTATGCTCGGCGCTATCGAATCGCTCCTTTCTGCAGTGGTGGCTGACGGTATGACGAGTACCAAGCACCGCTCTAATACGGAACTTTTCGGTCAGGGTGTCGCAAATATCTTGAGCCCGATTTTTGGCGGTATCCCGGCAACGGGTGCTATTGCCCGTACCGCAACGAACATCCGTAACGGTGCCGTGAGCCCGATTTCTGGCCTTGTTCACGCTGTCGTTCTTTTGCTCATTATGCTCGTGCTTGGCAAGTATGCCGAAATGATCCCGATGGCAGCCCTTGCTGCCGTGCTTTTCCAGGTCGCTTTCAATATGTGCGGTTACCGCAGCGTGATCAAGATGTTCAAGGCTCCGAAGAGCGATGTGACGGTGATGCTTGTTGCATTCTTCCTCACGGTGATTATCGACCTTACGGTTGCTATCGAAGTGGGCGTGCTCCTTGCTGCCGTGCTCTTCATCAAGCGCATGAGCGATGTCGCCGAAGTCGAAGCGGTTTCTTCTGCCTTGAAGGATGACGATGACGAAGCTGCCCGTAATACCCTCGGCCGCCAGGTGCCGAAGGGCGTGCTTGTGTACGAACTTGCCGGTTCCCTCTTCTTTGGTGCGGTGGACAAGTTCAAGGAAACGATGAACCGCATTTCCGAAAAGCCGAAGATCTTGATTTTGCGCATGCGTAGCGTCTCTAGCATTGACGCTGCCGGTATCAACATGATTGAAGACTTGCTCAAGCGTTGCAAGAGCGAAGGTACGCAGCTTCTCTTGAGTGGCGTGCATGCCCAGCCGGTGGTGGCTTTGACCCGTGCCGGTGTGCTTGCCCAGCTTGGCGAAGAAAACGCTCTCGGTAACATTGACGCTGCTCTCAACCGCGCCCGCGAACTCCTTGGCCTCCCGATTGTGGATGCCTCCCAGGAAGAACAGAAGGCTCCGACCGTGTCTTGGGAAAAGAGCCTCGACAAGCCGTGGATGCCGGAAGAATCGAACGCTGCCGTGGCTGAAGAAACTCCGGAAGTCATTGCCGAACGCATGATGGACGAACCCATCAAGAAGATTGAAGATCGCAAGTAATAAGTCCGTACGAAATAAGTAAACTTTGTACGGGTTTATCGGGTAACTTTGCTCAAATTTTCTGAAATATCGTAAATAATTTTTTAAAAAAGTCTTTTGATTTTTGAAAAAAAAAGTTAAATTAAGCTTCGTAGGAGAATCCTACGGTTTACGAGATGAGAATGGGATACTGGGAAGAAGATCAATACACAGACGAAGACCCGAAGCGGACTGCTTTTGAGGAATTCGTCGTAAATTTTGTGGTTGCCTTTAGCGGCTCCGCTCTATTGTTCCTTGTGAACATCATGTAAAACCTTTAAATTTCCCGCTTTTCGCGGGATTTTTTTATTATACCGCGCCACCGCGCGGGAATCTCCTTTAAAAAAATATTCCGACTTGGAACTTTCTTGTTTGGATGTTGCTTTTGAAAATATTTTTAGCGCGCCCTTGATTTCTCGTATACATTTATAAATGTGCCGGTGGTAGCCCACTGGTACAAAAGGAAGAAGGGAAAAATTAGGGTGTTTGGGATGTTTGGGGTGTGTGGTCCATTGCTGTTGAGTTCATTCGCGGCTGAAGCCGCTTTCGGGAATGAAAGGTAATGAGAGTTCTCACAGCAATGGAAAAATCCGTCGGATACGTCCGGCGGATTTTTTTAATGCTTGAAAATAGCGATGTGCTTGTTCTTGGCGGGGCGGCCGAGCAAATCGAAGTCTCGCGATTTTGCCGGATTCAATTTGAGGCGTCGTGTTGCGGAAGTAATGGGGCTAGAAACGGTGCTAGAGTATTTTTCACTGGGAACAAGGAATATGGTGATTGTCCTTTGGTTGTCCCCGTGTTTTTTTTCGGTGGCGGTAAGTGTGTCGCCTCTCATTTCGTATTCGTAAGAGACTTGGAAATCACTTTCGGTTGATGAACCGTATTCGTAGCATTTGCTTTCGTTTGTTGAGTCTTGAACGATGAATGTATTCCTTCCATCGTTGAATTGGTATAAAGTATCATTACTTATATAGTAATTGTAGAGATAAGAGTTGGTTTTTTCCCCGTTTTTTTCAACATAAGACTTGACAAAGAAGACGGAGTCCTTATCTTCGTAAACCACATATTCAATGATGGGTGGATTGCCCTTGCCTTCTTTGCGGATTATTTTGAAATCTCCCTCTTGCGTAATGGTTATCTTGACATCGAGAGCTCCATAGTTAAGGGACTCGTGATCTTGGACTTTGATTTCCCAATCGTCAGAGCCTTTTTTCTTGGTGTAAACCCTAGCACTGTCAACGTAAGAGCCTGTATAGTAATACTTATAGTTTTCGTACTTTTGGGGTTGGCTAGAGTATCCTTGTTGGGAGTAAATGCTATCTACAAGAAAGTTCTTGTAATTCAATATTGTAGGCTCAGTGGATGTTGGGTAGTCTTTGATGAAAATGTCAAGGGTGGAACGAAGGCAATCGATAGCGAATGCGTTCAATGCTCCCAATGCAATAATAAGGATAAATTTTTTCATATAGAAGAATATAAAAAATCTTATCTGTTAAAAATAAAATAAGGCGACCGAAGTCGCCTTTTTTATCGTTTAGTTGTGTCTGTATCTTACAGGCTCTCTCGTCTCTCGTCTGTAGCGAGTTTGCGAGCGTTCTTTGTACAAGTACCAAATGCTAGGCTCAGAAATAGGCTTGCAAGCAATCCTGCTTCATTCGCCTTACGCATTTGTCGTCTAAATTTCCGCCATCAATCGCTTTTTCGCGGGGCTGTCGGGGAGCGGGAGGAACGTCTCTTGAGCAAAGGAGCGCATGAGCATTTCCTGGGCAGCCTTTTTGGGGATGCCGCGGCTCACGAGGTAGAACATCTGTTCAGCATCGAGTTCGCCGACGGTGTTGCCGTGCGTGCATTCCACGTCATCGTGATAAATCTTGAGGACGGGCTTCACGGAGACGCTAGCATCTTCGCTCAAGAGGATTGTATTCACGAGCTGGCTCGAGTTGACGCCTGTGCAGTCGTAACCGACGATGACGCTTCCGTCGTAGCTCACACGTGCAGAACCAGAAAGCAAGTTGCGGGCAAGCTGTGTGCTTGTGGTGCGCGGGGCTTCGTGGTAAATTGTGAGGCGGCTGTGCTGCGAGGCTTCGCCATCGAGAACGTGGAGGCTGCGGTAATCGAAGTTGGCGCCTTCGCCTTTGAGGTGGCATTCGACGCTGACGCGGCCAATGGCTGTATCCTTGCAGATGCTCGAAAAGCGGACGTTGGCACCTGCGGCCTGGTTGATGTTGAAATGCCTAAAGCGGAGCGGCAAATCGCAGGCCGGGTTTGCAAAGAAGATTTCGACATCTGCATTTTCGCCGACGTTGATGTCAAAACGCTCGGCGGCGATGTCGTGAGTGACCTTGTTGTCGAGAATTTCGAGGCTCACCTTGGCGCCTTTGCCGATGTCAAGAACTGTGTGACCGAAGTCGTTGTTGCACTTGAGCATCGCCATTTCGGCTGCGCCGGGCACGATTTCGCGAATCATGGGGCGGGCTTGATTTGCAATCGGGAGGAGGGCGGC
This sequence comes from Fibrobacter succinogenes subsp. succinogenes S85, assembly GCF_000146505.1. Taxonomy (GTDB): domain Bacteria; phylum Fibrobacterota; class Fibrobacteria; order Fibrobacterales; family Fibrobacteraceae; genus Fibrobacter; species Fibrobacter succinogenes. Next base: position 1,058,511 of record NC_017448.1, on the reverse strand, counting down.
AAAGTCGGTTTCTTGGTTGGCCGGGGCTGCTGCCGGGAAAGTCGTTGGGGCTGCCGCAAAATCCGTGTCCATGAATTCCGGTGTTGGGATTTTGGCAACCGGGAAGAACGACCAAAGTTCGTTATTGCGACGGGGCATGCCGAGCTCACGCAGGCGCGCTATCGCCTGTTCCGCGGTGGGCAAGTTCTGTATAAATTCAGCGTTCATTATGCGTCCTCGACTTTACTTGGCTTCTTCAATCCAGTCGTAGCCTTGATCTTCGAGCTTGAGGGCAAGTTCCGGGCCGCCGCTCAAGATGATTTTGCCGTGACGGAGCACGTGAACGTAAGTGGGCTTGATGTAGTCCAGCAAGCGCTGGTAATGCGTCACGAGAATCACGGCCTTTTCGGGCGACATGATGTGATTGATGCCGTTTGCCACGATGCGGAGTGCGTCAATATCGAGGCCGGAGTCCGTTTCGTCGAGGAAGCTCACCTTCGGATCGAGAATGGCCATCTGGAGGATTTCGTTGCGCTTCTTTTCGCCACCGCTCATGCCGTCGTTCACGCCGCGTTCACGATAACGTTCGTCCATTTCGAGCAAGTCCATCTTTTCTTCGCAGAGCTTCTTGAAATCTTCGTCGCTCATTTCGGGCTGGCCGAGGAAGGCTCGCTTGCTGTTGAGCGCCATCTTCAAAAATTCGACGTTGTTCACGCCCGGGATTTCGGTCGGGTACTGCGTGCTGATGAAGAGACCGGAGTTGGCGCGTTCGTTGATTTCCATTTCGAGCAAGTTCTTGCCGTCCAGTTCTACGGAACCGCCATCGACATGGTAGGCGGGGTGGCCTGCAATCACTTTGGAAAGCGTGCTTTTGCCGGAGCCGTTCGGGCCCATGATGGCGTGGACTTCTCCCGGCTTGACCTCGAGATTGATCCCTTTCAGGATTTGGGTGCCGTCTTCGATACTTGCTTTAAGGTTCTTGATGGATAACATATTTCCTCTTTAATTTTAAAATCTTGTTGGGCTTAGCCGAAATCGTCCATGGCTCCAAAGTCATCGTCGGGAACGTAGGGCTCGTCATCGGGAACGTAAGGTTCTTCGTTCGGATCGTACGGAGCTTCTTCGGGAGGTTCGCTTGATGCAAATTGCTCGTCACCATCGAATGGAGGCGGGGCTTCCATCTCGGGTGGCATTTCGGGTTGCTGGAATGCGGACTGCACGGCGGGCGCATCATTAAATTGTGCGCCGGGTGCTGCAAATTGCGCGGGGACCTGCTGCGAGAACTGCGCGGCGTTCCCTCCGTTCATCGCAAGCTCGTTAATTTCAGTGTAAAGCTCGATGAGCGGTGTTTTGCTCTGGATAATCTGCTCGGCGAAAACATCCGGCGTAATGGCCGAAATCTTGCGCTTCCTGGAAATCGTCTGGATGCCCTGCGTGAATTTGTTCAACTGCATACGGAGACGCATGCCCGCTTCGGAGTCGAGCGGGATGAGCTTTTTGTAGCGGTCGCACAGGTTGAGTGTGAGCACGGCCAACGTGTCGTAAAATTCCAGAATTTCGTTCGGCGTTTTCCACGTTTCGTCAGGGAGTTGCTCCAAGAAAAGTTGCAACTGTGGCGAAAGCGATTCGTACAAGACTCTTGGCGAGAACGCGCCCGTTTCAGCGTACTGCGCGAGAATGGACTGGATAAATTCATCAATCAGCGGAGAATCAAAAATTTGGATTCCGCTTGCGGCAAAGTCCATGTCGAAATATTCTGCGGCGCGGTCAAGAAGCGTGGGGTTCCTGAACAGCAAGTTTGCAAAACGCACTTCAATCGGCGAGAGCAGTTCCCACGGGACACTCACTTGCGGTGCTGCTGGCTGTTCGGCGGTGGGTGCTTTTTCGCGTTTCGGGTGTGCCACCTTGATGCCTGCGAGCGAGCGCGTTGTGCTGTAACGCTCGGAAACGAGCTTCAAATACTGATTGCGGAGTTCCGGGTTCTCGATGCTCTTGATGAGTGTCTTCGCCTGCGTGATGAATGCGGCTCGGTCTTCGGGACTGTTGTTCGGCATGGTTCGCCCGAGATAGCTGAGCCAGTCTTCGGCGGTGCGGAGCGCTCTTCTGAAAGCGTCCGGGCCTTGTTCGTTCACGAAGTTGTCCGGGTCAATCTTGGTGCCGTCCGGTCGCGAAAGTGCAAAAACTTTTGGCGAAAGACCCTTAGGTAGCACGATTTCGAGACTGCGGCGCGTGGCGTTTTGCCCGGCGGCGTCTCCGTCAAATACAAGGTAAGCGGTCTTTGCGTAGCGGGCGAGAATGCTAGCGTGATTCTCGGTCAGTGCCGTACCCGATGCGGCCACGACGTTCTGCACACCGCTTTGGTAAAGGCTGATGAGGTCAAAATATCCTTCGACGATAATGACCGCATTTTCCTTCATGATGGCGTTTCGGCTGTGGTTCAGACCGAAGAGAATATCGCGCTTGCTGTAAAGCGCCGTTTCCGGGCTGTTCATGTACTTGGCAAGCTTTATTCCGTTGTGCGATGCGGGGTCGCTCAAATCTCGACCGCCAAATGCGACAACGACACCCGAGAGGTTCTGGATGGCAATCATCAAGCGATCGCGGAACTTGTCTGCGATACCGCCGTTTTCTTTTTCGACGGCAAGTCCTGCCTTGACGCAGTCGCGAGGCGAAAAACCGTTGCGGGCGGCGTAGCCGATTAAGCCTTCTCGCCCTGTTGGTGCGTAGCCGATGTGGAACTGTTTGCGCGTCTCAGGCGAGACATGACGCTTGTTCAAATACTCCAACGCCTTTGGGCTTAACGTGAGCTGCTGTTCGAACCATTCGCAGGCGAGCTCGTTCAGCTTGCGGACCATCGTGCGTTCTTCGAGCACTTCGGTATTGACGTTGTTGCCGAGGTTCGGAAGTGCAAAACCCACAAAGTTGGCGACCCATTCTACAGCGCCCTTGAAGTCGAGTTTTTCGTGTTCCTGGATGAACTTGAAAACATCGCCACCTGCGCCACATGCAAAGCACTTGTAAATGCCCAGCGTGGAATTTACCGACATGGACGGGGAATGGTCATCGTGGAATGGGCATACGCCGACGTATTTGTTGACCCCGCTTTTTTTGAGCGGCAAGAACTGCTGAATGACCAGCGCGATATCCGCTTGGTTCTTGAGTTCTTGGATGATTTCGTCGGAGTAGAACGGCATGCGCCAAATGTAGTAAATAGTGGTTGGTGACTAGTGGTTAGTGATTTGGGATATGCTGGCAGAAGGCTGTTGGCAGTAGACAGTAGGCGGTAGGAAGTGACGCGAACAGGAAATAGTTGTAATAAAAATGTAATTGAATGGATTATTGAGCATATGCGAAAAAAAAGTTAAAATTGACTCATGATTGAAAAAGCTTTTCTTTTTGTACCTTTTTTGTTGGTGTCATGTTCGGATGATTCTGGTGATGATAAACTAACTTCAAATGTTTTCGCAGATTCTGCGGAGTCATGCTCTTATGTTGCTAGCGAGGCTTCGTGTCAGAATACTCTTGCTAAATCTGTACTGGAAGATTCTATAGAAATTATAAAACAAAAAGATGGATCTTTTGTATTGAGAAAGACTTTGATTGCTGAATGCCCTGAAGTTGCTTCGGTTTCGAAAGTCTCTATTGAAAGTAAAAGTGACACTTTATTCGTGTCTATTGATTACGATTATGTCCCTGCGGATACCATTATTACGGTCAATGACTCTTTAGGAACTGTTGATACGACATATTTGCCTATTCGTAGAAGATGTGTTTGTTTCTCTAATTTTGAAATCAATATTCCTGTGAAATTTTCCGATGCAAAGTATTTAACTTTTGGAAAGAGTGAAGGAACTGTTTTCAATATCGTCTATCGTGAGTAGAACTAATAATTTTTAAATAAATAGAAGTCCGGCTTTCCTGCCGGACTTTTTGCTTTCTAAACCACCGCTTTGCTTTTCCAGCGGCCGCTCTTCCAGCGCCAAATGTTCGCGAACGAACGGTAGAATTCGTCGGCGGCCATGCCAAGCCAAAGGCCAGGGAGGTCGAGCCCAACGACAAATGCGAGGATAAGCGAGGTTGCAAGGCCGAGCGTCCACATCATGCCGCTACCGACGAGTGCCGGGAATTTGGAATCTCCTGCGGCACGGAGCGATGTGGTGACGATAAAGTTTACGGCTTTGAAGGGTTGCACGGCAACATCGCACCAGAGGCATATTTTCCCGAGGCGGAGGACTTCGGGATTGTCGGTGTAGAGCCTGAGCAGGTGTTCGCCGAGGAGGGCTACTGCGACGGATAGTAAGAATCCGCTGGTGATGCCCACGGCGAGGGTTTGGTGGACGCGGCGGTTTGCTTTGACGTAGTCATGAGCACCGACGAGGTGTGCCACGAGAATCTGGTTTCCGCTGCCAAGGCCGACTCCGAGAATGACGGAAAGCGCGGCAAAGTTCCCTGCGAACACGCGGGCGGTCATTGCGGTTGTGCCGATGTAGACGACCATTGCTGTGATGAACACTTGGAAAAGCTGGAAACTGATGGGTTCTGCGGCGGCGGGGAGTCCGATGCGGATCCAGTCGGGCAAAAGAACGCGGGTGCGTTTCCAGTCGCGAATTTTGCTGTGGTGGTGTACTTTGAACTTGAGCACAAGCCAAAGGATTCCCGAAGAAATGAGCCAGGAAAGTGCGGTCGCGAGGGCGACTCCGTGAACGCCCATTTTAGGGAGTCCGAAAAGTCCTTCGAGGAATACGACGTTCAAGGCTGCGTTTGTGGCAATCGTGAGCGTGTTACCGACAAAGTTCCAAATGGTAAGGCCGTGGGTTGCGATGAGGGCGGTCAAAATGGTTTGCAAGGCGCGGAAGGCGAATCCGAATGAAACAACGCTTAAAAATTGCGTGGCGTATTCAGCGGGGGCTTCGGTGAGTCCCATCCATTGCGGAATGTTACCGGAAAGCGGATAAATGATGAGCGTGAGAGCGATGCCGAGAAGGATGCTCCCGAAAAGGACCATCGTTTGTGTGCTGCTTGCGTGGCTGTTCTGCTTTGCGCCAATGTACTGTGAAACAATGCTGGCGCCCGATTGCGAGAATGCGTGGAGCGCGGTGAAAAGAGCCCCGAGAATCGGGAGCATGGCGCCGACGCCCGCGGCTGCGGTTTCGGAAGTGCGCGACAAAAACCAGCTGTCCATCATGGGCTGGATCATGCTCACGGCAAATGTGAGGATTAGCGGCCACGAAAGGCTGATGAGCGAGCGGTCTTTGACGTCGATCTGTTTCATGTGTAAAAATCTAGAAACAACAAAGGCCCCGTCAAAGGGCCTTTTTGATGAAAATGTTTTCAAGTGTATCCAGTGTTTTTTAGACGAGAGAATAAAATTCTTTTGTCATCCCGGACTTGTTCCGGGACGAGAGAGTTTATTTGTTTTCTAGGGCCGTTGCCAGTTTTTTCTTGGCTTCGCGGCGGATGCCGGCTTCTTCATAACGGCGGATTTCGTCTTCAGTTTCGGGAATAATCGAGGGAATCGGGGTCGGTCTTCCGTTTTCGTCCAGGGCGACAAATGTCATATAAGCGTGGCAGATGATTTGGGGCTGCCAGGATACTTGCGGGTCGATTCCTAAGACCTTCACTCCGATTTCCATGGAAGTGTTGAAGGCTCGGTTTACGGATGCCTTGATGGTGAGAATGGTTCCGACTGTGGCTGGCTTGAAAAAACGCACGTTGTCGATCGAGACCGTTGTGACTTTGCGTCTGGAATGGGTGCAGGCGGCAATGCAGGCTGCCTTGTCGAGGAGCGATGTCAGGTGTCCGCCGAATACAAAATTGTAGGCGTTGACGTCGGAAGGGTGAACGATGTCGCGGGTTTCGACTTGAGATTGCTTGACTGTCTTTGCGTTTTCCATATCCGAAAAATAAATATTGTCGTGGGCGAGCAGGGCCTTGAATTTCTATATTCAGGTTATTATGGAAGAAAAAAAGACTTATAGAGAAGTGATGCCGGGCGAACTCCCGTGCGAAGTGCCGGAATGTGACGGCGTGATGGTCGTAGACCCCGATAACAGCTATAAACTCACCTGCGATAAGTGCGGGCATATTAAAGAGTAATTGTTATCTCGTAATGCAATTAACCGACTTGAAAATTGAGTACCCGGAGCTTCCCGTTGTTGAACATCGGGAGGAGTTTTTTGACCTTTTAGAAAAACATCAAGTTATCATCGTCAAGGCCGATACCGGTTCCGGCAAATCCACGCAATTACCGAAGTTTTTGTTAGAATGGTTTATTGCGAAGACGAGAGACGAGGGACGAGAGACGAGAGAGGCTGCCGCTCATACCTCAAAGGGCGAAGCCCGTGCTCATACCTCAGAGCACGAAGTGCGACTTTTTAAAATTGGTGTGACGGAACCTCGGCGTTTGGCGGCGATTTCCATTGCGGACCGCTTGCGTGAAGAACTCAAGGACGAAGAGCTTGTTTCAACGAAAATTCGTTTCTGGGAACAAGGTACAAATGAAGCCCCCATCAAGGTGATGACGGATGGTATCTTGTTGCAGGAGTTCCGCAAGGACCGCTTGTTCCGGCAGTACAATGCTATCATGATTGACGAAGCGCATGAACGCTCGTTGAACATCGATATCTTGCTTGGCATTTTCAAGACGGTACTTTCTCGTCGTCCAGATTTCAAGTTAATCGTTGCATCAGCAACGCTTGACGCAAAACTTTTTGAAGAATTTTATGACAACAGTTGCGTGATGGAGGCCGAAGGCCGCACGTACCCTGTGGATGTCGAGTATTATTTCTCGGACTATGGTTCGGCAAGCGCACTCCGTGACATCTCGGGCAAGGGCGATTCTGGCTTAATCGAAGAAGCGCGTGATGCGATTCTCGATTTGGAAACGCGCCATCGTGACCATTTGCTTTGCTTTTTGCCGACGGAACGCGACATTCAGGACTTGATGGGTGAGCTTGCGCACGAGCTGGATGCAGCGACTTTTGATGTGCTCCCGCTTTACGGGCGTATGAGCCCTGACGAGCAACGTCGCATTTTCAAGCACACGGGCAAGACTCGCGTGGTCTTGGCAACGAACATTGCTGAAACGTCTCTCACGATTCCGGGAATTGCTTACGTTGTCGATACGGGTATGGCTCGAATCTCGCGCTACAATGCGCAGGCGAGAATCCAGGGGCTTCCCGTCGAAGAAATTTCGAAGGCCAGCGCGCGGCAGCGCACTGGACGCGCGGGGCGCGTGAAGCCCGGCGTGTGCATTCGCCTTTACTCTCCCGAGAATTTTGAAAAGCGCGATGAATTCACGGAGCCAGAAATTCGCCGTAGCAATTTGGCAAATGTCGTTTTGCAGTTGCGCAGTCTCGGGCTGGAACTCGAAAACTTCCCGTTCTTACAGTCGCCTCCGCATTCGGCATTCCGTGGCGCTTACAAGACGTTGTTTGAACTTGGCGCACTCACGGCAGACAATTCTAGCGGTTATGTGACCAAGCTTGGCCGCGATATGACGCGCCTCCCGATGGACGTGTCGCTTTCGGCGGTGCTTTTGCGTGCTCGTGATTTGGGCGTTTTGCAGCCGGCGCTTATCGTGTGCTCGGCGCTTAGCATTCAGGACCCGCGTGTGGTGCCGAACGATGAGCCGGAACGCACCCGCATCCGTCAGCTGCATCGAAAATTCTGCGGTCACAAGAGCGATTTTCTTGTTTACGTTTCGATGTGGAATGCATTCTGCACGGACTGGGACGGAAAATCTTGGAACAAACTTCGCAAGTTCTGCGATAAGAACAGCATGCACTTTTTGCGCTTGCGTGAATGGGTTGATTTGTACGAACAGTTTAGCCGCATTCTCGAAGTAAAGTTTGAAAATAAAGTTTGTCCGTTCGATTCGTTCCATCGCGACAATTTGCACATTGCGCTCCTTTCCGGATTCTTGGGCGGGATTGCGCATCGCGATATTGAAAACGGCTGTTACCGCTTGGTGAGCGGTCGCGAAACGCATGTGTTCCCGGGCAGCGATTTGTACGCCAAGAGCGTGGAATGGCTTTTCAGTGCCGAAGTGCGCGAAACGAGCCGCACGTTCCTCACGAAAGCTGCCGAAATCAAGCCGGAATGGATTTTGCAAGTGGCAGAACCGTTCTGCACACGCCGCTGGTTTGAACCGACGTGGAACAAGGAACGTGGCTTTGTCGAAGCTGTCGAAGAAGTGAGCTTTAGAGGGCTTGTGATTAGCCGTGGCCATCGTGTGGATTACGCCCGCGTGAATCCTGAAGATTGCGCTCAGATTTTCTGGCGCGAAGCGGTAGTGATGGGCGAGGTGGCAAGGCCTTTCGATTTCATGAAGCACAACGATCACGTTGTTGAAAATCTCCATGCTCTCGAAGCGCGTAAACGCCAGTTCGGGCTTGCTCCGAGCGAAGATGCACTCGTGGAATACTACACGCGAATAGCGGGTAACGTCAATTCCATCAAGACGCTCAAAAGCTACATCTATGAGCACACCGACCAGTTCTTGAAATTCGATGAAAAGTATTGGTTGGATTTGTTAGACGAGAGAACGCTCGCGGGCTCTCTACAGACGAAGGACGAGAGAGGGTTTGGAACGAAACTTTCCGACTTTTTGCCGAAGCAATCCCAAACCTCAAAGGCGCGTAGTGCTGACCCCATAGCCCCAACTCTTGGCGGATCCATCGAGCATTTCCGCATTGGCGAGCGCGTTGTTACAGGTGAAATGGTCTTTGACGCCACTCGCGATTGCGATGGCATTACGCTCTCGTTGCCTTACGATTTGCTGACTGAAATTTCTCCGGCAAAATTTGCGATGAGCATCCAGCAATGGCGCGAATGGATGATTGAATCCGTGATTCGCGAAATGCCCAAGAGCGTCAAGAAATTGCTCGAAGCCAAACGCACCGCGATTGACGATGAATTTTTTGCAGCGCTCGACAACTTCCCGCATAAAGCTCCGCTCTTGTTGCTTTACGAAGTCCTTTCGAATACAAAGGAAATCCGCTCGGGTGCAAACGGCGCTAGCATCGACGTTCCGACGGTGAATCCCGACAAGGAAAATCATTTGCGTCTGCATTTGGTCGTTTCAAAGCCTGGTTTCCCGGAACCTTATAAACTCGAAATTTCTCCGGAATGGGGCTCTTACCGCATGTTCTTGGCGGTTCGCCCGGCGTTAGTGACGTTTGGCATTGACTTCCCGCTTGAGGGGATGCGCTTTGGCTGGCGTCTTGGACAGTCGGCTTTGATGGTGTCGGATGAATCCCGTTTTTGGCAAGCTTTCCGCAAGCGTGTGGAAGGCGCGCGCCTCGAAAAAGCACTGCATCTTGAAACTGCGGCGCATCCCGCACCGCAAAAGACTTCATTCTCCGAAGAGAAAAAACAGCTCATTGCCGACCGCTTGAACTTGCTCGAAATGGGTGGTGTTTTTGCGGATAACTTTGAAACGGCTCTCAAAATTTGGGTGGCAAAATCGCTTGCCGCAGATAGCCTTGATGCGACTCGCTGTGTGCGCTTTACAGGACTTGAATTCTCGCGTGGTAAAAAGATTCGCGACTTCAAGAGCCTTGCCGCAAATACCCGTAGCGAAGATGAAGAAATCCGCCTCTCGCTTGTGCGCGCCACATACGAATCGGGTCTTATCGGTGCTGAAGCTTTTGTAAAGAACTGGAATTTGCTTAAAGATTTCAGCGTGGAAATGCGCAGTGGAAACGGCAAGTCGACCGTAAAAAATAAAACCATAATTGCGATTCATACGGCATACCAAAAAGAACTTATTTTGTTTGAACGTCTGCGCGTTCTTGCAGAACTTTTCAACATAGAATTCCCGTTCGGCGCATCTCACAATTCTAGCGCATCCCGCGACTCCAGCGCATCTCTCGAAAACACTGAACTTTCGGCTAATACCCTCCGTGAGTATTTCCGCCCGTACCTCAAGGCGCGTTACCTCAAGGACCACGAACTCAAAAATGCCCGCGAGCTTCTTGGTAAAATTGACCGTACGCCAACGGATGACCCGGAATTTGCGGAACTTTACTTGCAGGCGAAGGCTCTGCTTGAAGATTTCGAAATCCTCAAGTACAAGCGCAAGGGCAATGATGCCGAAGATATCGTTGAAGAAGACGCTTTAGCAAGGCTGAAAGGCCGTTTTGGAAGGCTTTAAGTACTCTCTCGGCCTCGAATTTGCTAAATTTGTCGCGATGAAATCTCTTATTCGCATATTGCTTGTCTTCAGTTTGGTTTTGATGGCCGGCTGTAAGACAAAAGACCCTGTTATTGTTACTGTGGGCGATTCCAAGTTGCACCAGTCGGAGCTTTATACGTACGCTCCCGATTGGGATTCCTGGGGCGACCGTGAGCGTATTCTCTTTTTGCAGCACTGGATTGAAGAAGAACTTGTCTACCAGCAGGCTGTGAAAGCGGGGGCGTTGAAAGATTCCGTGCTCATCCGCATGATTGAACGCACGAAGCGCAAAATTGTCGCTGACTATTTCATGCAGACGTTCCTTGACACGATGATCGTAAGCGATGTCGAAAAAATTGATTTTTACCATAAGAATCAGAACCTGTACTTGAACGGGAAAACTTCGGTTTCTGGCGCAATCCTCACGTTTGCCGACTGGAAATCTGCCGTGCTGTATTACAAGGAATTCAAGAACACCAAGTTTGAATCGATTCCGCCTAACCACCGCTTGGTAAAGCGCATGAGGGAATTTGATGGTGTCGATATGACTCCGGATCCGTGCATGATTCCGTCTATTCGCCGTGCTGTGGTCGGTCGCATTACGCCGATGAAGGTTTGCGATGGCGCCGCTAAGATTGCCGTGGTGACAAATCGCCTTGACTCCGCTGATGCGCGTCCGCTTGACGAAGTGATTGAAGATGTCTCCATGCAGGCATGGATGGAACACCAGAATGTCGTCTTGAAGCGCCTCAAGGATGAATGGAAAACGGGAATTCCCATAATTACGAAGATAAATGTATTTAGTGAAAAGGAAAAATAATGATCAGTAATCGAATTGCCTCTTTAGTTTTTGCCCTCTCTGTCGGCTGCTTTGCCGAGCCTGTTTTGATGGAAGGGATTGCGGCTGTTGTCGATGGCAAGCCGATTATGCGTTCGGAGTTCATGAACAACCTTTACAGGTTCCAGGACACGCCCGAAGCTGCGAGCATGACTGAACAGCAACAGAAAGAAGCTGTGCTGAATCGCATGATTGAAGAAAAGGTTTTGCTCAGCCGCATTGACCGCGACTCGATTGTGATTTCGGAAAACGAAGTGGACCAGCGCGTGACTTCTCATTTGCAGTCTATTGCCGCAAGCCAGAAGATTGATATGGCGACGCTCGAAAAGGCGGTGCGCGCGCAGCTTGGTCTTTCGATGATCCAGTACCGCGAACAGCTTGGTAAGCAAATCCGTAGTCACATGGAAATTTCCCGCGTGCGCCAGCTCCACGTAGGCACGATCCACCCGACCAAGAAAGAAGTGGATGTCTTCTACAAGGATTACAAGGATTCGCTCCCGCGCCAGTTCAACTGCGTCTTGTTGAGCCATATCCAGCTCCCGATTAAGCCGGATTCCATGATTGTGGACTCGGTGAAGCATGTCGCTGAAGCGTTGATTGATAGCCTCAACCTCGGCATCAAATTTGAACTTTTGGCCCAGCGCCATTCGCAGGATAGCACTGCCGCAAAGGGTGGCGACCTCGGTTACTTTAAGCGTGGTCTCTTGGACCCTGCTTTCGAAAAGGCTATTGAACGCTTGAAGAACGGTCATTATGCATCGACTCCGGTCAAGACGGATTTGGGCTGGCATATTGCTCGCGTGCTTGGCCGTAAGGAAGATGGCGTCCGCTCTGCACAGATCCTCTTGCGCACGATTCCGACTGCAAAGGATTCCGCTGCGGTATTGGCTCTCGCCGATTCTCTCCGCAACAATATTAAGTCGAAGGATGAATTTGCCAAGGCCGCAAAGAAGTTCAGCGAAGACAAGTCCAGCAACTTCCAGGGAGGCTTGCTTGGCTGGTTCCAGCGTAACGAAATGGAACCTGCTTATGTGGATCCGGTCGCGAACTTGAACGTCGGTGAAATTTCTGAACCGGTCATGATCGATGGCGCTTACCACTTGTTCCGTCTTGATGATTCCCGCCAGGTGCGCGAACTCACTCTTGAAGAAGATTACGGCAAGATTGAACTTATGGCCGCAACGCACTTGGAAAATGAAAAGCTCCAGAAGCTCATCCAAAAGTGGCGCAAGGAAGTTCTCGTCGAAATCAGAATGACGGAATAATATGATCCATTTTACCCACGTCACGAAATCTTACGAAGCCAACTGGAAGGCGTTGAACAACGTCACCTTCCGCATTAATAAAGGCGAGTTTGTTTTCTTGACGGGGCATTCCGGCGCCGGAAAGTCGACGGTGCTGAAACTCATCTACATGGACGAACGTCCGGATGAACAGCGCGGTGGCCAGGTGATGGTCAAGTTCTCGGACAACATCTTGTACGATAGCAAGAATACGCCGGACGATAGAATCCAGGCGCTCCGCCGCAAGATGGGAATTATTTTCCAGGACTTTAAGCTGTTGCCGGATCGCAATGTTTTTGAGAATGTGGCGCTTGCGCTCCGCATTGTGGGGACTCCGAGCAATAAGATTAATGCTGCGGTCTTTGACGCGCTTGCGCTCGTGGGCATTAGCCAAAAGCGCTTTGCGATGCCTTACACGCTTTCGGGCGGTGAACAGCAGCGCGTAGCGATTGCCCGTGCGATGGTGCACAACCCGTATTTGCTTTTGGCGGATGAACCGACCGGTAACTTGGACCCGAAAAACGCTGAAGAAGTGTTCTGCATTTTCAAGGAAATCAATGCACGCGGTACGACCATCCTCATGGCTACGCATAACCCGGACTTTTATCTGAACAGCCCGTTCCGCCGCCTTGAACTCAGCCACGGCGAACTTTTAAACCGCGATATTTTGTAAGCGCCATTTGTAGAAGGTTGGGGGAATGAAACGGTTTGTATTTTTATTTTGTTTGGTGGTGTTCTGTTCTCAGGCTTTTTGCGAAAAGGAATGGGCGGGGGGATTTTTTGGAATAGACGCATCATTCTGGGAAAAAAAAACGGATTGATGATCGGGTGTTCAGCCGAGATGATATGATTTTTTCCATTGAATCGGGACAGAGTATATTGAAAAAACTCTCTTTGAATTCCGAGTTTGGTGTACACTTTATTTCGGATAGACGTGATACGAGTCATTTGGAATATAGAGTATCTGTAATAAACTCACTTGTTACTTTGGGTTTTCTTCCGTATATTCTAATGCATGGTGATGGTCACTATGAAGACGAAATTCCGATGAAAATTTTTTTAGGGACTCTGTTCTTGATGAATCCAACTGTGGAATTTTTCTTTTGGAAGGGCTGGGTTCCCGTATCGGTGAGTGCTGGCTATAAGATGGATTGGTTTGCTTTTAGTCCTGGTCATAAATTTTATTTCAGGCCACATGCTGATTTGAATATTAATTTGATGCTTTTAAGAGTTTCTGCATCGTATGCTTATGTGGCTACGAATACCTACGATATTAAAAGGGGTCCGCGATTTTATTTGAAAGTTTATTTCGGGTGGCTAAACCGAAATTTTAATGAATAGAGATTTTTAATAGCGTCCTTTCTTGAATGCAAAAATGCCCCGCTTCCGCGGGGCATTTTTCCCTAGAACTAGTATTCCTTAGAATAAGCTCGGATCTTCGTTAGAACCTTCGCTTTCACCGCTGCCGTCGCTAAACGGATCTGCCGGCGAAATGCGGCTCACGCGCTTGATCTTCTTGGCGGTGAACTTGCTTCCGAGAGCCTTGTAGCCCTTGACTTCCGCAATTTCCGTCAAGTCGAGTTCTTCCTTCTGGACTTCGCGACCGACCTGGTATTCCATCAGTTCACGGGCGTCATCAGTTGCAAAGAGCTCGATGAGCTTCGTGTCCTTGTGGTCGGAGACTACGCTGAATTCCGTCGTCATGGGGCAGCCTTCAAGGTTGAAGCGCTTGACCATGTAGTTGAAATTCGAACCTTCGAAGTAGAGCACCGTAAAGACCTGAGCAGGGTCGTACTTGTGCAGATACTTGATGTTCGAACCGACGAGAATCGGGTCTGCCATGGTGTGGACGCGAGCGCTACCATCTTGCTTGATGATGAGCAGCTTGTCGTTTTCGCCAAATTCACCGAGGCAATCGCCCTTCTTCTGCGTCGAGACGATACCGCTCGGAGCATCGAAGTAAAGCACTCTTGCGCCAAGCGTCGAAACGCCCTTGCGGAGTCTCTTGACTGTCTTGACCGGGTACTTCGAAACGATATTGCCAATGGCGCCACGGCCCTTGACTTCGACTTCGCTGAAGTCCACTTCAAAGTTCAGCTTGATGCGCGGACGCGGCTTCAAGATGACTTCGACCACTTCGGCTTCGCCGTTCATGTTGCTCGACATGTAAAGGATTTTGCTACCGGGCTTGTTCTTGCCCATGTAGTAATCCTTGTCGCGAGTCACGCCGCCGACGTTGAAGCGCTTGATGTAAGCGTAGCCGTCCTTGCCATCCTGGTGGATGACGTTATAGATATGGCGTTCATCGTCCTTGTTGAACTTTTCGACGAGAATGATATCCTTACCGACAAAGTCCTTGTCGCTGACCTTCACGACCTTGAAGCTGCCGTCGGCCTTGAACACGATCAAGTCATCGTATTCCGACACGTCGAAGAGGTATTCTTCCTTCTTCATGCCGGTGCCCACGAAACCTTCCTTGCGGTTCACGTAAAGCTTCTGGTTTGCAAGTGCCACGTGTACGGCGTTCACCTTACCGAATTCGGCAATCTGCGTGCGGCGTTCCTTGCCTTCGCCGTACTTCTTCAAGATGTTCTTGAAGTGGTTTACGGCGTAATCGATAATGTGTTCTTGGTTGTACTTGCACTTTGCAATGTTTTCTTCGAGTTCCTGCAAAAGCTGGTCGGCCTTTTCGCGGTCGTAATGGCTTATACGGCGGATCGGAATTTCAATGAGCTTGCCGATTTCTTCGTCCGTAACGGTCTGGCGGTGCAGACGCTTGAGGTACGGCGTGAGGCCTTCGCGAACGAGGCGGATAATTTGTTCACGGTCCTTTGCTTTCTTGATGACCTCGTAGACTTCTTTCTCGATAAAGATTTTTTCGAGCGTGGTCATGTGCCACTTGTCTTCGAGGTGCTTGAGCTCGTTGGCGAGTTCCCATTCCAAAAGCTTCACGGTGTGTTCCGTGTTGAGCTTCAAAATGTCAGAAACACCGACAAATTTCGGGTGCTTGTCGATAATGACGCAAGTGCACGGAGAGAGCGACTTTTCGCAGTCCGTGAAGGCGTAAAGCGCATCGATGGCGACCTGCGGGTCCGTCCCCGGCTGCAAGTGCACGAGAATTTCAACGCCCTGGCTCGTGTTGTCGTCCACGTGTTTGATCTTGATTTTGCCCTTGTCGTTTGCCTTGACAATGCTTTCAATCAAGCTCACGGTCGTGGTGCCGTACGGGATTTCGCGGATGGCGAGCGTCTTGTTATCGACCTTTTCAATCTTCGCGCGGACCTTGACCTTGCCCCCGCGTTGACCGTCGTTGTAGTCCGACACGTCGATAATGCCGCCCGTGAAAAAGTCCGGGTAAAGCGTAAACTTCTTGCCGCGCAAACAGGCGATGCTAGCCTCGCAGAGTTCGCGGAAGTTGTGGGGGAGGATGGAAGTCGAGAGACCGACTGCGATACCATCGACGCCCTGAGCCAAAAGCAACGGGAACTTGACCGGGAGCGTGACCGGTTCTTCGCTACGGCCATCGTAACTCGGGATCCATTCCGTCGTTTCGGGGTTGAACACGACATCGACAGCGAACGGCGTGAGGCGGCCTTCGATATAACGGGGAGCTGCAGCGCGGTCGCCCGTGTAGGGGTTGCCCCAGTTACCCTGGGTGTCGATGAGCAAATTCTTCTGACCGAGGCCCACAAGAGCATCGCCGATGGAGGCGTCGCCATGCGGGTGGTAAGCCATCGTTCGACCGACGATCGTAGCCACCTTCTGGTAGCGTCCGTCGTGGTTTTCGAACATGGAATGCAAAATACGGCGCTGAACAGGCTTCAGGCCATCTTCAAAATACGGGACCGCACGGTCCAAAATCACATAGCTGGCGTAATCGAGGAACCAACCATCGTAAAGTCGTTCTAGGTGATTGACGTTAGATAAACCTAGAGTAGTATCGGGTGTTTCTTGATTCATGGCTCGAAATGTAGTAAAAATTTCCTGTCAGAAAATTTTGTAGTGCTCATTAGGGCAAAATGAGCGACTGCTTTTGCGCTTCGTCGTGAAAATTTACGATTGGTCGCAAAATGAACAGCTGACAAATGCCCTGTTTTTACAATTTTTTATTTTTACATGGCTTGAAACGTAGGGTACTATTATCAAACAGTTTTTTAAAAATCCGTTTATCTTAATTACGTCTGTGGCGTTTTTGCTGCAAACGATTATGCTCGTCCTGTTCTATACTTTGCCGGATCCGCTTGGGCTATCCCTTACGGAACTGTTCGAAGGTAAAATATTTTGGCAGGTCCTTATGGCGTTTGGCACAATTTTGTTCGTGTCCGCCATCTTTGCGTTCCTGAAAGCGCCTCGTGCATTGGCCATCTTTTTTGGATTCTATTTTGTTCTGGCGACCGCCGATTATGAAGTTTTCCGCTTTTCGCATCAGCGTTTGTCTTTTTCTTTTTTGAGGACGTATTTCCATTTTTCGAATATTACGGATGCGACGACTATTGGAACGCTTGGCGGGGACCTCAAGGGAACGATTCTGTATATTTCACTTGCTCTGGCGGGTGTTGTTGCGAGTATCGTATTCTGTGTCGTTTATACAATGCGAAAGAGGGCTGCCAGGGGCGTTCTCACGGGGCTCTTCCTTTCGCCTGAAAAGCATGCCCGGAAAGTCCCTGTCGTGTTTATTTCTGTGGGCGCCGCTTTCTTGCTTTTGCCTTTGATTTTCTTTGCCTGTGGCGTTCGCGGGGATCTCTATCTCCCGATTACGCATACGCATATAAACTTGCGCATGACTCTGGGTAAATATACGTTGACGGCTCCGGTATTGCATATCGCTGTGCAAGAAACGTTTGAGTTCTTTTACGACAACGAAAAGATTACGGACGAAATCCGCAAGGACATGGAATCATTCCTCCCCGAAAACATGGTGGCGAATCGATCGAATGTTGAGGATTTCCCGGTGTACCGCTCGGCCGCGAAACATGAATATCGCGCTAAACAGCCCTACAATATCGTGTTTATCATGGGCGAGTCTTTCAAGGGGCGCATTTTTAACCGCATGTTGGAGGGCGATACGACTCTTGCTCCGAACTTGTGGAATCTTGCGACAGGAAAAATGTTTACGAATGGTGGTGGCGGTCTCTGGTTCAAGAATGGCTACAGCGGGGGATATCCCACGGTTCGCGGGACGATGGCTACTTATTTAGGTTTCCCTTCGCATCCGAATCGCGACTTGCCGAGTTTTTATTCTTCGAACCATTTTACGGGAATTCCCGAGTATTTAAAGAATTACCACAAGTTCTACATTACTGTTTCTAATCCGATATTTGACCATACTTTACCTTTTGTAGAAAGGTTTTATAAGAACAACTGGAGCTTTCCTCAGAACGTGACTGACGGCACCATCATTGATAGCGTTGGTGTTGATATGGTTATTTCTCATTTGCCGAAACTGCCTACGGATAGTTCCTGGTTTATTGCGTTCAATACAATTACGTCGCATATCCCGTTCTTTGAGTATCCCGATGATTTCGCGCCGAAGCCGGACGATGCCATGGCCCGCTATTACAATGCGATTCGTTATACGGATAAGCAACTGGGCCGTTTTTTTGAAAAACTTTCGTCTCGTCCAGATTTCGAGCGTACAGTTATCGTCGTTCTTGGCGATCATGACACGCCTGTGGATTCCGTCGATTATGCGGTGCCGCAGCCGCTGGGTGTTTCTGTTTCGAGAATTTTCATGGGAATTTTCTCGCCGGATAGCAATTTGTTCAATGGGCTTACAGTCCGTGAAGATGTTGCGTCGCAGCTCGATATGGGGCCTACGGTGATGGATCTTGCTCAGGTTCGCGAACCAAACCATTTTTGGGGGTATGATTTGTTAACAGAAGAACGTCCGGCTGAACAGCCATCGCTTTTCTTCTCGCAGAATGCTTATTTCTTGGGATTTCGTGATCATGTGCTCACTGGGGGACTCGATAACGAAGAAGTCTATAGCGATATAGACGGATCTTTTAAAGAGGTGAAGGATGCTGTTTCGTTGACTTGGAAAAAGCGTGCTGTTTCTACGTCAAAGGTGTTGCGCTCGCTTCTCCGGAATGATAACATGGAACCTAGATAAAATATTTTTTTATATTGAGAATTATGACTACTAAAAAGACTTTTGTAGAACGCTTTTCCAACTGGTATATCCCCTTAATCTGTAGGCATCAATATAAGGCGCTTACCTTTTATTTGCTGCTGGCGGTTCTTCTGTCTGTCTTGATTCTTTACAAGCCTGGGCTTAAGCTTGATGCGGATCTTTCGCATCTTTTGCCGGAGGATACGCCTAGCGTCAAGGCTTTGCAGGAATCGTTTACGAGATTCGGCAGTACTGACCGTTTTACGATTGCTATACAGAGCGAGGACATGAATCTTGTTCTGGCTTTGCAAGATTCCATTGCAGCCTATATTCACAATAATTGGCAGGGTGATTTTGTCTCGACCCAGGTAGATAACAACAACCAGTTCTTTAAGGATAATGCGCTGTTGTATTTGCCTGTAAAGCATTTGGAGAATATTCGCGATAATCTTGATGACTTGCAATTGGAACTGGGGCGTAAAAATGGTCCGTTAGTTGTTGATCTTTTGAGTGACCCCAGTGGCGATAGTTTGCAAGAAAATGCTCCGAAAAAGGAACGTGTCTGGTTTGATGCGAACTTGCCGCAGGAACTTGGACTTCCTGAAGAAGCTGTCGGTGCATTTGACGCATTCTTCAAAAAAGATAAGAAGGATTCCGTTAAAGTTGCAGGCAATGCTACGGAATGGAATCCGAAATCAACAATACCTGATAGCCTGAAGTCCCGTTTGATTGGTAGCCCGCAACCTGACAGTACCGGAAAGATTCTGTTCAACGGAATTGTCAATGCGAAACTCATCAAGCCTTCGACGGACTATGAATTTGTAACGCATATTCTAGCCCGTACTGATACGTTGTTGCAGCATTTCAGAAGCAAGACTTATTCTTCGCCGATGCGCTTTGCTGTGGATGGAACTTACGAAGGCCTCAAGGAAGTGGACGAAGTGGCGAACGATTCCGTATTCTCCTTCGGCATAAGCCTTGTCCTAATTATTTTCCTTACGATGTTCTTCTTTAGAAGCGTGAAAGGTCCGATTCTCGTGACTCTTTCCGTGCTTTACGCTTGTATTCCGACGCTTGCGTTTACGGCGCTTTTCTATGGCAAGCTGAATCCGTTCACGGTTTTTGTAGCGTCCATTATTCTTGGTATCGGTATTGACTATTCCATCCATATTTTGGGAACGTCGCAGAAACTGATGCATCAATTTGCTTCGTTGGAAGAAGTACTTGAAGCGGCTCAACGCAGAATGCTCAAACCGTTTATTTTGGCGAGCTTTACGACGGTCGCTGCGTTCCTCACGTTGCTTGCAGCACATTTCAGAGGCTTTTATGAATTCGGTGTTGTCGCTTCGATGGGCGTGATTTTCAGTATGCTTACGTCGGTGCTCGTGCTTCCGGTGTTTATCAAGTGCATGGGCGGCATCCCGGCTGCTCCGCAGAATAGCTTGCTACCGAATTCTTGGGATGATGCGAAAATCACGAAATTTTTCAAGGTGCTGGCTTGTATCGGGTTTGTTCTGGGGGCGGTGTCGCTCTATTATGCTCAAGACGTAGATTTTGAACATAATTTGAAGAACTTGCGCAGAGTCCAATCGGCTAAGGTGGTGAAACCGCGAGGCATTTCGACTAAGGTAACTCGTGCAACCAATAAGGCCGTGACGTCGACACCTGCTGCCGTTATGGGTAGCACGCCCGAACAGCTTGACAAGTTGTACGATACACTGATGGTGCGCTTGCATGTCGAACACGATTCTACGCTAGGGAGTTTCCTTACGCTGAAGAGTTTTGTTCCGCCGGCGGATTCGCAGGAAAAACGCCTTGAAGTGATTGAGGAAATCCGCGATTTGGTGGAAGCCCGCGTGTTTGACCGCTCTGAAGGTGAAGACTCTGTGAACGTGGCGACGCTCCGCAAGTTGGCTCAAGTTGAAAAAACGTTTACCGCAGAAGATGTTCCAGCCTGGACAATCGACCTGCTCCGTGAAAAAGACGGAAGCTACGGAAAAATTGGCTTTATTTATGGCGACTTCCCGAGCTGGGATGCCAAGGCTTTGCACCGCTTCCAGGAACGTTATGCTCATTGGAATTTCGATGGCGAGGAATTGCGGACGTTCTCTTCGCAGTTTATTTTGTCCGATGTGATAGAATCTGTGAAGCAGGATAGCTTTAGACTTGCTCTTGTTATTATTCTCGTCATTTTTGGTACGCTTGTCATTTCGTTCCGCAAGCCGAAATATTTCTTGGCGGGTTGCATTTCGTTTGGCATGGGTACGCTCCTTACGCTTGGACTTCTTGGCTGTCTGACGCATTTCTTTGAGTTTGGAAAAATCAGTATTTATAATGTGATTGTGATTCCGATGGCGCTTGGTATTGGCATCGATTCGACGATTCATTTTGTCACCTCTTGGACTTCCAAGTCCAACAAGGACATGACGCTTCGTCAGTTGTTCGATACGACGGGCCGCAATGTGATGGCTAGCTCCACAACGACTATTGCAGGTTTTGTCGGATTCCTCTTCACGACACATCGCGGATTGAAGGGCATTGGAGACCTTGCTTGCATCAGCATTGCCATGTTCCTTATCACAAGTGTCATCTTCAGCATGTACCTCTGCGGTAGCTGGCTCAAGAAAAAGTAATTGATAATTATGCTTCGTTACTATTGGTTCTTCTTTGCGCTCATTTTGGCGTTAGGGCGTTTTGCTCAGTTATGTGCTCTTTACATGATGGATACACCTTTGGGAGGGCCTTTAGTTTCGAATTTCAATCGTTTCTTGTGGTATGCGCTGTATTCCGAGATAGGCCTTGTCATGGCCGTGGCTCTCGTCTTTTGGGGCGTTTCGAAAATAGTTCGGGGCAAGGGCTATACTGTGGTCAAGGTTGTTTCGCTTGTTCTTGCTTTCTTGTATCTTGTGCTCAGTGCAACGAATGACGAAATCATGCGCTGGATAAGCCAGCGACTGACGCTTTCGTATATAAGAACGTATATCTTTGCGTTTACGGATACGGGACTTGTTTCAACTATTTTTGCAGGTAGCGCATTCCACTTTGTTCTTTCGGCGTTGATTGTTGTCGCTTTTATGGTCGCGCTGATTTTGTACGTAAAAAAATACGACCTTGCAGAAGCTTCCAGCTTGCCGTTTGATAAAAAGTCCGCCGGGGCTGTCGCTTTGATTTTTGTGCTTGCCGTTGTCGGTTGCACGTCGCATTTGTGGTTCAATCCATCGAGCAGACGCTGGGACCGTATTCGCCCTGTCGCCTATACGCTTGTGGAAAACGTTTTTGAGACGTTTGAAATGAGCGATCCCGGAGAGCATTACCGTGAAGGCATTATTGCTTTGGGCGGAAATCCGGACCAAAAATATCCGTTCTGGAAAGAAGCGAAAGACGAAAAAGCTTCGATGGAATTTTTCAAGGCTAAACCGATGGAAGAACGCCCGGACATTATCGTTTTGACGATAGAAAGCCTTCGCGGATGGGCGCTTGACATGCGAATTGAAGAAAGTTGCAATCGCTTCCGTAATTTGTGCAAGCTCGCAAGGGGAGGCGCTTATTACCCTAACACACATAGTGTTGGATTCCCGTCGATTGAGGGCCTTCTGGGCATTATGCAGGGCGTTTTCAGTTTTCCGCAAGGCATTTTCTTGAACAGTTATCCGAACACAAAAATGCGCTCTATTTCTGAAATTCTTTCTGAAGCGGGTTATTACACGGAAGTCCTGATTGGTTCTGAACCGAATTTTGACAATAGCCTGGTTTGGTTCCAGAAATGGTTTGATTTTTATGAGTACAATGCAGAAAATGAAAACGATGTCGCTTTAGCAAAGCGCTTTGTTGAACTGTACCGCGAACGCCCGGCTGATAAGCCTCTGTTCTTCCATTGGATGAGCCGCAGCATGCATACAACGTTTGACTTGCCGCCTGATATGGGGCCGAAGCCGGAAGACCTTGACGAAGCGTATCTGAAAGCGACTGCTTATATGGACAGTTCTCTTGGCATTATTTTGGATGAAGTTGAAAATGGAACACGTGCTAGAAATACGTTGTTTGTTCTTACGGGTGATCATTCGCTTCTGAACGGCAAGCAGTCCCTCTTGACAGAAAAGCTTGGCCAAATTTTTGACGGCTTTACATGGGTGTCCTTGATTTTTAACGGGCCGGGAATTGAACCTGCTGTGATTGAAAATCCTGTTTCGCAGGCGGATCTTGCGCCATCGCTGCTAGGATACTTGGATATCAGTGCGTCCAATCATTTCATGGGTGTTGATTTGCTGGGGAAGGGGATGCCTGCTGTAGGTGCTTTCCCGCCTGTGTTCTCGTTCCGTTTTGGCGATATGGCCATGAGGCGAGATTCTCTCACGTATTTGCTCCCGCAATGCACAATCTCGGATTCCGTGATGGTTTTCAAGAGCTATCTAAAGCCCACATGGAATACGTCCTCGCTTGTGGCGGGGTATGGAACCGGAATGCCTTTTGCGATGGATGCTGCGATGAAATCGGAAATTGGCCGCACGATGCAAGCTGCCGCCATTGCTTGGCGATACATTGTCTATAGCAACTTGCTAATGCCTTAAAGTCCCTTCTCTAGCGAATAGTCGGCTAGTTTTACGAGCGAGTCCAGTTTTCCGCGGAGGCGCTTGACCACATCCTCATGCTCTTTTGAAACTTCTTTGTCTTGGCGCGTGTCGCCTTCGGCAAACAGCCATTTTTCTTCTGTAGATGGCTTTGAAATGAGACGGTAACTGTCAAGACCTATAGCTTTGACTCCCGTGTAGGCCCCTAGCGAATAGCCCTCGCCGTGACCTCTCAGAAGGTTGTGGCCCATGAAAATGTTCGGGACTGCGATACCGGCAAGCTCAAGAATCGTGGGGGCGATATCCATTTGCGAAGCCGTTGCGGTATCGCGTGCAGGTTCAATGCCTTTACCGTGGATGAGGAACGGAATCCAGGTGGCGTTTGAAAATGCGTAGCCAGTCATTGTCGAGGAACCGTTTTCTCCAAGCGGGAATCCGTGATCCGCCATGATGATGACGTATGTATTTTGATACCAGTCCTTGTTTTCGATGGCGTGAATCAGTCTTGATACTTGCCTGTCCGCGTAAGCCATGGTGTAATTGATGCGTTCCGTTAGCGGTTTTTGCTTTTGTTCTTCGGTCATGCCTGCGGCAAAGTTGAACGGGTAATGGTTTGAACGCGTCATGAGCGTTGCGAGGAACGGTTTTTCTTGTGAGCCGAGCGTATCCCTGATGAAACTGATGGCGTGGTCAATGAACGTAGAATCGTCTTCGCGACTGCGGTCGTAATGTTGCGCTGTGTACCATTTGGACATCCATACGCCGAGATTGTCCCAGGCCGGGTCCGCCGCCGACATGTAATGCGTAGTGTAACCGGAATCCGTAAGCGTTGATGCAAAACTCGGAAGATTTTGTTGTACGAGATCTGTTGCCGCCGAAAGTGTGGAATGGTCCGAAATGCCGAGGTGTGTCGTAAGGACTCCTCCCGTTGTCGGTAGCCCGCTTGTGTGCATGCGTTCCCAAAGACGCGAATTGGCGGCAATGGAATCGATGAATGGCGTGGGCGAAGGCTTTAAATTCGGATTGAGGCAACCGACGTTCAAACCGCGCTCGGATTCCATGAGAATCAAGATAAAGTTTGGCTTGAGTGATCGTTGCTGCTTTAATTGTTCGCTTTGCAGAAGTTCCTGCTTTGGAATGCGGTAGAGAGGGAGTCCGTTGCTTTCCTTTGCAGATGAAAATTCCCAAAGGCTGTCGCCTTCGAGGCGTTGCCAAAGTTCTTGGTACATTTTTCCGTAGGCGAGGAGCTCGCCGTCGGAAAATTCAGTTTTCTTTTGGATTTCAAAGAGTTCGCGGTAAACCGTGCTGACTACAGGACGTAATTTTTTCAGTCGTCCGTGTCCTGTCCAGATAACATTTATGAATAAATATGAAATGACATAAAAGATGACCATGAAAATGGAAAATTTTTTTACCGAAGTGAATTTGCGCAAATATAGTTTGTATAGGAAATACGTTATGGGAATGACAAGCGCGAACATGAAAAATTGAATAAATGGAATTGAATTGTCATTGGCTGAATAGTCCCAGAACATGCGGAATGATGAAACGTCTTTGTAGGTGTTCGCCAGTCCGAAAGACAGATGGCAACCGAGGAATCGCATCAGTTCATGGTCAAAAATGGTAGCTATCAAAAGAATAGAATGGAATACTGCGTATATGATGGTCAAAGTTTTTGCGGCTGTGACTCGTTTCTTGGTCGCTGCTTGGAATGCTGCGCCGATAATCATGAAGACGACGAGTGAATTGCAAATCCAAAGAAAGTCTAAGGTGATTGCATGGAAAATATACCAGTCGGGCTTTGAAACGAATGGAAAACCGTAGGGATTGTTGCGGAATAACAATAATATGCGAAGAACAATATGAGTACACCAAACGGCAAGCGAAATATAAGCGATGTTTTTGTAAGGCGCTAAAAGATCTTTTATTTTGTTTAAAAAATTCTGAATCATGTTAGAGAAAATAGTAAAAAAAGCAATGTTCAAAAGAGATGAAACGATATAGGGGCTTTTTTTGCGGATTATGCGCATGTATTGGCTACGACTTGTCGTGGATGAACTTTAGAATTTCTATAATATGGATGTATGAGTATGATAAATACAATAGTCATTGCTGGTGGAACGCATGGCAACGAACGCACGGGCGTGAGTCTGGTCGAAAAGTGGAAGGCTCATCCTGAATGTTATAACACGCTTTGTAAATCGGCGACGGTTGATGTCGTGCTTGCAAATCCGGAGGCGGTTCGCCTTAATCGCCGTTACTGCGACCATGACTTGAACCGCGCATTTGCTCAGACTTGCTTGGATATGTCCGTGGAGCCTGCGCAGTACGAATTCCGCCGTGCTCGTGAACTCAATAAGATTTATGGACCTAAGGGCGAAAATACGCGCACCGATCTGATTTTGGACGTACACAACACGGGCTCGAACATGGGCTATTGCCTGATTCTTTCGACTCGTGACCCGTTTACGATGAAGGCTTCGGCTGTGCTCACGCAAGAATTCGAGGATGCCTGGATTTATTACCAGCCCGAAGAACGTAGCGCTTCGCCGTACTTTGGAACGGTCGCCAAGGCGGACGTGTGCATTGAAATTGGCCCGCAGCAGCATGGAACGCTGAATGCCGCCATTTTTGAACGCTCCGAAAAGCTTGTGAAACGTTATTTGGAACTCGCTGAGGAATGGAACCGTGGCGAGTTGCAAAAGCGCGCCCCGATTAAGGTTGAAGTTTATACGCAATTGCGCGACCTGGGCTACCCGAAGCCGCAGGGCGGTGGCGCCATACAGGCGATGATTCACCCGGAATTGGATGGTCACGATTACCGCGAACTCAGACAAGGCGACAAGCTTTTCCGCACGTTTGATGGCAAGGACATCTTGTTCGATGGCGAACCGGACGGCCGCTCGGTCTACCCGATATTTATCAACGAACCCGCGTACTACGAGAAAGACATTGCCATGAGCCTCACGGTGAAAACTGTGGAAGAATGGTAAGATTAGACGAAAGCCCGCTTCGCTGGTAGACGTGAGACGAAAGTAAATGCTGTGGCGAGGGTCGCGGAATTTCTCTTTTTCTACATTTGTACAGTAAAAATTAGAGGTCTGATATGGCAGAAAACGAAGAAGAATTGAAGTCTATTACGGGCGAAGAAAGCCTGAGCAGTTTTATGGAACTCGTGCAGAAGTTGAAGGACGAACCTTGGACTTCCCGTTTGAACGATATTCTGGATGCCTTCGAAGACTTCTTGACGATCCGCCCGGAACCGCCTCAGTCCTGGCAAGACAACTATGCCGCTAGCGGTAAAAAGTTTGACTACTACCAGATTGTGTTGCCCGAAGATTTCCAGGACCCGTACGAAGATGACCTTGGAAACATCAACCGTTTGCGTGGTGAATTTGCTCGTGTGCCGAGCACGATGGCTCTTGAACATGAACTCGTGAGCCGCAATTACTTTATTTTTGAAAACGGCCATGCCGAACCAATTCCTGCTCCGCGCCCGATTCTGATGCTTGAAAGCAAGGACCGCGCTGATGATGAAGAACCGCAGGAAGGCGATATCACATGGGATTGCTGCATCTCGATTTTTGCGGATGGCAGCTATGTGGCCTACAATCTCGATCACGATGACGAAGAAGAACTTGGCGAAGATTTCAAGGTTGTTTTTGAAAAGCATATTGATACGCTTTCGAAGTTACAGCTCGTGATTCCTGTGGAAGGTCGCGATTACGGCATCCTCCGTAGCGACGCATAATCGCTATGGATAAATTCGAAACAGAAATCTACCTGCGTTACAAGCAAATTATACAGAGTTCGGTCGCTCTCGCCCCAAAAGAGTGTATGCCCGAGACGCGCCATGTTCATATGGCGGATTTGTTGGACCGTTACGATGCTTTTTGCTTTGACGGCTACGGCACTCTCTACAATCGTGGGAGCTTTGTTTACCCTGGTGCGATGGACTGGTTCCAGATGCTCCGCCGAGTAGGGAAACATCTCCGATTGGTGACGAACGCAGCCTCGGATATTGATGAAGTTTTGGCACGTGATGCGGACAAGCGTGGTTTTGATTTCTCGACGGAAGAGACTATTTCGTCGGGATGTCTATTGCGAAAGCTCGTGGAGCGCCTGCGTCGCGTTGAATGCGCGGATGGAAACGCTGCGAAGCCGCTTGAATTGCGCGAGGTCTATTACATCGGTCGTGAAACGGGCAGGAATGTTTTGAAAGCTTGTGGAATTACCGCAGTTGCGATGGATGCAGAACCTGCCGAGCCGATTGTCGCGATTTCTTCGGCGAAGGATACTCCAGAAACTTATGCGCGCGCGGTCAAGATTTTGCAACGTCCGGGTGCAATCCTTCTCGTGCTGAATTCGGATGCTTGGGCTCCAAAAATTCCAGATGAAAATGGCGTGACTGTTCGTGAATCTGTTTCAGGTGCTCTCTCGGAACGTTTGCGCCGTGATTCTATCTGCGACGCCAATGGGGGTGAGGGCTGCAAAACTTATTACTTGGGCAAGCCTTTCCCGCAGATTTGGGAACGTGTCAAAGCTTCGCTTCCGTCGGGCTCTCGCGTGCTGATGATTGGCGATACGCTTGGAACGGATGTATTTGGCGCAAAAGTTGCAGGCTTTGATTCCGCGCTTGTTGTCGGTCGAAATGTTCCCGCTGCAGAATTGGAGGCTGACGAATCCGCTCTCGGAATCCGTCCGGATTATTATCTGGAACCGTAATTCTTGAAATTTTTTTTATTTTCTAGTTTACCTTTTCCACTAGATGAACGATAATACAATTGGAGGACCGGAAAAATGCGTATTCGCCTTTCTTGTGTTGTTGCTATTTGTTTTTTAGCGGTGTCGGCCGCTTTGGCTGCGAACGTGGCTGTGCAGACTTATGAAGCGCAGAGTAGCTGCAATTATTATGACTCTTATATAAATGTCGATTATCCTGTTGGTGATTCTAGTGTTGTGGAACCGCTAAAGGAATGGATGGATTCCACCTTGTATTGTAATGGTAAAATTGGGGTAGGGGAGAATCCTATTGCAGGGTGCTTTGATAAATGCAATGTAAAGTATGCAATGCTGCGGGAAGACTTTGATTTTTGGGAGATAGAGGACTTCAGTGGCGGTTATGATTCTATTTGGGTTATATATAAATCGCAGACGCCAAGTACGATAACGTATGAAGTGCAAACGAATGGGTATAATTTCGGGGCTGCGCATGGATGGTTTGATCATCCGGTCTATGTCCTTTTGAAAGGGCATGCAAAACCCTTAACGTATGAGGATATTTTTACGACCACTCGTGCGGAAATGATTGAGTATCTTAGTTATCTTGCGAGAGTGGAACCGAGCAATCAGCGTGATTGTGGTGTGCGTTGGACCATTGAAGAAATTGATCGCGTGTATCCTTCTGCGGATGGGATTGTTTTCTTGTGGCACACGTATGCGGTTAATTGCGGTGCTTGCGGCAATGTCGAGTTTGTTTTGCCCTATGAGCGGTTCCACGGAATGTTTCGCCCGGAATTCGAAAAAATTATGAAAGAAATCAAATGGCGGTACGGGTGGAATGTGAATTTTGGAGTTCCTATGTATTGGGAATAAAAAAGAAACCACCGAATAGGTGGTTTCTTAACTTAGAGCGGGAAAAGGGTCTCGAACCCTCGACATCGACCTTGGGAAGGTCGCGCTCTACCAACTGAGCTACTCCCGCATGGGTAGTCTTAATTTAGTAAAATTAGGGGGCTTGTAAAGGTATGCCTTCTTTTTTTCTATTATTGAAATATGCAAAATCTCAAGTTTAAATCTGTTTGTGGCGTAGTGGCGCTCGTTTGTCTTGTTTCGACGAACATTGCATGGAGCGAGGGCGGTTCAAAACGCGGCTTTTTTGATAGTTTCGTAAACTTCTTTACGCCGAGTGGTTCTGTGCAAGGCGAAGGTCCTATATTTGATGAACTTAAGGGCGTCGAAACGCAAATCGATAAGATTGAAGTTCAGTATTCTAGAGAACGCCGTCCGGGCAATAAGACGCGCTACCGCAAGCAGTTGGATAGCCTCCGTAATGTACGTGATTCGCTGATTACAGTGATTGAAAAAATGCCGTCTGGGGTGAACGTCGCGCAATCAAGTGCCGCTCTTTCGAGCGCTGCGCAGTCTAGCTCTAGTGTTTTGCTGAATACGGCAGGCTCGAGTGCGTCAAAGCCGATTTTGTCTGCGGCAGTTCCCGCAAGCAGTGCTGCAAATGTTGTTTGCTCTCGCGATACGGTCTTTGTCCACGATACGCTTGTCGTACGTGATACGGTCGTTGTTCACGATACGTTATATGTCGTACTTGCAAACAAGCCTGAAGCAGCGTCCAAAGCTTCTCCGAACAAAGCGAAAAAGAAAGCCGAAAAAGCTTCGGAAAAGTAACTGAAAAAATGCGCGGCTTCTCGGCCGCGCTTTTCATTATTCCTTAATCGTATATCCCGAGCGGAAGTTTTCGATCAAGCAACTGCTGATGCTCACGCTCGTGTCGTATTCGGGAATGTCCTCGCGTTTGACCCAAGTGGCGCAGGCGAGTTCCGCTTCTTGCATGTGAATCGTCGGATCTCCATCAAGTTCTGCAGTGTAGCCCGAGATGAGCGATTCCGAGAACGGCCACGGCTGGCTGCCAAAGTACTTGATGTTCTTGACGCGGACTCCCGCTTCTTCCAGAACTTCACGCTTGACCGCCTGTTCGAGCGATTCTCCGATTTCTACGAATCCAGAAATCAGGAACATGCGCGTCTTGTCCGGATTGTCCAAATTGCGAGCCATTAAAAGCTCGTTGCCATTGTGAACAGCGACAATCACGACCGGCGAAATCTTGGGGTAGACCGTGTTCTTGCAGCTGGGGCAAATCATGGAACGTTCCTTGAGCCCTCGCATCATGAGACATCCGCATTTACCGCAGAACTTGTTCAAGCTTTCCCACTTGGCAATGTGTGCAGACGTAGCGCCGCCGAGGCGTTCCAAGTGACTTTCAAGTGTGCGGAACGTGCGATTGCCACGGAATTCGTAACCTTCCGGAATTTCCGGCAAGTTCGAATTGCACAAGAAATAAGCGTCACTATCAATGCTAATCAAGTAATGGCATTCGCATTGCGGGAATTCGCTCACACGCGGAATTTCGTAGTTGTCGCCAGCCTTCTTGAAAAGCGTTTGTTCGCCATTGAAAATAATCAAGTAGTCAGTGGGCTTGGGGGTGATGTCTTTAAATTCGTTATCTAACTTGTGCGGAGCGATTTCGTGAATCATAGGATTTTTATTTCTTATTGAAAAATTTTTTTGCGGTCGAGACGCCCACGAACGAGAACAGAATTCGTGCAATCATTTTGGGGGCGCTGTGAACCTGCGGGTAGATGTTGCGCGCGTTACGGACAATCCACACAAACCAAAGCGGTGATAAAAACGCATGGCTAAAGCGCAATTCCAGGAACTGAACGAACTTGTCCAAGAATCGGCGGCTCTCGTCCGGCAGTTTTTCAAAAACGCTTGAGCCTCTTACTGCCTTTGCCCATTGCAAATTCGTCTGTAACTTTTCACTCCAAGTCTTGTTGCCTTCGCCGATGGCGTTATTGCCATGAATACGGTATTGAATAACTTTGTCTGCGATGGCACGGTAGCCGTTTTCTGCGGTTGCGCAAAGTGTAATCCACTGGTCATGTACTGGCACGTCTTGCGGAATCGGGAGTACCGTCTTCAAAAGCCTAGCCTTGAAAGCAACCATGCAACCGGTAACATTCGTGTAGCCTGTAAGGAGCGCTTGTTGGCTCAAGTGCTCAACAATGCACGCCTTCTTGCGCCAAGATGAATCTGTGACGACTCCATCTCCATCAATAATTTCGGCATCGCCAAAAATCATGGAATTGTCATCAATCTTCTGGCTCATCACTTCCAATTTATTTGGGAGCCAAATATCATCCTGGTCAGCAAGGAAAATCAAATCATCGTCAGCGAGTAATTTGCTTGCTTTTTCCAATGCCGTTGAAAATGATGCTCGATGACCTCTGTTCTTCTCAAACTTTGTGATTTCTAGCGGGAGCTTGTCTTTGTAACGTTCCAAGATTTCACATGTAGAATCTTTGGAACCGTCATCCACCGCAATTATAACATCGGCTTGTTTCGTCTGCGCGACTAAAGAATCAAGCATCTGTGCGAGATACTTTTCGCCGTTATAAGTTGCGAGTGTGATGCAGATTTTCATGCTCAACGCCTAACGCCAAAGGATATGCCACGCAAGGTAAGCGCGGTATGCAATTCTAAAATAGAGACTGTTCGTGCTCTTGCCGCCTGTGAACGAAACGGTGTTTTCGTGACGGCGGTAAAGCTGCAAAACTTCGTCTTGGTAGCCGCACTTGAAATGCTTTTGTGCATAGTACGAGACCCACAAATCGTGTGCGACGACTTTCGGCGGGAACGGCATGCAAGCGTCCTTCACCTGCTTGGTAAAGCACATGCAAGCTCCAAGCCAGCAATTGTTGATGATGTTTCGCAAGAGCGATTTTTTCATCGGCCATTTTTCATCGTAATGGCGTTCTTTGATCACGTTCAAGTTGGCATCGACGAGCGAACAGTTGCAAAGAATCGTGTCATAGCCGCCTTCCGTGAGGAACTTTTCCATCTTGTCGAGCTTGCCCGGCAACCATACATCGTCCTGGTCGGCAAAGTAAATCAAGTCGCCCGTGGCCTCTCGCATGGCGTTTTCAAAGTTGTGCGCTACGCCGTGATTTTCGTTGTGGAAAATTTTGATGCGAGGATCGTTGTAGCTTTCAACGATTTTCAGAGTGTTGTCTTTTGAGGCGTCGTCAGAAACGATGAGCTCGTCATCTTCTCTAAGTTGCGGAATAATGCTGTCCAGCTGTTCCTTGATGTATTTGGCGCCATTGTAGGTCGCCATGCAAATGCTTCTTCTCATACCTAGAACCAACTATACAAAATTTTGTACATCAAGAACTTTAAGTACGATAATCCGAAATCCTTGTGGAGCAATTTTGCGACTTGGAAGAACTGTTTTTGCCCTGCGCGTGCGATGGCACGTGCGAAAAAGCCTTTGCGGGCTTGATCTGCGCCAAGCGTATTGCTTGTGTGCTGGCGGTAAAGAATCGTCGCATCATCGAGAATCGAGATGACGCCGCCTTTGAAGTGGACGCAAAGGGCGACCCATTCGTCGTGCATGGTAGCGCGAGGAGACATCGGGAGTGCTGCCAATTTTGCGGCGCGGTTGAACATCATCGTGCAACCGGTGACCACGTGGCGCACACTAATTAATTCTGGGTGCTTGCGGAAAACGTCAATTTTCAAATCTTTGTTGAACGATTCCGAAAGTAAATTAAGTTGTTCGTCAACAACGCCTAAATCCGTCGCTACGAGAATCGGCACGTTTTTCTCGGCTGTTCCACCCATGACTTCTTTCGGGGCATTGGCTACAGCCTTCTCAATTTCCTTCATCCGAGCAAGAGTTTTCTCGATTTTCTCCAGCATCCAAATGTCGTCTTGGTCGCAGAACATGTAATACTCGGAATCCACATTTTCGAGCAAATACATAAAAGACTTCGCCGCACCCCTGTGCTTTTGCGAGTCTTTTAAAATCGTAACTCTGTCTGGAAACATTCCGTGAAATTGCTCGACGATTTTCATCGTATCGTCCGAGGAACCGTCATCACGAACATACAAATGGAACTGTTTACAAGATTGCTGGAACAGCGATTCAAGCTGTTCCCAGATGTACTTGCCGCCATTGTAAGTGGCCAGCAAAACCGCAATCTTGTAGTTGTTCTTTATCATTGTAATCTCAAGACTTAAAGGGAGTGGGGTATGGGCTCGGGCCTTGCGGCCCTTGGGCTATGGGCGGATTTTCCCGCCTACAGTCCTGTCTACGGCCTACTTCCTACTGTCTACTTCTTACTCCAGATACGTGTACCCGTAAAGTCCGGAACGATAGATGTTCAAGAATTCTTTGCCTTCCTGAAGCGTAATCTTTCCTTCCTTCACAGAGCGCGTGACCCAGTTTTCCATGTTGCGGACAAGAGCCTTGTCGCTGAAGTTCACGTAGTCGAGCACGTCTTCCACGGATTCACCGTCAATCACCTTGTCAATATCGTAGCCGCCCTTGTCGTTGCAGACAATATGCACAGCGTTCGTATCGCCAAAGAGGTTGTGGAGGTCACCGAGAATTTCCTGGTATGCACCGACGAGGTAAACCGCGATAAAGTACGGTTCGTCCTTCTTGATCGGGTGGAGAGGAATGGTGCGTGCCACTTCGCCACCGCGAACGAACATGTCAATCTTGCCATCGCTATCGCAAGTCACGTCCTGAATCGTCGTCTCAATCGTCGGCTCTTCGTCCAAACGCTGGATCGGCATAATCGGGAACACCTGATCCACGCCCCAGCTGTCCGGGAGGCTCTGGAAAAGGCTGAAGTTGCAGAAGTACTTTTCGGCAAGCAAGCGTGGGAGTTCGCTCAATTCATATGGCGGATGGCGCAAGTCGCGTGCGAGCAAGTCCACCTTGCGGGCGATGCTCCAGAACAAACGTTCGCTCATAGCGCGCGTCTGCAAATCCACGTCGCCCATCTTGAAACCGCTCAAGGTGTCGTCGTTAATCTGCATGGCATCGTGCCAGCTTTCGAGCAAGTTCTTCGGAGAAAGGCTCTTGTAAATGCCGTACAAGTCCTTCAGTGCTTCCGGCGCGTCATCGCTAATCTCGTGAACGCTTTCGTCAAAGAATGCCTGGCCAGCCGTTTCCAAAACGTTGAATACCAAAATGGAATGGTGAGCCGAAAGTGCACGGCCCGATTCCGCAATGATATTCGGGTGAGGAACATCGGCGTTTTCGCATGCTTCGAACATCGCGTACACAACGTCGTTTGCGTATTCCTGGATGGAATAGTTCACGGAACTTGCGTTAGAACTGCGCGTGCCATCGTAATCGACGCCCAAGCCACCGCCCACGTCCACGAATTCAAGGCCCATGCCCATCTTTCTAATTTGAACGTAGAACTGCGACACTTCGCGGAGTCCATTCTTGATATGGCGAATGTTCGTAATCTGGCTGCCCAAGTGGAAGTGGATGAGCTTCATGCAGTCTTCCATCTTCTCTTCTTTGATGTAGTCGAGAGCTTCCAAAAGTTCAGAACTGTTCAGACCGAACTTGCTGTGGTATCCGCCGGATTCTTCCCACTTGCCACTGCCAGAGCTTGCAAGCTTGATACGGATGCCGATGTTCGGGCGCACGCCGATTCGACGAGACAAGTCAACAACCAAGTGAAGCTCGTTCATCTTTTCGACGACAATGAAAATCTTCTTGCCCATCTTCTGTGCGAGGAGTGCAAGCTCGATAAAGTCTTCGTCCTTGTAGCCGTTGCAGATAATCAACGCGTCCGGATTTTCCATGTTCGCAAGTACCGCGTGGAGTTCCGGCTTGGAACCTGCCTCGAGGCCGATGTTGAACTTGGAACCGTGACTCACCACTTCTTCCAAGACCGCGCGCTGCTGGTTCACCTTGATCGGGAAGATGCTGTAATGGCCACCTTTGTAGCCATATTCAGTCGTCGCCTTCGTGAAGCACTCGTGAATCTTTTCGATGCGGCTGTCCAGAATATCCGGGAAGCGCAACAACACAGGAGTCGAAACATCGCGCAAGGAAAGTTCCTGCACGAGCTCGTAAAGGTCAATGCTCGGACCGCCATTCTTGATCGGCGAAACCGTCGCGTGACCCTTGTCGTTAATGTCAAAGTAACTTACGCCCCAGCCCTTTACGTTGTAAAGATCTCGGGAATCGTCAATGCGCCATTTTTTCATTTACAATCCTTCGGATTGAGGAATTGGGCTATGAGGTCGTTCGCTCCGCTCACTTTGAGGTCGGGAGCCTTGCTCCCTCTGGGCTATAAATTGTGCCGAAGGCACCTAACATAACCCCAAAGCGACCATAGGTCGCGTGCTCATACCTCATAACCTCACAACCTCTAATCCACCAGCACCGGGTTGAAATCTTCGTTCCACGGGAGACCGTACTTAGTGAGGGCTTCCATGAACGGATCCGGATCGAACTCTTCGACCGTATGCACACCCGGCTTGTTCCACTTGCCCGTGAGCACCATCATGGCACCGCACATGGCCGGAACGCCAGTCGTGTAGGCGATAGCCTGGCTGCCGAGTTCCTTGTAGCATTCCTGGTGGTCGCAAACGTTGTACAGATAGTAGGTCTTGTCCTTGCCATCTTTCTTGCCCTTGAAGATGCAACCGATGTTCGTCTTGCCCACCGTGCGAGGACCGAGGCTTGCCGGGTCCGGGAGGAGAGCCTTGAGGAACTGGATAGGCACAATGTCCTGACCCTGGAACTTGATCGGCTGCGTGCTGAGCATGCCCACGTCTTCGAGGCAACGCATGTGGTCGAGGTAGCTCTGGCCAAACGTCATGAAGAAGCGGATGCGCTTGATGCCCGGAATGTTCTGGGCGAGGGATTCAATTTCTTCGTGGTGGAGGAGGTACATGTCCTTCTTGCCGACCTGTGCGAAGTTGTATTCACGCTTGATGCTCATGGCCGGGATTTCAACCCAGTGGCCCTTGCCGTTCTCGTCCGTGTCCCAGTAGCTGCCCGGAGCAGAAACTTCGCGGAGGTTGATTTCCGGGTTGAAGTTCGTTGCGAACTTGTAACCGTGATCGCCGCCATTGCAGTCGAGAATGTCGATTTCTTCGATCGTGTCGAACTGGTGCTTCAAGGCGTAGGCGCAGTATGCCTGAGAAACACCCGGGTCAAAGCCGGAACCGAGCAAAGCCGTGAGACCTGCCTTTTCAAACTTTTCTTTGTAAGCCCACTGCCAGCTGTAATCGAAGTAGGCGCTAAAGCCCTTTTCCTTGCAGCGCTTGTCATAAACCTTGCGCCATTCCGGATCGTCGATGTTTTCCGGCTCGTAGTTCGCCGTATCCATGTAGTTCACGCCACATTCAAGGCATGCATCCATGATGGCGAGGTCCTGGTAGGGGAGAGCGATATTCATCACCAGGTCCGGCTTGTATTCTCTAATAAGAGCAGAGACGTTCTCGGCCTTGTCAGCGTCCACGGCGGCAGTCGTGATGACCGTCTTCGTATTCGGGCGGAGTTCCTGAGCCAACTTCTCGCAATTTTCGCGATGACGGCTGGCGATGCAGATTTCGCTAAAAACTTCGCTGCAGGTGCAGCACTTCTTGATAGCAACTGTGGCAACGGCGCCACAACCGATAATCAATGCTCTTGCCATTTTTTGTTTGTTCCTCATTTGTTGAGAGTTAATCCATCGGGATGGCGATCCCGGTAGAGAATGTTACTGATGGAAAATGTAGGAACTTTTTCGTGCTGCGTGCGGAGCTGGGCGCATAACAAGCCTGTTTTGCATTGTTCCTGAGCACTTCTTTCATGTCATTCCCCACTTGATGGGGAATCTCCTTGCACGAGACATGTATGGGGCGTTCCCTTGCCCACGGGCAAGGTCGGGCTATATTCTAGGGGCAACCGCCTTCGCTACGCTCGCCGCTCACCTCCTAGAACGGAGCCTTGCTTGTGCAAGTCTCCGCTACACCGTGGTCACTATCCCTAACAAAATTTATCTGTATAAAACAACTACAAATATTAAAATTTGTAGTCGTTTCTTTAAAAACTTTTCAACCAAATTCGGAATATCTAAACATTTTCCGTATTTCCTTAAAAAATGGTTTGGAAATGACAGGGGCTGAATCATTTATTTCCGAATACAGCCGTTTTAACTATTTGTCAAATAATAATGCATTATAGCTGTTTTCTCGTAAATTTGGCGAATTTTATTTGCTTTATCCCATTCCTGATTTGTCAAATTATTGGATTTTTTGACAAAAAAGAATCCATAGCGGTGTGATCCCCACTACTCCCATTCCTAACAAAAAATGGTATTTTAAAAAGACTTCACGATCACCTCCAACGAATAAGGAACCATTTTATGCTTCAGAAATTGTGGAATAAGTGCAAAAAATGCGGCTGCGATAAAGTTGAGGATTCTGAAAAACTTTGCGAATCTTGCAAAGAAAAACGTCGCGAATTTTGGAGCGATATCAAGAAAATTGTGGGTGTAGGCGGTGCCGCCTTTTTAGTGCTTATCGCCGGTGGCAAAATGACGAAAAAATCCTAAATTCATTCTTCGGAATATGAATAAGTACGCGTTTTTCTTGCTTTGCGCTTCTGCGGCTTTTGCTCAAACTGCAGATACGGTCTCGTTTGTCAACTTCGAAAATCGCGAAGTTGGTGTTTATGGCAATGCGGAGGCTAAGGAAGATTTCAAGCGCAACACCACGGATAAAAGCTGGTGGTATGCGATGGACAAGAACAACGGCGAAAATTCCAAGATTGTCTATGACGGCGTGGCGCACGGCAATGTGTTGCAACTCAAGTACCCCAAGGGCTGCGTTGGTCCGAATGACAATGATACTCCCGCGTGTGCGGCGCAAATCATCCAGCCACTTGTGAAAACTGCCGATACGATGTGGAGTGCGTACGATATTTTCTTCGAGGACGGTTTTGAATTCCAGTTGGGAGGCAAGCTTCCGGGGCTATGTGGCGGTAAGTGCTACACGGGGAACGCGATGCCCGAAACGGGGGATGGCTGGAGTGCGCGAATTATGTGGCGCAAGGGCGGGAACGCTGTTCAGCTGATTTATTTCATGGGGCAAAAATCTGAATACGGCGATGATTTCAAGTGGGATCTCGGTGGTAAAAATCCGCAAGCGCAATTCACGATTGGCAAATGGCATCGCATAGTCAATAAAGTCTCGATGAATACGGTCAAGACTCCTGGCGCGGGCGACAAGAACGGTCGTGTGCAGGCGTGGCTTGATGGCGAGCTCGTGCTAGATGTCGATACGCTCAGGCTCCGCGATTATGATACTTTGCATGTGGACAAGTTCTATCTTTCCACGTTCCATGGCGGGAGTAGCGCTGAATGGGCTCCGACACACGATAACTTTATCCGATTTGACAATTTTACGGTTTCAACCGATTCTATCGCTGTGTCGCTTGACAACGCGGGCGGTGTTGGCTTGAATAAACGTTTATGGCGAGAAAATCGCCGTGCAGATTCAAAGCCTGTTGAGATCTATCGCGTTAATGGTTCGCGTGTTGGTCGTGGCCTACACACTGAATCCAAAACGCTGCCGCTCAAGAACGGCAGACTCGTAAAAGTAGTGCAATAAAAAACACCGGATTTCTCCGGTGCCTGTATTGTGAATTTAATTGTGACGAGCTGCGCGGCATCTTGCTGCGACACTCGGCTCTTAGAAATTGTCTTCATGTACCTCGAAGTAGGATTGCGGGTGAGCGCAGACGGGGCAGACTTCCGGGGCCTTTGTACCGACCACGATGTGTCCGCAGTTGCGGCATTCCCAAACCTTGACTTCGCTCTTTTCGAAGACCTTGGCCGTTTCCACATTTTTAAGGAGGGCGCGATAGCGTTCTTCGTGCATCTTTTCGATGGCGGCGACCATGCGGAACTTCTTGGCGAGAGCGGTGAAGCCTTCTTCTTCAGCGGTCTTCGCGAAGCCTTCGTACATGTCGGTCCATTCGTAATTTTCGCCTTCGGCGGCAGCCTTCAGGTTCTGGGCTGTGTCGCCGATGCCTTCGAGTTCCTTGAACCAAAGCTTGGCGTGTTCCTTTTCGTTGTCAGCGGTTTTCTGGAACAATGCAGCGATCTGTTCAAAACCGTCTTTTTTGGCGCGGCTTGCAAAGTAGGTGTACTTGTTGCGGGCTTGGGATTCGCCTGCGAAAGCTGCTTCCAAATTCTTTTCGGTCTGGGTACCAGCGTATTTATTTGCCATAATAACTCCCTTAAATTGATAGGTTTACTTTAATATACACTCATTTTGTTGCTGTGTGGGAATTTTTATGACGCATTTTTGTAATAAGTTGGAGTAAACCGATTTTGTTAAATGATACGGGGTGTATCTTTTAGAATTTAAAAATGAAAAATATTTATTAAAATCATTAAAAATTTGAAATTTTCTTTAATTTTGTATCATTTTAATATTGCGTGTGGTCCGCTGAAAATCTAAATTTATTCATGTAAAGTTTGGGACCGCATCTTGTTTACTAACCACCAACCACTAATCACTAACATGAAACCGATAACAGAATATAAGGATTACCGCCTGTACATGCAGGACTTTTACGAAGAGCGTAAAAGGACGAGCGCATTTTCGTGGCGTGAGTTTTCCAAGCTGGCGGGGTTCAAGTCGCCGGTTTACTTAAAGCTTGTTTGCGAAGGCAAGAGCAGCTTGAGTTTCGTTAAGATGGAACAGGTCGCACATGCGATGGGGCTTGCGGGGCACGAGTTTGCTTACTTCACGCAAATGGTCAAGTTCGGCAATGCAACGAAGGACTCTGTGAAAAAAGAGGCTCTCCTTGAAATGCAAAAAATTGCTCGCGAGCATCAAGTGCGCGTTGTCGATGCGGAATCTTTTGAATTCTATGAGTCGTGGAAAAATCCGACGATTCGTGAACTTGCTCCGATGATGCCTGGAAAGCGCCCGCTCGAAGTGGCGAAAGCTTGCCATCAGGTGATTTCGGCAGAACAGGTGCGTGACTCGCTTGCGTTCCTGGTGCAGACGGGGTTTCTCAAGCGCGAGGCGGAACATACTTACGTGCAGACGGAAAAGACTGTCATCGGCACAAAAGAGTCGCTTCCCATTGCGGTTCGCGGAATGCACAAAGAAATGGCTTCGCTTGCGAGAACGGCTATCGACAAGTTCCCGATTGAAGAACGTCATTTCACGGGTGCAACGCTTGGGCTTTGCGAAGAAGCCTACGCCCGCATTTCGCAGGAATTGGACGCGTTTGTACGCAAGGTGGCAAACATCGCTGCTGAATATGAAAACATCAACCAAGTTTATCGACTGAATCTTCAGTTGTTCCCTTTAACAAAAAAGGTCGAGGAGGAAACCAATGAATAACGTAATTAAATTCACCATGGTGGCGAGTGTTCTCGCTTTAATGGGCTGTACCGATAGCAATGTCAGTGGAGCTGCGATTGAGGATAATGCTGTTGCTCAAAACAGCAGTTCGTCGAAAGCAAACGGCAGTAGCAATTCGATGAATGGACCTTCTCAGATTGTCTTTTCCACCAAAGCAACAGAGGTGTTGAATGTTGACAATGCCGATATTTCTGTCTATGGCGAAGAAAACGGCGCTGAAGCGGGTTGCACGGCTGATGGAAAATCTTTTGAGGCAAAACTCAAGGTGAATGATGGCCTTGTTGAAAACTCCATAGAAATGAAAAACTTTGGAAGCTCTTGTGATAGCGTGCTTGCGGAATTTGTCGCATCGTGCCAATCCAGGGCGCTTGTTTTCAATGGTAGTAATAACAAAGAATCCTGTGATGAAAATGGCGATGTGACGGCCTATTGTTTTGATGATAGAGCCGTTGCTATGACAAAATGCACGAATAATGTTCCTGGTACTTGCTCGACTAAACCTGCAAAAACCACCATCGATTTCAATGAACTCTTTAAGGATTTCTCGAAGTTCTCGGGTGAAGTGTGCAACGCTATTTCCAAAGGTGCAAGCTCAACGACGGGGCGTTTTACAACTCCGTCTTCAACATCTCGCGATATGTCTAGTTCAAGTACTGAACCGCCGGATCCGGATACATTGAACGTAATTGCCATACCTAGGGACACTACCCCCATCGACACCGCTGCATTCACACTTGACAAATATACGGTGCAATTTACAGATGATCCGAGCGAGCTTTCGTTCGACGAACATGTACTAGCCTACAACGGAGGTCTCCCCTCAACGGCATATTTAGACGAAGACATTGAACAGAATCGTTCCGGCATCAATCCATTTTTGAAAGAAATCAACGTTTCTGATATCGGCAACTATTTCCCAATGACGGCATCCATTGTCGGAAACAGAACTCCAAAGGAAAACTGCAAAACATTCCTTGTTTTGAGTCACGATGGAGCGCAACCCACAGGACACGTGTTGAGCAAAATTTCTAAAGGGAGCATCGAAATATCATCTGTTAATCCGGGAGGACCATGCATGCAGACGGCAATGTACTTCCCGATTGCATTCCTTGTCGAAGATTGCGACGGCCTCCTTGACGAAAACACAGAACTTTCGTACAATCGATTTACAAGTAAAACTTGGGCCTGCGAAACATTGGGTAGCCCAACCAAGAAAGCGAGAGCATACGGTGAATGGTACCGTGCAGACTTGGCAAAATAAATCAAGTATCAAGCCGCTCTCTTTAAATTAATTCTAGATTGTTCTCCGTACAGTACGGAGAACTTTTTTTATGGCTATTTATAACAACATTCTCGAAACGATTGGCAATACGCCGCTCGTCCGCATCAATAAGCTCAACAAGGGCGATGCCGAAGTCTATGTGAAACTCGAAATGTTTAACCCGCTCGGTAGCGCAAAGGACCGCGTGGCGCTGAACATGATTAATCGTGCCGAACAGGAAGGCAAACTCAAACCGGGTGCGCTCATCATCGAGCCGACGAGCGGTAATACGGGGGTTGGCCTTGCTTATGTCGGTGCAGTCAAGGGCTACAAGGTGGTGCTCACGATGCCCGATTCCATGAGCATGGAACGCCGTATGCTTTTGAAGTCGCTTGGTGCCGAAGTGGTGCTGACCGAAGGTGCAAAGGGCATGGCTGGCTGCATCGCGAAGGCAAATGAAATCGCAGCCGCTAATCCGGGTAGCTTTATTCCGCAGCAGTTCGACAATCCGGCAAATCCCGAAGCGCATTACCTCACGACCGGTCCAGAAATTTGGCGCGATACGGATGGCAAGGTGGATGTGTTCATCGCGACTGCTGGTACGGGCGGAACTGTTTCTGGCACGGCGAAGTACCTCAAGGAAAAGAATCCTAACGTCTATGTGATTGCGATTGAGCCGGACGATTCTCCGATGATTTCTAAGGGTGTTGCGGGCCCGCACAAAATTCAGGGCATCGGTGCAAACTTTGTCCCCAAGAATTACGATCCGAAGGTTATTGACGAAGTCTACCTCACGAGCACCGAAAAGGCGGGGAACGCCGCTCGTGCTGCCGCTGCCGAAGAAGGAATCTTCGTCGGGATTTCGTCGGGTGCCGCTCTCGAATGCGCTCTTACTGTCGCAAAACGCCCGGAATTCAAGGGCAAGCGCATTGTCGCAGTGCTTCCGGATACTGGTGAACGCTACCTCAGCACCTGGCTCTGGAACACGTAATTATTTTGTCATGCCCGCCACCGCGCGGGCATCATCCATGAATAGGAAAATGCCGACTCCCGTGAGCCGGCATTTCTATTAAGTGAGGAATTCATTAAGAAGTTTATTTAGAAAGCATTTTGCCGTTAAGCGTTGCTATCCAGTGCTTGTTTCTTGCCTTGGACGGAATCTCGATATTGGTCGTTCCCGCCTTGATCTGCGTCTTGTACAGAACAGCACCATTCAGATCGACTAGAGCAAACTTGCCGCCCATATCCGTGTGGATTTCGAGGTAGTTGCCAATGACCACGAAGAAGTTTGTCGGAGACAGTCTGCTGAGATCGTCATAGCGGATGCCCATCGGAATGGAATCTTTGTCCTTGCCGTCGTTCTGCCAATCGGGTTCATGGATTGACGGATCTACAGGAGCCATCGCAATGGGGGAGGCCGGTTCCTTGAATCCAAGCTGTTCGTCCATCCACTGCATTCTTTCTTTCATCTTCTTGCGGAGATGTTCAAATTCTCCATCCCACGTGGTTGCGTTGTAGCCACCCATAGGCATGCCAAAGCCGCCACTGCTGCTATTGCAGTATTTCATTGGCTGCGGGTCCGCATCGTTCTGACCGCTTGATTTGCCCAAGTTCGGCCAGCGCTTGAAGTTTCTGTCAGCTGCGTTCTTGAGGTACGTCTTCATGGAATCGAGGTAGAGATCCAAAGTCTTGGTGTGCCAAACGCCACTGCGGAGTTCTGCCCAGCGTTTCTTCAATTCACTTTGGTAGTGACTGTCCTTCCACATGCCAAGGAGCCAGTTTGGGGCCTTGAGGGAGCTACCCATGCCCCACATGCCGCCATTGCCTGACTTTTGGCTGTTTTCGATTTGCCAGCCGCTTGTGCCGGAACTTCCGAAGCCGTTTCCGCCACCACCGAAACCACCACCGAAGCCGCCGCCCCACATGCCACCGCCGTTATTGCCACCGCCATTTTCGGGCTGGCTGCCATTACTCATGGCGAGGTTAAAGTCCCAAGCCGGGCCAAGTGTTACCTTGCCTTCCGTCTTGACTCCGTTCTTGTCGGTTTTGTCCTTTGGCTTGTGCAAGAAGAAACTGCACCAGTAGGAGTCCGCGTTGTTTGTCACTTCTTCGTGCAAGACGTAGTCCAGAGCCGATGTCATATCCACGTAGTTTTCATAGCCTTGACCGTTCTTGCCGTTCTTGAACAAGCCTTCAAGATCGTTCAGGTATTTTTTCAGGTAATCTTCCTGTTGCTTTTGGATGTTTTCCTTTTTGGGGTAGTGCAAAATGACGTTTAAACCGTCAGAAGTGTTAAAGCCTTCCTTTTCGATGGGGCCACTGCCTGCGCCACCGGTGTTGGTGCCCGTTTTGTCAAAAGCCCAAATGTAGCCGCCGGTGAGGCTATCGCCTGCGATGTCGGTTTCTTTAAGCTTGCTCACGTTCACGCGATACTTGCCGCGTTTGATTTTTTCAATAAGCACGTACACGCCGCGGTAAACGCCGTTGATGTACAAGTCAAAATGCTTAGTGCGTGGGCTGTAGTGGCCTGCTTGTCTAAAGAGCCAG
Organism: Fibrobacter succinogenes subsp. succinogenes S85; assembly: GCF_000146505.1. Classification (GTDB taxonomy): domain Bacteria; phylum Fibrobacterota; class Fibrobacteria; order Fibrobacterales; family Fibrobacteraceae; genus Fibrobacter; species Fibrobacter succinogenes. The sequence continues at coordinate 1,014,763 of NC_017448.1, read as the reverse complement.
TGGGCGAGAGCGTTTCGCATCATGCTCTTGTCTACATAAGGACCATGGAAAACCCAGTCGTCTGCAGGCGGGAGCCCGAACAGGCTGACGTCAAGACCTTCACCTTTTTCGTCACGGACTTCTACGCCATAGCCTGGCTTCGGAAACAAGGCGGATGATTGCCCTCTTACCTTGATGCCAATGTCATAAAGCGTGCCTTTGGCACTGTCTGCAACGGAGTTTTTTTCTCCATCGAGCACGCGCATTGTTGCAGGAATTTTTTCGGTGACATTTTTGTCAAGGCATTTGCCTTTGGTGTCAACGAAAACAATCGGTAAGTCGTACGTTTGCGCAAGGGACATCCCTGCCGCAAAGCAACACGATAATAGGGCTTTTTTTATCATAATGTATCCACACTCCTTATCCATCTCTTCTAAAAATAAATGCACCCTCGTTGAAAGGGTGCGTTTATTTCTGTTTACACGTTGTTTGTGTTTACAACTTTACAACGGCTAATTTCGCGCTATTGTGCAAATTATGCTTTGATGCGCAAGCGAGCGTATTCGTAAAGGCCGAGCGAAAGGGCTACAGATGCGTTGTACGAATGAGCTTCGGGCTTCATCGGGATGCGGAGTACGGCGTCGCATTGCTTCTTGATGAACGGGGGCAGGCCTACGTCTTCGCCACCGACGGCGAGCACCACGTGGTCTGCAAAGTCGAATCCGGCGAGGTTTGTTTCGGTGTCGGCATCGAGCCCGAGAATCTGGTAGCCGGCCATTTTGAGTTCACCGATGGCGCCTTCAAGGTTGTCCGGACGGCAGATGCGGAGTTTTTCGAGTGCGCCTGCAGAAGTGCGGGCGACGCTCGGGGTAATGCCGCACATGCCCTTTGCGGGGAGGAGCAAAATGTCAACGCCCAAGGCGAGCGAGCTACGGATGCAAGCTCCGAGGTTACGCGGGTCTTCGATGTTTGTGGCAACGGCGATGAGCTTCTTTTCGCCCGTGTCACGGGCTTTGAAGAATTCTTCGCGGACGTCCATCCAGTTCAGGAGTTCCTTCTCGTTCATGAGGGCGACGACGCCGTGGTTCGGGCGGGCGTAGCTGTCGAGAATCTTGGAATCGACCTGCTGCACGTGCACGTGGGCGCGCTTGGCGAGCTTCTGGAGTTCATAGAGCTTCGGGTTGCCGGACTTGTGCATGAAGAGTACGCGGTGGACCTGGAGCGGGTTCTTGTTCAGGAGTTCTTCAACTTCCTTGATGCCACCGACGGCAACCTGCGGGGCTGCATCGGCATCACCGACTGCTGGCACGAAGTTTTCCTGGTTAGCACGGCTTTTGTCGAATTCGCGGCGTTCGCCAAAATTGCGCTCGCCTTCAATGCGCTTCGGGCGGTCGCCGAAGCTCGGACGGTCGCTGTCGAAGCGGCTCGGGCGATTGGCGAAATCGTCGCGGTCGCGACGGAGGTGTGCCTGGCTTCCGATGCCACCACGGCGTTCCTGTGAAAATTCGCGACGTTCGGGTGCGCGTTCAGGTTCGTCCGGATGTTCGCGGTTGAACTTCGCCTCATCGAATGTGGGGCGTGCTGTGCGTCCAAAGTGACGCTTGCGATCGTTACCAAAACCGCGACGGCTGTCGTCATTATTGAAACTCATTTTGTGAATCTCCGTGATTTGTTAAAGACTTTTCTTTTGCGTTGTCATCCCGGATTTATTCCGGGATCGCCAATGTTGAGTCGGTTAATACTTTTCTCGGCAGGCGATGACCGTGTGCATTTTCACATCGGTTTCTTTCTGCTCTAGCGGTTCCTTGGAAAGTTGCGCCGGAGTCATAATCCCTGCCTTAAATGCGTTTGGGTATTTGGCGAGGAACCTGTCGTAGTATCCCTTGCCGTGTCCTTGTCTGCTCCCGTCCCAGTTGAACTTTACGCCTGGGACCAGGAACACAGGAATGTCGCCTTCAAACTTCTCGATGCCTTCGCGGGGCTCCATGATTCCATAGTGCCCCTTGACCAGGTCCTTCTTGAGGTTTGCAATCTTGTAGAAGTGCATGATGCCGTCTCCTTCGCACTTTGGGAGCAAAAGGCGTCCTTCGGTGGCTAGTTCCTCGAGAATCGGCATGATATTCGGCTCGCCCTTCATGGGGTAAAAAGCCGCGATGTTCCTTGCATCGTGGTAGCCCGGAATGTCGTGGATTTCTTGCCACGGTTCCTTGATGATGTCATCGCCCTTTTTCATGCGACGCATCTTCAAGATCATCTCAACAATGGGGCTGCTGCCGAAAATCAGCAACACTAAGATTACAATAACGATGGACGCGGCCATTTAAAAACCTTTATTTTGAGGCTCTATTCTTCGTCGCCAATGCGCTTTGCCGTCGGCAACTTGTCACGCAAAATCTCGTTCCAGAGGCCTTGCTGCCAGTGCATCAAGTGCGCTTCTTCGTAGCGTTTTTCCCACGGAATGTTTCCCGGAGCGGCAAGCCAAATCAGCTGAGACTTGTTTGCGAGGAGCGCTGCATCGATTTTCAGTTCTTCGGCCTTTTCGTCACGCCACGTTTTAAGCGCGTTGAGCAAATCCGAATGCGGGATGACTGGCGGTGGTGGAGCCTTCGGAAGGCGCATCGGCCAATCGCATTCCGGAACAGCCACAGCTGTGCGCAACATGTTCAAAAACGAATCTAGACGGTCGCCCTTGAAATTGCGGGGGAGCTTTGGCAGGAACGTTTCGCTGACTTCCGGGAAATGCGAATTCTGGGCATTCACAATCGCAAGCATCAGTTCGGACTGCATCACCTTATAAGGTGGACGGTCGAGTTCTTCGGCCTGCTTTTCACGCCATTCCCATAAGTGTTTGAGGATGTTCAATGCGCAGGGGCTGTAAATGCTGGAACCCGTAATGCGCCACGGATCTTTTTTCGGGGCGTTCGGGGTCCTTGCGTGTTCGATAAGCGTGTTGCACTGCTCCGTGAGCCAGTTCATGCGACCGGCCTGTTGCAGCTTTTCTGCTAAAATGGCACAAAGTTCGTGAAGGTAGAACGTATCGTGGATGGCGTATTCGCACATGTCCAGCGAAAGTGGTCGAATCGTCCAGTCGGCTCTCTGGTTTTCTTTCTTGAGCTCGTCGCCAAAATATTCCTTGACCAAATCGGCAAGCCCGAGGTGCTGTTCGCCCAGAATCTTTGCGGCAAGCATCGTGTCGAAAATGCTCTTCGGCGAAAAGCCGTAAGTCTGCCACAAAAGTCTGAGGTCGTAATCTGCACCGTGGAAAATCAGCGTCTGCATTGCACGTGCCTTGAACAGCGGTGCAAGGTCCAGCCCACAAAGCGGGTCCACAATATAATGGTGTTCGCCAATGGTAATCTGGATAAGACAGAGACGAGCCGTGTAGTGGTACATGGAATCCGCTTCGGTGTCGACAGCGGCCATGTCATAAAGCTCCAAATCAGCAAGCAAGTTTGCGAGCGATTCTTCACTATCTACCAATATGTATTTCTCGTCTTTAATCATTTGACAAGGAAATGTAATAAAAGAAATCGATAGCGCGCTATTTTTCCCCCGAATTTACCCCAACACAGCACTTTCCCCGCGCAAGTGTGCTGTAACGCACATTGAAATTTTCCTAAATTGCACGCCATGAGAAAGATTTCACTTACCGGTATCAAGCCGACTGGCACTCCCCATCTCGGCAACTATGTGGGCGCAATCCGCCCGGCTCTTGAACTTACGAAGACTTACGACACGGTCTATTTCATCGCGGACTATCACGCTTTGACGACTGTGCAGAACGGCGCCGAAATGCGTGCGAATATCTACAAGGTCGCCGCAACTTGGCTTGCTCTTGGTCTCAACCCGGAAGAATCCCTGTTCTACAAGCAGAGCGATATTCCTGAAATCTTTGAACTTAGCTGGGCTCTCAGCTGCTTCACGCCGAAGGGTTTCATGAACCGCGCCCACGCTTACAAGGCTAAGGTCGAAGCCAACACCGCCGCTGGTGTTGATGTGGACTCCAACGTGAACATGGGCCTTTACTGCTACCCGTGCCTCATGGATGCCGACATCCTCATGTTCAGCGCAGACATCGTGCCGGTGGGCAAGGACCAGAAGCAGCACGTTGAATTTGCTCGCGATATCGCCATCAAGTTCAACAAGCACTTTGGCGAAGACGTGTTCACCGTCCCGGAACCGGTTTTCCAGGAATCCACCGGTGTCATCCCGGGCCTCGATGGTCGCAAGATGAGCAAGTCCTACGACAACTACATCGACATCTTCCTTGAACCGAAGGCTCTCAAAAAGCGTCTTGGCAAGATTGTGACGAACTCCCAGGGCATTGAAGAACCGAAGGATCCGGATACTTGCAACGTGTTTAAGTTGTACAAACTCTTTGCAACGCCGGAACAGACCGAAGCTCTCGCAGCACGCTACCGTGCAGGTGGCATGGGCTGGGGCCACGCCAAGCAGGAACTCCAGAACGTTCTCGAAGAACATCTCGGTGCCGCTCGCGAAAAGTACTTCTACTTGCTCGACCATACCGACGAAATCGAAAAGATTCTCGCTTACGGTAAGGAACGCGCCCGCGCCAAGGCCAAGGTCATGATGGACCGCGTACGCCATTTGCTTGGTACATACTAAGGCGACTAATAGACCGCTCGGCTTTTACTTTTGTCATGCCCGGCGGAGCCTGTCCTGAGCGAAGTCGAAGGAACCGGGCATCTCCCTTTTAAATCATTTTACAAGGCTCTCGGATTTTCCTCCGGGAGCTTTTGTGTATATTGAACTTTGTAAGAAGTTCAGGAACTGCAAAAATGGTTGAAACCTCTCAATTCCTTTATCAGCTTTGGCGCGATTTCTCATATTGGTTCTGCAGAATAGACAAATTGGCAGATTTCGCCATTTACATCTTTTTGCCTTTCTTTTGGGCATTCGTGTTTTTTAGCCTTCGAAAAAATTCTCCAAGAAAAAAGTTGTGGTTGGCTGTTGCTTTAATTTATCCAGTCGTCTTGCTGGTGGGCTTTACGATATCGCAAGCGATATTTACTAACCCGCTTCATTGTATTTTGATTTTTATTCCTTACTTTGTTGGTGTTGCTTTAGGGAGTTTATTCAGTGTCTCTAAAAATTTGCATTGGATTCTTGTTCCCATATTGCCGCTGCTAACATATTCAGCGGTTATATTTTGGGACGTATATCCTCCTGTTTTTTATCCGTTTGCAGAAATTGTTGATGAACCGATGCAAGATGTTGAATTGAAAATAGCGCAGAATGCTGATTACGAAATAGAAATGATTCTGGAAGACGCCTGGTGGAATGATACCCGCATCATAGCCGTCAGGGAACGGAATGACTCTGTTTTTTATCGTGCCGCCTATCGCATGTGTAGTGCTGAAAATATTGATGATGAAGGCTATAAACATCGGATAAAGCCGAATATCGATTCGGTCCAGTGGACGCTACTGAGTCCCGAAAAGTCTTTAATTGCAAAATCACTAAAAAATTCTATAGAAAAATACAAACAGGAATACCACTCGGATCTTGTTTGGGATGGCTATTCTGTTGATGTCTCTCTGAAGGATTATAAACGTAAAACCAGTCGCCGATTGGATTTGAGCAATGCTTCCATACTTGGAATGCAGGGCGCTATGGCTATTGAAAAAATGATGCTCGATCTTATGCCTCCTCGCGAAACTTTTACGACGCTTTCTTATGATAAGGTCTCGAAAAAGTGCGCAGAAATAGAAAATGCACGGATTCAACAGATTGAGGCAAGTCGCAATAGCAAATAATTTTTATTAAATTACAAGCGTGCGAATTCTTTTTTTAGTCCTTTTGCTAATCCTGAACGTCTATGCCGAAGCCAAAGACTCCGGCACGACTCGTTCTAGCTCCAAGGCGAAAAAAGCAAAGTCCGAGGTGGTCGCTAAAAAGTCTACAACGTCCAAATCGGCGAAGTCTCGCAAAACGGCCTCTCGCAAAGCGTCAAAAAAATCCGCAAATTTGGACTCTGCATCTCCGGAGTCCACGTCACAGTCTGACACGACTGACGTTTCCTCAAATTTTGCAAATCCCGCCATTTCGGCAACCTCCGTCGCAGATACTGCTGATGAACCCATCGTTGTACGAGATACAATTGTTGATACAATTTATGTTGTTCGTCCTGAACTGACCAAGTCCGAATCAAAACCTCAGTCTTACAATATCCCATTACCGCACCAGTCGGCATATTTGAAGGAAGGTTTTTCTGTTGGTCTCGGTGCCGGGCTTTTCAATGCATCCGAAGATTGCGATTGTCTTGGCGTGTGGCAGGGCCAGCTAGAATATCACTATAGAGATTACGTTACTGGCGGTTTTGACGTTCGCTTCTTTGGCGGGACGCTCGACCGTGATGTGATGCTCATGTACCAGCGCTATCGCCTGAATGTCAAATTCCACAAGAGTTTTACAGTTGCGGACTTTTACGCTGGCGCCGTGCTTGGACTTGAGACGACCGACCTCTCGGAATTTCGCAAGGAGCTGAAGGACGGTGTCCGCAGGAACCGCTCGGATGAAGTGGATTCTAGTAAAATTGCGGAATTAGACAGCCTATCCGATGCTAGTGAAATTTCGCAGAATTCTGTTTACGACAAGAACTGTGAAAAGATGTTCTCTCTTGATGGCTTTACGCTTGGCGTCGAGGTCGGCATGGGCGTTACTCTATCCCATTATTTTGGGCTTATGGGCAGTGCCAGTTATGAATTCAACTTCTCATGGGCGCAGCTTGTCTCGTTCAGTCCGGGGGTTGCTTTCAATTTGCAAAAAATATGGCCTTGGGGGCGCAATAACCTCCGCTCAACGTGGGTGTCCTTTGAAATGATTTTCCAGCGATACTTCAATCGAGATGTCAATGAATGGGCGGTTGCGGGTTTCCTTGGCCTCCAATTCGGGATTTAACGATGTTTTTTCGGGGGCGACTTCCTCCCGAGGTTTGACATCCGGAACGCTTTTTTCTATATTACCCGCACCGATTTATTCGGAACCCTCCCGGAGCCAATGTCGGTTTCCGGGCGATAGACCAAAGGGACTCATTATGAGACAATACGAAACGATGGTGATCATCGACGCTATGATCTCTGACGACGCTATCAAGGCTGAAGTCGAGACTATCGCTGCAAACATCACCAACGGCAACGGCGAAATTCTCCGCCGTGACGACTGGGGCAAGCGCAAGCTCGCTTATACTATCAACAAGCGTCAGCATGGCTACTATGTGATTTTCTACTACAAGGCCGAAGCCTCTGTGGTTGCTAACATGGAAGCCGCTCTCAAGCTCAACGAAAACGTTCTCCGCTGGATGACCCTCGCTGATTATCCGATGAGCGAAATCGTTTACGACCAGACTCAGGCACAGTCCACCGAAGAAATTATTCCGGTTGACGCAGAAGAAGGGGAGGCTGAATAATGGCTTTTGAAGATAAGAAGCAGGCTACTCGTATTCGCCGCAAGAAGACTTGCTGGTTCACCGAGAACAACGTCAAGTTCATTGACTACAAGGACGAAAAGACTCTTCGTCGCTTTATCTCTGAACGTGGCAAGATCATCCCGCGCCGCATTTCTGGCACATCCGCTAAGTATCAGCGTATGCTGAACGAAGCTATCAAGCGTGCCCGTCAGATGGCTATTCTCCCGTTCGTTTCGGACAGCATGCGCTAATAGGAGGAACTAGACTATGGAAATTATTCTTAAGGCTAACGTCCCCCACTTGGGCAAGATGCTCGACGTCGTGAAGGTTAAGGATGGTTACGCACGTAACTACCTCTTCCCGCGTAAGCTCGCTGTTCGCGCAACTAAGGAAGCCAAGCTTGAAATCGAAAACAACCGCGCTGCTGTTGAAGCTCAGTTCCAGAAGGAACTCGCTGCCGCCGGCGATGTTGCTGCAAAGCTCGCACAGGTTTCTGTCAACCTCGAACGCCGCGTTGTTGAAGGCGAACGTCTCTACGGTTCTGTGACCGCAGGTGACATCGCTGAAGCAATCACCAAGGCTGGTGTCAAGGTTTCCCGTGCTCAGATCGACCTTGCTGAACCGATCAAGCAGCTCGGTGTCTACACCGTGACTGTCAAGGTCTTCAGCGACGTTGAAGCACAGGTCAAGGTTTGGGTGGTCGCAGAGAAGTAATTCTCTTCAGTTCCACTGAAAATCTTACGGACCGCTCCCAATCGGGGGCGGTTTTTCTGTTGTATTAAACCTTTGTAGTGCCTTTTTACAACGTTTTAACGGTTTGCGTAGTTGAAATTGTAAGCAAAAAAATATATTTTTACTTGGGTTTGATTAATTGGGTATGGTTAATTAAAAAAGAGAGTGGTTTATGATCAAAAAGATTGCGATGTTCGCTCTTGCCGTTTCGATGGCGTTTTCGGGTGCATTTGCCGATAGTACATGCACTGTTGCGATAACTCCGAGTTTGGGCATTTTTAGTGGAAACCAGATTAAGCCGACCGTTACAAGAGTGATGTGTGACGATGTTGAACTTACCGATTTTTCCGTAACGTATGGAGAAAACATAAATGCGGGCGCCAATGCGGGAACCGTTTATGTGACTGTGAAGGGGAATACAGACCCCATTGAAAAGAAATTTGATATCGAACAAAAGCCCATCAAAATCTTGATCGATAATGCCGAAAAGGAAAAGGGGACTAAAGATCCGGTATTTACGTGGAAATTGGCTGAAGTAAAAAACGTCAATGCGAAAGAACTTGCGAATTTGCAGGCAGGATTGGAAGAATTTATTGAACTCACAAGAAATGCCGGTGAGGAAGTCTATACTTATCCGATTACTTTGGCGGATGGTATTTATGACGGCCTGAAAAAGAAGTTCCCAAACTATGATTTCTCTTTCACGTCGGGCGAGTTTACCATCACCAAGACCAAGGTTACAGTGGTGGTTACAAGTACGGCTAAGGTTTATGGTCAAGACGACCCGGAACAGTTTGAATACACGATTCACGGTAATATCGAAAAATCCGATTATACTAAGTTGGGTGATATTGTCTTGTCTAGACCTAAGGGCGAAGATGTTACTGCCGACGGCTATTTAATCTCTGTAACTGTTGAAAATATGGAAACAGATGATTATTATGTGGAAACTGTTCCTGGTACATTTGTTATTCAGCCTGCGCCGGTAAATGTTGTTGTCGATGATGTAGAAAAGATTTATGGCGATGCTACGCCTGAATATACTTACAAAGTTACAGGACTTATTGGCTCGGATAAGCTGAAGGATGTTACGATTAGTTGCGCCAAGTGTGTTTCGACGGGCCTTGAAAATGTCGGCGAATATGCTGTTACGGCTTCGGTGAAGGCTGCTTCTAATCCCAACTATAAGGTGACGACGAAGAGTGGTACACTTACTGTTACGCCGAAGGCCGCTACGGTGACTATGAACAACGCCGAAAAGACTTACGGCGAAAAGGACCCGAAATTTACATATGAAGCCGAAGGCCTTGTGACAGCAAGTGAATCGCTTGCATCTCCGACGATTGCTCGTGCCAAGGGTGAAAATGTTGGCACTTACAAGGTCAGTGTTGAATTTGCAGAAGGCGCGAACCCCAACTATACGTTGACTGTCAAGCCGGGTACTCTGACGATTAATCAAAAGGCCGTTACCTTGGTTGTCGATAACATTACCAAGAAGTATGGCGAAAAAGATCCTGAACTGACATACACGGTTAGCGGTATAGCTTCGTTTGACGGCGTCAAGGATGAACTGAAGGGAGTCGCTCTGAAGCGCGAAGCTGGTGAAGATGCCGGTGACTACGCCATTACGGCTACGGTTGATGATGAATCGAATCCGAACTACATTGTTAGTACAAAAGATGGTCAATTGACGATTACTGCAAATGATGACAAGATCGTGGTCACGATTACTGGACATGTCGATACTGTTGAATATGATGGCAAGGAACATTCCGTGAAGGGTTACGATATTTCTTCCAATAGCGAAGCGTACTCCCTCAAGTATGTTGAATATAGCGGTGAATCTGCGGTCGCTGGAACGGATGCTGGCAAGTATACCATGGGCCTTTCTGCCGCAGACTTCAAGAACACTTCTGTGAACTATCCCAATGTGACGTTCAATATTGCAGACGGTGTCCTGGTTGTCAATCCGAGAGCCTTGGTTGTCTCTGCTAATGCTGATACCATTACGTATGGCGATGAAACTCCGACTGAATTTACATGGTCTGTCGATAGACTTCTTGAAGGTGATGAACTTGATAACATCCACGTGTCTCTTAACAAGACTGGCCTTCTTGCAGCCGGTGACTACGAACTCACCTTTGACAAGAAGAGCCCGACAAACACGAACTATGAAGTGACCAAGTACGAAACGAACACGCTTACTGTGAAGCAGAAAATTGTGACGGTGACTGTGAACGATACCTCTAAGTTCTATAGCGAAGCTGATCCGGAAAAGTATACCTATACGGTCTCGGGCTTGCTTGATGGTGACGAATTGCCGGAACTTTATATGAAACGTCAGCAGGGTGAAGACGTTCTCCTTGATGATGAAACCTATAGCATTTCTGGTACGTTTGTCGAAGCTTTTGACAATCCGAACTACATTGTGAAAATCAGGCAGGGACACTTTACGATTAAACCTTGCACGCAGAGAATTACCGTTGCAATCTATGGTGACAACGTAATTGCAAAGTATGATGACGGAAATGAAGTTACAGCCCTCAAGAGCTTTGATGTAAGCCCGATGCGCATTCCGGGTGAACCCTGGTTGCCTGAAGAATTTGCTTACAAGAAGGAATTTGTTTCTTACAAGGGTGATTCTTCAATGACTGCAACGGAACTTGGCGTTTACCCCATGGGCCTTGTCGCTTCGGACTTTGTCAATATCTCGCCGAACTTCGAAAATGTCAATTTCGTCGTATCGATTGACGGAACGTTCAAGATTACGGATGAGGAAATATCTATTGCCGCCGTTAAGGGACGTAAGGCATTTGGTATTTCTTCCATGAATCGCCGCATTCAGGTGAATGGATCTACGGTGGGCAAGCGCTTTGCTGTGCTTGACTTGCAGGGTCGTGTGATTCGCAAGGGCTCTGTGGAATCCTCCAATTTTGAAATTCCGGTTCCGAGTGCAGGCGTTTACATGGTGCGCGTTGGCTCCTCGGCTCAGAAGATTCTCGTCAAATAAACAGCAATCTTAAATTTTTATGAAGAAAGCCTCGGATTTGTGTCCGGGGCTTTTTGTTTTGACAACATTTTTTGCTATTTTAGGGTTATATGCGCAAGTTTGCTCTTTTACCCTTGTTTTTAGGTCTATCTCTCGCCCAGCTTTCTTTTGGCCAAGTGAGAGACCTTTTCGCTGAATTCGAAGAAGAAGCTGCCGCTCCGGCAACGCCGGCGACACCCGAGGCAAAAGCTTCGGCCGCTCCTGCGAGCTCTGCTGCGGTTGCTCCGGCTAGTTCTGCCGCTAAGGCTCCTGCGAGTTCCGCTTCTAAAAAGTCTAAGGCAAAATCGTCTAGTAGCAAGGCTGTGTCCAGTTCGTCTGCAACACCGCTTTCGAGCTCGTCTGTTGTATTGAGTTCTTCGTCTGTGGTTGTTGAAATCCCGGCAAGTTCTGCAGTACTCAGTTCTTCATCGGTTGCTCCGGTTGAGTCTAGCTCTTCTGTGGAGGCTGCTCCTGCTGTGGCGATTGTCGATACCTCCGTTTTGGATTCTGCAGCTCGCGATTCCTTGATGCGCGAAGAGGCCATTGCCGAAGCCGAAAGGGTACGTGCTCGTGCCGATTCCTCGAGGAAGGCTGATTCCATTGCGCAATCGGCTGTCGCTGGCCTCACAAACGTGAGCAGCAGTTCTGTAGCCGAGTCTTCTAACAGTATGAGCCGTCGTGACCTTCTCGGTCCGGTCAAGGTTTCCAAGGTGCATGGCATCGACGAAATGAAGGGGCGTTACAAGAATCCGCGCAAGGCTTTGTTCCTCTCGCTTTTGGTGCCGGGTGCAGGTCAGATGTACGTAGGCGGTACGACGGCAACGTATGTTCGTGGCGGTGTCTATATGGCTTTGGAAGTGCTCATGTGGAGCGCTTGGGGTTACTTCTCCGTTTACAAGTATAACCAGCAGGTGGATAAGTACAAGAAGTTCGCCAAGGAACATTACTCGATTGGCCGTTACGAATCTGCCATGTACGATCTTTACCATAACATGGGCGGAAACGTCTACTCGACGACGTTCATCAACCGCTACATGGGTACGCGTAAGTCGTTCTGCGAAGCGATTTATGGCGATGCGACCTATGGCAAGTGCTATCAGGAAAGCTCGTTGTACGATGACGACTTGACCCATCGTAATAACTTCAATGACAAGAACAAGTCCTTGGGTGATGAAATGAAGGGCCTTAGGCATTCCATCAACAATGAATCCGAACTGTTCCAGTTGATTTCTGAAGGTGTTTACGTCCGTGGTTGGGATGATGCTACGGAAGTCTCGATTGACAACCTTCACCTTGATGAAGAAGATTACGAGACCGTCCCGCTGGGCGAATCCGAACATTTGAACAAGTATCGTTCCATGCGCCGTGATGCAAACGATTACGCCGACATGCAGGCTTTGTTTATCGGTGGTCTCATCTTGAACCATATCGTTTCGGCTGTGGACGCCGCACTTACTGCCAATGCCCACAACAAGGTTCTCTACGAAGAAGATGTTTCCTGGTACGATCGCCTGCATTTTGATAGTGGTGTCTCGTTTAAGGATTCCTTTGGCTGGACCGTTCGTGCAAACTGGGGATTCTAATGCGCATTATTCTTGCCATACTGCTTGCGTCAGTCGCCGCTTTCTCGCAGATTGTGGTGAGTGTCAATGAAAACGTTTACAAGAATAGCGACAAGAACGTATTCTTGGCTGTTGGCGCTTCGGCTCTTTTGCCGGGCATGGGCGAACTCTACTTGAATGAAAAAAAAATGGTACGCCCGTTTCTGTGGACAGACCTTGGTCTGTGGGTCGTTACTGTGGGGGCCTACGTGGTTGGGGACCGCTATGTGACGTCGGCTCACAATTATGCGGTTCGCCATGCTGGGTTTACAGGCAAAAAGAACGTTTCCTTGCTGAATACGGTGGGCTCTTATCGCAGCCGTTCGGGCGTGTTCGGGCAGAATTCTTCGCCGGACATGAACGAGGATTACAACCAGGCGATGATCCGCTCGGGCAAGAAGGTGGATGAAGAATTTTCGAACGAAGTCCAGTGGGATTGGGGGAGCTCCGACAATCCGGAAACTACGGAACATATCGAGGAATTCAAGAGCCGCATGCGTCATTACCGTATAAGTCGCATTGTGTTCCAGGTTTCTGTGGGCGCGCTGATTTTGAACCGTGTGGTTTCCATGCTTGATTCTTGGCGCATCTACCGTGCGACCTCGAACAAGTCGTTCTCTAGCCGAGTTCAGTTTGAACCGGAATTCTATGATGATGGTGCCGCACTTTTCATGAACGTAAAATTTTAAATTTGTCATTCCCGCCTCAGTGCGGGAATGTCCTTTTTATGCAACTTTTTTACAGCGTTATTCATCTAAATACGCGAAATTACTCTAACCACTTCCTTCCGTCTACTTCTAGCTAAAATATGAAACACCTTCTTCTAATAGCTCTTTCTTCTATCCTTCTTGTGGCTTGTGGTAGTAAAGATGATTCCGCCAAGGGCGCTCCTGCAGGCAAAGGCAATGGCGGCAAAAAGGGTGGCGCTCAGAGAGTGCTGAATGTCGAAGGTTATGTGGCAGAACTTGGGCTGCTGGGCAAGAATTTCCAGACGATGGCGACTCTCGTGCCGAAGAACAGCGTATCGCTTTCGGCGGCGACCTCCGGCCGTTTGGTAAGCCTCAAGGCAAAAGACGGGGCTATTGTCAAGAAGGGTACGCTCCTCGCAAAGATTGACGATTCTGAACTCCGTGCGCAGCTCAAGCAGGCGCAGTCGAACAAGATGCTTGCCGAGCAGAAGGAACAACGCGTTCGCAGCCTCTTTGAAAAGAACGGTGCGACCAAGCAGGATTTGGAATCGGCAGAAGCTTCTCTCAAGTCCGCTCAGGCAAGCGTAGAACTTATCCAGGCTCAACTTGCAAAGACCGAAGTCCGTGCGCCGTTTAGTGGCAAGCTTGGTTTTGTTGATGTGTCCGTGGGCGCCTGGCTCAACTCCGGCACGCCGATTGCTGAACTCAGCGAAGTGGACCGACTCAAGGCGAAGTTCTCGCTCCCGCAGCGCTATGCGTCTGTCATCAAGGTGGGCGACAAGATTTCTCTCAAGGACTCTGAACGCAACGTTGAAAAGTTCGGCGTTGTCTCTGCGCTTGATGCCGTGATTTCTGAAAGCAGCCGTACTCGCCGTGTGATGGTCGATGTCGATAACGCAAAGGGCGAACTCATTGCGGGTAGCTTTGTGAGTGTGAATGTCGCGATGGAAGCTAGCAACGTGCAGAGTTTTACGATTCCGTCCGAAGCGATGATTCTTGACAGGGAAGGCGCTTACGTGTTTGTGAGCCAGGGAGGCAAGGCTAAGATCAAGCATATCACGACGGGGCTCCGCACGCCGATGTCTGTGCAGGTGCTTTCGGGCCTTGATGTGGGTGATACGGTGATTGTTTCAGGCATTGTGAGCCTTCGCCCAGGTGTTGATGTCAAGATTAAGGGACTCCGCCATTCGATCAATTACGAGGTAGAGTAATGAGCGTAAGCCAGCTCTCCGTCCGTCGCCCAGTCCTCATGACAGTGATGGCGCTTGTCATCCTGTTGCTTGGATTTTTTGGGCTCAGCTCTCTCGGCATTCGTGAATACCCGAACGTTGACTATCCCTTGATTCAGGTGCGTACTTCTTACCCGGGTGCAAACGCTGCCGTGGTCGAGGCGGAAGTCACTGAAATCTTGGAAGCGTCCATCAACAGTGCGTCTGGTATCAAGGCTTTGACTTCGACGAGCCGCGATGGATTCTCTTACATCAGCATTGAATTTGAAACGGGCATGGACTTGGAAGCGGCTGCAAACGAAATTCGCGACCGCGTGAGCCGTGTGCGTCGCCGCTTGCCGGACGATGTCGATGAACCGACGGTCTACAAGTCCGATAGCGACAGCGACCCGATTTTGATGGTGAGCCTTGTGAGCGACAAGTTTGACCCGATGGAAGTTTCGGAAATCGCGAACAACCACGTGAAGGAACGCTTGCAGACGATTAACGGCGTTTCGGAAGTGGCGATATGGGGTGAAAAACGCCCGGTCGTGCGTTTGTGGATTGACCCGGTGCGTATGCAGGCGCTTGGCGTCTCGGGTGCGCAGATGGCGGCTGCTTTGAAACAAGGTAACTTGGAACTCCCGTCCGGCTCTATTGAAGGTTCAGAAACGACGCTTTCTATTCGTACGCTTGGTCGAGTTCTTGATCCAAAGTCATTTGGCAACATTGCGGTAAGAACGGCTGAAGATGGAACTGTAATTCGCATTTCCGATGTCGCAGATATCCATTACGAACCGAAGGATACGCGTACCGGTTTTAGACGTAACGGCAAAAATTCCATTACGCTTGCGCTCATGGCGCAGCCGGGCAGTAACCACGTTGAAATTGCAAACGAATTCTACAAGCGCGTCGAAGATATCCGCCGTGAAATCCCGGAAGGTGTGGAACTGCTTTACGGTCGCGATACCTCGATTAACATACGTGCTTCCATCAAGGAAGTGGTGGAAACCATCTTTATTGCGTTTATCCTCGTGATTGCAATTATCTTTGCGTTCCTTCGCGAAGGCCGTACAACGTTTATCCCGATGGTCGTGGTGCCTGTATCTGTGATTGGTAGCTTCTTTGTGCTTTACCTTTGCGGGTTCAGTATCAACGTGCTTACGCTTTTGGCGATGGTCCTCGCGATTGGCCTTGTCGTGGACGATGCCATTGTGATTGTGGAAAATATTTACCACAAGATTGAAAGTGGCATGACGCCGAAGCAGGCGGCAATTGCAGGAACAAATGAAATCTTTTTTGCGGTGATTGCAACGTCTGTTGTGTTGATGGCGGTGTTCATCCCGGTGCTTGCATTGGGCGGTACGACTGGCCTTTTGTTTCGTGAATTTGTGGCGGTGATGATTGGAACCGTGTTCCTCTCGACGCTCTGCGCTTTGACGCTTTCGCCGATGCTTTGTTCTAAATTTCTGAAGCACCAGAAGAAAGGCGCCTTCTTTAAACTCACGGAACCGTTCTTTGACTGGCTGAACGGGATGTATTCACGTTTGCTGGGCGGATTCCTCAAGTGGCGCTTGCTGTTGTTCCCGATTGTGGCAGCACTTTTATTTGGAGCTTACTACTGCTTCAATAACATGAGTAGCGAAATGGCGCCGACCGAAGACTCCAACGCCGTTATGGTGAACATGAGCATGCCCGAAGGCGTGAACCTCTCGCGCACCAAGCGCATGGCTGATGAATTTGTCGATGAAGTGACTTCGATTCTCGATTCCAATGAATACACGGAATTCCAGGCGGGTGCTTGGAATGCGGGTAACTCGAGAATGCGTTTGTTCTTGAACGACGATAAGAAGGCTCGTCGTCCGCAGAGTGAAATTGCCCGCGCAATTCAGGTGCTCGGTAACGAATACCCGGATTTGCGTGTGATGGTGTTTGAACCGCAGAGCATCAGTACGCAGCGCGGTGGTCTCCCGGTGCAGTTCGTTTTGCAGGCTCCGAACATCGAAGTGTTGCGAGACCTTGTTCCGAAATTCGAAGAAGCGGCAAGCAAGAGCCCTGTGTTCAGCGTGGTGAACAGCAACTTGCGCTTCACGAAGCCGGAACTCCACATTGAAATTTTGCGTGACAAGGCAAACGAAGAAGGCGTGTCGGTGAACGATATTGCTCAGGCGGTGCAGCTTGCGATTAGTGACCAAACTTATGGCGATTACTATAAGGACGGCCGTCAGTACGATATCATTGGTGCTGTCGGTTACCAGTATCGTGATTCGCCGGAAAACCTCTCGATGCTTACGGTCAAGAACGGCAAGGGCGAGTTGGTGAGCTTGGACAACTTTATTACGTACAAGGAACAGTCCGCTTCTCCGTCACTCCCGCGTTATAACCGCTTTAGCGCTGCAACCATCCAGGCGGGCCTTGTGCCGGGCAAGACGATTGGCGATGGCGTCGAAGAAATGCGCCGCATTGCAAAAAAGTTGCTGAAGGATTACCCGAGCGTGAGCACGACCTTGAGCGGATCGTCCAAGGAATTCGAAGAAAGCTCTTCGGGATTGTACGTGGTGTTCTTGCTTGCGCTAGCACTTGTGTTCTTGGTGCTTGCGGGGCAGTTCGAAAGCTTCCGCGCGCCGTTTGTGATTTTCTTTACGGTGCCGCTTGCACTCTCGGGCGCTTTGGTGAGCTTGTTTGTCACGGGCCAGACGCTCAACATCTTTAGCGAAATTGCTTTGATTCTTTTGATTGCTCTTGTGACGAAGAATGGTATCTTGATTGTGGAATTTGCAAACCAGATTGCCGAGAATACGGGCTGCAGCAAGCTTGAGGCGGCTCGGATGGCGGCGGAACGCCGCTTCCGCCCAATCCTCATGACGAGCCTTTCTACGGTATTGGGCGCAGTGCCGCTCATCCTGACCGGCACCCCGAGCCGCATTGCAATGGGCGTTGCCATTGTTGGCGGTCTCACGTTCGCAACGTTCATGACGCTTTTCATTGTGCCTGCAGCCTATAGCTTCTTCGCCGGAAAGGTCGAATGCACCAACACCGATGCAAGCAAGATGGCGTAGGTTTAGACGAGAGACGAAAGATTTTATTATACTGCACCAATGGTGCCTAACTAGTACTCTCGTCTTTCGTCTAAAGCGAGTTAGCGAGCGTTCTTTCGTCTAAGTAGCGGCAACGCCGCTACTTCACCAGCTGAAACGCTTTTTCGCCTTCGCGGCTCATGCCGTAGCGGGTGCGCAGTATTTCTTCTTTGTAGAGGGAGTCGGTCTTTAGCTTTTGGATCAGCTTGTCGCGTTCTTCGATGACTTTATTTAACGAGTCTATTTCGGCTTGGTACAGTTCGATTTCTCTTGCAATTCTACGCTGCTCCGGAAAGCTGTCCTTTCCGAATAGCAGATGGAACACCATGAACGCAAATGCGATGATGGTGGCAATTACAATGAGATATCGTAAGTGCAACTGATCAAGCTCCGTTAAAATAGAATTGGAAGTTGTCCTTTGATGTGACTAGACCTGATATTTCTAGCTCCGTCAATATAGCTAAAAGTTCTGGTGGCTTAAAGTCAAATTCTTGCTGAAGTTCCGAAAATGTTTTGCGGAATCCGTTAAACCTCTCAAAGATTTTTTGAGCCCCGTCCGAAAGTTGTACCCCATACGTGGTCAATTGCTCCATTTTAGCCCCTTCGAGGAGCGGAATCCCGGCGACGGCCCGTAGACTTTCGGGAATAAAGACGGCCTTGGCGTGTCCGCTGTCAAGGAGCGTGTTTGTGCCGCTGTAGAGCTCGCAGTCAAAGTTCCCGGGGCAGGCGAGGAGCTGTTTCCCTTCGTCTAGGCAGAATTGTGCGGTAAGGAGAGCGCCTCCTTTTTTACGGCTCTGGACCACGAGCGTCGATTGGCTGAGTCCGCTGATGATGCGGTTCCGTGCGATGAAGTTCCCCTTGTAGGCCGGCGTATCACCTTCGTATTCGCTTAAAAGGGCGCCTCCTGCGTCAAGAATGCGTTTGGCGAGTATTCCTCTTTCGCCTTCAATTTTGGTGCCTAGACCTTGCGCAAGGACTGCTATTGTGGGGATGCCAGCATCGAGGGCGGCGCGGTGGCAAAAACTGTCTATGCCCTGTGCAAGCCCCGAAATGACCACGGCATTTGTGGCTTTGAGCGACCCGATGAGTCGCCTACAGAGTTCTTCGGCTGATGCGGACGGGCGGCGTGTGCCGACCATGGCGATGCCGATTTTATCGGTGGAGGGGAGTGTGCCTATGCAAAATAGCTGCTTGGGGCTATATTTGGATGCTCCCAATGCGAGTGGATAATTTTCGGGAGAGAGTTTCATTTCCATACTATTGTTGCCCCGAATGTACCTGGGGGCTGTTTTTTTGAGAGAATAAAATTAAAGGATCTAAGAAACGATATAGGTAAGAATCTAATAAAGCGGTAACTAATTTACTGAATTTGTTACGGGAAAACAAGGGGGCGCGTTTACTTTCTATCTTTGCGCTCATGAAATACACGTTTAAGGATCTCGTTGATATTATGGCCCGTCTGCGTTCGGAAAATGGCTGCCCATGGGACCGCCAGCAGACCACGCATTCGCTGTTGCCCTATTTGGTTGAAGAAAGCTGTGAGTTTATTGATGCCGCACAGGATGGCGACAAGGAGCACATGTGCGAGGAACTCGGCGATGTGCTGTTCCAGGTGATTTTCCATTCGCAGGTGTGCAAGGAACAGGGCGACTTTACGATTGAAGACGTGATTCAGGGCTTGTGCGAAAAGATGGTGCGCAGGCATCCGCATGTGTTTGGTGATGCTAAAGTGGATACGGCAAATGACGTAAGCCGTCGTTGGGAACGCATCAAGGCGCAGGAGAAGAACAACTTAAAGCATGCGGGCGAGTCTATTATGGACAAAGTCAGCAAAAGCATGCCCACGCTCGCACGCTCGCAAGATATTATCCGCCGCGTAGCTAAAGTCGGTTTTGACTGGGGCGAGGCTGCTCCCGTGTTCGATAAGGCTCAAGAGGAATTTGCGGAATTCCGTGCCGAGATGGAAAAGATTTCTCCCGAGAATGCAAACGTGGACCGCCTGGAAGATGAATTCGGCGACATCATGTTCAGTCTCGTGAATGTCGCTCGCCACTGCGGCTTCAACGCCAACATAGCACTGCAGCGCGCAAACAACAAGTTCGAAAAGCGCTTCCGCGAGGTAGAACGCCGCGTCAAGGAACAGGGCAAGGAAATCAAGGACGTGGGCCTAGAGGGCCTGCAAAAGCTCTGGAAAGAAGCGAAGCTTAGTAGTTAGTCCAATTTGGAATGTTCCGCGCGGGATTAAATGAGTATGCGAAATTTTGTTCGCACTCGTAATTCGTGTGCTATATTATTCTTGTGGCACAAGTAAATTCTGGTTCTGAGACGGGAAGCCGAATCGAATCGCGGAGTAGAACTTACTAGTGTTACGTTTATAAGAGAGTCCCGTGAGAGCATTGCGGGACTCTTCTTTTATACGAATTATTGTGTGTGTGTAAACCTCAAACAAAAAGACCTGCAACTTCCGTTGCAGGCCTTTTAAACTTTCGAGAAGTTTTAGCTGGTTTGGCTTGGATTAAGCTCTTGCCTTGACCTTGTCGCCGTACTTCTTGATGAGTTCTTCCTGGATGTTCTTCGGAACCGGGAGGTACTTGCAGAATTCCATCGTGAATTCTGCCTTACCCTGGGTCATGGAACGGAGGTCCGTAGCATAACCGAACATTTCGGAAAGCGGAACTTCTGCAGTAATCGTGGTCATGCCGAGTTCTTCGGAAGTACCAACGATGCTACCACGACGCTGGGAAACGTTACCCACGACACCGCCCTGGAATTCGGTCGGGGTCTGGATTTCGACCTTCATGATCGGTTCGAGGATCTGAGCGCCAGCCTTAGCGAAAGCTTCGCGGAAGGCCATACGGGCTGCAACCTGGAACGCCATATCAGAGGAGTCGACCGGGTGGAATGCACCATCCTGGACTTCCATTTCGATACCGACAACCGGGAAGCCGATGAGGGAACCTGCTTCCATGCAGCTCTGGAAACCCTTATCGCAAGACGGGATGTATTCCTTCGGAATACGGCCACCGACGACGGAGTTGACGAAGTTGTAGACCTTTTCCTGGTCGCCTTCGACAGCCATCGGACGCATTTCACCGACGACCTTAGCGTACTGACCAGAACCACCAGTCTGCTTCTTGTGAGTGTAGTCGAACTTGGCCGGGCGGGTGATGGTTTCGCGGTAAGCAACCTGCGGAGCACCAGTCGTCACGTCGCACTTGTATTCACGGCGCATACGTTCGATATAAACGTCAAGGTGGAGTTCGCCCATACCCTTGATGATGGTCTGACCAGATTCCTTGTCAACTTCGACCTGGAACGTCGGGTCTTCCTTCGTGAAGCGGTTGAGGGCCTTGGACATGTTGTCGAGGTCGTCACGGTTCTTGGCTTCAATAACAAGTTCGATAACCGGGTTAGGAACGTGCATAGAAGTCATGTTGTAGTGGTTCTTGCCATCCGTGAATGTCGTACCGGATGCGCAGTCGATACCGAACAGAGCAACGATGTCGCCTGCACCGGCTTCGGTGATATCCACCATTTCGTCAGCGTGCATACGGACGAGACGACCAACAGAAACCTTCTTGCCAGTTGCCATGTTGGTAATCATGTCGCCCTTCTTGAGGGTACCCTGGTAAACGCGGACGTAGGTGAGCTGGCCATAGCGGTCGTTCACGAGCTTGAATGCGTAGCAGACGAGCGGTGCGTTGTCTTCGGACTTGAGGATAACTTCAGCTTCGTTGTTGTCGAGATCGAGAGCCTTGTTTTCAACGTCGGTCGGGCACGGGAGGAAGTCGATAACACCGTCGAGGAGCTTCTGGACACCAATGTTCTTGTGAGCAGAACCCATGAACACCGGAGTGATGTCGAGACGGATGGTAGCTTCGCGGATGACCTTCTTGAGGAGGTTCTTGTCGATCTGATCGACACCGTATTCGCCTTCCATAGCCTTTTCCATGACTTCGTCGCTGTAGTCAGCGCAGCAGTCAACGAGCTTTTCGCGGTATTCGTTAGCCTGGTCGACGAGTTCTGCCGGGATTTCCTTTTCGATCATGTCGTCGCCATTGTCGCCTTCGAAGTAGTATGCCTTCATTTCGAGAAGGTCGACCACGCCCTTAAGATTGGATTCCAAACCTATAGGAATCTGCATGACGCACGGCTTGTGGTTGAGCTTTTCCTTGAGCATGACTGCAACGCGGAGCGGATTTGCACCAGAGCGGTCGCACTTGTTCACGAACACGACGCGCGGCACATGGTAACGGCGCATTTGGCGGTCAACGGTAATAGACTGGGACTGGACGCCTTCAACGCCAGTGAGGACGAGGATAGCACCGTCCAACACGCGGAGAGAACGTTCCACTTCGATCGTGAAGTCCACGTGCCCCGGGGTATCGATGATGTTGATGGAGTCCTTTTCACCGGTCTTGGTGTGAGTCCAGTTTGCAAACGTAGCGGCAGACTGAATCGTAATACCGCGTTCGCGTTCAAGTTCCATGGAGTCCATCGTGGCACCGACGCCGTCTTTACCACGAACTTCGTGGATAGCGTGAATACGCTTTGTGAAGTAAAGGATACGTTCGGTAAGAGTTGTCTTACCAGAGTCGATGTGGGCAGAAATACCAATATTTCTGTGCAGTTGGATGTCTTTCATATTTTTATTCCACTAATGGAGTTGATGTTATTGAATGTTGCGCCCAAAAATAGAAAATTTTGGGGGGAACTCAAGGGCGGTTTTTCATTTGATAGTATAAAAGGGGGGTAAAATGGCTAAAATTGGCCTAAAATGCAAAAAAGCAACCATAAAAATGGCTGCTTCGTTTTGCTTAAATGAGAAAATTTTTGTTTATACGTTTTCTTCGGATGCCGGTTCAGCGGCGGCTTCGCTTGAATCCGGGTCCTTGTCGATGGAGTTTTCGACGAGTTCCGGTTTTTCAACTCCTTCAAGAGCCTTGAAGTAGGACTTTGCTGTCTTGCCGACTTCGTTTGTATCAAAGTAGGTGTAGGCTCCGTTACCGACGGCTCCAATTGCCGGGATGGCACGGAGGGCGATGCGCCCGAGGAAGTTCGTCGAAATCTTGACACCGATTCTCTGGAGCAATTTCTGGAGTGCTGCCAGGGAGAGCTTCTGGACGACAATGCGGCTTCCAGTACGGACAGCGACATCGCGTAGGAGCGATGCTGCACTGTGGCGGAAAAGGCACCAGACCATGGCTTCACGACTGAGCATGGCGAACTTGCCGTAGGTGCAGGCTATATCGGAGACAAGCTGTGCCTGGATGCGCCAAACCGCGGCTATATCCGGGATGGAGGTCAAGACGCCAGTAAAGCCTGCCGGGATGGATAAAGACGTACTTACCGCTGCGGCCTTGAGGGCGGCCTGCTTGATTAGAATTTCGGCACGCGCATCGGGATCCCTGTTGGGGCAGAGGAGCGAGTCCGGAATGTCCGTAATCAGGTTGAAGACGACCGAATTGAACATCTCCTGAATGGAACTGGATTCGTCTTTTTTGAATTCGTTAAAGTTTAACATAGCTGCCTCCTTTTCTCCTATTTCAAGAACATTTTAATAATTCCTGCGAGGTCTTGGGGAATCTTATAATTAAAACTACTTTTTTCTAGCCACATTTTAACGATTTCATCCACCCAAAGCCTATCTGATGCGATATTTTGGATAAAAATCTCCGTTTCATCGCCCTTTTCAACAAGCTTGTAGTTCAAATGGAACGAAATCGGTGTTGTTTCGCCATGGGGCAGGACAGTGAGGTCCATTGTCTGCTTGCCTGCATTCACGTTGAAAGAGACGTTGTTTAGTACTTTCTGGAGCTGTTCTTCCATGATAATTCCTTCTGTGACTGCTAGAACAAGATTTTGGCAAAGAAGCCCGTTCCCTTGGGGAGTGCCTTTTTGATAGGGTGGTCCTTGATCCACCATGAAACGAGTTCGTGGATCATCGTGCGTTCGCATTCTACTTTGTTTATGACAATCAATGTCTCCTGGTCCGTATCTTCAAAGCAATAGTGCGCGCAAATTGTGGTCGGTATGAACTCACCGTGCAATAGGATGGTGACGTTTGCCTGGTTTTCTTGCGAGTCAATTTCGATGTTCTGGATTTCGCCAAATCTGTTGATGAAATCGTTGCGCCGGAAGAACATCTCGATGGCTTTGTCTCGTGCGTTGCTGAGAAAGGACATGGTACTTGCTGATTATGATTTAGGAACTCTGAATTCGGGACGTGTATCTTGATGGTTGTAATATATAATTTTTCGCGAAAAAGACAAAAAATAGTCGGATTTTAAGTTTTTTGCACAAAAAAAGGCGTGCATTGCTGCACGCCCTGTTAAAGTCCTGCGAAATCGCAAATCTTTTACTTCACGACCTTGTAAGTCTTGTTGCCAACAATGACGAGGAAGTTGCCTCTGCTGTTGATGCGGACTTCCTGCATGGCGGAGCTAGTCTTGGAGCTTGCGAGAACGCGGCCATTCACGTCCGTCACGGCGAACTTGGTACCGACGGCAGCGTTTTCAATGACGATGGCGCTGTTGGTGGACCAGACTCTCACGGCGTTGTTCAACTTGACCTTCGCAGAAATGGCGTTCGTTTCCGGCTTGGCGTTCACCTTGTAGAGCTTGCAAGATTCGAAGGAGTAGAAAGTTGTGTCGCTTTCAATCTTGACACCATTATGTTCGTTGGCGGTGACTTGCTTTTCCGTAACTTCTGGCTTCGGCTTCCAAATCTTGAACGTTCCGCTCAAGTGGAGCATAGCGAGGTAGTGAACGAGGCCATCGTAGTAGCGGTACTGACCGGTCATGAGGTTTGCATCCCAAGCCATCTTGAGATTCTTCTTGACGGCGTCATTATACTTCGAATCGTTGATCAAGGCCATTGCTGCCACGGCGTTTGCGCCAGTTTCGCCAAGCGTGTACTGTTCCTGCGGATTGGAACCGTCCCAGTTGAAACGGGCATGCTTGTAGTTGTCCTTTTCGAAGAAGTCAATGATGCGGCGGGCCATTTCTTCTTGGCGAGCAGAATCAGCACCGAAGAGGTAATAGTCCATACCGAAGTTCATTGCGCAGCGCATTGCGTCGTACATGTACTTTTCAGCATTGCCGTTATAGCTTACGCCGTGCGGAGTACCGTCAAAGTTGTTGTAATCCGAGAACAAGCCGGACTTTGTGTTGGAGGATTTGTACAAGTGATCGCGCGTTGCCTTTGCAGCCTTGCTCCACTTATCCTGATTGGAGGTGGACCAGCGAGCGAAAAGATCAACGTAAGCCGGCAAGTCGTAAGACGGGTCGGAGAAGTTGTTTTCGTTGCCCTGCGGCTGGAATGTGATGACGTAATGTTGCGGGTTGAAAAGGCTGTGCTGGCCGTTGTCCCACATCTTCTTCAAGATGTACTGGGCATCGTCCATGTACTTGCTGTCATTCCAGCGGTTCGCTGCAAAGAGGAGTGACATCATAAAGTACATTTCGCCGTCCGGTGCGCAGTTGTCGTCACCACCGGAGCCGCTTTCGTTGCGCTGCCAAGCGAAGTAGCCATCCCAGCCACCGCCCTTGTGCCACATGTGGTTCTTGGCCCAGTTCCAGAGCTTGTCGAATTCTTCTTTGTGGCCGGTCTGCACAGCAATCATCATACCGTAAGACATGCCTTCAGAACGAACGTCTCTGTTGTTCACGTCGAGAATGTAAGCTTCGGAACCCTTGTCGTAATAGACCTTGGAATTGTTGTCACCCTTAAAATAGTGATTCCACAACTGATCCATTTTTTCCTGGATTTCTTCATCGGTCTTGCCCAAGATTGTCTTGAACGGGCTTTCGTAATTACCGGTGTAGTAAGCGCCGGAATAGTTTTTTTCTTTATCGCAGTCCGGGCCGTAGTAAGCGCCATCAGCGTCAAAGAAATTGCCTGTGAAATCAGCTGCAGTGGCCAATGTTGCGCTGAACAGCAAGGAGAGAGGGAATGCGGAAAGTTTTGTTGTTTTCATGTCAACAAAATTATTCTTTTTTGAAATTTTGGAAATAGGGGAGAGTAAAATACTATTGTAAAGCATTACATCAAAAGATGTTGTACGTAAAACGCCTCGTGCGTTGAATGGCTCGAGGCGTTTTACATTTCTTTCGTCTTTAGTCTGTAGGGCGAAGCCCGTTCTTTCGTCTATCTAGGAAGCGTCAGGATGTCGATGCCATCCTTGGTCTTCACGACGGTGTGTTCCCACTGGGCGCTGAGAGAACCGTCGCGGGTGACTGCCGTCCAGCCGTCAGAGAGCGTCTTTGTTCCCGGGCGACCGACGTTGAGCATCGGTTCAACGGTGAACACGTTACCGACTTCGATGAACGGGCAACGTTCGTAGTTACGGAAGTGGTAGACGGTCGGTTCTTCGTGGAATCCACGGCCGATGCCGTGACCGCAGTAGTCTTCGACAACGCTAAAGCCGTGTTCGTCGGCGATGTCCTGAATGGCGCAGCCGATGTCGTTCCAATGGGCGCCTCTTTCACCTGCAGCGCGGATGCCTTCTTCCATGCAGAACTTGGCGGTATCGACGAGCTCGCGTGCGATGTCAGAGACCTTACCAACGCAGAACATGGCGGAGGTATCGCCGTGGTAGCCGGAGAGGATTGTGGTGATATCGATGTTCACGATGTCGCCATCCTTGAGGATGGTGTTTGCGTTCGGAATGCCGTGGCAGACAACTTCGTTGATGCTGATGCAGGCGTAGCGCGGATAACCGTGATAGCCCATGCAGGCGGAGATGCCCTTGTGCTGGCGAGTGTAGTCGCCGATGAATTCATCGATTTCGAGCGTGGAGACGCCGGGCTTGCACATTTCTCCCGCGCGGATCAGCGTTTCGGCTGCGAGAGCGCCGGCATCGCGGATCAGTTCGATTTCTTTTGCGGATTTTACTTTGATTTTTGCCATTGTGAGGTTTTGAGCTCGCGCTTCGCGCTTTGGGGTCTGAGGTCGCTCGCGTTGCTCGCTTTGAGGTTTAAAAGTTAGAAGTAGGAAGTAGGCGGTAGGAAGTTTTATAATCGCGGCTGCGCCGCCAAATTATATCTCTCGTCTTTCGTCTATAGCCTGCCGCAGCAGGCGTTCTTTCGTCTAAATCACTTCCTCCATGCAAATTTATCTAACAGGTAGGCAAGTAGCATCTGGTCGTCGGTGGTGCCGTTCGCAAGTTCTTTTACGAGCGGGAGCATGCGGCTGATGCGTTCAGTTGCTTTTTGACCGCCGAAGTGCTTGCGGACTTCTTCGAGGCGGACCTTGGTACGTTCACTCACCTTCTTCGCAATTTCTTCGTTTGTTAGCGGATCCATCTTGATGAAGTTGATGCCGAAGTCCACTGCCGTCTGGCGGAGATCGATTTCTTCGACTGGTGTGATGAGCGATATGCAGAGACCGCTGCGGCCTGCACGAGCGGTACGTCCGCTGCGGTGTACATAGACTTCGTGGTCGGCGGGGTGGTCATAGACAATCACGTGCGTCACGTGGTCCACGTCGATACCGCGGGCGGCAACGTCTGTGCAGATGAGAATCTTGAGCTTCTTGTCGCGGAAGGCGTTGAGCGTCTTTTCGCGGAGGCTCTGAGCCACATCGCCACTCAATGCGCCAACTTCAAAACCGTAACCGGAAAGCACCTGTTCGAGGTAGCTCACGTCGCGCTTGTAGTTGCAGAAAATCATGCAACTTTCAGGATTGTAGTATTCCAGAACCTTGATGGTCATGGAATCCTTTTCCATCACGTCGCAAGTGTAGTAGCGGTGTTCGAGGTTGTTTGCGATGACCTTGTCGTAGCTGAGCGAAAGGAAATCGGCACCCGGGCGCTGGAATTCGCGGGCAAGGCTCTTAACTGTCTGCGGAATCGTGGCGCTGTACATTGTGCAGGAGATGGCCTTCGGCAAGTACTTGCGGATCTTCTGCATGTCGGGGTAGAAACCCATTGAGAGCATTTCGTCGGCTTCGTCAAGGACGAGGTCGCGAATGGAAAGCAAGTCTACGTTACCGCGCTGGATATGGTCCATAAGGCGGCCCGGAGTAGCGACAATGACATGTACGCCGGAACGGAGCGCCTTGATTTGCGGTTCGTAGCTTACGCCACCAAAGATGGCGACAGACTTGATGCCCGTACCCTTTGAGAGCTTTTCAAATTCTTCTTGCACCTGGATGCAGAGTTCTCGCGTCGGCACGAGGATAAGTGCCTGCGGATACGGATGGTCACGGACAATGACCTGCAAAAGCGGGAGGGCGTATGCGCCCGTCTTGCCCGAACCCGTCTTCGATTGCACGAGCATATCGCGGGCGGCAAGCATGTAAGGGATGGATTTGCGCTGGACAGGCATCAGTTCGGTCCAGCCGTGTTCCCGGAGAATAGCCTTCTGTTCTTCGGGAAGCATATCAAACGTATAATCGGGGAGCTTGTTCTTGGGCTCGATAATTTTGACAGGCGTTAAAAACGGATTTACTCTTTCTTTCGTTTCTTCTTTAATTTCGTCACTCATAGTGAGCGCAAATTTAGCAAAAGGCGAGCGCCGCGGCAAAACAACTTGTTGTTTTGACATGGTCGAGCCGAGCTAAATGCGCCCAAGGGGCGCAAATTTAGAAAATAGACGAGAGACGAGAGACGAGAGGTGTGAAAAAGCAGGGGGTTATAGCGTCCAGTGGTATTCAAACCCGAGGCTTACGAAGCAATCAATGGTCGATTTTCCGATGGTTGTGGGGGCGGCGCCTGCATCGGGCGAGGGGGCTTCGTAAATGTCCCTGCCGCGGCTTGAAATTCCGGCTCGTAAATCAAGACCGTAATGCTTCTTGAATACGAACTGTCCTCCAATGCCAAGTAATGCGCCCTTGTAGACATCTTCAAATTTGATGCGGTACTGGTAAGATCTTGAGGGCTTTTTGACATCGCTTTTAAGCTCAATATTTTCAACGTAGAATGTGTATTGGAACCCGAGGAAAAATAGCGGTGTAATGTCTAGCCATGGTGTGATTGGGTATGTCATGGACAGGAGTACATTGAGGCCAATATCATGTTGTCCAAAATCCCAATGGTCAAGTTCACGGTAGACCGTATCCGAGTTGTCAGTCTTCATGTCGCGATTTGAATAGCGGTACATAAATTCCACACCGATAAATCCATGCCATGTGATACCGGCATAAAGGGAGAGAAACGGGTCGGCATCATCGATAAAGTTCCAAAGACTTACGGAATCCTTGGTGGCGCGGTAGTTCTTGACGCGGCTTCTGGTGTGGCTGCTGGTCCAGTTGTCTGGAGTGAGCGGAAAGTGTGCCTGCGAGTAACCGATGCCAATGCCAGCCCAGACATTCAGATTCGGGACTTCTTTGTAGAGGTCATCCGGTTCGGTTTGCTGCTTGAGGCGTTCTTCTTTAGTGAGGCGGCGCTTGGTGCGCTTGTCGAAGAATGCAGAGGCAATTTCGTCGCTGAGGGCGACTTTGTCGGTGTTTGCCTTTACGATGCCCGCTGCTTTAGGTTCTTGAGTTGTTTCGTCAAAGACGGCTACTTGAATGAACTTCCCCTGAGGCGCAAGGAAGAGGACGATGTTGTCTTCGAGTGCCTGGATCTTTGCTGCCATGCCGGGATGCCTTGCTCGCAAATAACTGGATGGCAATCCCTTTTCAAGATTGTTTGAAAGCCAAGTACCATAGCGAGTGGCGATGGTGTCGCGTTCCCATTCACCGAGTTCGCGGCATTTGGGCTCGCCGATGCCTGTGTTGAAACGGCGGAGCGAAAGGCAAAATTCATTGGCGCTGATGGGGGATTCTCCATTAAGAGTCCAAATCAAGATGGTCGCATCTTTCCAGAGCGTAAAGCGCGAATCAAAGTAAACATCGGCTGCGCTAGCCCATGCCACAAGAAACATTATAATCGCGAGGAGTTTTTTCATTTGATGACTCCTTCGTATAGATTCTTGCGGATTTTCTGGACGGCGAGCTGGATGAGATTTGTCAAGTTCGAAAGCTTGTACGTCGTGATGGGCTGCTGGATTTCGTCAACGGCGCTAAAAAGCGGACGCTGCTTGAGATTATCCCAGAGCGTGTACGAGAAAATGGCGCTGACGTTGTCCGGCTTGCGGATGCTACCGCTCTCGTTATGGATGAGCGCGTAGTCAAAGAAGTTTTCGCGCTTCAGGTCCGTGCCGATGATGAATTCGTGCAGGATGAGGACTACGGGAGGAACGTTTCCTGCCGAATCCTTGAGTGTAATGCCCTGTTCCGGAATATGCCCCTTGATGAATATGCGTTCGTCAAGCTTTAGGCTTTCTTCGGGGAACTTGGTGTTGGCGGAATCGGGAAGGACAATGAGGTTCCCGTACGCCTTGCGCATTTCTGTTTCGAAAGTGTTACGGCAGTGGAGCGTTCCCTTGATCTGGATGCTGTCTGTGCCTATTTCGAGGCGCTTGGCAAACCAGTTGGAGCGCGTGATGACAAATGCGTTCTCGATACCCGTCACCGCAATACCGCCATAAGGAGCCTTATGGTACGAAGGGTGGCTAGTTGTCCAATGATAAGAATCTGCACACCCGGTGAGCATGCAGATTGCAAATCCAATGGAAAGAACGGATTTCTTAAACGTCATTTGCTCTCGTTTATTGCGGGAACCTTAGACGGCGCCCCACTTTTCACGGTAGGCGTAAACGCGTTCAAGGATTCCTTCGGGAGCGTTAATGGCCTTGCGGTTTTCTTCGTTTTCGAGGAAAGCGATGATGTCGTTGATGTTCACGATGGAATGGGCTTCGATGCCGTATTCATCCTGAACAGTCTGGAGAGCGGACTTGCCGTTTTCGAGTTTTTCCTTGCGGTCCACAGAAATGAGGAGGCCGACGACATTGGCGTTTTCGATTTGAGAAAGAGCCTGCATCGTTTCGTTGACGGAAGTACCTGCGGTAATCACGTCTTCGATAATGACGACGTTCGTCTTTTCGGAATACTTGTAACCGACGAGGGAACCGCCTTCACCGTGGTCCTTGACTTCTTTTCTGTTGTACGTAAAAGTAAGGTTCTGGGCGTACACGTCAGAGAGCTTCATGGCAGTGGCTGCGCAAAGGGGGATGCCCTTGTATGCCGGACCATAGAGGTTCTGGGCCTTGCCGTCAAAGTGAACCATGAATGCTGCGGCGTAGAATTCTGCGAGCTTGGAAAGGGATGCACCCGTGCGGAACTCTCCAGTATTGATAAAGTAAGGAGTTTCGCGACCGCTCTTGGTGACGAAGTTGCCGAACTTGAGGGCGCCAGATTCTACGAGAAAGTGTACAAAAGTATCTGTATTGTTCATTGCAAATTCCTAAGCTTTGGCTCCGATGAGGAGCGCTACGACTTCAGAGATGACGTTATAATCGGTGATGAACTGGATCGCGAACATGGCGACCAAGCATATCACGCAAAGTACTAAATAGCTGTGGAAGGATTTTTCGAAACCCTTGATTTTCAGCTTGAAAATAAGCCAGACACCGAAGCTCAAGATGGAGCTGAAGATCCATGCTGCAGACGTGTTCAGGTCCACGAGACGGCTTACGGCGAACGTGATGGCAATGCCCGGCAAGAAGAAGAATGCGATGCTCATTACGACGAGCAGTGCAAAGCCGACGTAGTAGGCGAGTCCGCGGTCCTTCTTGATGATGACCTGGGAACCAATCGTGGTCTGTTCTTCTTCGCCTGTCATCGGGTTCACGAACGTTTCCGGCTTGAACTGCTTGTACGGCGAATTGGATTTCGGTTCCTTGGGCTTTGCCGGCGAAATGACTTCGCCTGTCAGCGGATTGACGAGCTCTTCAGTAGATTCAAAGCTTGTCTGGTGGACTTCGGCTTTAGCTTCGGTCTTGACTTCGCTGTCCGCAGTGGCGGTCGGCTCTTGAGCGGGGACTTCATTCTTGATTTCTTCGGACATTTGGATCTCCTAGAGAATAAACGTTCTGCCGGCGTGAACGAACACGCGGTGTTCCAGCCACAGCTTGAGGGCCTGCGAAAGCGTGCGCTTTTCGATATCCTTGCCGAGTTCGACGAGTTCATCGATGCTTGCTGTTTCGGGGACGCGCTGGATGTCTTGGCAAATAATCGGACCCTGGTCGAGGTCTTCAGTGGCAAAATGCGCTGTTGCACCGATAATCTTCACACCCTTGTGCCATGCTTGGTGATAAGGCTTTGCGCCCTTGAATGCCGGGAGGAACCCGTGGTGGATGTTGATGATGCGGTACTTGAATTCTTCCGTGAACTGAGCGGTCAAAATCTGCATGTAGCGTGCAAGGACGATTGTATCCGTCTTGGTTTCTTCGATGATCTCGCGGAAACGGTTCTCGGGAATCGTCTTGTCCGGGTTGGACGGCACGTAGTAGAACGGCACGCCGAAGGAGCCTCCGACCGGGCCTAAGTCCGGGTGGTTACCCACGATGCAGCTGAATTCGCAGGGAAGGTCGCCATCGCGGCGTTTGAGGAGCAAGTCGTAAAGGCAGTGGTCCGTCTTCGAAACAAAAATGGCAACGCGTTCGGTTTTGGAGGTGTCGAACAGTTTCCAGTTCAGCTGAAGGTGCGGAGCGATTGTTTCAAGGTGTCTTTTGACTTCGGGGATGCCATCCGCTTCAATGTCGAAAACGGCACGTAAGAAAAACGTTTCGATATCCTTGGCGGTATGTTGCTGGAGGTCAATAATGTTGGCTCCGGCTTTGGCAAGAACTTGCGTTGTGCCGGCGATAAGCCCTTTTTGGTCAGGGCAAAGGATCTGGAGAATATAACGAGTCATAGACATACTATAATATTAAAAAATTTAGGCCATGTTACCAAATATTTTATTTCCAAGTAGATGAAAAATAACTAACATTACACTAAGAAATAAAAAGTATCGAAAAATGGAGAGAATTAAATTGTTCAGACTGGGAATATACTCCGTGCTCGCTTTGTCTGTTGCGCAGGTGTTTGCTGCACCTCCTAAGACTTGGGATGCCATTTTTAACGCCGAAGGTCAGGGCGATTATGCCGCGGCCAAGATTGACGGAAATATTCGTTTTGGCGAATACACCCATTACAAGAATGTCCAGCCGGTTTCCTTCCGCGTTTTGGATGACAAGTTTGACTTTTCTGTTGCCGGTAACATGACTGTTCCTGCAAAGATGGTCGAAGATCCGAACTTCTACGAAAATTGCCGCAATACCATGGAAGCGTGGATTTCTTATTTCGACAAGCCGCGCCACTTTGGCAACGAAGACCTCATCATCAATATCGCCGGTGTGGACTTTGCTTGCGGTAACGACTTGTTCAACGTACATGATTTGCGTATAAAGTTTACAAACCCGCAGGCCCAGAAGGCTTGGGTGGCTGAACTTGAAGGCCGTCAAAAGTACAAGCGCGAACAGCTCTCCGCATTCCGCGTTGCCGAACAGGAACACCGTGCAGAAATCCGCGACAAGTCCACTTCGTTTACGGACCCGCGTGACGGACAAGTTTATCGAATCATCAAGGTTGAAGGCCGTGAATGGTTCGCACAGAACGTGAACTACAATGTCGAAGGCCACTCCTGGTGCTATGAAGACAAGGATTCTTACTGCGCACGTAGCGGTCGCTTGTACGACCTTGAAGGCGCTCGCAAGGCTTGCCCGGAAGGTTGGCACTTGCCGCGTGACCGCGAATGGTCCGACATGCTCAAGGGCCTCACGGGCTGCTATGACGGTGTGGACAAGTGCGGTAACTTTGCTACCAAGATGAAGGCAACGACTGGCTGGCAGGGTGGTGGCGGTACCGACGAATATGGTTTCACCATTTTCTCCTCGGGCTATCGCAAGGTTCTCGGCAAGGCTACGATTCGCTATGAAGACATGGGCGAATATGCTGGTTTCTGGTCTGCTCAGAACGGCCGCAACGAAACGATTTGGCTTTGGGCTATGGGCCGTATGAGTGACCAGATGGTCCGCCAACTCGTCCCCGCAACCGCAAAGAACAACGGCTATTCTGTCCGCTGCATTAACGGAAATTAAGTAGGGCTATGGGCTATGAGGGCGGTCGCCAAGGCTCCCTCTGAGGTCGCTCCGCTTTGAGGTTTTAAATACAATAAAAAAACGAGAGTGTAATACTCTCGTTTTTTGCTTTTGCTCAAAGCCTTGCCTTGCAAGGCGAGCCCATAGTGCGAAGCACGAGCTCATACCTCACAAGCTGCGTAGCTACATCTGGCGGATCGGGAAGAGGCCGAGCAAGTC
This sequence comes from Fibrobacter succinogenes subsp. succinogenes S85, assembly GCF_000146505.1. Lineage (GTDB taxonomy): Bacteria > Fibrobacterota > Fibrobacteria > Fibrobacterales > Fibrobacteraceae > Fibrobacter > Fibrobacter succinogenes. Next base: position 980,833 of record NC_017448.1, on the reverse strand, counting down.
AAGGACGTTTTCGAGCACAATCTGTGTGGATTGCACGAGGAAGAGTCTGGACTTTTCTTCGGCAGATCCGAGCACGCGGTCTTCGTGGATGAACTTGTGTGCGGCTTCGGCAATTTCGAGTGCGTATTGCGCGAGCACGCTCGGTTCATCATCCTTGACGGCGGCGAGAATCTTTTCGCCCTTCTTGGCGAGAATGTTGATGAGGCTATAGGCGGCGTCATCGGTAAGCTGTGCGTAATCCACGTCAGCCACCGGAACGGTGTAGCCAGCCTTGCGCATAATGCTGCAAAGACGGACGTGTGCGTTCTGCACGTACGGACCTGTGTCGCCTTCGAAGCTCATCACGGCATCCCAGTCAAAGCGGACATCCTTCAAGCGGCTGTTCTTGAGGTCGTTGAAGGTAAGTGCGCTGATACCGATCTGGCGTGCAATGAGTTCCTTGTTTTCGAGGCCTGGATTCTTTTCGTCGATGAATTCAAGAATCTTTTTCTGGGCGGCTTCGATCACGTCGCGGAGGAGGCTTGCCGTACCGGTACGGGTCTTGCCCTTTTCCCACTTGCCGTCGACCATCTGGAGGATCACGCCGAACGGAATGTGGTACATATCCTTGTACCATTCGCGGCCCATCTTCTTGAGCACGTGGAACACCTGCTTGAAGTGGAGAGCTTGTCCCAAGTCCACCACGTAAAGGCACTTGTCAAAGTTGTATTCTTTCTTGCGGTAGATGGCGGCAGCGAGGTCGCGTGTTGCATACAACGTGGAACCGTCACTCTTGCGGATAAGGCACGGGTTCAGGTCAAATTCGTCGAGCATCACCACGTCGCGTTCCTGGCTGTTCACCAACAAGTTCTTTTCGCGGAGTTCATCGAGCACTGCCGGAATCTTGTCTTCGAAGAAAGATTCACCGGTGTAGTGGTCAAAGCCAACGCCCATCATGTCGTAAATGCGCATGAGTTCCTTGAGCGTTGCGGCGCGGAAAGCGGTCCACAGCTTGCGGTAGAATTCGTCACCCTGTTCGAGCTTTGTGAATGCGGCGCGTGCTTCGTCTTCGAGGCCGGGTTCTTCCTTGGAAGCCTTGGAGAAGCTGGCGTAAAGGATGTTGAGTTCCTTCACGGTGAGTGCGTTCAAAGTAGCTTCGTCGGTCGGGAGCTTTTCGCGGAGGTACATCACGATGAGCTTACCGAATGCGGTTCCCCAGTCACCGAGGTGGTTGATGCGTTCGACCTTGTAACCGGCGGCCTTGTAGATTCGGGCGAGCGAGTTACCGATCATGGTGGAGCGCAAGTGATGGAAGGCGAGTTCCTTACCGATGTTCGGGGAGCTGTAGTCAATGCAGACAACCTTGCCATTCGATGCGGCGTGGCCGTATTCCAAACCCTTGGCGGCGATTTCGTTGAGTGTAGACTTGGCGAGGAATCCACGGTCAATGAAGAAGTTGAGGTAACCGTTTACAGCTTCAACTTTAGAAAGTCCAGCCGGGAGCTGAACCTTGGCTGCTAAATCTTCGGCAATGAGCTTCGGTGCCTTGCGCAGAGTCTTTGCGAGAGAAAAGCAAGGAATGGTGTAGTTTCCGTGACTTGTATCAGGCGGTACGGAAATAAGCTTCAATGCGGCTTCTTCGTCAAAAGCTCCAGTTGCTGCAAGTGCCTTTGCGATTTCTGCATTAAATGAGTTCATTGTCGTCTCCAGACTTCTTGGCGTCTTCGCGGATGAAGTCGTGTTCGTCGAGGTTCATGAGTTTGCCGTCTGCATAGAGGCGGTCGAAGGAAATTTCGTTTCTCTTTTCTTCTTCGAAGAGGTGAACCATCAGGTCAAGACCAGCATCGAAGATAGCCCAGCGTACGCCTTCCTTGTATTCAACGCCGACATAGTGGAGCTTGCGAGCCTTGAATTCCTTGGTGAGTTCATTCAAGATAGCCTGCATCTGGGCTTCACTTTCGCAAGTGGCGATGAGGAAGTAATCCGCTTCGTTTTTGACGCCGCGGAGGTCAATGAGCTGCACGTTCTGGGCGCGAAGTTCAAAAAGGATACCTGCACCAAGCTTAACGGTTTCAGAAAAATCTTGGTTATTTGTTGCTGTCATTTTTTTTCTCTCTGATCGGGTTCTATTATTTGTTGAAAATCTCTTCCGGTGTGTACGACTGCATCGACGGTCGCGTTCTTGTTGAGTAAAACAAGAATGTTCTTAGTCTTTAAGGTGGCGGCGAGTGCCTGTGCGCCTTCCCATTCCGGGTTTCTGAGCACGATGACCGTTTCGTCGTAGTTCTGGAGTCGTTCGTTTTCGATGTGGACGACATCAAATCCGTTATCGCGTAAGAATGTCCGCATTTTAGTGGCTGCGCCTTTCATGCTACAGCTGTTCAGCACCTCGACTTCGCCCTTGATGCTGCGGACTTCGCGAACAACTGGGGCCGGCTTTTCTTCTTCACAGCCTGCAAAGAGGAATACGGCAAAAACAGCCGAAGAAACTCCTACGGCAAAGTTTAAGTGGAGCGCTTTAGAATAGTTATGGAACATTCTTTGCTATAAAATCTAGAAAAAAATAAAAAAGCCCCGGAAAAATCCGGGGTGACAATGTTGAATGGAAGTGCTTACTGGCAGAGTACAGAACTTCGGCTAGGACATTCACTGTGGAAGAAACTGCGTGGGCCGTAAGCTTTTAAGGCGTCTCGTTCATTAACGTAAGAGATTCTTATTAATGTGTTTTCGCTAGGCTTGTATTCTAGTGAAACATCTGGAATCAACACGCTAACATTGCCTTGACGTAAGTCCTCTCTTGCTATGCGGGAACCGTTACTAATGTTTGCGTAAATAGGCGTCCAGAGACCAATGTTTGCGTACAAGTGAAGATTCGGTGTGAACTCATAGGCGAAATGTCCCATAAAGCTTTGGTTTGCGAACGACCCGAAACTTCCTGCTACAAAATTGAGTGAGTAGGAGTAAGCGACTTTTAAGGCTGGATCGAATGTCTGGTGACGGACCATGCGGTCAGAATCAAATTCGCGATTCCAGGGAATGCCGTCGTTTCGAAATTCGTAATTGGCTTCGGTTTTATCGCTTGTGGAAACTGATGTTTCGGCAATGACTTGAGTGGCCATTTCGGACGATTTGATGTTTGTTGTTACGTTTGCGAAGGCAAGCGTTGATATGCAAAGAGCAGATAAAATAATTCGTTTCATGAAAACGAATATACAAAAGTGTGCGAGGCGAAAGTAGCGAGAAAGCTTGCTTTCTCATTACTGAGCCGCCGCCCAATGACATTGGTGTATTTCTAACTTGCTAAAGCAAGAGAACTACAACCAAGTCATATCAGTGGCTGAAACAATAAAAAAGAATATTGAACGGAACTAAAGTTCCGAGCCACGCAGATGACGCCGAAGGCGTCAAAAGTGTGCGAGGCGAGAGTAGTAAAATAATTACCAGCAATAACGCGGGTTGCTCCACGGGCATCCGTCGTAAAAATAGCGGTGTGGCCCATAGGCCCTGAAAGCGTCTCGTTCGTTGATGTACATGACCTTGAGAGAAACTTTGTCGTTTGGCTTGTATTCAAGAGCGATGTCTGGAACTAATAGGCCTACGTTCCCTTGCTTCACGTCTTCACGGGCAATGCGGTTGCCGAAGTGGATGCTTGAGTAGAGCGGCATCCAAAGCCCTACGTTTGCGTATAAATGCAAATTAGGAGTGAATTCATAAGCGAAATGTGCCATAAAGCTTTGCTGTGCAAATGATCCGAATGAACCGCCGATGAAGCTTACAGAATAGGTGTAAGCGACTTTTAGAGCGGGATCGAATGTGTCGTGACGTACTAGGCGCTCTGGGTCAAAGTTTTCGCGGTTCCAGGGAATTCCGCTTTCTTGAATAACGTAGATGGTATCGACAATGGTATCCTGTGCTGCAACGAGTGTTTCCGAGAGTTCAGCGGAATCTGCCTTTGCGGGGGAGGCGGCAAAGGTGAATACTGTTAGGAATAACACTGTAAAACACACGAATCGCATATAAGGAATATATAAAAATGGAGGCTTCGGTATAAAACGAAGTCTCCTGGTTGAGATTGATTTCTCAGGAATTATTTGTTATTGTCGGTCTTGGAGTCGTCGCTCTTGGTGACTCCAGCAAGTTTTGCCCCGAACATGGAGCCAAGAACTGTACGGAGGTCAATGCCGAGCGAATCCGTGAGGCCATTCGTGACCTGTGTGAGCGTCTTGGTGATATCGCCGGTGAGCTTTGCCGTATTGCCTTCGCCGTACATGGTGATATTGCCAATCTTTTCCATCGGCTTTGCAATGGCGGCTGCAATCTGAGGCATCTGCTCGAAGTACTTTTCAATGGTTTTGAGCTGCATTTCCTGACGGGCTGCGTCACCATAGAGCTTCATGGCTTCGGCCTTCTTGTTGAGCGCTTCTGCCTCGGCAAGACCTTGAGCCTTGATTGCTTCTGCTTCGGCTAAGCCTTTTGCCTTTGTAGCTTCAGCTTCGGCGAGTGCTTTTGCCTTTGTAGCTTCGGCTTCTGCGAATGCCTTTTCCTTTTCAGCGTCAGCAATCTGCTTGATGGCCTTGGCGCGCTGTTCTTCCTTGTAGCGGACGGCTTCAGCGTCTTTTTGCTGCTGGAAGAGTTCGGCTTCGGAACGCTGGATTTGTGCCTGGCGTTCGGCTTCTGCTTTCTTTTCGATTTGAGCCTTAAGTTCCTTTTCGGTCACCATGACCATGCGTTCGCGAATTTCAATTTCCTTTTCTTGCTTGGCGACTTCTGCTTCGGCCTGGGCAACGTTGATTTCCTTCTGCTGCGTCTGCTTCTGGATTTCGTAAGCGGCATCAGCAATTGCCTTTTCGGTATCAGAAATCTTCTGCAAGTTGGCCTTTTTCACGGCGAGGTCGTTCTGCTTCTGGGCAATTTCGAGTTCTGCGGCAACGGCTGCATCGTTTGCTTCTTTCTTGGCCTGCGATTGAGCCACGCTGATATCGCGTTCGGCATTCGCCTTGGAAATGGCAGCTGCCTTGCGGATGGCAGATGTCTTATCGACACCGAGGTTTTCAATCACGCCGTTGGCGTCTTCAAAATTCTGGATGTTGAACGTCTGCACAACAATGCCGAGCTTTTCAAGGTCCGGGATGGCATTTTCGAGCACGAGTTCAGAAACCTGCTTGCGGTCACCCACGAGATCCACGAGCTGCATACGGCCAACAATTTCACGCATGTTACCTTCGAGAATGTCAACGATCATAGCGCGGATGTCTTCGGGCTTCTTGTTCAAGAAGTTCTGTGCAGAAGATTTGAGGCGGTCCGGATTGTCCGAAATCTTGGCGGTCACGACAGCATCGACGGAAACGTTGATGTAGTCCTTGGTGGGGACAGGGCTGCCCGTCTTCACGTCAATCTGGATCAGTTGAAGTGAAAGGTGGTCGGCGCGTTCGAAGAACGGAATGCGAAGCCCTGCACGGCCGATGATGACTCTAGGCTGTTTCTGGATACCGGATACGATGATGGCTTCATCAGGGGCGGCCTTGATGTAAGACATCACGAAGATGATGATAAGTAAAAGTATTGCCGATGCAATGGCAATGTAAAGGATATTATCTGGCATTAAAACCTCGTTATTTTAGTTTACCTTTAATATACAACATTTACATTGTCATAAACTGCCAAAACGTAAATTTTTTTATAAAAAAAGCCCGGCGAAGCCGGGAACCTTATACGCATGTATTTGCGCTTTTAGATTTTTTCGATAATTTCGTTTTTGCCGTTGACGCGAATGACAGTTGGCTTCCAGGTCTTGGCTTCTTCCGGAGACATCGTTGCATAAGCTACGATAATCACGAGGTCGCCCGGCTGTACCAAGCGAGCTGCGGCACCGTTTAAGCAAATCACGCCAGAGCCTGCTTTGCCTTCGATGACATAAGTATCGAGCCGAGAACCATTATTGACGTCAAGGACGCCGACTTTTTCGAAGGGGAGGATGCCTGCTGCATCCATCAAATCGCGTGCGATAGTGATGGAACCTTCGTAATTGAGGTTTGCATCAGTTACAGTAGCGCGATGTATTTTGGCTTTAAGTAATTCTAGCTGCATTGCTGCTTAGAACTTGACATTGAAGAAACTTGCAACGCCCTGGTCCGGAGTCGGAATAACGCCAAAGCTGAAGCGGTTTGCATCCGGATTGCTATCCCATTGGGTGCTGATGAATGCATCTGCGAAAGACCAGAGGTGAGCGGCTGCGATTCCGAGGAATCCGTACCACCAGTAGCTCTTGTCTTGTACTTTGAAGACTACCGTGACTGCGATACTACCAATTTCAAGAACATCCATAAAGGTTGCCTTTGCGGTCTGTTTTGTTTTCCACTGGTAGTAAGAAGGAATCAAGAGAGAAATATATGCACTCTTCTGATCACCACTGCGATAACGGTAAGAACGGTCAATGTCTGCATCTTCCATGCCTTCGGCACGCTGGCTGAGCCAATCTTCTTCGCTCACACCGAGTCTGTTCCACGGCTTCTGGAGATATTCTGTCGGGCGGATGCCAAGTTCAACAAGCTTTGTCAACTTTTCACGAGTAACGCCTTGTTCCTTAGCCTGCTGGTATTCCCACTGAGTAAGGCCCATGTCTTCATACTTGAAGCCTTCCCACTGGCCACCGACGGCCTGTGCATTACCGATGTTAGATTGATTTGTTGCTTCGGCATTAGCCTGTGCAATAGAGTCTGCTGTTGCAGCATCTTGGAAATCGTCAGAGAAGAGGTCGTCAGACTGAGCAAACGCTAGTGAGCCCGCGAAAAGAACAGCAGAAAGCACTTTGAACATGTTACTCATTTTGATCTCTTTCTTAAACGTTTAATGCCGGGGGAGGGAATCGAACCCTCACACTCTCGCGAGTACTGGATTTTGAGTCCAGCGCGTCTACCAATTTCACCACCCCGGCGGGGAAGCAACACAAATATAGCACTATTTTTGCTTTTTTTGTAGGTATTAAGCAAAAAAACGCATGTTTTAGGCGTTAAAATCTGTAAAAAATTTTTTTGAGTATAATTTTGTTTGCTTAAAGGGCTTGTTTTACAAGCATTGGCCTGAATTCTACGTTGAGCGGGGCCAGTTTTTTGGCGCCATAGTCCACTGCACTTTCCTTTGTATCAAATGGACCGGTGCGCACGATATAGAGGACTTTGCCGCTTTCAAGCGTGTTCTGGCTGATGGTGCAGGCTATGTTGCGCCTTTTAAGATTGTCTACGAGCAAGTCGGCGTTGGACTTGACGCCAAATGCGCCCAGCTGCAGTTGCCATGCGGATTTTGCTTCGGCCGGCTTTGTTTCGGGAGCCTTTGTTTGCGCGGGTTCTGCAGTAGCAACTGCTGTTGCGGGGGCTGCGACCTTTGATTCTGCGGCCTTGGCGGCGTCGTTATTTGTTGCTGGTGTTGTGCTTGCTTGCGGAGCGGTACTAGCGACCTGTTCAGCATTTGCTTGTTCGGCTTTTGCCTGTTCCTTTTGGGCGGCGGCAAGCTTCTGGGCTTCCGGATTGCCGAGGTTTTTGCAGGCTTCGTTCAGCTCTTCGCTGTGGGCGCGGTCTTGGACGGCGACGCAGACTTTTTGCAGCACGGTCACTTGATGCGGCTGCGAAGTTTCAATTGCGTGTACGAGGGATTCGGCGGCTTTGTTGTAACGGCCAAGGTACATTTGGAACTGGGCCTTGGTCATCATAAGGTCCGCGTAAATGGCTTGTTGCGGGTTCGTCTTGTCGATGAGACTGTCGAGACGCTTGCCTGCCTTGCTGAAATCAGCGGCGATGCCCGTTTGGGAAAGGGCTAGCACGTTCCATAAATAGCATTCGGTACGAGTGTTTTCAGGTTCGTTCGGACAGACCTGTTCGTATGCGGCGGCGGCGACTTTCCAGTTGCCGTTGACGTAAGCTTTTTGGGCGGTGGCGAGAGTCGGTGCGGCCTCAGCAAAAGATGCTGTGGTGGCAAACGCGCACAATGCGCCTGTAATAACCAAATTGTGAATAAAATATTTAGCCATATTACCCTCTAGTTACCCTCAAGAGTAAAGATATGAATATTTTTACAAAATGGCTTGCGCTGAATGTGTAACTCGTTGATATTCCGTGAGTTACGTAAACTCGACTAGGGAGTGCGGTCTGCGTTTTTGAGGTGTATTACACGAGCGTGCCGCGGAGCGTCCAGCCTCGGATATCGTCGATTTTCACCTTGACGTAATCGCCCGGCTTGATGATGCGACCTTCTTCGGGCTTGAAAATGACCTTCTTGAAGTTGTCCGTCTTGCCGACGAGTTCTGTCTTGTCGCGGGTGGAGCCGTGTTCGACGAGGATTTCTTCGGTGCGGCCAATCATCATCTGGTTGCGTTTGAGCGTGATGGCGTTCTGGAGTTCCACGAGGCGCGAATGGCGTGCCGACTTTTCTTCGGGCGTGAGGATTTCGGCTTCGTTGAACGATTCTGTGCCCTTGCGCGGGCTGTAAATGAACATGTATGCCGTGTCGAACTGGCAGGCTTCAAATGCCTTGATCGTCTGTTCAAAATCTTCGTCAGTTTCGCCGACAAATCCGCAAATCACGTCAGTCGAAATGGCGTAGTACGGATCCTTGCTGCGCAACTGCTCGATGACGGTCATGTACTGTTCCATGTTGTGCTGGCGGCGCATCTTCTTGAGGATGGCGTCGGAGCCGCTCTGGAGCGGAATGTGCGCGTAATGGCAGACCTTCGGGTTGTTCAAGAGAACGTCAATGAGTTCGTTCGTATAATGGCGCGGGTGCGGGCTTGTAAAGCGGATGCGCTTGATACCACCGATTTCGGAAACTTTTGTTAGTAAAGTCGTGAAGTCAGCGTTTGGCGTCTTGTAGGCGTTCACCGTCTGGCCGAGCAACATCACTTCGGTGATGCCCTTGTCGGCGGCGCGCTTGACTTCTGTCAGCACGTCGTCCATGTCGCGGTATTTCTCGGGGCCGCGGAGGTACGGCACGATGCAGTAGCTGCAGCGCTTGTTGCAACCGCGCTGGATCGCGACGAATGCGCTCACGTCATTCTGGAGCTTGGCGTATTCGCCGAGGTAGTTCTCGTCGCGGTCTTCGTCGATGAACATCTTGTGGTGCGTCTTGTGCAGCGGGCTCTGGGCATCCCCGAACAGGAGTTCTGGAATTTTGCGGTACTGGTCTGGGCCTACGATGTAGTTCACGTTCTTGAGGCGCTTGAGCAGTTCCGGCCCACGATTCTTTGCCATGCAACCGCACACGACGACTTTCACGTCGGGATTCTTCTTGCGCAAGTACTTGAGTTTGCTGATGTTGACGATGGCTGTTTCCTCGGCCTTTTCACGCACGCTGCAGGTGTTTACGATGATGATGTCGGCGTCTTCCTGGTTGTTCGTCTCGACGCAACCGCACATGTCCAGCTCCTGCGCAATCATCGCGGAGTCGTATTCGTTCATCTGGCAGCCGTATGTGGCCAAGTGGTATTTTTTCATGCGGCCAAAGATAGTTTTTTAGACGAGAGATGAGTGACGAGAGACGAGGGATAAATGGCGCAAATGGCGGATGTTGCTGTTCGAATATGCGGAAAATGCGAAAATGTGCTACAAAATTGTCAAAATACCTGATTTAGTAGCATAAAATTTGAATAAAATAACTAAAATTAATGCATGATTTCATGATTGAGCTCTTTTGTATGCTACAGGATTGCGTAAATGCCCGTTTTAGTAGCATAATTGCTGCGGCCTAGTCTTTAAATGTTGAATATAAAGTAAAATTTGTGCTACTAAATTGTTAAAAAGTTCATTTTTGTAGCATGTTTTTTCAAAAATTTCTCATTGAATGTGAAATATGCTTCTCCACTTGTTTTTTCGCGACTATTTTTGCATATTTCAAATGTCGGGTTATGCAACCTGACCTATCTTATTATATGTAGGATGCGTTTGCTCCTCGGTTTGCTATATCGTTTATTATATGAACTATTACAAGAGGGTGCGATGCAATCATTTGAATGTTTGTCTCCCGACATTTTATTGCTATCGTTACAAAATCGTGCGGAGGAACTTCTCCGTGTTGTTGAAAGAACGAAAAAATCTTTGAAGCGTGCTCCGCAGGGGCATTTGAGGCTCGCAAAACGCGGAAATCAATTTTACGGTTATCATTTGACTGATGCCAAATCGCTAAAGGGCGAATATATTCCCAAAGACAATGTTTCACAAATGTCAAAACTTGCGCAGAAGGATTATGACGAAAAAGCACTTCGGGAAATGGAACATGAACTTTCGTTAATTGATGGTTTTATTGCAAAATACAGTCCCGAAGAATTGACAAACATTTACAATCGGATGAATGAAGTCCGCAAGTCTTTGGTTGAACCAATCCTGCTTTCGGATGAAGAATATGCGAGGCGATGGCTTGCTGTGCCGTATAAGGGAAAACATTTTGAAGCGGGAGTTCCAGATTTGCGGACTGCAAAGGGCGAACGAGTACGTTCAAAGTCAGAGGTGATTATTGCGGATACGCTTGGGCGTTTGGGAATCCCTTATAAATACGAATGTCCGTTGAAACTCGCGGATGGTGGTCGGAGCGTTTATCCAGATTTTACTTGTCTTGATTTGCGTACACGTAAAGAACTGTTATGGGAACATTTGGGAATGATGGATAATCCTGAGTATGCTTCTTTGTCGGTCAAAAAATTATCGTCTTACCTCCAATGCGGCTATGTCCCTGGGAAAAATCTCATAATTTCAATGGAAAGTTCTGAAAAACCGTTGAGCCAAACAGAAGTAAGATTAATTATTCAAGGTGTATTTAGGGTGAATGGAAAGTAACTCTGAAATACTGTATGTCGATGAAAATTTGTATTATTCCTACTATGAATAATATTGCTAAATCTCATTTGTTCTTGCTTGCATTTGTTCTCCTGACGATGCTTTGGTCTGTTGTCGGAGTTGAGGATACTTACCTCACTTGGATTCTTGAAGCGGCTCCCGCGATTGTCGGGCTGTTGGTCCTTGTATTTACCTACAAAAAGTTCAGGATGCCCACGTATCTTTACGTGGTAATGGCTTTCCATATGGCGGTACTTTTGGTTGGAGCGCACTATTCGTATGCGAAGGTTCCGCTTGGATTCTGGATGCAGGATTGGTTTGGCTTTGCGCGAAACAACTACGATAAAATCGGGCATTTGATGCAAGGTGTCACGCCCGGGCTTGTGATGATTGAACTTTTGCGTCGCACAACTCCGATCAAGACGGCGGGCTGGACGGGATTTTTGTCGGTGTGCGTGGCCGAGGCAATTTCTGCGCTTTATGAAATTATTGAGTGGCTGGCATCGCTCAGCAATCCGACGGATACGGAAGCGTTCTTGGGAACGCAAGGTTACATTTGGGATACGCAGACAGATATGTTCATGTGCCTTATCGGGGCTACAATTGCGGTTATCATTCGCCTGAGGGTATTGCGTTTGCCAACATCAGGCAGGTTGCTTAATCATTAATTACTTTGAAGAATTCCTATTATGATTTGTCCGAAATGCGGAGATAAGTATGAAGATGATATGCCGCGTTGCTTGTGGTGCGACGCCCTGAATCCGAATTTTGGTCAAGTGGATGTGCAGACGGAGTGTTCAGAACAATTTACGCCTGAATTGCAGGAATGTCAACTTGAAACTGTTTTGAAACAAAGTCAAGATGATATCAATGGCTTTACTTTTCTTGACAAAAATGATGAACTAGACTTGGCAAAAAATCCTGATGGGTACATTGAGTATAAAATTGCAAGGCCGAGTCTTGTTGAATGTATTTTGGTAATGTTTTTTTCAATCGTTGCATTATTGTTTATCACAGTTGAGGTGCTCTTTGTTGTTGGCATAGAGTCTTTGTGGCCGATTTGGTTGCTTTCAAGTTTTGTGTTGACTTGTGCTATTTATATTTGTTCAAAAACAGTTTTTGCTGTGGAATGGTTTAAGGGTAAATTTATTTTGAAAACATTCTTTGGCCCAAAGGAATTTTTGTTTAATAAATCTTTCACTTGTTGTTGCGATGAATCAGGAAGAGGTGGTTTTAGTGTTTTCTTGAAAAAAGGAAAACAGACATTTGTTCTTCGTGAAAATGCGTTTCCTGATGTCGTGAAAATGTTATGCCAAATTAATGGATGTTCAACGGATAAAACAATCAAAGCAAAAGGTGCTGAATATATAACGTACAAGCCTTTGGGACGCCGTTGCAGCATGTTAACCGTGTTATGGCAAGGTATTATTGGGCTTTTGTTGACTGTGGTTTGTCTTTTTAATGGGATAAATGGGAATGTTGATTCTGATTGGTTTTGTTGCTTATGTTTGGCTATCCTTTTTTGGGTCGAAGCCTATCGCAATTCAAAGCAAATTTTTGAAATCAGATGGTTCAAGGATAAGTTTATATTTTGCACCCGTTATGGTGAAAAGACTTTTTCGTTTGACAAGTCGGAATTGCAAAAAATGAAGCGCAATGACAAAGGCTTCCGCAGGTTCGTTTTTGAAAAGAATGGGATATCTTTTGTTGTAGATGAGCACGATTTTCCACAAGTTGTAGAAATGATGGGTAAGCTTTATGACTAGTTTCTTTAGCAAATATCTCCGCAAAGTGGAACTTATGGTTACCTTTGCGTTGCTTTTAGCCGCTTGTAGCAACGATGATAACGGTTTTGTTTCGGTGAATCCTGTAGGTGGCGAAAGTTGCGCTGCCATTGAAGAATCAAGTTCTTCGGATTACGCGTTGTCCTCGTCTGTTGTTGCATCGAGCTCTTCCGCGGATGGGTTAGTTTCGATTTCAACGACTGTTATGGAGGATACGCTTGAAATATTTGCATTCGGGGGTGTGAAAATTGATGTTGTTGCGGATTCGTTCCTGACAAAGTTTGATTATGGCGATGTCGTGACGGTGATGATTGCGGGTTACGATACAGTGGACGTTCCTGTGGTAGCTGGCTACGGATATGTTTTCCCTGGCGAATTCTTTTTGTATGTCTCCGAGGGGCTGAATTATATCAAGCTTGAGGCTCGTTACGGCCAAATGGCTGAGGTCGTTGGTCTCGGGCGCGATTTGAAATTCCCGATAGATGTTATTGTGCAGATGAAGGAAAAGGGTGGCTATGTTGACCATCTTGAAAATTTGAAGTCGCTTTCAATTGCGAATTATCCGGGGGCTTATCCTGATTTGTCTATTGAGGAGTTTGCGAATTTTAGAATGGTGCGTACAACCGGAATGGGCGAGGGGGTGCTTTATCGTTCTTCAAGTCCGATTGATCCTGCAATTTATCGCAATGCAATTGCGGATTCATTGGCGGAAGTGGCTGGTGTCAAGACTTTTGTGAACCTTGCAGATGAATTGCAATATGCCGAAGAATACAAAGGCTTTGCTGAATCTTATTATGCAACGCAAAATGTGGTGTATCTTAATGTAGAACCTGCTTTTGCGAATACGCCGTTCAAGGAAGGGCTAGTCAAAGGATTGCGCTATATGGTAGAGCATGAAGGCCCTTATCTAGTGCATTGCACCTATGGTATGGATCGAACCGGATTTACGATTGCCGTGCTCGAAGCGCTGATGGGGGCGACCGCTGATGAAATCAAGGCGGATTACGCCACGACTCACAAGAATTTTTATAACGTGGTCGATGGTAAACATGTTGATTTAACAACAAAGCAGGTTGAGCTGCTTCAGGCGATTATTGTAAGACTTATGCAGAATTCGTTCAAAACGGCTGGTGTTGATATCTCTGATTTCGAAAATGCAGATTTAGCGTCCGCTACAGAAAAGTATTTGCTTGCGCTCGGGATGGAAAAGAGCGAAATTGAAGTGCTGAAATCGCGACTGAAGTAGATAATTTTGTTATTTATAGTGTATGGTGAAAAATTTTAGCAAATTTCTTGGCAAAATCGCTTTGATGACCGCTGCCGCGTTGTGGTCGGCTTGTAACGATTCTGATAAAAAGGCGGAGGATCCTAAATCAGATACAAAGCCGATTGTTAATCCGATAAAGTTGAAAAAGGTTGAAGTCTCTAAAATTTATCGTGATAGTTTTCCTATAAAAGCTGAAAGACCTAACTTGGATGGACTATTGCAAACTGTGGCTCTTTATGGTGTCCTTCCGGATGTTGTTCACAAAGGGGGGGGATGGCAAGGTGATCCCTAGATGCCGTATTAAGCCTTTGTCTGCAAAAAACGTTGTCGTTGAAGGTCGTGATATTGATGTTCAGACTTTTTTAAAGGTTTATCGCCAACGAGTTCATGGTTTACGCTTTATCTTCGATAAGAATGTAAGGCGTCGATCAGATTTAGCAAGTGAATTTGAAGGAAGAATAGTCTTGACTTTGAAAATTGCTTCAAGCGGCGAAGTTGAAAATGTCCAAATTAAATTGACTACAATTGCTGAAAATAGCCCCTTTAGCGCTATTAATGAAGATGTCAAGGAATCTGTCAGCCATTGGAAATTCCCGAAAACGAAAAACGGGGCGACTTTCTCGTTCCCGATTTCCTTTTACATGATGCTTCCGCAACCATCGATGTTTGATGATTCGTCTTCAATAAAGAACAAGTAGCTTGTCGTGAAGTTCTATCCTTTCTGCGGTTCGCGATTTTCGTAGTCTTCTAGGAACGAATGCAGCTCGCCGCCGGCCTTGTAGCCGGGGAAAGTCTCGATGCAGACGGAGTGCAGGCTGTTGAAGATGCTTCTTTCGATGTTCGGGTTTTCGCGCTTGAGACGTTTGATGAGCGCCTTGATTTCTTGACGCTTGCTGCCGCCACCGCCGTTGTCGCAGACGGTGCAGCTTTCGGTAAAGCGGCAGGCGCACTGGATAAATTGCAACCCGTTGTAGTTTTTCCAGTTGATAATGTCTTGCTCGTTGATGCAATACATGGGGCGGATGAGTTCCATGCCGCCGAAATTCAGGCTGTGGAGCTTGGGCATCATGCCTTGCAGTTGCGAGCCGTAGAACATCGCCATGACGGTGGTCTCGATGACGTCGGAGAGGTGGTGACCTAGCGCAATCTTGTTGCAGCCCAGGTCCTTTGCCTTGTGGTAGAGGTGGCCACGGCGCATCTTGGCGCAGACGTAGCAGGGGGAACGTTCGGTGTTGTTCGCCACGTCGAAAATGTTCGTCTCGAAAACGGTGATGGGGATTTCCAGGAGCTTCGCGTTGCTTTCAATTTTCTGACGGTTGATTTCGTTGTAGCCGGGGTCCATCACCAGGTATTCCACGTCGAATTTCACGTCGCTATGGCGGTGGAGCATCTGGATGAGCTTCGCCATGAGCATGGAATCCTTGCCGCCGGAAATGCAGACGGCGATTTTGTCGCCTTCTTCGATGAGCTTGTAGTTCTTGATGGCGGTAATGAACGGCGTCCAGAGCCTTTCGCGGTATGTCTTCGAAATGCTCCGTTCTACGCTTTGGACAAATGAAAGTTCTCTTGCCATTTTCATTACCTTTTTTGCGTTTATTTGCAAAGTTCCTTGTAGCAGCTGTCGAATGCGGCCATGAATTCGTTGATTTCTTTTTCGGTGGTGAGGTGCGAAAGGCTTATGCGCCAGGAGTTCAAAGCATTTTTGCGGTCGCGGCTGACGGCAAAAACGGCGCGGGAGGGGAGTGCATCTACGCTGCAGGCGGACTTGACCGACACGTAAATTCCTTTGTCCGAAAGAGCTTTCTGGAAAATGTTCCCGCGGACTCCCGCGACACTCAGGTTCAAAATGTGCGGAACAGCGTCTGCGGGCGAATTGATGCGGACTTTCGGATAGCCGCAGAGTTTTTCTTGCAAAATCTTTCGCAGCTCCTTGACGCGGGCAAATCGCTCTTCGAAATGTTCCATGGCAAGCGACAGCGCTGTTTCAAGGGATGCGTCCAGCGCGAGCGTCGGGGTTCCGCTGCGGTAAATGGTGGTACTGGCACCGCCGTAAATGAGCGGCTCCATGACGATTCCGCTTTTTTTGTACAAAAACCCGCTGCCCGAAAGCCCGTAGAACTTGTGCGCGCCGATGCTTGCCGTGTCTGCCAAATTCAGGTTTATGGGCGTTTTCCCGATGGCCTGCGTTGCATCCACGTGAAGGCTGCAGTTCGGGAACTCGCGGACAATCTTGCTGATGGATTCCAGCGGCTGCACGGTCCCAAGTTCGCTATCGACCGCGTTTACCGTCACAAGCACCGTATCTTTGCGGAGCAGGCTTCGCAAGTCTTCCAGGTCGATTTTCCCGTCGGTGCCGATTTTTACCATCTCGATTTCGTAGCCTGCTTCTTGCAGAGCCGTGAGCGTGGCGCTTACCGAAGAATGTTCCAGCGGGTTCGTGATGATGTGCTTGCCCACATGGTGCTTGGCCTGGACGATGCCACGGATGGCGGTGTTGTTGCTTTCGCTTGCGCCCGAGGTGTAAATGATTTCGTCGGGGTTTACGCCCAAAAGTTTCGCGATGGAATCGGTCACTTGGGCGAGGAAAGCTTTTGCTGCATGTCCTGCTTCGTGATTCGAATTGGCGTTGCCGATAAACCTGCGTTCAACTTCGCAGAATCGTTGCAAGGCTTCTTCGCATGCCGGGGTGTTTGCCGTGTAGTCGAAATAGGACATAACTATCAAAAAGATAGAAAATTGGGAGGTGCCTTCTGCGGTTAAATGAACTCGGCGAAGTCTTTGATGTGGCCTGCGGTGTAGCACGGTTCTAGCGGGAGTAAGTTCTCTGTTTTACCGAAGCCTTCAAAAAGCGTGATACAGTCAATGCCTGCGTTTTTTGCTGCTAGAACGTCGGGTGTGTCGTCGCCAATCATAATTGCTTTTTCGGGGGCGATTCCTGTCTGACGGAGAATCTCGTAAATGCCGGCAGGGCTTGGCTTGCGTTCGGGGGTGGTATCACCGCAGAGGTAAGTGGCGAAAGAATTTTCGAGACCGAATTTTTTGAGAATCTTTTGCGCGGGAGCGACCGGCTTGTTTGTGAGCATTGCCGTGCATCTCACTTTGGCGCTTTTTGTCGCGACGCAGTTTACGGGCTGCGCACCATTCTTGTCGCATTCCGCGCAGTCCTCATTACGATTGAAATTTTCCGCGCGGTTTGAAATTCGTTGCAATAGCTCCACGACGCCTTTGTACGGTTCCGTGTTTTTGGTGCAATGTTCCCAGTAGTATTCCGAATAAACTTTATGGATTTCCTTGATTTTCTCATCGCTGTAGTTTTCGCGGGCTAGCGTTTCTGCGACTTTTTCCATGTCGCGGGTGCTTGCGACGGGAATGAAATTGGCTGCGACTGCTCGGCGGATCAAGTTCATGGAACCGTTTCCGATGAATGTGCGCACGTCGTCGTTTGAATGCGTGTGCAGGCCGAATTGCGTCATCGCGTAGTTTACGGCTGGCGCTAAATCGCCAAGCGTGTTAAACAGCGTGCCGTCCAGGTCGAAAATGAACAGTTCTTTTTGCGCGATGAGAGCCTTGATTTCGTCGAGTGAAGTCATGGCGCCAAAGCTAGAAATTTTGTATATTCACACCATGATGTCTAGAATTTTCAAATCTCTTTTTGTGGCGGCTCTCTCATTTTCGGCGACTGCCATGGCTGAAGATATTATCCGCTTTGTGCCGGACCCGTACCCGATTGGTTATGCGGATCAGGGCGATGTGCGCCATATCGTCATCAAGGGTGCTAATATTACAAATAAAGAAATAGTTCTTGAAACTGTGATGGGCCAGGGCATTGGCATGTCGAACTTCAAGTATCCGACGAAAATTGCGCCGAATGCTCCGGTGACGATTGAATTCGACATGGATTTTGCTGGCATGGATGGTCAAATCAATCCGGTTGTGGTGATGGTTGACAATCAGGGAAAATCTTATGCGGCGCAGCTTGACGGCTATGTGAAAAATCCGATTTTCTTTGGCGAAAAGCTATTTGATACGGGTTACTACGCTCCGAATGAAAAACGTGAATGGACGTTCTACGTGTGGGGAACCGACAAGAAAACTCGCCCGGATTTAGCGCTTGATGAAACGGCTCAAAAGGAATTTAAGCTTAAGACCAAGAACGTGATGCTCAATGTCGATGACATCGGCAAAATTAAGGAAGGCGGCAAGGTGCCTGGCATCAAGGTCACGCTTTCGACCGCTGGACTTACACGCACGGGCTGGGAACTCAAGCAGAAGAGCATCCGCAAGATTGTGGGCTTCAAGAGCAAAAAATTCCCGAAGGCAACGCCCGAAGTGCTGATTATTGGTTACTGGAAGGACTAGTGATATTTTAGAAAGGACTAGAACTGCCGGAATGGGCTAATTATTGCTTTTTTCGGGAGTTTGCCTTGAAAAAATATCGTGGTTTAACTAACTTTGGCATACTCTTGTAAGAGACCTCGGGATGTAGCTCAGCCTGGTAGAGCGCTTGAATGGGGTTCAAGAGGTCGCTGATTCGAATTCAGTCATCCCGACTAAAAAGACTCGTCATTGACGAGTCTTTTTTGCGTTAAGGTCTGCGGATCATTAACGTGGCTTGTATCCAATTCCTTTTTTTTCGGCGATTTCTTTGTACAAGGCGAGCTGGCGCTTGAAGCAATCGTTCCAGCTGAATTTTTCTGCGTACTTTCGAGCTTTAATCTTCTTGTCGGTGAGGTCGGAATGGTAGAGCTCGACAATCGCATCTGCCAATGCTTCGGGCGTGCGTTCCTTAAGGATTGTGCCTGCGCCTGATTCTGAGACATGCTCGAATGCGGCTCCAGCGGCAGCTCCGACGAGCGCGTTTCCGCTTGCCATGCTTTCTAGAATCGAAAGACCAAAAGTTTCCCAGCCAGAAAGAGCAAGTCCCATGTCGACGCTCGCGTAATAGCGAGCCATCTCGTCGATGGAATTCACAAAGCCGATATAATTTACGTGCTTGTATTTTGCGGCTGCTTCTTGCACGAGCGGGAGGCTTGGGCCCGTGCCTGCAAAGATGATGGCGGGCTCGTGTCCGAGTTTTTGCGTCAAAATGTCGTAAGCGCCAAGAACAAGGTCAATGCCTTTTTCATTGCAATGCCTGTGCGGGAAGAATATCGTGAGGCGGTTCGGATCGCCATCCTTGAGTTCGTTCACGAGTGCTTCGTCACGGCGGCTTGGCGAGAAAGTTTCGATGTCGCAACCGAGCGGAATCCAACGCGGGTCGGGGAGTCCGTTCTTCTTGAGGCGAGCCATCGCTTCTTTCGAAGACGCTTGTACGCAATCGTAGTTTTTAAATTCCTGTTTGGCGTACCAGAATGCTATTCTGCGGGAAAGAACGCCTACGCTTGTGCCGAATTTTTTGGCGATGGGGCGCCCCACGTAAGTCACGGGGAAGTCGGCATGCCAAAAGCTGAACAGTGCAGCGTTGGGGACAACTTTTTTTGCAATGCGGCGCACGGCCGAGGGCAAAATGTAGGGTGAACCCACTTCAATCACGTCCGGTTTGTACTTCTCGAGAATCGGGCGAATTTGTTTGGACTTCCACATAAAGCGGTATTCCCAGTTGCCGGGGAATCGGAATGCTTCCACATGTTCGATAATCAAGCCATCGCTTCGTGTTTCGGTATAAGTGCTTGCTGATGGCATCACGAAGACGGAACGGACTTCGTTTTGGCGTTCATAAAACGCCATTTTCTGCAAATGGTAACGGCGGACTCCGCCTCCTGACGGACTCCAGAAGTTGTTAAAATCGACAATGGTAAACATTAAGCTTCTTTCATGCGGCTAGATTGTGGGTCAATCAAAATCTTGTCTTCGTACACGCGGCTTGTGCCCATACGCTTGGAATCTACGGAGAGATTCAATGCGCCATCCTTTTCGGTAAGCCAGTAAATGGCGTCAGAATCGCGGAGGTATGCACGCGGGCCAAGGAGTCCCATGTTGGAATCGATGAGTTCGCCACCGAGGAATATCGGGATGTCGAGAGCCTTGTACAAGTCGAGCATGATGGACGAACGCTTCTCGTGGATGTCCGGGAGTTCCGGGCGGTCGGTAATCTTCATGTGGTCGATACCGTCAATCACGAGAATCAAGTCCGGATGGTCCTTGAGTTCCTGGCTAAGTGTCTTGAGCAAGTCGTTAAAGTCGAGCGAAGGCATGTCGTCCCAGATTTCGAGACGGTTGTTGCGCACGTAAGCCATCAGGTCGCGTGTAGCTTCCGTAATCTTTTTGTTGATTTCGTTGTCTGCATTCTGCTTGCGGACGTTCAAAATCGATTCACCGATGAGCATGGAAACGAAGCGGTCAAAGATTTGGCGGCGCGGTGTTTCATAGGCCACGTAAATGACCTTGAGGTTTGGATTGCTTTCGATGAGGTCAAGCGTGAGGCTTGAAAGCAAGAATGTCTTGAGGCCGAACGGCTGAGACGAAACAAAGAAACATCCCGACTGCACACCGTCGATTTCCTTGGTGAGCTTCGGGAATGTGCTGAGCTTGTAGCCCACGCTCTGGTCAGGCGGGCATGCCATTGCGGTATCGAAGTTTTCCTTGATGTCCTGCAACAGCATGGAGCGGCGGTGCGAATGAATGGTATCGACTTCGGTATTGGCGATGAGGTCGATGAGCTGGTCGGCGCCGTTCTTGCGGACAAACGTATCAACGGATTCGTCCTTCGGGAGCACAATGGACTTGAGGCTCATGTGCATCTGTTCGGCGAGCTTCAAGTATTTTTGAATCTTGAGTTCCTGGTTGCGACGGTCTTCTTCGCGGCGCAAAATAACTGTGAATGATTCGGCCCCGCAAGCCTTGAGTTTGTACAGGTGGTTGACGTTCAGTTCCTGGAACATCGTGGAGACAACGCCTGGGATGCCGGCGAGGTCCGCCGTGAGCGCATCAAAGAAACCTTGCACGATAATGGGGTTTTCGCTATCTGCCTGGATGTTGAACGGAATAACGGTCGGGCCGGAAGCATACGTGATGTAGGTATGGCTCTTTTCGTTATCGTCGATGAGTCTACCGTAAACGGAATGGATAAATCCCTTGGAATTGCGGGCCGGAATGGTAATTCGCGGTTCGTGATACGCTTC
This sequence comes from Fibrobacter succinogenes subsp. succinogenes S85, assembly GCF_000146505.1. Lineage (GTDB taxonomy): Bacteria > Fibrobacterota > Fibrobacteria > Fibrobacterales > Fibrobacteraceae > Fibrobacter > Fibrobacter succinogenes. Next base: position 959,865 of record NC_017448.1, on the reverse strand, counting down.
GAGGTTGTCGAGGTAAAAACTGATCTGGTGGCGTTCGATACCGGAGAGCATGCAGTAGCTGATGAACGGTTCCGGGTCGCCGCTGTAGTAACCGAGACCGTAAAGTTGGGCTTGGCCAATGCTCCAGCCACGGGCTTCGAGGAACTTTGCCGAAGAGGGGCTCTTGCAGGCGGCCCAGTGGCAGTAACGTACAAAGCATTCGAGCACTTTGGACTTTTCGCCACCGACTTCCTTGACCCACGGGTGTTCGCTATCCTGATTGTTTACGAGATCCTTGTCGAGTGCGCCGAGGAATTCAAAGGCTTCGGAACGGGCGGTCTGTTCGTCCACGCCGTTGAAACGGCTCTTCATCAAAAAATCGACCAAGTCGCCTTCTGCACCACATTGGAGACAGCGGTAGCGCCAGTAACCTAGCGCGTCGTAGAAAAACAGCGATGTTTCTTCTGGAGCGTGGAACGGACAGCAGGCGATAAGGTTACGCCCCCAACGGCTCAGGGGAATTCCCAACTGCCTCGGGTGAGCTTTAGTTCTCATATACTCTGCATGTTCTTGATCAATCAGCATTGCGGCCTCCTATAAGAGAAATCTAATAAAGTACGCTCCCGTAAATGCGTTTTTTTTGAAAAAAAAGCAATTTTATCTATTTTTTGGAATATGGTTATTCTTGGTATTGACCCGGGCTCGATTACGACCGGATATGCGTTCTTGAAAAAGACTGGCAACCAAATTCAGGTGCTGGAATATGGCACGTTCCATGCGAATGCCACCAAAAATCTCGAAGATAGGCTTGTGCATATCGTGACGGAGCTCGAAAAACGCCTGGACCATTACCACCCGGATGCGCTTGCGATGGAAGGCGTGTTCTTTGCAAAGAACGTGAAGAGCGCCTTGGTGCTTGGGCATATCCGCGGGGCGATTCTTGTGGCGTGCCACCGTCGCGGAATGACGTACGAGGAATACCCACCGAAAGTTGTGAAGCAGGCCGTGACAGGCAATGGCGCCGCCTCGAAGGAACATGTGGCGAACATGATTTTTGCGCATTTGGGAATTGTTGGCGGGGATCTCCCGCTTGATGCTTCGGATGCGCTAGCGATTGCGTGGACTCATGCGAATCCGGCTCCGTTGGCGCAGTCGCTTTTGGGTAAAAAGTCGAAGCCCAAAAAGAAAACGACGGTGCAGCAATGGAAAGACTTGATTGAAAAAATGGGAGGGACGATTCAATGACGGACTTGTCTCAGGATTTGTTGCCCTATGGCCTTGGTACGCCTGACTTGGTGGAATTCCAGCCGGGATACTTTGTAGATCGCGAAATTGTGGATGATTTGCGTGCTCTGTCAAACGAAGTCAAGGTGAATGGTTTTGTGCTGCGTATTGAATCGGCGTACCGTTCGTTTGAAAAGCAACTCTCAATTTGGAATCGCAAGGCGCGTGGCGAACTCAAGCTCTTGAATGAAAAGGGCGAGCCGATGGAACGCCCGAAAGACGAAGAAGAGCTGATGTATGCGATTCTCACATGGTCGGCATTGCCGGGGGCGAGCCGTCACCATCTGGGGACGGACATCGACGTGGTCGATGGAGCTGCATGCCCGGAGGGCTATGAGGTTGAGCTCACGCCCGCGGAGTGCAGTGGCATGTTTGCAAAGTTCCATGCTTTTTTGACGTCCCGGATGGAGGCTGATACATCGTTTGGCTTTAGCCGTGTGTTTATTCCCGGGTGCGGGAAAATCAAGCCTGAAGGCTGGCACATTGCGCACTTGCCGACATCGCGTAAGCGCTTGGAGCATTTTTCGCTAGACACACTGCGGAGCATCTATGAACGCTCGGATATGGAATGCAAACGCGCTGTACTGGTGAATCTCCCGCAGCTCGCGGAGGATTACATCTATCCTTACTTTATTTAGAACTTAGCTCGCTTCGCTCTTAGAACTTAGATCTTAGAACATAACTCTTCTCTCTAAGCTCTGCCAACTAAGTTCTGCCAACTATCTACTATGAACTATTCTCCCGAATCCCGCGGTATTATCCGGTTGCCTTCTCTTGAATATGGACGCTCTGTGCTGGGCGCTCCACTGCTGTACTACCCGTGCAAGAGCGAATGCAAGTTGCTTGTAATGGCTGGGATTCACGGCGAAGAGCCGGAGACGACGTTCCTCTTGAGCCGTGTGCTTCGTGCTTTTGACGAGCCTTTTGATTCTATTGCTTTTATTCTGTGCGCCAATCCGGACGGAGCTGCTCTTGGAACGCGCGGAAACGCGAACGGCGTGGACTTGAACCGCAATTTCAAGACGCAGAACTTCTCAACGGAAAAGGTCGGTTCACGCTCAATTCTTGAAGCGCCTCGCGATACGCTTTTATTGCCGGGAGCATTTGCAGGGAGCGAACCGGAAACGCAAGCGCTTGTCGCGTTAATTGAAAAGCTGAAGCCTGCGAGCGTGCTTGCGATGCATGCCCCGATAGCATGCGTCGATGCCCCGCAAAAAACATCGCTTGTTGAGGGCGTGATGAATGCGTTCAACTTGCCTTGGTTGCCGGATATTGGGTATAAAACGCCGGGGAGCTTCGGGACGTGGTGTGGTGAACGTAACTTGGAATGCGTGACGCTTGAACTCCCGCGCATGTCGCTAGAACATTTGTTTGACCGCTATGGTCGTGCGTTCGCGGAATTCTTGGAACGCTTTGTGTCGCGCTAGAACGCGCCAATAATCTCCATAAAAAGAAATGCCCGCTTGCAGCGGGCATAACTTCAAATTAGCGACTGACGGCTATCCACTGTCTACTGTCTACCGTCTACTTCCTACTTTTTGGCTGCTTTAGCTTCTTTGATAATCTGCTTGCGGTAGATGAGGCCTACTGCAAAACCAATCACCATGTAGCTTGAACCGAGAATGAGCAGGTATTCAAGAATGAACGGTACCTTCGGGTTGTAGAAGAGGATGCCTGCAACGTAGGTGAGCAGGATCAGCACGATCTGGAAAATGTTGAAAGCCTTGTTCTTGCGCGGCTGGAGTTTCGGGAGGAACAACGGGCTTACCATCAAGAATCCTGTAATGACAAACACGATAATCGGGAGCCAGAAGAGGAACGTGCTGGAGTCTGCGAAAACGCCCTTGGTCATGAGGAACACGATGAGTGTTGCATTGACCATGCCCGCAAAGGTGGAAGGGAGGCCGGAGAAATGGTGGTGGTAAGTGTCAGAATCGCAAGCATTGTACTTGGCGAGGCGCATGGCGGCACAGAGCACGTAAACGGCAAGTGCAACCGTCATCAGGAGCCCATGGTTCTGGAACCATTCCGGTGCGTAAATCTTGTAGGTGAAGAAAACGCAGAATGCAGGGGCGAGACCGAAAGCCACCAAGTCGGCAAGGCTATCGAACTGAGCGCCGAATTCGGAACTGGCGTTCACGAGGCGGGCGGCAAAGCCATCAAGCTTATCAAAAAGGGCGCACAACATGACGAAATAGGCACCCATGCGGATTTGGTCTGCCGTACTAAACGAACCAAATGCTCCGGTTGTCCAGCAAATGGAGAACACGCCAAGCAAAAAGTTCAGGCTTGTGAAAGTATTAGGCAAAACAAAGCGTAATTTTCCCACGATATACTCCTTTAAATGGTTTGCTAAAGATAATTTTTTTACGGTGAAAGAGAAACTTTTTTATTGATTATCGGCTTTATCAACGGGTACAATTTCCCAAAGTGCGCTTACTCCAGCAGCAACAATAAGGTTGCTAGGGGGTGCATACGGGTTTTCTGCCGTAGGGAAGTTTGTCCAGTGTTTAGTTGAGAACTGGTAGAATGTCGATGGCCTGTACATGAGGGGGAGTACAGGGACTGTTTCCATGAACAGTTTGTTGAGTTCCCGGTACGCTAGAACGAGCGAATCTTCATTTGCGATGGTCGGTATGTTGGCCAAGATATCATTTATTTCGGGATTCTGGAAACGTCCCTGGTTTACAAATGTCTCTTCACCGACAGGCTTATAAGATAAAGTGCTTAGCATTTGGTAGAACCTGTTCCATGGATTGGCGACTGAGTGCTCTGTCGGCGGAGTCTTCATGGCGAGGTCAAAAGTACCCCGGCGCAGGTCCGAGTCCCACATGGCGTAGTCGACAATCTTAGGTGTTGCGGTAATTCCGATTTCGGCAAACGATTCCACGACAACATTGATGGCTTCAATCCAGTCGTTCCAGCCTTGCGGACACTCGATGGAAATGCTGCGGACAAGCTTTTTCTTCTTGTCGAGAAGTTTTCCGTCTGCGTTCCAGGAATAGCCTGCTTCCTGGAGAATTTCACGTGCTTTTTCAGTGTTGTAGCTGTAGCCGAACTCGTCGGCGTCTTCCTTGTTGAAATACTTCTTTTCGAGGCCAAACGGGAGGATGAACCCGGGCTGCACGGCGGGGGTGTAGTTCGAAAGGGCGCGAGCTTTGATTTTATCGAAGTCAATTGAGTGGGCTAATGCGCGTCTAAAGCTTACGTTGTTGAACGGTTCTTTTGTGGTTGCAACGACCAAGGCCGTAATGGTGGCGGGGAGCTGGTATGGTTCTTCGCGGCTCCAGGAGCGGATGCTGTCTTTGGCCTTTTCCCAAATTCTAGGCAAGTAAATGGAAGAAACGTCCAGGTTTCCTCGACTCATGGCATTGTTAAAATTGTCATTCTTGTCGTAAATGGGGTGTATGATGTATTTGGGAGCAGGCTTTCTGCCACCGTAATTGCTAGATCTCCAGTAGTTTTCACTGCGTTTTAGCACAATTTGGTCTGGAGAATAGTTGGCTAAGGTATAAGGCCCCGAAGCGACTGGTTGAGCGTCGTTCTTGAATTCGAGAATCTTCTCCATGTTGTAGCTTTTGCCGGTCTTTGCAGACTTAAGCAAAGGCTCGAATACAGACTTGGGGAGAATCGATGTCTCGGCAATGGCATTCAGAACCATGAGCGGGTTCCTGTTTGCTGCCATGTAGAAAGAAATAAAGTTGTCGCTGTCAGCGGATATCGCCTTGATATACTTCCAGTTGTTATGATGGGCTGTCGGGAGGATGGAATCCAGCTTGAAGGTGAATAACACATCTTCGGTGGTGAGCGTTTCACCGTTGTTCCATTTGGCTCGCGGGTTCAGGTGGACGGTAATGGTCGAATCCGTCTGGCTGTAGGAATCTGCAAGCATGGGGTCGAGTCCGCCTGTCAGCTGGTTATAGGCGAGTAAAGACTCGTACATGAGGCGGATGTTTCCGTCTGCCGGGAAATTTGGATCCGGGTCCAGCGGGTTAAATGTTGCGGGCGGAGACCAGTCGAAACCACCTACGTAAAGGGTTTCGTTTCGCGGGTAATCAGAAACCGCGGTTTTGGGCGTCTTTGAAACATCTTCCTTGCAGCCTGTGAGCATGAATGCCACCGCTATGGAGAGGTAGCTCAAGGAGACGATTCTTTTAATGTGGACGCTCATGGATTTCCTTGAAAAACAAGCTTTGCAAAATGTAGTGAGATTTTGCAAAAATGACCACTAAAATTTAGTTTACTATGACCTATAGTGCTAATTTATAGCGGAAATGCGTAAAGAACGCGTTTTGGGGAGGCGCTAAACAGGGTGTGGTTCAGAATGAACGGTGTTCCTGCGCCACCTGGGGTATTGAAAGTCTTGACCACTTTGCCGGTTTTGATAGAAAGTGCGATGATTTCATTCCCTTGGTCGATCCATGCTTTGCCATCGTAAATGAAAGGCTTGGAGAATATGGACTTTTTGCCTTGATATTTCCAGAGCGGGGTGCCGATGTTGGAATAAAGAAGGATGGACTGGTCCGAAAGTGAAATGATGATTTTGTCTTCATTCTGGTCGCGGAACACTTGCATCGAAATAATGGGGTATTCCATGAGAACTTGTGTGGGACTGTAATCCTTCTTTTTCGTATTCTGTAGGAAAAGTTTATTTGTGTTTGAAACGAGGACGAGGGTCGAGTCGATTCCTTCCATGGCCGTGATGTTGACCGGAACTCTATTTGATGATTTTTCTTGCGTAGAGCCGTTATCGTCATTGAGGCGCATCAGCGCTCCATCAAGGTTGCAAAGCTGCAAGAATTTAGGGAGCTTTACGACATGGAATGGCATGGAATAAACTTTACGCGACCAGACGATGCTGTTGTTTGCTCGTGAAATCTTGAGCAAAAAACCATTCCACGTCGAGGCGTAAATATAATCGCTAGTCATTGTGAAGTTGAATGCTTTTCCTGGGAGTTGCAACGGCTTGTTGAACGCATCCTTGTTCATGTCGTAAACGTTCATCTGGTAGCCTGTTGAAATGACGATGGCATTTTCATCGGACTGTATGACTGGGGCGTTCCCGATTTTGCCGATGTACTTGCTCCAGCGCTGTTCGCCATTTTCGGCATTGATGCAGATAAGTTGTTCTGTAGCCGGGTCAACGGTGTAGAGATTCTTTTTGGCCCCCAGGAATTGCGGGTACATCGTCTTGGGCGATATGTTTAACGGGCTTGCAAAACTTGCACCGATGACATCGCTGTAATGGCTCAATATTGTACTTGCAATTTGCGGGCTACCGCCGACAGAAAGCCTTACCGCTTCGGCCCATGCTCTTTGGCGGTTCTTTTCGGGCGCCTCCTGCTTCTCCAGATTTAAGGCCTTGAGAAAATGAGCTTCGGCATTGCCTGGTTCATTCTTGATGATTGTATCCAGGAGCGGAGGGATGTTTTCCCAATGGTCTTGCTTGGCTTGTAAAATTGCCTGGGCGGCAAGTTTACTCGTATATAGTGGACGCTGACCGTAATAATGGGAATCGATGGCGTAGATTTTCTTGTCTTCGTAGGGAATGTAGATAAAGCGCCTTTTGACAATCGGGGCTGTCATCGGGGACTTTGCAAAGTTGAAATTCCACAGCGGTCGGAGTAACGTATCAACTGTAATGACGGATCCTTCGTTCGAGAAAAGTCCTAGCGTTCCCTGGGCTAGCTGGTACACGTTCGAGGCGTTGACGCGGATGCTTGCGTTGATGTTTCCGGTCTGTTGGTCGTACAAGGTGACTTTACCGGAAGCTTCTAGCGTGACGATATTCTTTTCGAATGCCTGAAGTGTTTCGATGTTCCCGACGGCTGCTTTCCAAAGCGGAGTCTTTGGATTTTGCAATGTGTAGCAGAAAAGCTCGTTCCCTGAAATGAGATATATTTTGTCCTTGAGGACAAATGTCTGCTGGATGATGTCGTATTGTGCGATGATAAACGCTTCTGCTGCCGAATTTGCTGAAATAAAGTGGAGGGCGTTGTCGGGACAGTTGACAATGAAGTTGTCGCTAATGAACAAGTCGTTCTGGATTTGGCAAGAGGTGTAGTCAACGCTACCTTTTGTGATTGTCCCCTTGCGGTCTAATATATAGAAGCCCTTGTCGGTGATGGCGATAGCATAGCCGTTTGCGGCGGTAAATTGGCTTAAGTCTTTGATGTTGTAAGGTGTTTCCTGATTGGGCGAATTGTGCGGCCTGTAAAAGACAGAATCTCGAGTGGAATTCTGGTACCACATTCCTTCGGAATCGATATGCAGCAGGTGATCGTTTTCATTGAGCTTTGATGCAATTTCGATAACCATCCCGCTTTCTATTTTGGCGATGTGTCCGTTTTCAAAAAGGATGTTCGCTTTTTTACCTTCAAAGAACTTGCGGATGGGGCTGCGGAGGGGGATTGTCTTTTGCAGGAGCCTTACGGGTGCAAAACTGGTAGCGGCGTCTCGGCTTGCAAGCCAGTAGGATTTGCTTGTATTTTTGGTAAACGCCTGGCTGCGGCTGTAAAAGTGGTTGGCCTGGGCCTTGTTGTTTGCCAAGTCGTAGATTTTGCCGAGGTAAAAGAATGCGGATTCCTTGTCGTCGGCATCTCCCTGACGGGAAATTTTTTCTAGAAGGCGGATAGATTCGTCAACTTCGCCTTTCATTTCGAAGAGGTAGATGGCTTCCTGGAGTTGCGATGCCATCTTGCTTGCGAGTGCTTGGCTAGAAAACAGCGAACAGAGGGCGAGGATTGCGAAAACCCACGCCTTGAAAACGTTTTCTTTTTGCCAAATATTACGCATCAAACTTGTAGCCTGCTCCACGGATAGAAAGGATGATTTTCGGGTTGGCCTGGTCGTCTTCAAGTTTGCGCCTCAGGTTCACGATATGGTTGTCAATCGTGCGGGTGGAGGGCATGTTTTCGGGAGTGTAGCCCCAGAGATCTTGCAACAGGTCTTCGCGTAAGACAACTTCGCCACGGCGCTGCCAGAAGTACTTGAGAATCTGGAATTCCCTTGTGGAAAGTTCCAGCGGAACGCCGCCCTTGGTGGCGATGAACTTCTTGAAATCCAGGTGGATGTCGGCAAAGTCAATGGCATCGACTGAGGCAAGCTGCTTTGTCGGATTTGCTTGAGTCTGCAAGTCAATTCGGCGGAGGAACGCCTTCACGCGTGCTAGAAGTTCTAGAATAGAGAACGGCTTTGTTACGTAGTCATCTGCGCCCATGTCAAGGCCTGCGACTTTACTCGTTTCTTCGGTCTTTGCGGTAAGCATAATGATGATGCATTCCGGGTGCTTTTTGCGGATAATTCGGCAGACTTCAAAACCGCTCTTCTTGGGGAGCATCACGTCTAGCAAGATGAGGTGCGGCTGGAATGAATCCGTCTTGGCAATGGCTTCTTCGCCATCGCATGCCGTCTCGACTTCGTAGTTTTCGAGCTCAAAGTTGTCCTGGAGCCCAAGCCGGATGATTTCTTCGTCTTCAACAATGAGAATTCTGTGTTGTTGCATAATCATTCTGCCTTTTTGAATCTTACGGTGAATGTGGAGCCCTTGCCGGGTTTGCTGGTGAGTGAAATGGTCGCCTTGTGCGTTTCGGCTACGCGCTTTACGATGGCTAGGCCAAGCCCAGAGCCCTTTGTACTGCGAGTCATTTCGTCACCGACTCTATAAAAATCATTAAATATATTTTTTTGTTCCGAAGACGGGATGCCTATACCGGTATCGGCCACGGAGAAAACGACTCTGTCTTCGTCGGGGGCTACCGTTATAGTGATGTCGCCCGGAGCGTTTGTATACTTGATGGCGTTTTCGATAAGGTTCTGCACCAAGCTATAAAGAGCCGTGTAGTCGCCAACCACAAACATACTCGGCTCAATCTTTGTATTGAACATGAGCCCTTTCTCGACACCGATGTCTTCTACGTTATCAAAAACCTTCTGGACGCAGGCCGAAAAATCAAGCTTTTCCCAATGGAAACCGCCCTTGCCATGTTCCATGCGAGTGTAGTTCAAAATAGCGCCTATCAAGTTTTCAAGGCGGGTCGCTTCTTTGCCAATAAGGCCTGAATATTCTTGCACTTTCTCGACTTTCTGCACGCGTCCGCGGGCCATCATCTCGGCAAACATCTTGATGGATGTGAGTGGAGTCTTCAGTTCATGCGAAACGCTCGAAAGGAAGTTCGCCTTCATGGCCAGAAGCTTGTGTTCCTGTGTGAGGAAGCGGAACATTACAATGGAGCCGAGCAATACGGTAATGAGCGAGAACGACAAAAGCCCGTACATGAGGAACATGCGCTTGCGCGTTTCACGCTTGATTTCGCTTAAGCCTTTTTCGTACAAGGTTAGATTCCAGGAAATGACTTTGTCTAGAACAACTTGAGTCATGACTGCGGAACTGTCCGAAACGTGTCCGAGAATGAGAGTCTTGTCGGGACCTTCCGTAATGGAGAAGGGGATACTTTTCCAGCCTTGTGACGAGGTCTTGAGTTTGGAGCGCATGAGCTCGCGGTATTCATCGATGTTCACCTTGGCGAGCACGACCTGGTCCCCTGAAAGGATGGGGTAGCTCATCTTGATGAACGTGGACTTGTTGTCACTCATGATGTCGATGCCGCTCTTGGATGTTGTCTCCTTGTTCAGGAGAGCCTGGACGATATCTTTGTTGTTGAAGAATATGTCCATGTAGCCAAGCTGGCGGTTGAAGTTCTCGCGCAAGTTCCAGAAAGCTTCGCGTTTTTCTTGACTCAGGTTTTCAAAAGAAAGAATTTGGGTGAAGGCTGTTTCGAAGAAAAATCTTGCCGAGGGCAGGTTCTCGATGTTCTCGCTTTGCAAGAACTGGTTTAAAACGGCGATCGTGTAATCTTCAGCTTCTTTGTGTTTCTTTTGGGCAACGAGAATTTCAAAGTGCAGCAGGTTGACGGAACGCGTCAGGTCCGAATGGAGGTAGCCCTGCTGGTGTGGGTGCTCTTCGAGAATGTTTAAGAGTCGGAGCGCTTCGTCATAGTCCTTGGTTTTGTATGCGATACGCACAAGTCCAAGAATGTTCTGGATGTGGTCGTCAATGGATTCAAACGAAAAACGCAATTGGCGTGCCGAACGCGACAGGCTTGCGGGCTGCGGCATGGCCGACGTGACTTCTTCGCGGAACAGCATTTTTTCGATCTGGCTTGCGATGCTGTTTGAATAGTCCGAAGTCTTTGAAAAGTGCTTCGATGAAATGTCGGGGTAGATGAGTGTTCCGTTGTTGTACAGGAACATGGCCTCGATGCCGTTCACCGTTTTGAATTGTGTGGCGTTTCCGAAGTCCAAGAGGCTGTGCGGCTGTTCGTAAAGGTACAGCGAGGCGGACTTGATTTCCTGGAAAATCTTGTTCTGTTCCTTGCTGATGGTTGATTCGCATTGTTCGCGGAATGTCGCTGTGCTCTCGCTATAGTTCTTTTGTGCAAGGTAGGCTTCGTTCTGGATGTTCCGTACACTCAAGAACGAGAGAATTGCCGTCGGTAAGACAATTCCCCCTGCAAAAAAGGATAGAAAGAGAAGATTGCTACGAGATATCCGCATTGGAGCCCACTTCCTTAAAATGGAATATGTGCCAACAATTCAGGATAATTGAGTATAATGACACTTCCGGCCATCAAAATGGCTAGAATCGAAATCGCGATGCCGATGAAAATCAATAAGTTCTTTGTCACTGGGCCAAGTTCGCTTGATGGGTTATAGAAACCTTGTGTCCGATTTCAATGCGGCGGCTGTTCGAATAGACTTCACGAACGAGTACCGTCGATTCGTTTTCGGTGGCTCTAGCGATGATGCCGCGTCCAAGGAGTCTCGGTGGGAGACCTGCGTCAGACGTGTCTTCTTCCCAGATGGCAATGGCGTCTCCGGTATTGAACCCTTGCTTTGCGCCCTTGTCGACCAGGATGTAGGCATAAGCACCGATGATGAGCATCGGGTCCATCGTATAACGGATCATCGCCATGTCTTCGATTTTTGCTTCGGGGACGGCGGTGTAGCCGGAGACGTTCAATATATTGAGCGGCTGCTTTAGACGTGCCTTGGCGTGGTCAAGCTTGATTTCCCTAAAGCTCTGGACAATCTTTGCTCTTGAAAGTGTATCACCGATAGCGGTAATTTTTGCATAACCGGTAAGCCTTACTAGTGCGTAGTTGTCATAGCTCTTTCCCTTTTGAGAAGGAACTTCAATGGCGCGAGCATCCAGGATTTCGACAAGGTCACCCTTCTTGAGGCTTGCGTTTGTCTTGCGACCGATGCCAACGATGACTTCAGATTCAGGAATGTGGATAATCGGTTCCTTCTTTTCGCCAGTGCGGATGGAGAAGAAACGCTGGTCCTTCTTGATGGAATCGAGCGAATAGATTTCTGGAGCCAAAATCTGGTAATAGCCGTTGAAAATCTTTGGAGCAGGGCGCTTCTGATAGAGGTAGGTGTCCGCTGCTTTTTTCTTCTTGTGCTTCTTATCCTTGTCGCGGAGGTTTCCGAGCATGTTCTCGAAGTCTCCGTTACGGGCGTCGCGTTCATCGCAACCGACGGACTTGATGCCCTTTGGCAAGTTGGAATCGGCAACCGCACCTTCGCACGGTTTTGTCTTCGGGAGACGGTAACCGTCATCCTTGATGCCTTCGCCTAGATAGATGGAGTCGCCCGGATAAATCCAGTGCGGGTCTTCAATGTGCCTATTATTTTCCCACAAATCCGGCCATGCGAACGGATCGTTTAAAAATTCGGCGCTCAAATCCCAGAGGGTATCGCCTTTTTTTACCACGTAGGCAGATGCAATCAGAGCCGAAAGACCAAGACAGATCGAAGCACATTTTAAAAATCGCATACGTTTCCCTAAGCAAAAATTTGGTATTTGTTAAATAATTTAATCTTTTCTTTGCTTAAAAGTGGGCGTTTTTTGCACAAAATGAGGAATATCCGACGAATTTGAGCGCGTGGGGCGTTCTTTCGGGCGCTGGATATTGCGTGAACGGTGTGCAAGGGCCGGGTTCTGGCCCAAAATGCCAACTCTATCCGGTACAAACAAGAAGAGAATTTCGAAAGTTCCACGACCCGGTTCCATGTAGAGTGGAATGTTCTTGCGGAGCATGTAGCCTTCGTTACGGAAAGCCTTGATCGCCTTAGAGGCGGTTTCGAGGTTCCCGGTCTGCAAAAGAATGCGTTCAGGGCGCGAACCGGCGAGCGTCTGCACCATTTCGGAATTGATGGTGTCGTTGATGCCCAGGTTGAGGTAGAACGTCCAGCGGCCTTCAGCGTTATCGCTCTTCGAGAAGAATTTCGAGACGAAGTTTGCGTCCAGATGGCTGCGGTGGAAACGCATGTTCTGCGTGGCGAGGTTACGGATGTTCAGCTTGGAAGACTGCATGGCGGATTCGCGGCAGTCAAGTGCTTCGACCTGCTTGAAGAACGGGGCGAGCGATGCAGAAACGTAAGACGGGCCAGAGCAGAATTCGAAGAAACGGTCTTCGCGGTTCGGGTGGATGGCGTCCTTGATGCGCACGGGGAGGTTGAGCCATGCATCCTTGATGCGCGGCGTCCAGTCTAAAACATGCATGCTAAAGCCGGTCGAGGCAATCGGCATAAAGCTGCTGCCGAAGGAGCATTTGGATTCGACCTTCATGCCCTGAGCATCGGCAGGGTCAAAGAGACGGTCCGGCAAGCACTGGATCTGGTGGCAGCTGATGACTTCGGGGCAGCTGCGTTCGATAAAGTCGACGAACGTCTTGTAGCCGTGTGCCGAAATTTTGCCTTTGACATTCACTTGTACGAGGAGAGCAAAGCGGCCGTCGCCTGTGGCGCGGAACCAGATTTGGCGCAATGCTTTTTTGAAGATGCGCAAATGTTCCTTGTGGAGCTGTTCCAAGATGCGCTTCACGAGCTCAAGCGGCTTCATGTCGCGGGACGGAGCGTCAATGACCAGGTTTTCCTGGACACCGTGGTATTCCTTGATGATTCTCCAGTCGGAGTTTTCGGGAGTGGCTTCGGCGGTAAACCAGGCTTGCAACTTTCCCGGAATGCGGTCGTTTTCCATCCATGCGGCAACTTGGGTCTTGATGTCGTCGAACGAAAGAATTTTGCGGACAACAGGCTTTTCGGCCTTTGCCTTCTTTTCTTCGAGTTCATCGTCCTTGCGGACATCGGATTTTCTGGAAGCGTGGAACTTGCCTCCGGCGAGGGGTTTGCCGATTCTGTTGCCCATGGTGTTACGGGCAATGCTCCCTTCGGAGCGGCGTGAAAAACGATTGTTCTGTTTGTACATCTTTATAATCGTGTTGAATGTTTAAACTATAAATCTAGGATAAATCCAGGAGCATTCGCGGGCGAGAGTCTTCGGGAATTCGCGGAACGAGCCTTTAATCTGGTACGTGTTCAGGCTACCTTCAACCGGCGTGAGCGAAATGACGCTGTCGGCGCGGGATTCGAGGTAGGGGTATTCGCCTATGTTCGTGGAAGTCACGACGGCGCAACCTGTGAGGGCGATAATCGAATCGACCATTTGCATCAGAATCTGGTGCGGGGAGCCGCTGAGTCTTGAAGACTTCGGGTTGTGCAAAACGGCAGATATCGGGTCAATCACGACGACCTTGTAATCGTGATTTTCAAGCTTCTTGGCGCCTTGAATGCGCTTTGCGATGAGCTGTGCGATTTCAAGCGGTGTAAGCGCTGTGCCGCGGAGATTCAAGAAACCGAATTTGGGCGTGTTCGGCTGGAGGTTACGCTTTTCGCCAAGTAAAAAGAGACGGTTCAAGAACACGGACTTGGTGAGTTCCAAGTTGATGTACAGAACGTCGTTTGCATTTGTTGTGTTGCCGAGCCAGTCTTCGCCGTGGCAAATGGAAAGCGCCATGTCCATGAGCGCAAGCGACTTTCCGCTTTTCGGCGGGGCTGTGAACAAGAAAAATTCACCAGCGCGGAGTACGTTCTCGATAATGGTAACGTCTTTTTTCGGAGCTTCTTCGCTATCGCTTGCAAGTTCTACGAGCGGCTTTCCATCGAGCGAGTATTCCGCCCATTCGCGCCATTCCGTGAAATTCTTGGCGCCTTGTTCCAATGCGATGAGATACTGCTGCTTGCCGTTGCGGAGCACGCCTGGCATGCGGACCATCTGGTTTGGGTTGCGGTTGCCGTCATCGACTTTAAAGCCTTGCGATTCAAGCGTCTGGAAAAGGAAGTCTACGCGTTCCTTGTATTCTTCCTGGTCATGCGCTTCAATCTTGATCCAGGCCTGCACGGAGTTTGCGCCCGTGTTCACAAGGGCGGCGCAGGGGAGGTTCAATGCCTTGTAGTAAGCGAGCTGCTTCGCAAGCGTCATCTTCGGGTTGTCTACGACAACGTAACGGTAATGCCAGCTTTCGTCGGTGGCGTCGGCGCCGCCTTTCACTGCATTAATCGTGAGGAGCGCTCCGTCCGGACCGTCGAGCTGCTTCATGATTTTCTTGAGCGCTTCGTCTTGCGCGATAATCTTCGAGACGATTTCGCGAGAACCGGATGGTGTGTTCGAAATCTTGAATTCAACGGTTTCGTCGGGCTTGAACGTTGCCGCCAAGAGCTTTGCAAAGTCTTTGCGCCAGTCAGGGGCGGGCCATGGAATCGAGAGCGCTTCGGGGTCAATCTTGAAGTTCTGCAACAGCTCAAGAGACTGGTTGTCGAGACCGAGCGCAATCATCTGCTGCATCATCGTTGCTGAAATGGGCGAGATGACGGTTGGGCCCATGGCGGCATAGCCTGAAGCCATGCCCGGCTGGGCTTGGGCGGCTTGAGCCTGTGGAGCTTGTGCGGGTTGCGCTGCTGCTTGAGCGGCTTGTGCGGCTGCCTTTTGTTCGGCTTCGCGTTCGGTACGGCGCTTTTCTTCGGAGAAGGCGTTGCGCAAAATCTTCTCGACATCGTCTGCCGAGAGCCCCTCGTCGCGAGCCTTGCCGCCGAGCTGGAATGTGGCATCCATGAACGTCCAGCCTTCGTCAAGCGCGGCAACGCCGGCTTGGAACAAAGCCTTCTTTAGTTCATTCTGGTCGGCGAATTTGCTCTTTACGAAGTTGTTAAGAATTTTCTTTCCGTTTTCCATGGACACCTCCAATTCTCTCGGATGGTTTGGCTAGTTTCAGTTTACTTCAGCGGGTCGCTGTTCGGGTCAAGCTTGCCAGTCTTTACGTATTCCTGAATGTCTTTAGAAATGCGCATTGAGCAGAACTTCGGACCGCACATCGAGCAGAAGTGCGAGGACTTTGCGTTGTTGCCCGGGAGCGTTTCGTCGTGGAATTCTACGGCGCGTTCCGGGTCGAGCGAAAGCGCAAACTGGTCGTTCCAGCGGAAGCTGAAACGGGCGCGCGAAAGCGCGTCATCGCGGAAGTGCGCTGCGAAGTGGCCCTTGGCAAGGTCGGCTGCATGGGCGGCGAGCTTGTATGTCACCACGCCTTCACGCACGTCGTTCTTGTCCGGGAGGCCCAAGTGTTCCTTCGGCGTCACGTAGCAGAGCATGGCGGTTCCGAACCAGCCAATCATTGCAGCACCGATAGCGGACGTGATATGGTCGTAACCCGGAGCGATATCCGTGGTGAGAGGGCCAAGCGTGTAGAACGGTGCGTTGTGGCACATTTCAATCTGGCGGTCCATGTTTTCGCGAATCTTGTGCATCGGCACGTGACCCGGACCTTCAATGATGACCTGAACGCCCTTCTTCCAAGCGATTTCGGTGAGTTCACCGAGCGTATCGAGTTCGGAGAACTGCGCCATGTCGTTTGCATCTGCAATGGAACCCGGACGCAGCCCATCGCCCAAAGAAACGCAAACGTCGTATTTGGCGAGAATGTCGCAGATTTCGTCGAAGTGCGTGTAGAGGAAGTTCTCTTGCTTGTGGACCATACACCAGCGGGCGATGATAGAACCGCCACGGCTTACGATGCCTGTCGTGCGTTCCAAGGCAAACGGAATGTACTTGAGCAAAAGTCCTGCGTGGATCGTAAAGTAGTCGACGCCCTGTTCTGCCTGTTCAATAAGCGTATCGCGGAACACTTCCCACGTGAGGTCGTCGGCAATGCCGTTCACCTTTTCAAGTGCCTGGTACATCGGCACGGTTCCTATAGGTACCGGGCTGTTGCGCAAAATCCATTCGCGCGTTTCGTGAATGTCCTTGCCGGTCGAAAGGTCCATCACTGTATCTGCACCCCAGCGCACAGACCAGACCATCTTTTCAACTTCCTGTTCGATGGAAGATGCGACAGAAGAGTTACCGATGTTGGAATTGATCTTTGTGAGGAAGTTGCGGCCGATAATCATCGGTTCGCATTCCGGGTGGTTCACGTTGGCAGGGATGATGGCGCGGCCTTCGGCGAGTTCCTTGCGCACGAATTCCGGCGTGATGGCATCACCGTTGCTGCCAAAAATTTCGTCCATCTTCTGGTTTTCGCGGATGGCGACGTATTCCATTTCGCGAGTAATCACGCCTTCGCGGGCGTACTGCATCTGAGTCTTGTGGGCGCCGTCTTTTTCCAAGCGTTCGCGGATCCACGGTTCACGAATGCGTTCAAGTCCTTTCTTTACATCAATCGTCTTGTCGGGGTCGCCATAAGCGCCACTCGTATCGTAAACAGGGAGCACAGGGCATTTCGGGTCGTCGAGCGAAATTTCGCGCATGGCGACTTTCAAATCCGGGAAAATCTTGCCGGGGACATAAATCTTGCGAGACTGCGGAAAAGGCTTGAAAAAGCCGTTGGATTCAGACATAATCGTTCCTTTTGTTCAATTACGAACCAAGTTCAAGGGGTATAATCTCAGCCCGCGTATTGTGTGCAGGCACCCCAGTTATAATATAGATAATAAAATAGTGGGTAGTGGTTAGTGATTAGTGGTTAGGGGGAGTAGGCGGTAGACGGTAGGAAGGATGGCAGTAGGAAGTGGTTAGTGGCTAGTGGTTAGGGAGGAAAGCTGTCATCCTCCATTAGGAGGAGCCTTACAGGGTCTTGTTGTAGTTAGAGACTTTTTTTTGACGAAAAATGCAATTTTATTTTCGTGCAATAATTAGATTTTTTAGGTATTTTTTTGAAAAATGCAAAGGAGAGATTATGTCGGAAAAAGAGATGAACAACCAAAGGGCGATCTATGCGCTTTCTGACCTGAGGATGTATGCGAGTTCGCATTCCTTGGATGCGATTGATTACGCTATTGAAGTTTTGCAAAAATTGGAAAATGCAGGAATTAAAAATCCGCTTGAATCCTTAAAATCAGAGGAAAAGTAATTTATGGAACAGGCCACAAATACAATAATGGCTTATGGAACTTTCTGGGCTCTCGTGCCTGCTCTTGTCGCAATTATTCTTGCCCTTGTGAGTAAAGAAGTTTATTCATCGCTTTTTGTGGGCGTCATTGTCGGTGGGCTTCTTCTTTGCCAAGGGACTGGCTCGGGATTCTTTGATGCCGTTTTCAAGAATGGCTTGATTGCAAAAGTCGCAGACCCTTATAACGTGGGTATTCTCGTGTTCCTTGTTATGTTGGGTGCAATGGTCGCTCTCATGAATAGGGCGGGGGGCTCTGCCGCTTTTGGCAACTGGGCCAAGGCTCATATCAAGTCAAAAGTCGGTGCGCAGATTGCGACGATCTGCTTTGGCATCTTGATTTTTATTGACGACTATTTCAACTGCCTTACGGTGGGTAGCGTGATGCGTCCGGTAACAGACCGCTTCAAGGTGAGCCATGAAAAACTTGCGTACCTGATTGATTCTACGGCGGCACCGATTTGCATTATCGCCCCTATCAGTTCTTGGGCGGCTGCTGTTTCGGGATTCGTGGAAGGCGAGGATGGCCTCACGCTCTTTATCAAGGCGATTCCGTTTAATTTTTATGCGTTATTGACAATTCTTACGTTGTTCTTGGTTGTCGTTTGGAATGTGAATATCGGTCCGATGAAAAAGCATGAAATGCATACAAATGCTGTTGGTGGAAATATGGAAGACTTGAATTTTACATCGACGAAAGGCGGTGTCCTTGATCTTGTAATGCCAATTGCCTCTTTGATTGTGTTTTGCGTGCTTGGCATGATTTATACGGGCGGTTATTTTGCATCGGGCGATGCGGCGAAAGGCTTTGTCGATGCGTTTGCCTCTAGCGATGCGTCTGTCGGTCTTGCGATTGGCTCGTTTGGCGCTTTTGTCTTTACCGTTTGTTTCTATATGAGCCGCCGTGTGTTGCGTTTCAGTCACAGCATGGCTTGCTTACCGGATGGCTTCAAGGCGATGGTACCTGCAATTTTGATTTTGACTTTGGCATGGACACTCAAGGGTACGACGGATGCGCTTGGCGCAAAGGAATTTGTGGCAGGTCTTGTGAAGGGCGGTGCCGCTGGCTTCATGAACTTCATGCCTGCGATTATCTTTGTGATTGCGGCGTTCCTCGCTTTTGCAACGGGTACTTCCTGGGGTACGTTCGGCATCCTCATCCCGATTGTCGTAGCGGCGTTTGGCGGTGTGGATTACAGCCTCATGGTCATCTCGATTTCTGCTTGCATGGCGGGTGCCGTTTGCGGAGACCACAGCTCTCCGATTTCGGATACGACGATTATGGCAAGTGCCGGTGCAGAATGCAATCACGTGAATCACGTCAATACGCAAATCCCGTACGTGCTTGTCGTAGCCGCAATTTCATTTGTCACCTACATTGTCGCAGGTTTCACCCGTAGCGCAGTGCTTTCGTTGTTGTTCGGCCTTGTGCTTACTTTTGGTACGCTTGTGTTGATTAAAAAGCGTTCCAAGAAAAAAGGCGAATAACTCCGCACTATCGGCGTCTGATTTTGACTTGCGCAAGGATGACGGCGGTGAACATTAGCACGCAACCGATTGCTTCTTGAAGGGTGAATCGCTCACCGAGCATCACCCATCCAGAAATCACGGAAAACACAGATTCAAGGCTCATCAATAGCGATGCTATGGTGGGCCTTAATTTATTTTGCGCGACAATTTGCAACGTGAATGCGACACCGCTCGAAAGGATGGCCGCGTACAAAAGCGGAATCCACGGCTTGAAATGCGAATAGACCTCAATGACAGTGCCAAAACCCGCAAAACTCCCTTTCAAGTCCACGAAAAACATCGGAAAAATGGAAAGTGTTGCGACCACGAGAAACTGTATTGCCGAAAGTCTCACATTGTCCATGTAAGGGCCGTATTTCCCAACGACGAGAATGTGTGCCGCGAAGGCGAGTGCGCAAAGCAATAGGATAATATCAGATGGCTGGATGGTAAAATCTTCCTTGATGCAGAGCAAGTAAAGCCCTTCAAGCGTAATGGCAACGCAAAGCCAAATCTTAGGGGAAATCTTCTTGCCAAAAAATGTGCTTAGAATTGGGACAAAAATGATGTAGCACGCGGTGAGGAACCCCGCCTTTCCGGCGGAACATCCGAGAAAAAGCCCCGTCTGTTGCAAGTTCATGGCAAAGAAAAGCGTAAGCCCGCAGAATAAGCCTGCTATCCAGAGCGCCCTGTTTTCTTCTTTTGTTTTCGGCTTTCTAGGGCTTTTGTTGAATTTGTCCAATACCTTCGCCAGTCCGAAAAGGACACCTGTGGCGATGAAATTTCGCATGCACACGAAAGCGAACGGACCGACGTCGTTGCCTTCGATTTGGGCGACAAATGTGGAACCCCACAGAAATGCCGCCAGTACCATTAAAAAACTATATCCAATATTTGCCATTCTAGTGTAAAAATAGAAATGCTTGTCAAAGATTGTTCAGTCTAAGCCCTAAGTTCAATAACCTTATATTGCCACTATTTCCTCTCGTCTCTAGTCTCAAGTCTCTCGTCTATTTTCTAAATTTCCCTCGTAAAATTTTAAAAGGACCCTGTTATGGAAATCCCCGAATCTTCGAATTTTATTCAGGACATTATAGTTAATGACCTCCAGACCGGCAAGCGCGATCACGTGCTGACGCGTTTCCCGCCCGAACCGAACGGCTATATTCACATTGGCCATGCCAAGTCCATCTGCTTGAACTTCGGCACCGCCAAAAAGTTCGGCGGCTTTACGAACCTCCGCTTCGACGACACGAACCCGACCAAGGAAGATGTGGAATACGTCGATTCCATCCGCGAAGACGTGAAGTGGCTCGGCTTTGAATGGAAAGAAGAATTTTTCGCAAGCGACTACTACGACCAGATTTACGCCTTTGCCGAAAAGATGATTGAAATGGGCAAGGCATACGTCGAAGATTTGACTCGCGACGAAATGCAGGAATATCGCGGCAACGATGCCGGCAAGCCCTCCCGCCCGAGCCCCTATCGCGACCGCAGCGTCGAAGAGAACATGAAGCTCTTCCACGAAATGCGCGACGGCAAGTACGCCGATGGTGAAAAGTGCCTCCGTGCCAAGGTCGACCTCGCAAGCCCGAACATGAACATGCGCGATCCGGTCATCTACCGCATCAAGCATTGCACGCACCATCGCACTGGCGACAAGTGGTGCATCTACCCGATGTACGACTTTGCCCACCCGATTAGCGACTGGATCGAAGGCATCACGCACTCCATCTGCACGCTCGAGTTCGAAGCCCACCGTCCGCTTTATGACTGGTTCCTCATTGAACTTGGTTTGCAGAACCGTCCGCAGCAGATTGAATTTGCCCGCTTGAACCTCACGTACACGATGATGAGTAAGCGCAAACTCCTCGAACTTGTGCAGACAAAGGCTGTGCTTGGCTGGAACGACCCGCGTATGCCGACTGTTTGCGGTTTCCGCCGCCGTGGCTTTACCCCGAGCTCCATTCGCGAGTTCTGCAGCCGCATCGGTGTTTCCAAGGCCGACTCCATGGTCGATGTGAACCTCCTTTACTTCTGCATCCGTGAAGAATTGAACCAGACCGCTAACCGCGTGATGGCCGTGATTGATCCGGTCAAGCTCGTGATTGACAACTGGGAAGCAGGCAAGGTCGAAATGATCGAAGTCGAGAACAACCCGAACGACCCGAACGCTGGTACGCGTAAGGTGCCGTTCAGCGGTGAACTCTACATCGAAGCAGACGACTTCATGGAAGAACCGCCGAAGAAGTACTTCCGCTTGAAGCCGGAAGGCGAAGTCCGTCTCAAGGGTGCTTACTTTGTCACTTGCAAGAGCGTTGAAAAGGATGATGACGGCAAGGTCAAGGTCATTCACTGCGTCTACGACCCGCTTAGCAAGGGTGGCGAATCTCCGGATGGCCGCAAGGTCAAGGGCACGATCCACTGGGTTTCTGCCGCACACGCTGTGGATGCCGAAGTGCGCCTCATTGATAACTTGTTCACGCTCGAAGATCCTGCTCAGGTCCCGGAAGGCGAAGACTGGCACGATTACCTGAACCCGAACTCCATGGTTATTAAGCAGGCCAAGGTGGAACCCGCACTCGCCGACGCGAAGCTCGAAGACCGCTTCCAGTTCATGCGTCAGGGCTACTTCTGCCTTGATAGCGAAGACTCCAAGCCGGGTCACCTCGTGTTCAACAGAACTGTTGGCTTGAAGGATTCTTTCAACCCGACAAAGTAATTAAATAGTAGGAAGTAGACAGTAGGCGGTAGGAAGGAATTGTAATTAGAACATTTCTATTACATTCCTAATCACTAACCACTTATTACTGAATCATATTACCTCGGCTTAACCGCCGGGGTCTTTTGTTTTATTGTGATTATTTTGTATTTTGTTTTGCAGACTAAACTAAGAAGGAATGGGCTTATGAAAAATAAAATCCTAGTGTGGCTTTGCGTGTTTGTCTCGCTTTCTTTTGCCGAAGTTGAGAACCCGCTAAAAACGGCTATGGATCTTGTGAATGAATCCAAAACTCTTTATTCGCTGAAAATTGTGGATAAACCGTTTCCGGTACCAGATCGAAGCCAGTTGATCAACTTCCCGGTCTATCGCGAGAAAAAGGGCGATAGCTATGATGTGAAGGCGATTAAGGCTACGGGCGAGGCTAAAAAGTTGCTTGACAAGGCTGAAAATTATTTTGGTTCGCATCAGTATGCTAAGGCTCGCGATGCTTACACTCTCGCTTTGCAAGAAGACCCGAAACTGTATAGCGCGATAACTTATATTGGACAGACTTACGGTATCGAACGAAATTGGGACAAGGCTGAGCTTTGGTATAAAAAGGCGATTGAAGCAAACTACGTGGATTTTCTCGCTCACTGGTTGCTAGCCGATGTCTATAAAGTTAAGGGGCAAAAGGAAAAAGCTCTTGAAGAAATTTCTATCGCGAAAGTCCTGAACCGCAATAACCCGCGACTGGAAGCGTTGCGCAAGGAAATTTACGGATTAAATGGATTGAATATCAAGAACTGGACTTTTAACCCGCAGGTGAGTATTGCTCGTGACTCTGCGACTGGGAATGTGAATATGCAGTCCGATTCCATTTGGACGTATTATGCGTTTGTTCAGGCGGCATGGCTATATGAACCCTATTATAAAGAAAAGGCGAAAAAAGTGCTAATGCCGCAAACCATGTACCGTGAATGCCTGATGGGCTTACTGCCCTTTATGGAAAATAAATCCCTTAAGGAATCAGTTGAAGTGCTTCGACGGCTTGATAAAGCTCTCAATGCGGATAAATTGAGCGAATTTGTATTCTATGAAATACTCCTTCTGGATTATCCGACGGCATCGTTCCAGTTGGATAAAAAGCAAATCGAGGGCCTCAAGGATTACTTGATTTGGGCTAATCAAAAGTAGTTTTTGGATAATCTTGAAACCAAGAGGTGGTCGGCGGCATCTAATAAGATGTATTTTAAGGATAAGGAGGTTCCTATGTTTAAAAAGACGTTAAAATACGTTCTGCCATTGGTGTTTCTTTTGGCAGGATTGGCGAACGCCCAGACGCGCTATACGCCTTCGGAACTAGATACGCTTGTTTCGACGATTGCGCTTTATCCGGACCCGCTCTTGGTGCACGTTTTGGATGCGTCAACGCATGGCGATGACCTTCCGAGTGCATCTGCGTTTGCAACTGCAAATCGCCATTTGAAGGGTGATGATTTGGCAGCCGCAATTGAACGAGCCGAACTCGATTACGACGAGTCGGTGATTGCGCTTATCCCGTTTCCGGATGTTCTTCGCAAGCTTGCAAAATACGCCACATGGGCGAATCAGCTTGGTGAAGCAGTTGAAATGCAGAAAGCCGATGTGATGGACGCTGTACAGAGAATGCGCAAGGTTGCCCACAAGAATGGTTATTTGCATAGCGATGACAAGATTGCGGTGACCGTTGATGAAAATGTTTCAATCCAACCGGTCCGCGAAGAATATGTGTACGTTCCGGAATACGACCCGCGTGTTGTCTATTACGTTGTTTCGGACGGGAATATTCGTCTCCGTTATGTGAATGGAGTTTGGACTGGAGCTGGTCTCGTTTATTGGGGCTGGGATCCGTTCTATTACGATTGGGTGCATCGCCGCCCGCATTATCGCCGTCCACACCGCTATGCACCGCCTCCGCGCCGCCATGTAAGGCCGCGAAATGACAGGCCTCGTTATGATAGGCCTGCGCCTAGGCGTTTTGACAATCCGCCGCCGCCGCCGCGCCCGCATTCCAATGGCTGGCGTCCATCGGCACCTCCTCCGTCGCCTTCGTCAAATGTCTTGAAAAAATCGGCGCTTTCAGCTCAGGCTTCTTCGAACAATTCTCGACCGGCGCCTCCGCCACCGCCGAATTACAAGCGCCCGGCACCACCTCCGCCGCAGGCTTCTAGCTCAAATGACGATGAGGATCGTTGGCAATCGCGCCGTTCAGAACGTCATCATGGCTCGCATAGTGTGCCACCTCCGCCACCATCGCGTAGAAGGTAAGGTCAAAGACGTTGAATCTATTCTTTCGTCTCTAGTCTCTCGTCTTTCGTCTTATTGTGCTGCAAATTGGGCATTCTTCATCTTTATGCCCGCGCGCTTTACAGTAGTTGCGCCCAAAATAAATGATTTGCAAATGACGCTTTTCCCATTCTTCTTTGGGAAAAGCTTTTTTTAAATCCGCTTCGGTCTTTTCAACGCTTGAACCGTCGCTCAAGCCCCAGCGTTCGGCGAGTCGATGAATGTGCGTATCGACCGGGAATGCAGGGAGTTTAAAGATGTGGCTCATGATGACGCTTGCCGTCTTATGTCCGACTCCAGGGAGGCTTTCGAGTTCCTCGAACGTGTGTGGAACTTCGCCTTTGAACTTTTCGACGAGTGCTTGCGAGAGCTTGAAAATGTTCACGCTTTTGGTGTTAAAGAAACCGCAGGGCTTGATGATTTCGGCAATGCGGTCGACGCCGAGCTTGATCATCTTGGCGGGGGTGTTCGCTTCCTTGAAGAGGACTGCTGTCACCTGGTTCACGCGAATGTCTGTACATTGAGCGCTTAAAACAACGGCCACGAGGAGCGTGAATGGGCTTGTAAAATCTAGCGGGATGGGTGGACTAGGGTATAGTTCGTCTAGCTTATCGCTAATGAATTTGATTTTCGTGGCCTTGTTCATTTGCGCGATTCTCGCTTTGGACGTTCTTCCGTTTAATTCTTGTCGCGCGTGAAATCTTGCTGCATGTTGAAGCTCGGCATGTCGTCGTGCGGGTGACCCACCTGAACGGCAGGGACGCCTGCATAAGTCGTGTGCGCTGGAACATCGCAAAGCACCACGGCGCCTGCGCCAATTTTTGCGCCATCGCCAATGTGGATGTTGCCGAGCAACTGAGCGTGCGCACCGAGCATCACGCCGTTTCCGATTTTCGGATGACGGTCGCCGATTTCGTTACCGGTACCGCCCAAGGTCACGCCGTGCAAAAAGCTCACGTTGTTCCCGACGGTCGCAGTTTCACCGATGACGATATTTGTGGCGTGGTCCACCAAAAGTCCGTGGCCAATTTTTGCTGCCGGGTGGATGTCCATGCCGAACTTGCGGCTGATGATGCTCTGGAGCATCTTGGCGGGGAAGTGGCGGCCTTCTTCATAAAGGACGTGGGCTACGCGGTAGGCTTGCAGTCCTTGGAATCCCTTGAAGAACAGTAGTGGTTCGAGGGGACCCGTGCAAGCGGGGTCGCGGAGGACTGTTGCGTGCAAGTCCTTTGTCGCGCAAATGAGCAATTGGGGATACTTTTCGTACATGACTCGGAACATCTTCTCGAGTTCAGCGCGGTCAATGACTTCGCCGGCGAGCTGACAAGCGAGGGTTACTCCAAGCATATCCGCAAAATTCTTGCGGTTAAGGATTTGCTCTTCGAGCATCAACTTCGAAAACGGCTCGGTCTTGACGAGCTCTGCTGCGTCCTTGCGGAGTAACTGTTCCATTTCTTCTGGTGTCATGATGACGCCAAATATAAAAAATATGTGACCGCGGCGCGTTCCTATTTGCTTTTCTTATAACTCTAGCAATGCTTTGGCGGGAATCCAGAACCAGTCGGGGCGGAATTCTAGCTCGTAGCATGCTTCGTAGATGGCTTTTGCGAGAATGTAGGGCTTGGATTCCTTCTCGATTTCTTCGGTAGAAATCCCAGAGACCTTGGAATATCCTGTGACAAAAGCCTTTTGAGCTTCGGTCGGGTCGGTCTTGGCGACGGCGCCTGCATAGGCAAAGCTGCGCAACATCCCGGCGATATCGACAGCGGGGGAGCGGATGGTGCGTCTGTAGTCGAGGCTGCGCGTGGGTTCCCCTTCAAAGTCAATAATCTCGAAATGCTTTGTGCCATTTGCACTTTGCGTAATCAGCACTTGCCCGAGATGGTAATCCCCATGGATGCGCTGCTTTTTGATGGTCTTGTCGCTGAACGTTTCGCGGAGCAAGTCGCTATAGCGGATGCGCAATTCCGGGAGCTTTTCGCGCAATTTCGGAGCGTACTCGGTATCCGTGGAGTTTTTCAAAAGTTGCGTCAGTCGGTCAAATGGCGGTTCGATGCCGCTGTACTTGGGCCCGCTTAAACGCTTGAGGCTTTCGTGCATCTGCGCGGTGGACATCCCGAGCTGGAAAGCGTCCGTGCTATCCATGTTTTTGCAGAATTCGCTCCAGGCGTCAAGTGCGTTTGGGAAATGCTCTTCGAGGATTCCCCACGTGTAAACTTCACCGCCTTTGGCCTTGTAATTGCAGACGGCGTAAAGCCTTGGAACTCGGCTGCTGTCGGCCTTGTTCATCGCTTCAAGGATTTCGGCTTCGGGGTGTAAACCCGGTTCTAGCCTGCGGTATAGCTTGAAGAAAAACTTGCCGGGTGTGCAAAATGCGGAGTTGCTCTGTTCCTTTGAAACGGGCTTGATGCTAGTGAGCGCAGCCCTAGAAAATGGCGATGTAATTCTAAACGAGAAAAATCCGGAGTCGCCTGCGAAAACAGACTGTTGAGAACCATCGAGGAATGCGTCTTCGAGAATTTTACCGACCGCATTTTCGTCATCGATGATGGTGTAAATGTCGCTTTCGCCATCGTCAAACGAAACTTTGATAAGCCTGATGCGCGTGTTGCCGGCTTCTGTGGAGTCAAGCGTGTCCGCGCGTAAGATGGTTCTGTTTTTTCCCATGAACCAACGTTGCTTGCTAAAATACTTGATAAGGTTCATAGTCCGAATATATAATTTTTGATTAGAAAATATTTTTTTAATAATAATCTATTTGACCAAAATAATGTATAATATAAAACGTAGGAGATGGAAGGGTGGATTCTCCTTGGAAAAACAAAGAAAGTGTCTTCGATTATGGTCGATGTTTGGTCGATACGGATTAGGAGAGGACACTTTCTTTTCTTTTTTGCCCTAAATTATTTTCCCGGATTTTGGAGAGGGGCGAAATAGCCTTGCGTGCGCAATGAAGCTAGAACCTTGAGCTGTTGCGGGACGGGTTCACGCGGTAGACCTTCAATCACGAACGGGGGAATCTGCTTGATAGGCTTGAATGCTTCTGGAACATCGCTGTAATCGCAGAGCTGCCATGCGGCAAGCAGTTTTTCAATGAATTCCGTCCATGGAAAGTTGTCGGACGGATACATTGTAAATCTTGCGGGCTTGAGGTTATCCCTCGCATCGAGCAGGAGACTCCCGTCTTTATAACAAGCAATAACGGCGGCCTTGCGTGAAGCACCGTCGGTTGCTTTTTGGGCGGGTATGTTCAGAATGAGCTGCAAGCCTATGCCGTAGCGAGGAGTTCACGCTGGAGAAGGCTGTACTCGTATTCCGAAATAGAGGTGATTTTTAAAATCAGCTCGCGCTTGAGCCCTGCTTTGATGAGCTCTTTTGCTTCGTCAATTTTACTTGTTGTTGCCATATTAAGCCTCTTTTCTTAAAAGACGTAATATAAAAATAATCTTTCTGTGACGAAAATGTCAATACTGGAAAGAAAATTTTTTGGCAAATATATAAAATTTGTGTTCTGTAACACGTTGATAGTCAATGAATTAAGCTTGACTGATTGTCCAAGAGCCTTTGAACCACATCCATTTATAGTGTGATTCAGTTCACTTGATTCGTACGGATGGGTCTATGATTTGCGCCAGTTCTATAAAAATTCTGGAGGGACGATGCCTTCGAGAACGGGGAAGGATTTACGATAATCACGTTCAGCTTGGAGGTCCAGTTCGGCAGAAATGACCGTTTCGCTTTGGGTCGGTCCTTCGGCAAGAATGTCTCCGTTTGGCGAAATAATGAGGGAAGTCCCTGCAAGCGGGAGCTTTTGGGCGTTGCTTTCGCTGACGGCGTTTACGGCGGCGATATAGACCTGGTTTTCAATGGCGCGGGCTCTGAGGAGCGTTTCCCAATGGGCTCGTCTCTTGGCGGGCCACGCAGCCTGGATCGTGATGAGGTTTGCGCCTTTTTTGGTTACTTCGCGGAAAATTTCGGGGAATCGCAGGTCGTAGCAGATAAACGAAGCAATGGACCAATTGTTAAACTTAAATAAATTAATTTCACTACCCGCCTTGAAGCTTTCTTTTTCGGGGAAGAACAAGTTCATTTTGTTGTAGCCGCGGAATTCCTGGGCTTCGTTGGGCTTGTAGATGCTTACGTGGTTATAAAATCCGGTGCTTGCGCGGGTAATGCCTGCACCCATGATGGTACAGTTCGTTTCGTCTGCAATTTCGGAGAGGGTGCGTGCTGTTTCACCAGTACAATTTGAGCTGAAGTCTTCAGCGGCTTTGTCGAGGTCTGCGGGGACATACCCTGTGGCGAACATCTCGGGAAGGAGCACGAGACTCCCCGCATTGGGCTTTGCATCGAGAATCATCTTCTTTGCACGGGCGAGATTTTCGGTTTTGTTGCCTTTGGCGCTGTCAAATTGGACTAAATAAACTTTAAGCATGCGTATAATATAAGATGTTGAGGAACCACATGAATTTTTCTTGCATAAAATATCTATTTTGAAAGTATGAATTTCCGCTTATTTTTCAGTTTTGTCCTGTTTATTGTGGTTGGGGTCTTTGCGGCTTCGCCTACAACGGTTATCGGTGTCGTCCTTGAAGCAGAATCGGATTTGCCAGTCAAGGATGTGGCTATTACGTATCAGTCTGGCAAGCGAATCGGGGAGACGGATTCCCGAGGTCGTTTTGAACTCACGGTGGATTCCAAGAATGCATCGCTCGTGTTCAAGAAAGAGGGCTTCGATAGCGTCTTTGTGGATTTGCAGGATTATGCTGACCTCCTGGACATGGTGATTACGCTCAGCACGAATGTCACGAATCTCGGTGCAAGCACGATTATTGGCGATGGCGAACCGATCAAGTGGGAAGTTGAACGTACAGTGAAACTCGAAAAGCTCGAAGATGCAGCGGGCATGCGTTTTGACTTGACGGAACACTTGAGCCAGATGCCTGGTGTTTCTGGACAGAAGGATTTTAGTAGCGCCCTTTATTACGATGGATCTCGTGCAAGCGATGTTGCCTATCATTTGGGCCGCCTCCGCATCCCGAACATGCGCCACCTGGACGTGGGTTTCCCGGGCAACTTGTCTATCATCAATCCGCATACGTTGAGCGGGATTGAAGTGCATGACCATTATGGACAGGGACCTGTTGGTCAGGGCTTGGCGACATCTATCCAATACATTCCGGAACAGACGAAGGGCGAGTGGGGGCTGAGAGGCTCTGCCGGTCTTACGCTCCAGGAAGTTGTGCTTGATGCTCCGTTCTTTATCTGGGATAGCTTCCGCTTTGCGTTCCGCCGCCTTGATGGCGATATGCTCAAGAACCTTGGCGAAAAGTTCTTTACGGAATTCCGCAAGCGAGGTGACGATTGCTCTGGCGACTGCAAGGTGAAGTCTTCGGACCCGTTTGACCTTTCGGCATTTGATATTTATGCCCAGTTGAACGGCTCTGATTCGCTTGGTAACAAGACTTGGGCTTTGCGTGCCTTGTACAGTTCCGACGAATATACGATTAGCCAAGATACTTCGTCCACTTACGGTGCTATCAATTCAATTGATATTATTGATGGTAGCCAAAGCTATTTGGTTATTGGCGCTGAGTACGCTTCGAAGTTTGGGGCTAGCTTCCATGCAGGACTTGTTCGCGAAAGCTTGAGCGATACGTTGCGTGATACGACCGGATTCCGTTCGGGAAAGCTCTCGGATGAATCTGCAAGAACATTTATTGACGGTTATAGCCAAACGCATACGACGCTCAGTGCCGGTGCAGACAAGGATTTCCATGCTGATATCTTTGGTGCGGGTTTGCGTGGTGCCGTTCTTTATGAACATCATTTGGTTGAACGCAGTTTCCCGGTTACTGGTGGCGAAGAAAGCAGCGATTACCAGACGGGCGTTTTGTCTGGCGCTGTAACGCTTGACTGGAAGGATAATTATTCGGAGCACATGCTTTCTGTGGGTGCTGTGGCTGATGCTATGGACCATAAGGCTTTGCCGACGGCCTCCTTCGATATGGAACGCAATTTGTCCAAAACGGACTCGGCTTATTGGAGACTCTTTGGTAATGCTGCCTATCGTGCAGACTGGAAGCATTACTTTGACGATGGCGATTTGACCGGACGTTTGGAATCGGGAACATCGCTTAAGCTTGGCTTTGGCTACCGTTCCAAATACTTGGTGGCACAGTTCTCGGGCTTTGGACGTTTCTACTTTGATCCGCTCCTCCCGTTGCCGAAGGCTTTTGCCAATTACAATGATGTGACTCCGGTTGATTACGCTTGGGTTTCTGGTGCCTCGGGCTCGCTTGAATGGAAAACGTCGCACCACTTCTCGATGGCGATGAATGCAAGTTCTGTGTACGGTGAATACGAACTTGAAAATGGAAAGTCTTTGCCGTGGGAAGCAAACTCTCGCTTTGATATCGTTTCTCACTTTAGATATTATCCGCGAAAGGACTCGATTGTCTCGGTGATTTTGACGCACCATGCGGCATGGCATAGACCGCTTTACTACTATGCGATTAAGCCTGCATCGAATGGCAAGGGCGGAACTCGAGAGCTTAAGGACTACAATGAATTTACGGATTTGTACAGAACAGATGTTCGTGTGAATCTCGATTTGACGAAGACGAAGGGATTCTTTAGAAATGCAAGATTCTACCTTGAACTCGATAACATCTTCTCGAAGCTTGATGTGGCTGCTCTCAAGTTCCTCGGTTCGGAAAACGGACGAGAACGTTCTTGGGTCGCTCGCGATAACGACAAGAATACCGCGAATGGCTATGACCTCGTGCCGTTTATAGCAAAGGGCATGGGACTCTACTTCCAGTTTGGCGTAGAAGTGCAATTGGGAATTTAATTAGACGAGAGACGAAAGACGAAAGACGAAAGAAAAAAATTGTCAAGGTTAGTGAAACGAGGTCATCTTTGGCACGTTTCTTTTTTGTTGTAATTTTTATAGTGTCAACGTTTTTTTCGTTTGCGCATGAGACGGATAGCTTGTTTGTGCCGCCGAAGCCTGCAAAGCCTTTGCGTTATTGCTCTTCGGCAAAGCAATGGGTGGATTACGCCAGTCACGATTCTAATTTGGTCGAAATTACGTATATGCGCGGGCTCCGCATGGACCTGCGCTATGCCACGTTTAACAACGTGACCGGTCACGACATGTATTGCGGTATCCAGCGTGCATTTATCCATAAAGACGGTTTGCCAAAGCTCAAACGTGCGCTCTCGATTATCGCCAAGGAATTACCGGGATATTCGCTTGTAATCTTTGATGCGGCGCGTCCGATGTATGCGCAATCGGTTCTGAAACAATCTGTGGCGGGGACGCCTTACAGTCATTTCGTTTCGTCGGGCAAGACGGGCGGGCTCCACAATTACGGGCTTGCGCTTGATTTAGGCATTGCCGATAGCACTGGCAATTTGCTAGACATGGGGGCTGACTTTGATTCGTTTGAGCGTTGTGCGGGATTTGTGGGCGAGGCCGATGCTTTAAAGTCCGGGCGCCTTACTCAACAGCAAATTGATAACCGCAATTTGTTGCGCAATATTATGAAGCGTGCGGGGTGGGTGATGCTCTCTAGTGAATGGTGGCATTTCAACGCTTTCACGCGTGCCTATACTAAGGAACACTACCCGCTGTTTCCGATTTGAGCTTTTCCGATTACAATAACCTCATACCCCATAGCCCAGAGGCACGAAGTGCCGACCTCATGGCTATAATGACTTAATGCTTGCGCGTTTCAAGCGGTCGTTGAGCGCCATGCCAACGCCTGTGTTCGGGATGGGGTCCACGAGAATCAAATCGAACTTGGGGTCGTCAAGGTCGTGCATGAATGCGTAAAGCTTGGAGGTCGCTTCGACCATGTCGCCTGTTGCTGACAAATTTACAGTTGCAGGAACAGGGCCTTGCTGTGTACCGAATGCTATGCGAACGGTATGCTCGGGGAGCGCGTAGCCTGCTGGAACTTCACCGTAGTAAAGCGGGACTTGCGGGCGGTAATGCGTGTCGCATTGGCCGGGGGCGAGCATTGGCTGGCCCGGCTTGGATGTAGATTCCTTGATTTTCACTTCACCGAGAATGGCCTTGAACATCTCTGGCGTGATGGCGCCTGGACGCATCACGGTCGGTTCACCGACGAGCGAGATGATGGAACTTTCGACGCCAACGGAGCACGGCCCGCCATCGACGATTCCCGCGATGCGGTCGGCGAGCTGGGCGGCAACGTGTTCAGCGGTCGTGGGGCTCACGTGCTTAAAGAGGTTTGCACTTGGAGCGGCAAGCGGGAGTCCGGATTCCTTGATGATTGCCTGTGCAATCGGATGGCTCGGGAAGCGCACGGCCACGGAGGGGAGGGCGCTTGTGCAAAGGTCGGGGATGCAATCCTTCTTGGGAAGGATAATCGTCATCGGGCCCGGCCAATAAGCTTCGGCGAGTCTGTAGGCGCTATCGGGGATGTCCTTGGCGATGTCGGTGAGTTGAGCAATGTCTGCGATATGGACAATCAGCGGGTCGAACGTCGGGCGTTCTTTAGCTGCGAAAATCTTGGCGAGAGCTTTGGGCTCGAAAGCGTTACCGGCGAGCCCGTAAACCGTTTCTGTCGGGATGGCGACGACTTCGCCTTCCTTGAGGAGGCGGGCTGCTTCGCTTACACTTGTCCATGGCGGAAATTTCATGACCCAAAAATAGAAAAAGGATGGCTTTTCTGCCATCCTCTTTTTTGCTTATATGTTTTTCGCTTAAGCTTCGGTTGTTGCTGCCGGAGCTTCTTCCTTCTTTTCGTCCTTGCGGCCGAAGGCAAACACCTGGTCGCAAGCGGAATTGAAGCGCTTCCAGATCTTTTCGGAGTGTTCACGAGGAACTGCACCGACTTCCTTCCACAAGCGGCGGAAATGCTTGACCTTGTTCATCGATGCCACGACTGTAGATTCGTTCAAGTCAGTGAGCAAGTCTTCGGCCTGTTCGCAGAGGAGAATCTTCTTTTGGAGGTTGTTCTGGCGAGCCTGTTCCTGAATGTCGAGCTGGTCGCGGCGGCGGGTGAAGAAGTCATCGCAGACATCGCGGAATGCCTTGCGGAGTTCATCATCGTCGTTACCGCAAGAACCGAGCGTGACCCATTCCTTCTGGATGTCGCGAACGGCATCGGCGAGCTGGTTGGAGCCTGCGCTTTCGGCGAACTGGCGGACCTTTTCGATCATTTCTTGCTTTTTCTTCTTGATGTCAGCAATCTTGGCCTGGAGTTCCGGGTCAGATTCAGCCATCTTGGCGACAATCTTATTGACGATTGCGTTGAAGCGTTCGTTGATGGATTCGACAGCGTCCTTCGGGACCATGCCAATCGTCTTCCATTCAGCATCAATGGCCTTGTAAGCTTCGATGACTTCCGGAGTGATATTGGCGATGTCGAGAGCTTCGAGCTTTTCGCAGAGGGCCTGCTTCTGTTCAAGGTTCTTCTGCTTGGCGGCGTCCATTTCTTCAAAGTGGTTGCGCTTCTTTTCGAAGAAGGAATCGCAAGCGGTGCGGAAGCGTGTCCAAATTTCGTCGGACTTGCTCTTCGGCACTGGGCCTGTTGCCTTCCATGCGTCCTGCAACTGCTTGAGCTTGGTGGAGGTGGCGTTCCAGTCTGTCGAATCCTTGATGGCTTCGGCTTCGATGCAGAGGGCAACCTTCTTTTCGTAGTTAGCTTCGCGGCTTTCGTCTTCGTGCTTCACATTTTCCTTATGTTGGGCATAGAAGGCGTTTACGGCGTCCTTGAAGCGCTTGTTGAGGGCTGCAAAAGCTTCCTTCGGGACCATGCCAATGTTCTTCCAGTTTTCCTGGATTTCCTGCACGGCCTTGAACTTGTCCTTCCAGAAAATTTCAGCGTTTGCAACGAGTTCTTCGACCTTCTGGCAGAGGGCTTCCTTGTCGACGAGGTTCTTTTGGCGTTCGGCGTTCTGTTCTTCGATGAACGGTGCGCAGTTTTCCTTGACCTTGTCTACGAGAGCCTGGAAGCGGTCGCGGTAGTCCTGGAACTTGGCTGCAGAAATCGGGCCGATTTCACGCCACTTGCCGCAGAGTTCGCGGAACTTGGCAAGCACGGCCTGGCTCGGAGTTTCCTTGGAGAGCGCGTCCATTTCTTCGATGATGGTGTCGCGGTCCTTTTCGTTGTGCCAGTTTTCCCACTGTTGCATTTCCTGGAAACGGGAGGTGGCAATCTTGTATTCCTGCCAGAGATCGTGGTACTTGAACTTCTGATCGCCAACGATTTCCTTCCATTCCTGATAAGTGTCGCGGAGAATCTTGTGGATTTCGCGGAATTCCTGGTTCTCGTCGATGTTCTGGATACGTTCGATGAGACCGCGGAGCTTCTTGGAATTTTCTTCGATGACCTTCTGGGTCTTTTCGTTGAATGCGCTGATGAGTTCGCTCAGCTTGGTGCGGAGAGCATTGTATGCCTGGAGAATCGGATCGTCGCCTTCGAGGAGTGCGAGCTTTTCCCATTCGCGGACGATGGCATGCAGATGCTTGCCCGTGTTTTCATCGATTTCCGTTTCGGAGAGTGCCTGGAGACGTTCGAGAAGGCTCTTGCGGATGGCAATTTCTTCTTCGCTTGCGTTTTCAGATTCTGCGGTCGGAATTTCAATCTTCTTTGCTTCTTGAGACTTGAAGTAGGCGTTGTTGAAGCGCTTGATCAAGGCTGCATCCATAAGGGACTTGCCTTCGTTCCATTCCTGGATGATGGCGTTTACGCGGTCAGCGTTTTCTTCGGTCGTGCCTGCTTCGAGCAATCCTTCGAGTTCAGCGAGCGATTCCGTGAGGCGTGCAATCTTTGCCTGCTTTTCGGCTTCGGCATTTTCTGCGGCCTTCTTTGCGGCGTTTGCTTCGTCGTAGAACTTGTTGAAGCTTTCGTAAATTTCATTGAGCGTTGCGGCAGATTCGCCCATGCCAAGTGCGTTCGCTTCGTTCATTAAGTCTTCAAACTGCGGCTTGGTGGCGAAAGCGTCCTTCTGGGCGGCGAGGAAGTGAGCCTGCTTGATAAGGGCTTCGCGCTTGCTCTGCAAGAGTTCGGCTGCCTTTCTGCCGTTGTCTTCGGCTTCTTTCTTTGCACGAACTTTATCCGAAATCTTCTTGCGGACGGACGTGTGCTTGGAGTTCTTGATGAGGTCGGCCTGTAACGATTCTGACGTTACGCGGTCTGCGGCTTGCAGTGCAATTTCTTCGCTAGAGTCGCGGGTAGCGATCTGGGCGAGCAGGGACTGCTTGCTGCACTGCTTGACAAGTTCTCTCTTCAGATTTACGTTGTCTGTTGCCTTGAGGACATCTTCAGTATAGCGCGTGTCCTTGATGGCTTCGATGTAACCGAGGACTTCGCTATTCAGAGCGGATTCGTTAAAGTTTTTCAGCTTTTTGACGATTTCTTCGAAAGCTCTCGATTCTGCCAAACGGCGTACGCCGGCATCGCTGTCTTTTGTCGAAATATCCTGAAGTGTCTTAATAATTGCAAGTTTCTTAACTGCAGCCATTCGCACTTCGACATTATCATCAGAAAGGGCCACTCGTTCGACAATATCTTGACTAGTGAGTTCATCCAAGTCTGCAATTGCTTCCTTACGCTTTGCGGGGTTGGAATTTTGCCATTTCGGTTTAAATGCGTCAAAAATGCTCATAATATCTCCAATAGGTAGGCGGGGCTTCCTCAGCTCCGTATAGCATAATCTAACTAAAAAAATATTATAGTCAGGAAAAACAGTGCGAATTTATGCCCATTTAAGCTTGTAACAATACTATCTTTGCCGCGTGGCAAAAAGAATTCCCAAAACGTCTGCTCCGGAAATGGTCAAGGAACGCTGTAATTCGGCGCTTCTGTCGCGTTTTTGCGAGGTTTACATCCCGTTGTCCCCATCGGTTTTTACTTACGGGGTGCCGGAAGGAGCGGATATTCAGCGGGGAAGTGTTGTCTGGGTTCAACTTGCCCGCCGTAAGCCTACGCTTGCCTTGGTGAGCCGTGTCCATAGCGAGAAACCGTCGTTCGATGTCCGGTATGCGTGCCCGCATGAGTCAGGGTATGTATTCTCTGAACGTTATATGGAATCGCTAGAGTGGGTGTCTAAGTATTATATAAGCTCGCCCATGCGCACTCTGAACGTGTTTTGGCCCGCTGATTTTGACAAGTTCCTCGATGCCTTGCTGGCTGAAAAATCTGAACCTCGGGGCGAGGCTCCCTCGAATGGACCCGAAATGGAGGTTTGTTCGGACCTGCCCCCCTTGACAGGCGAACAAGAGACTGCACTTGCCAGTCTTGTTGAAGATTTGGATAAGGATGGTTTTCGTGGAACGCTCCTGCATGGTGTGACCGGCAGTGGCAAAACGAGAGTTTATCAGGAATTGGTGCGCGAAGCGCTTAAGCGCAATAAGCGTGTGCTCATTCTCGTGCCAGAAATTGGGCTTACTCCGCAGACGGCATCGCGTTTTGAAGATTATTTAAAAGTACCTGTTGTAGTATTGCATTCGGCACTTTCGGCTCCGCAAAAGCGTGCAGGCTATTTGGCTGTGCTCGATGGTTCTGCGAAAGTGGTGCTTGGGACGCGCAGTGCCATTCTTTCGCCGTTTGATTTTGATGTTGTTATTTTGGACGAAGAGCATGATTCTTCGTTTAAGCAGCAGGACCCGGCTCCGCGTTACCATACGCGTGACTTGGCTTTCCACTTGGCGCAAAAGTACGGAGCTCTTGTGGTGCTTGGTTCTGCAACGCCTTGTCTTGAAACGTTCCGCAATGCAAAGGCGGGGAACCTCAA
The DNA here is from genome assembly GCF_000146505.1 of Fibrobacter succinogenes subsp. succinogenes S85. GTDB lineage: Bacteria > Fibrobacterota > Fibrobacteria > Fibrobacterales > Fibrobacteraceae > Fibrobacter > Fibrobacter succinogenes. Next base: position 923,004 of record NC_017448.1, on the reverse strand, counting down.
ACTGTTGACGCTCAAGAACCGTGCGACCGCGGCTCCGCTCCCCGAAGTGAAAGTGATTGATATGGGCAAGGTGCGCCAGCAAAAAGGCGTGCTCATGTCTCCTGCATTGCGCGAAGCGCTTTCGGATTGCATTGCGGGTGGCGACCAGGCGATTATCCTCATGAATCGTCGCGGTTACTCTAAGATTAGAGTTTGTACTAAATGTGGTGAAACGCTTTACTGCAAACATTGCCATATCCCGCTCGTGTACCATAAACAGTACAATGCGTTGATGTGCCATTACTGTGCTGCGCTTTATCCGGTCGATACGCCATGCCCGACATGCGGTGCTGAAACGTATGAATTTGTCGGAGGCGCCATTGAAAAGCTCGAAGAAGAAATTCATGAATGGGTGGCGGATGCGAAAGTAATCCGCATGGATCGCGATACAACGCAGAACGTGGGCGCTGTCGAAAAAATCTTGACATCGTTCAGGAATCGAGAATACAATATTTTGCTTGGAACGCAGATGGTCGCGAAAGGCCACGATTTCCCAGGCGTGAAGCTTGTGGGAATTGTCGGTGCTGATTCGGGACTTGGCATTCCTGATTTTCGTTCAACGGAACGCTTGTATCAGCTATTGAGCCAAACGGCGGGACGTGCGGGGCGCGCAGGTAGCGGTGGCCGCGTGTTTATCCAGACGCTCAACCCGACAGAACCTGTGATGCAGTATGCCATTCGCCATGACTTTGATGGCTTTGCCGAAACTGAATCTTCGAATCGTCAGATGGCTTTTTATCCGCCGTTTTGCAAGCTTGTTGAAATCAGTTGTGGCTCGCGCGATGAGAACTTGCTTCGCGACACGGTGAACCGCCTTGAAAGTATTTTGCGCAAGGAATCTTCGATGACAGTCCTTGGACCTGTTGATGCGTTTGTACCGAAAGTGCAGAACGTGTTTTGGGTAAAGCTCTACATTAAAACGCAAAACCTTGCGGCTGTGCGTAAGGTGCTTGCTCCGATTCTGAATGCGCCCAAGGCTTGGGTGGCAGGCGTGGAAATTAAAGTAGAGCTAGAATAAAATTTGTTCTATATTTGAATAAACGTCTTTTGTAATTTGGGAGGAAATATGCGCTTGTTCCTTTTTGCTGTGTTGCTTGTTTTTGCCAATATGTCTTTTGCTCAAAGTGTCTGGGATAAGTATCCGCCTAAGGGTTCTACGCCTGTTGTTAAGGAAGAACCGGTCCGTACTGTAGAAGAGCCTGTGAACTCTGCGCCTGTGAAAGAAAAAATTGAATGGAGCTTAGGCCATTGGTATGCGGGTTACCGAAAATTGAGTGAGAGCGAAATGGAAGCAATCGTGAGTACAAATCCAGAGGCTGCCGCTGAGTTGCGTGTGGGAAAAAGCCTTTATTCAAAAGCCTTGGTTCTTTCTGCTGTTGGTGGAGCTGCTTTAGGTGTTGGTATCGCTTATTGGAGTAAAGAAGGAAGTTGGGGTAAGCCACTTACGATTGGTGGTGGTGCTGTAGCTCTTTTTGCGATAGTGCTTGGTGGAATTTCTGGAACGCATACCACTGCAGCTGTTGAAATTTATAACAAGAGTATTGGCTACGATACTAGCCTGCAAATAAAAATTGCTCCGACCCCTCAGGGCGGAGCAGCTCTAGCTTTTGCGTTCTAGCTCTTATTTGTCTTTGAGTAGACCGAAAATTTGACCTTTCACAAGCCAGCTTACGCCGAAGAACGTGAGTGCAATAGCTTCAACGATAAAAATCTTTGCAGGAAATTGAATCGGTAAAACAAGCAGGAACAAAGTGCAGAACATGCCGATGCCGCAGACTCTGTAAATGATGTTGCGGATTCTTTTTTGCTTGGTGTCGCTTTCGCCAAGAGTGAAAAGGAATAGGCTGTTGATGGCCAAAAGTATAAAGAAGATAACTGCCGATGTTAAGTGGATGATGTTAGAAACGGCTATAGGCAATTGGAAAAATCCAACGATCTTGCCGTCTGCAGCGGAACAGTCACAAGGGAAAATGACAATCATCAAGCCGAAGATGCCTGAGGCTGTTGCGACAAGTTCATCGCGCCAGTCGTAGCCCTTGTAGCAAATCAGAACGACTGCGGCCGTTGTCAAAATGCCTGCAAGTGCTGGGGTCAAGTAATATGTAGCCGAGATGGAGAGTGTTGTCCAAAAATCGTCGGAAATTTTTGCGGGCTGAACTTTGGCAATGATGGCTGCTCCGGCGAGCGCAATCCACGGGAGGATCATCCCAAGGAATCCTGCAAAATTGCGGATTCGCTTCATCCATGATTCTGCGCATCTCTTCGTGATGGCTTTAACGTCTTCAGCATTGCAACCGGAAGTAATTTTTTCTTCGCTCATAAAGTCCCTTTTGTTCTGTTGTCTACAGATGTCATTAATATAACAAACTCTTTAAAAAGTCTTATTTATAGTTCTACGATAAATCGGTAAAAACAAAGTGCAGAAACGCCGAGAATAAAGATGAGTACGATCACGAATTGAATCGGATGTTCATGAAAATCGTAATCGGCTTGACCGTACGTGAACTTACCGCGGACAATCGCGCTTATGAAAAGTGCTAAGAAAAGAATGCCTAAAAGAAGTGTCATGGAGGATAAAATAGAAATATTATTTCCTAAAAATCGCTAAAAAACTACATAATGATTTTTACAATAATTGCAACTAAGTAATTGCAAAATAGCAAATAAGGCCAATTTTTGTCACTTGTAAATTTAAAGGCGTTTGTATGCCAGCAAATAAGCCAAACACTAGATAGTATGATAAGCCCGAAACCATATACTACTGCAGAACTTCCATAAAAGTTAAAAAATATCCCAGAAACATTTTTATAAGAAGCTGTTTTAACTCCACTATAAATCAATAACAATATTGAAAAAACTGTTGCTAATTTATGGATCATTCTACTTTACCTCAGCTCCGTTCACTTTGCTAATTTTTCCGTCAAAATAGACGAAGTCGCCGTCTTTGTTTTTCCATACAGCGCGGAAAATTGTGGGGCGCTTGATGCCATCGGAATAGGTTTTGTAGTTTTCGCATTGCGCTTCCCACGGTGTGTATTCGATGGTTCCGTCGGGTGAAATTTGACCACGGTCATTTGTTGTAAACGAGGTCATTTCGTAAGCGTCGTTGAAGTGGAATATACCGGTTGCAGTTACGCCTTTGTTTGTAATTGAGGCTTCGACGGTGTGGTCATCAATTTGCTTGAATGTGATGAAATCTTTCAGGAGTGCTTCTGGCAAAAAAAATGCTTCGGCGAGATAGGTGATGAGGCAAGCCTTGTCCATTGCAGGGCCGGTTTGGTCGAATAGCGTAACGAGCTTCGCAAGGACGCCCTTCATGCCGCCTTTGCCGTTCTTGTAGTAATCGTAGCCTTGGAACGGGATGCCGAACATTTTGCTGTCGATAAAGGCGAGCCTGTTCGGAGAATCGGCGAAGTCAACATGCGTGTAATCGATTTTGAGTCGCGGCTTGTTTACGCCCATTCCGAAATCGACATCTTTGTATTCCATGGTCAAGTGCGTGCGTCTTTCTTTGCCGATGTAACCGCTTGTTTCGAGATATTTTTGAATGAGGGGAGGGAGGCTTGCGATACTTGCGGAATCTAGCGTTCCGGCGAGTGCTGCGGAACTTTGCAACCTTGCCTCAACATCATTGCGGAACTGCGTCTTGACGGGTGAATAGGGAATGTTGAACCAAATCACTAAAAGTAAAATGAGGGAGGCTATGATAATCAAGATGGTCATGAAAAATCTCTTTGCGGGTTTCATTTTTGCATGATTTTTTTTGATGTTTGAAATTAATTGGAGCAACCTTTTGTCGGGTTGATTTTTAAATCGTTTACAAGACTCGCAAATTTTTTTGCTAAACGCTGGGCGTTGGGATGATATTCATCAATGTCTGGAAGTTTCAATATTATCGTTGTTGCGTTTTTATTATTGGCAAGTTCAACAAATGCGAATGGATGGAAACATAGGTCTCCTACCCAGGTGTATTCAATTTCCGGTTGATAATAGGTGATTTCTTCAATAATGTCTTGAACTAAGTCACGCGGCAAGTCGTTGCGATAACAAGAATCTTTTTGCGATTTTTCGCTGCTTATAATTTCACTGCTTATATAACGGAGTTCTGTTGCTTTTAGAGTTATAGAATCTTTATATACGGATATATTCGCTGTGAACTCATCTTCTCCGTTTTGTATAGATGCGAATATATTGATGTCGCTATTTTTATCGGCTTCAGGATGGTTCGAGTAAAAATCGTTTATGGATAGTTCAAACCGTTCCGTTTGAAAAACGTATCCAAACGCTCGATTGTATAGAAATTCAGATCCTGACAGAATTAGGAAAAACGTAATAAATGAAATGGTGAGATAACAGGTCTTTTGCTTTTTTGTTTTTTGGCTTGTGGTGAGGTCAAATGTGGATAAAGGAAAAATAGCTATGAGTAGCCAGCAAATACACCATGCAAAAATATAGGGTCGCTGTGTAGAATCCTGCTCGTTGATTGCGTATATTACGGATATCGAAAGTGAGATGACAGTGATAATTGTGAGTAGAATTGATACGGTTTGCCCTGCAATGAACATTGTCCTGGGATGCTTGGTCGAAATGTTGGCGAAAATGCCTAATAGTAAAGGAATTATTGCAAAAATGATAAAAAGTACAATATTTACAATTATCATGAATAATGCGTCTGTCGGTTCCATAAATTCATTCCATTAGTTGTCTGTTTAAAACAAATCTAATGTGCTGTCCAGGTAAATTTCTTCGCGGACTTTAAGCTGATGCTCGGGTTTGGTCATGTAATAAAGCAAAAATTCCAAAATGAGAGCGCTACCGAGGCTACGGCCTTCGATTTTAAAGTGTCGGAATCCTGCGGGGGCGTAGATGTTCTGAATGTCCTCGATTCCGATGAAGCCGGGATTCTTCATCGCATCGGAAAAACGGTAACCCCTTTTGGCTGTGGGCGAGACGCAGACATGGTCTTCGCTGTTTTCACCAAGGCTTTTTTGGCTTACGTTCTCGTAGCATTTTTTGCGGTCGTAGCAGCCGAACCAACAACATTCATTGCATAAAAATTCGACTTTTTGCTTTTGCGCGTCTGTGAGCGCTGTCAATTTGTCGAATTGCTTGTTGAGCCTGAAATCGGGAACGACATAGCGGAATTCTTTGCGATTTAGCTCTGCTTTGAACTGCTCGAAATTGGTGATGACTTTCGTGGTCGAGGATACGAAATAAAAGCCGGGGTATTGTGTTTTGATGTAATTCAGCAACAGGTCGGAATGAATGATGATTCCGTTTTGAACCGCGCGCATCTCGCCGGAGCAATAGCGTTCAAACATTTTGCACAGCTTATTGCATTGAGTGTCTGCTAGATGTTCTTCGCGAATCAATGAATTGCTAAATGTGAGCCTTGCAGAAATTCCATATTCTTGCATAAGATTCGCGACTTTTCGCGGCTCTGCTTCGCCAAAGCCAACGCGCCCACCGCCCCAAATGCAATCGCTTGGCGCTCCGTAAATGGAGCCAATTTCGCACCAGTCGTAAAACCAATCCCGGTGTTCACGCCAAAGTGGCAAGAACGCTTTGTACAGCTCGTAAAATTCAAACAGTCCGGGGAGGTGGTAAAATATTTTCATATTACTTTAATGCGGGTAGTTCTTTTAAGAGGGAATCTAGACGCGCTGTAAAGTGGATGGCACCCGGATAAGCGAGGTGGTCACGGTCGTATGCCATATCGCCGGTATAGTCATGATCGCCCATTTTATTTTCGTCGAATAATATAAAATTAGGGTATGTTTTAGAGAGTTCTGCAATTTCTTGGAGCAGTATGGGTGCTTCGCTGCGGGGGATGCCGTAACGGCCAAATGCGCCCGTTTTCTTGTAATTCGGGTTCTGCGGGAAGACGACTCCGATAAAGTAAAAGCCTTTTTCGTGTGCTGTTTCGACCATTTTCTTTAAGCTGTTAAAGTTTGTGCGGTATGAACCAGGGGACATTCTATACAAATTGCTGTCCGAATCAACTTGAGGCATGTCTTCCCAGACTGATGCTTCTGGGATAGAATCTAGACCACGTGTGTGGCGGTATTTGTTTGCGTAGCTTGACATTCCTGGTGAATCGTATGTGAGTTCTGCAAGTCCTTCGGGGTAGCCGTCTTTCCAGTAATTGTGATCTTTGTCGTAGACGAATCCTGGACAGGTTTTGGCGCGTCCATTGAAGAAGCTACTGCTAAATGTGTTGAATCCGCGGTCAATGTCTATGGAGGATACGATGTACTTGACTTTGGACATGTGTGGAATGATGTAATTGTCGTATAAAAATTCGGAGCCGCTGAGGGTGTTCCCGATAAAGGCGAGGTTGACTCCAAAAAATTGTTCGCTGAGTTCCATCGGGGCTACGCCATGTAGTGCTCTAGATGAACCGATGATGACGACGTCGGCCTTGTCTTTGTATTGCCAAAGGAGTTCCATTTTGTAACGGGCTTCGGCGAAGACCTGGGCTTGCCCGGCCTTGTAATAAATGCCTGCGCTATCGGTGTCTAGTTCGAAATCAATTTGATAAGGGACACTGGAACTGGAAGATTCGCTAGAGCTTGATGCGATGCTGGAACTAGATTGAAGGGACACTTCGCTAGAACTTGAAGTGACTTTGGAACAAGATGATTCTGCTAGCAGGGAGGAACTGCTAGAATTTATTTGTTCGGAGTTTGAACTTGGGGCTTGCTTTTCGGAACTAGAACTTTGCGCAATTTCGCTAGAACTTTGCGCAGTCTCGCTTGAGCTTTGCTGAGTTTCGCTAGAACTGGAACTTTGCGGATAAATGCTGGAACTAGAATTTAGCGTGGGTGTGCTAGAACTGGAGCTTTCTGCGAGAACGCTGGAGCTAGAACTTTGCGCAGGGGCATTGGAACTAGAGCTTTGTGCGAATGAACTTGAACTGGATTTTGGCTTCGGAATAATCTTTTTAGGTTGAACCCATAAGCTCGGGTGCCACAGTTCTTCTCCTTCGGCCAAGTCAATAAGTGTGCTGTCTGCTGTGCTTACGAGGACGATTTTCTTGTGGGAACCGTTGGCGTTAGTCAATGTGGCGACCAAGTTTGAAGTACTTGAAACCCATTCGGTATGGTCGAACGTGTAGCCGTTTGGGGCCGCAATAGATTGGATGAGTTTGCCTGTACTATCAGCGATGAGAATGCGTTCGTGGGTTGCATAGTGTGAACCGACAAAATCTTGGCCCGTTTTTCCACCAAAGTCCAAGAATGCGGTGCGTTTTGAGCCGTCTTGGGCTAGGCTTACGTTGCATGCTTGTTCCTGAGAGTACCAAATGTCGTTGATTTGCCCATGATGTACGCGGAGGCGCCTTGCTCCCGTGACGGCTAGGCTGTTGTCTTTGGCGATTCCTCCATGGAAGGTGCCGTCGAAAAGTTTTTGTGGCGTACCGAACTTGCCGTTTGCAAAAGTGACTTGCCATGTACTTTGCGTTAGCCATGATGTTTCGTCTGAATTGTTGCCTGCGTCGGTTACGTAGACGATTGTCGTGTCTCCGTTTTCGAGAATTCTCCAACGAGGGATGGCGGCGCTTTTAACTTGGAGTTCTATGGGTGTCGAGGATTCTTCTGAAAGTTCCCGGACGTATAATTTAGACTCTCCCAGAATGCCTTCGGGCTTGGTACAGAATGCGACAAATTTTCCGTTGGGCGAAATTTCAGGATGGTAGACGTTTAGTGTGTCGTGAATTTCTGAAACTTTTAGGTTGCCGTTGTTGTAGTCAATGAAGGCTAGGTTGTCGGTTAAGTCGTTGCGGAAGGCGAGCTTCATGTTGTATGAACCGGTATAGCTCTTGAGCGTTGCGGTACTTGCGATGGGCTCAATTTTACTTTCGCTGATCTGCCCGCTGCTTGTGAACCATGCTGGTTTGGGAATGACTCCCAAGGCGAGGCGGAATCCCACGTACTTGGCCATGGTCGAAGATGTTACAGAATAAACGTCACCGCGACTGTACAGGTTGCTGTTTGCTTTATCGGAATTGTAGTTTCCGCCTTTGATAATGCGCTCTCCGAGTTCGCCACCGTCCGTTGAACCTGTAAAGTTGGTGATGGTAGTGTCCTTCAAAATTCCGAGCCAGTCGTTGGTCCATTCAGTGACGTTGCCCGAAAAATCGCAGAAACCGGCACCATCAAAACCTTTGCTGCAAATGGGATGGACTTTGTAATCGGAATTGCTGTTATTCCAGCTGTTTTTGTGATCCCAGCTTAGCTGAGCCGACAGAATCCATTCCGCTTCGGTGGGGAGTCTGAAACCTTCAGTCTCTAAATGCGTTACGAGTCCTTCAATATCGGTACAATGGTTTTCTTCATCAAAACTTGCGTTGGTGTAAGTGTAAACTGTGTCCAACCCCGAAACCTTGCTCTTGGCGTTTGCGATTAGGACGGCATCAAAATAGGTAATGTCGGTGAGTGGCAAGCTGTCGTTGGCGCAGTCTGGTTTTAGTCGGTCAAATTCCTTGTTCAATTTTTTGTAGTCGCCGCAAGTGAATTCATGGACATCCATGTAAAATTTGTAGTTAAGCTTTGCGCCCATCTGCGGCTTTTCGCTTGCTTTTGCCGAAGCCTTGTCGGTGCCGATAAAGAATAACAGCTCCGGATGATAAACTTCTATCATCGAGTCATATGTTTGGGTGTGCGTGCTATCAAAAACTTCAGCGGAATTTTCTTCGTCGAAAGAAGATTCCTTGGCTACAAAGTTTTTAGAATTTGCGTTTTCGCAAGCGTCTAAGCAAAAAAATAAAGCTAAAGCAGTAAAAAAGAATACTGTTTCTTTGCAGCACATAACTCATCCCTAAATAGTCATTTGAATATAGCTTATTTAGATGGGTCTTGTATTTCAACGTTCAGTCCAAGCTTCCGGAGTCGGCGGAAAAATTCGTCTTCGAAGGTGGATTCTTGAATGTATCGGGTAAAGCTGATGTTCGTTTTCCCGTTACAGCTGATAGCGCTGCACGTATTGGGAAGGGCCTTTTCTTTTCCTAAAATAAAATAGACACTATCTATGAAGGGGCGCATTTCTTCTGGAAGATCTGTGTCGCCAAGATTTGAAATTTGGGTACTCATGACGGCATCGGCTTCTTTTGTGTAGAGGTAGCTGATAAGTCGGTTCTTAATAACGCATGGCGTATATTTTGCCAGAGGATTTTCCAATGGAGCTACATAGGCGGCGGTCAAGTTCCGCACCAAATCCTTGTCTTGCCTGAAATCTTTCAGTTGCAGCCCCATTAGATTGCATTTTTGTTCTAGACTGAAGTCCAACTGCTCGGGGCGAAGAGTGAGGTTCTTTTGTGCGGTGTAGTTACGCATGGTCTTGCTTGCAAGAATTTCCCTGACGTTGACGGGAATGCCGATGGCAATCGGTTGCTTTTTTTGATTCGGTGTTTTGTTTTGCAAGTCATTTACCACTTCGGCCATAATGGTTGCAAGAAATGTAGTGACCGTTGCGCCATAGTGATGCGCTTGGGCAATAAGTGGCTCCGAGTTGATTGTGCCTATCGTGATAATCTTTTGATCGCTTGGCAGAAGGGTGCCTTGCAATCTATATGGTTTGGGCTCTTTCAAATCAACGGGATTCTTGCCTGCGTTTTTTGCATAGGCGTTTCCTGTTTCTTCATCCGAGGGCCTGTCTTTAAGCGAATAGACTAAGTCGTGTTGAATGTTTGCAGGAACTTCTGGTAAATCGTGTTTCAGTTCCAGATAGCGGTGTACAAGCGTGAGCAAGATGATTCTTGCACCATGTCCGTCAGTTAGCGTGTGTAGGACCTCAAGGGCGATATGCTTTTCACCGTAGAGAATGCGAAAACAATGATGGGCTGCCTTATCCATTCCGTAATAGGCGAGGATGCCTTCGCTATCATGCTTGATTTTTAGTGGCTCGTCGTTTTCCTCAAGGTAGTATGAACACGAGCCTTTCCTTAACGCCACGAATATGTAGGGAAATCGGATTCTGAGGTCATCAGCTGCTTGCTGTAGCAACTCTGGGGTAATTGTCTCGTGCAGCGTCGCCTGCATTCTGAACGTGGGACTCCACGTTTTGGAGATGATTGCCCCGTAGATTTGACCGATTGTATCAAGCTCGTATCTTTTCATTTCTGATTTTGCGTTTTTATTGATAAAATAATAGTTTTTTGTTTTACTGAATTTGCAAAATAAATGATTTAATACGGTGCAAAAAGAGTGTATTATTAATTTATAACACCTTACACAAAAATTCCCACCTCACGATAACCGATGGGGCGGGAATTTCAAAGGTTGTGCGCGCGAATCTCGCGGCTTTCTGCACTTGTAGCTTGGGGTGCGATTTACTTCTGGCTCAAAATAGCGCGGAGTTCGTCAGCAGCTTTCTGAAGATCATCGTTCACGATGGTGTATTCGTACTTGCCCTTGGTCTTAGCAAATTCGATTTCTTTCTTCGCGTTTGCAAGGCGGAGCTGGATGACTTCTTCGCTATCGGTGCCACGGCCACGGAGGCGGCGTTCGAGTTCTTCGTCGCTTGGCGGCAAAATGAAAATGCCGGTGGCGTCCGGGTAGACCTTGTCAAAGTTCACCTTGCCGAAAACGTCAAGGTCAAACAGCACTCGGTTTCCTTCGGCGAGAGTCTTCTCGACAAAGCTCTTGGGCGTTCCGTAGTAGTTGCCGTGAACCAGGTTGTATTCGACCAGAGCGTCGTCCTTGATCATCTGCTCGAATTCTTCCTTGGTCTTGAAGAAGTAGTGGACTCCGTCAATTTCGCCTTCGCGCGGCTTGCGCGTTGTAGCCGAAATGGAATACTTGATGTCCGGGAAATCCTTGATGACAAGATCCTTGAGGGTGGTCTTGCCTGCGCCACTGGCGGCACTCATAACGAAAAGCTTGTTTTTCATTTTTTAGTCAATGGTCAATAGTTGTTAGTCAATAGCCATTAGCTTTAACTAGGCTCTATATGCGCCAAATATAACTAATAACCAAAGACTAACAATCCTCTCGTTTGTCGTCTGTAGCCCGCTATAGCGGGCGTTCTTTCGTCTACTTTTTGTCTTCGATGTACAGCGGGCGCTGCTTGACTTCGTCGTAGATTCGGCCGATGTATTCGCCGAGAATGCCGATGGTCAAAAGCTGCACGCCTGCGAAGAACACGATAGCGGTCATGAGAGATGCCCAGCCCGGAACCGTTGTTGCAGGAGAGAGGAACTTTTCGAGAATCGACCAAACGAGGAGTGCAAAACCAACGATTGTTGCGATGAAGCCCATGTAGAAACTGATCTTGAGCGGAGCCGAGCTGAAGCCTGTGATGCCGTCGAACGCGAGGCGCAACATCTTCTTGAGCGGATACTTCGAAGTACCTGCGGTGCGTTCGGCGCGGTCATACTTGACGCCAATCTTCTTGAAGCCGACCCAGCACACGAGCCCGCGTAAGAAGCGGCTGCGTTCCGGGAGGTTCTTGAGCTGGTCCACCACGCAGCGGTCCATGAGTCTGAAGTCGCCAGTGTCAGGCGGAATATCGATGCTCGTGAGCTTGCCGATGATGCGGTAGAAGCAGAATGCCGTAAAGCGCTTGAAGAGCGTCTCGCCCTTGCGCTTGTTGCGCTGGGCGTAAACGACCTGGTAACCTTCGCGCCACTTTTTGAGCATCTCGTGGATGAGGCTCGGCGGGTCCTGCAAGTCGCCGTCAATAATGACGACGGCTGCGCCCTGGGCGTGGTCGAGGCCTGCGCTGAAGGCGGCCTGGTGGCCGAAGTTACGGCTAAAGTTGATGATTTTGTTGTTCGGGTTCCCGGGGAGGAGGCCTTCCACGATTTCTCGGGTGCGGTCCTTGGAACCGTCATTTACGAAAATGAGTTCGTGTTCGATATCCTTGAGCTCTTCCTCCAAGACGCGGTAGGTTTCGGCAACGATCTCTTCTTCATTAAAAACAGGTATAATTACGGATAAAAGCATAGTGCAATTATAGCAATTTTGGTTTGCTAGTTACTAGTTTGTCGTTACTAGTTACTAGCTTTTTTCTTTCGTCTTTCGTCTGTAGCCCGTTGTAGCGGGCGTTCTTTCGTCTGAATGGCGAAGCCGCTATGGTATAAGTACCGGGTTGATGATGTCTACGTGGCTGCAGTTGATGCCTTCTTTGGGGAACGATCTAATCGTGAGCTTCTGGATGCCTGCGACATTAGCCTCGACTTTGTGCAATTCGCCATTCCTAAAGAACGGTGTTTTTGCAAGCGATTTGCCGTCGCCGATAACTTCTACCGCAACACCATCGCTGCAAAGCGATTCGTCGTCAAGGCCAACGGAGAACCTGACCGTAGTAAACTTTTGTCCGACATCGAAAACTGTTGTTGAAGAGGCGTGCATACCAATGCCGCTTATAAAGCTTTGGCCGTTAACGCTGAGCTTGTTCCCTTCAATGCTTTTATTCTTGCGCATGTTGCCCCATTCCTGATTGTGGCTTTCGATGGGGTAGTCCGTGAGGGCTATAGCGCCGTTTCCCTTTTCAAAGTAGAACTTGGAAACATCGGCAAGCTTGCTCTTTGTTGCCAAATCTTGCACCAGGAATCTCACTTGGTTGAATCCAGGCTGCAAACTTGCGAGGTCCACTTCCTGATCGTAAGAACCGAACTTGTAATCGCCTTGTTCGATTATTTTGTCGTTGATTAGGAGTGCGAACTTCCATTTGGCAGCGGCCTGTCCCTGTTCCTTGAGCTCGTAATGAACTTTGAGCATGGCGGGCTTTGTGGCGATAGAATCGGCGGGGGCGACTTCCAGTTCGTTTATGGCGATAATCTTTTCGGGATTGTAGTTTTTGCGGCCGTTGAACTTCGCTATCTGGACCCAGTAGTTGTTCGTAATCAAGATGTTCTTGACGCCCGTCAAATCCATCTCGCGTTCAAATACGTCGCAGGTCGTGGCGATGCGGTGTTCTACGGCTTTCTTGTGGTAAGTGTGGCTATCCCAGCAGTCCAGTCCGCGGATGTAATAGACTTCGCCCTTGTACTTGTCTATCAAGTCCTTCATTTCGCTGTTTGACATTTTGCGAGCGTTGTCGTAATGGAGGGATGACATACCGTAACCCACAAAGTGCCAAGGACGACCGTAAATAAAGAATCGGTCCGCTTGCGGCTGTTCCTTGAGCCATTTGAGAATTTCGTGTTCTTCGATGGTCAGGTGGTTGCGGTTGTACATGATATTGTCATTGAAATTCTTCTTGTAGTGGAATGTCCAGCCTGTAAAGGCGAGTGCCACAATCAATACGCCGAGAATAGCACCCTTGCCGTTTAGGTCTTTGTTGCCCGTCGGGGTGGTGAAATACTGGATCATGTGTGTAATCGGGAGGGCTGCCACAAATGCCATGGATGGCAACATCACGAGGCTATAGCGCTGGTTGATTTCGATGCTGAAATCGCCGGAGACGTTTTCAAGGATCACATACGTCTGGACGTGGTACAGGAGCAGGAACCCGAGAATCTTGAGGTATGTGAAATCGCTCTTTCTTGCATCATTGATGGCGCGGAAGAGAAGGTATATGCCGCCGATGGCGAACAAATAGTTAAAGTAGCTGAGGAACGGATTTGTGAGATTGCCGTTCTTGTCAAGCTTTGCTGTCATTACTTCCCAGTTCTTGGCGAGGTCTTCGAAGAAGTGTCCGTGGGCTTCAAATTCGCCGCCCTGGAAACCGAACCCTTGGAAGTAGCTAATCGTGAGGAGTGCTGGCACGGAGAAGAGTGAGAGCGTCACGAAGAAGACAGGAGCTTTTTCGTCTTTCTTGTCGAGAAGTCTCGGAAGCGCAAAGAGGACAAATGCAAAGACGCAGAAGATTGTTTCTTGGCGGGTCTGGGCGAAGAAGGCTAGGATGAGGGCGAGGAGTGTCCAGTGCATGACTGTGTTCCTGTCGTATGCCCACTTAAACACAAACAGAGCTAAAGCAGAGAGAAAAATATAGAGCGGTTCAACGGACATAGCGCGGAACTGGAAAAGTACCGTCGGTTGGAGTGCCATGAGTAGCGAGGCCAGGAAGGCAAGGAGGGGTTGTCGGGTCCAGGCGACGATTGCAAGGAACATGAGCAGGAACGAAAGCGGGAGCATCACGAATTCGGCCGTGAAAATCCAGCGGAGATCGGTTCCGAACAGCGGCATGCCGAGGCGGTAAAGAAAGGATAGTCCCTTGGTCTTGAAACTATTTGATGTGGCCTTGCATTTGAGGGAGCCGTTGTCAAATTCGCCCTGGTTGCAGGTGCCGGATTCGTGGTTGTAGTACATGTTCTGGGCAACTGACATGAACACGCTTTCGTCACTTTGGACGCGGTGGCGGGCTTCAATTTGCGTGCCTGCAAAAATGGAAATAGCGACCGCAAATACGAGCGTCATGATGCTTACGGACTTTGTGGGGAGGATTCCCTTGAACCATTCCCTAAAATCCTTGCTCAAAAAGCAGAAAAGGATAATCCCGAGGATGAACTGAATCGCAAAAAGAGGGAGCGGCCAGTTCAAATCCATCTTTCGGATGGTTTCCCTGTGATTGATGTTCGGGGCGAGGTAAATAAGGAAGGGTATGGCTATGGCAACGAGGGTGCCGAAAATGCCTGTGGGGTGAGCTAAGTTCTTGAATAGTCTCAAGATAGCGTCTTTGATATTCATTTGGTTCCTTCTCGATAACACGTAAAAGCGCTCCAGGAATTGCTTCTTTTGGGGCGTTTTTGGATTATTTTAGGTTGTTGCGAAAATATAACTTTTTATTGCTTTGGGCTTTTCATTTGACAATATACCTTGAGAGTTTCGCAAGAAAAAACTAAATTTGCCGCGTAAAAACAAAACTCTAAAGGGGTTAGACCGTGCAAGATTCATTAGTTACAAAAGCAGCTGACAACGTCCGTATCCTTTCTGCCGCGATGGTGCAGAAGGCCAAGTCCGGACATCCGGGTGGAGCCATGGGCGCCGCAGACGCCATCACGCTTTTGTTTGCTGAATTCTTGCGTTTCGATCCGGACGACGCCAACTGGATGGCTCGTGACCGTTTCTTCATGGACCCGGGCCACATGAGTCCGCTCCTCTACTCCGAACTCGTCCTTACGAACCGTCTCACGCTCGAAGACGTGAAGAACTTCCGCCAGCTTGGCAGCCGCACTCCGGGCCATCCGGAAGTCGATGTCGCCCTCGGCATTGAAAACTCCTCGGGCCCGCTCGGTATCGGTCACGGCATTGCTCTCGGTGGTGCTATCGCCGAACGCTTCATGGTTGAACGCTTTGGCTCCATCCTCGAACACAAGACCGTCTGCCTCGTTTCTGACGGCGGTCTCGAAGAAGAAATCGCATACGGCGTGGGCCGCATTGCAGGTCACCTCAAGCTTTCGAACCTCATTTTCTTCTACGACGCAAACCAGGTCCAGCTCAGCTGCAAAACCGAAGATGTGATGGACCATGACTTCGTGAAGCAGTACGAATCCTGGGGCTTCCGCGTTATCGAATGCGACGGTTCCAACATTGCTGAACTCCGCAAGGCATTCAAGGCCGCTTGGGCCGAAACCGAAAAGCCGGTGCTTGTCTACGGTCACACCACGATGGCCAAGGGCGCTATCGCCGAAGACGGCAAGAGTTACGAAGGCGCTGTCTCTACTCACGGTCAGCCGCTCAATGCCGCAGGTGCTTCTACCTCTGCTACGGTCAAGAATCTCGGTGGCAATCCGGACGATCCGTTCCAGGTCTTTGACGACGTGAAGGCTGGCTTTGAAGCCCGCGCTAACGAACTCCGCAAGCAGGTCGCCGAATGGAAGAAGGCTAAGGCCGCTTGGGACAAGGCTAACGCCGAAAAGTCCGCTACCCTCAATGAATGGCTCTCGGGCAAGGGTCTCAAGATCGACCTCTCCAAGCTCAACATCAAGGAAGGTGTTGCAACTCGCGTCACGAGCGGTACGGTTCTTGGCTACCTCGCTGAAAATTATCACAACATCATCTGCAGCTCTGCAGACCTTTCGAACTCCGACAACACGCAGGCATTCCTCGACAAGACGGGCATCTTCCGCGCTAACGACTTCAAGGGTGCATTTGTCCAGGTCGGCGTTGCAGAACTCACGATGGGTGCCATTGCAAACGGTATCGCTCTCCACGGCGGTCTCTATCCGATTTGCGCAACGTTCTTTGTCTTCAGTGACTTCATGAAGCCGGCAATCCGTATGGCCGCTCTCATGGGCCTCCCGGTCAAGTACGTGTTTACGCACGACAGCTTCCGCGTGGGTGAAGATGGTCCGACGCACCAGCCGATTGAACACGAAACGCAGATTCGTTTGCTCGAAAGCCTCACGAAGGCTAGCGGCAAGGCTGAAATGCTTGTGCTCCGCCCGGCTGACGCTTATGAAACTCTTGCCGCATGGGAAATGGCTTTCGAAAACAACGACAGCCCGACGGCTCTCATCCTCACTCGCCAGGTCGTGAACACGCTTCCGGGTGAAAACCGCTACGAAGCTGCCAAGGCTTGCCGCCAGGGCGCTTACATTGTCAGCGACAACACTGCCGCAGGCAAGAAGCCGGATCTTACTTTGGTTGCAAACGGCAGTGACGTTCTCCTCGAACACCAGGCTGCTGAACTCCTCCGCGACGAAGGCAAGTCTGTGCGCGTGGTTTCCATGATTAGCCCGGCTCTCTTCCTCAAGCAGCCGAAATCTTACCGCGATAGCATCATCGCTCCGTGGACTCCGGTGTTTGCTAAGTCCAGCGGTCTTCCGCTCTTGTTCGCCCAGGTCGTGGGTGGCTTCGGTAAGGTCTCCGGTCTCGAACGCTTCGGTGCTTCTGCTCCGGCAGGCGTCCTCGAAAAGGAATTCGGTTACGTTCCGGAAGCTGTTGCCGCAGCCGCTAAGGAATACCTCGCTGAATACGCCAAGAACGTCGAAGACTTCAAGAAAGCAAACGCTTAATTAGCTAACGCAATCGAAACATTTAAAAAACGGTGCCGATGACGGTGCCGTTTTTTTGCACTACTTCTAACTGCCTACTGTCTACTTCCTACTAAAACAATGTAATTTTATTGTGATTTTGCGCATTTTCCCATTAAAAAGTGCTATATTCAAAGCATGATTTGCCCGTTTTGCAAGAATGATAACGACAAGGTTGTCGATAGCCGCGTGAGTGGCTCGTCCATTCGTCGTCGTCGTGAATGTTGTGCTTGTGGCCGTCGCTTTACGACCCGTGAGTATATCGAAGTCCAGCCGTTGACCGTTATTAAGCGTAGCGGCGAGCGCGAACCTTTCCAGCGCGAAAAATTGCAACGTGGCATTATGAACTCCTGCAAAAAGCGCCCGGTTTCCATGGACGATATCGAACAGCTGGTGACGCGCGTGGAAAATTCGTTGCAGATGTCGGAAGGCTTTGAAGTGAGCTACGATCAGATTGGCAACCTCGTGATGCAGGAACTCAAAAAGCTTGACGCTGTGGCCTATGTGCGTTTCGCCTCCATCTACCGCGAATTCAAGGAAGTAGGCGAGTTCGTCGACCAAATCAAGACTCTTGATAAGTAGAGCGGCGCAGTGCGCCTTTGAGGTTTGGGCTCGCTACGCTTTGGGGTATGAGCGATATTATTTCTGCAATAAAAAGCTATCTTTGAATTAAATCTTATACCTCAGAGGGAGCCGGAGGCGACCGTGCTCATACCTCATAGCTGCAGTTTCTTATGAATTATAAATACTCCGATCTTTTAAAGTCTGCATTATCCAAGCGCGCCCAGTTATTTGATGTAACGGATGCTTTGCGCATTGTGAATGGCGCTGCCGACGGTTTCCCGGGACTCACGATAGACAAGTTCGGCGACCGTTACCAGATGCAGTTTTTTGGACCGGAGCTTTTGACGAGCAAAACTGAAATTGTCGAGGCCTTGGCCGCTCTTTTCAATCCCGTTTGCGTAGTCTCTAAGGAACGCCTTTCGAGCTCTGGAAAATCGCTTGAGAACGCTCCGATGGATGTCGTGATTGGTACGCGTGAAGATGCCGTTGGAACCGTTCGCGAAGGCAATGCTCAATTCCATGTGGACTTGCTCGATACAATCAATCCGGGACTTTTTTTGGATATGCGTCACGTGCGCCTCGAAGTCGAAGAACGATTCCGCGCCATGTCCGGTGAAAGCCTTCGCTTCCTCAATCTTTTTAGCTATACGTGCAGCTTCTCCGTACACGCCCGTCTAGGCGGTGCTGCGGTTGCTACAAACGCCGATATCAGCGGCAAGATTCTCGACAAGGGCCGTGAAAATTATGCCTTAAACGGCCTTGATTTGCGTCCTGGCGAGTTCTTCCGCGGTAACGCTATCGAATACGTGCATTGGGCTCAAAAGAAAGGGCTCCGTTTTGACGGCATCGTGCTGGACCCGCCAAGCTTTGCTCGCTTTAAGGGCTTTAACTTTAACGTGCGCGAACACTTGATGCCGCTCGTTGCCGACTGTGCTACGATTCTGAATTCCGGCGGATTTTTCATGGTGAGTTCCAACTACAGCGAATTCAACCTGTCCGCTTTTGCTCGCGATGTCCTCGCCGCTGTTTCTTCCGTGCATCCGAATGCAAAAACGTCTTGGAAAAAATCCCAAGACGTAGACTTTGTCGGTAGCGGTTCAACGAAAGATTCCTGCTTAGTCGCAACACTCGTTGAGGTATGAGGTAAGAGCGTAGCTGTCTAAGTTCTGCCAACTGCGGCGTAGCCGCTCACTCCTCTCCGCCGTCCATTTCAATTTTAAGCTCTTTGAGCTTGCGCCAAAGTGTAGCGCGGCTAATGCCGAGTTTTTTGCAGACTTCCGTTTTGTTGTTCTTGCAAATGCTGAGCGCATGCAGAATGTGCCTGCGTTCCATCTCGTCGAGCGAAAGAATTTCTTCTTCTTCGGGCGCAGGATTATGCGTGATGAACTTCGTCGGGTTGTGCGTCAAAAGCCCTGCTCTATCCGTCTTGCCCGAAATCGGTTCAAAATGAATCGGCTTTCCGAGAGGATTCTCGACAGACTTTTCATTCTCTTCCGCATCTTCGGCGTTGTCGAAAACAGGCTCGCTAGCGCTTTCTTTAAGGCCGCCGGCTTCCTTGATATGCGGAATCGCAACCGCCTTTTCACGGGCTTCCACCTGCACATATTCCGGCAAGTCTTCGAGCTTGATGACTCCACCTTCCGAAAGCACAATCGCATGCTCCATGATGTTTTCGAGCTCGCGGATGTTTCCGGGGTAGGGGTACTTTGTCAAAGCATAAAGAGCGGCGGGTTCAAGGTCATGGATTTCCTTGCCCTGCGCTTCCTTGTTCTTTAAGATAAAGTAACGAATCAAGTTCGGGATGACGGGCTTCCTGTCGCGGAGCGGCGGGAGCTGCAAGTGGAACGTATTCAAGCGGTAGTAAAGGTCTTCGCGGAAACGCCCCTCGTGCATGGATTTTTGCAGATCGCGGTTGGTTGCTGCGATAATGCGGATGTCCAAATAGCGGGCTTCCGTTTCGCCCACGCGACGAATCTCGTGGCTTTGCAGAAAACGTAAAAGCTTCACTTGCGTTGCAAGCGAAAGCTCGCCGACTTCGTCGAGGAAAAGCGTACCGCCATTGGCGGATTCAAACAAGCCCTTTTTGTCGGCGGTAGAGCCTGTGTACGATCCCTTCTTGCTACCGAAGAGTTCGCTTTCCACGAGGTTTTCGGGGATGGCGCCGCAGTTGACCGGCACAAACGGTTCGTTCGCGCGCTTGCTGTAGCGGTGGACGACGTTTGCCAAAAATTCCTTGCCCGAACCAGACTCGCCGGTTATAAGCAAAGTGCTGTTAGTCGGTGCAACCTTATAAACTGTCTTGAGGATTTTGCGCATCTCGGGCGTGTCGCCGAGAAGGCTGTCCAACACTTGGGATTCCATGAGCTGTGTGTTGGACTTATTTTGTTGCTGAGCCTGGATCTTGCTTGTCGTGCTCTCAAGGAGCGATAGCGTGACCGGCTTCTTCAAGAAGCTGCTTGCACCACGAGTGATGGCGCTAGCGGCCCCCTGCCAGTTGCGGTCATCGCACAGCACAAAGATTTCTACACCAGGCTGGCGTTCCTTCAAATAGCTGATCAAATCCATATTGTCGAGCATTAAAAAAGGAACCTCGATAAACGCAAGGTCTATCGACGTCTTTTTTATTAGCGGCATTAGAGTCTTTTCGTCGGAGCAGACCAGGAGGTTCGTTCCGGCGATGGACCAGTTGCGCTGTAGCTCCTCGACAAATTTCCGATCAAAATCAGCGATCAGGATATTCATCATTTATGCTATTACGAATGTGCTTTGATAATCTCGTCAACTTTGTTGCGGAGCTGCTGGAGATCCAGCGGCTTGCTGAAAATTGCGGCTACATCGAAGTGCTGAGCCGTTGCAAGATAGTCTTCAGCAGAAGTACGGCCACCACCGCTAATCGCGATCGTGCGGTCGCTCATGCCCATGCGACGGAGGTCAAGGACAACTTCAAATCCGTCACCTTCCGGCATGATAATGTCGGTGATGATTACATCGTACGTGTTCTTCTGATAAAGAGTCTTTGCTTTCTTACCGTTGCTAGCAGTATCGACAGTATAACCTTTTAATTCCAGAGCAGACTTCAACATGAGGTTGAGCTGAGCGTCATCGTCAATGATGAGTATTGTAGACATTAAGCCTCCATTTTCTCGTTTCTTATAGACCAATATAGATTAAAAATAGTTCCTTCGCCCAAGGTTGTTTGTACCGTATAGCCCGCATTGCCTTCTTTTAGCAGTCTTAATGCCGAAGATAGGCCCAAACCGAGGCCTTCACCCGGTGCCTTGGTCGTAAAGAACGGTGAAAAGATGCGTTCGAGGGTGGCGGTGTCCATGCCGGTGCCTGTATCCTCGACTGTAATCTTGGCATACGTACCTGCTTCAATTTGCGGGGCGTACGGCGTAATGAGCGGTTCCGTGAGCACTTCGCGCTTGAGGGCAATTGTGAGCGTACCGCCGTTTTCCTTCATGGCGAAGATGGCATTGTTTGCGAGGTTGCTGATAATGCGGTCAAGTGCCGAGACGTTTCCGACGATGCGGATGTTCTTGTCTAGTTTTTCGGCCTTGACTTTCACGTTCGGCGGGAGCGTAATCCAGAGCTTCTTCACCACGTCGTCAATAATCATGTACGGTGCAAATTCCGTGAGCTTGTCCTTCTCGGAAGTCTTTCCGCGGATGGTGTTCAGGAGTTCCTCGAGCGATTCCTTGCCGCGTGTGGCCGCCTTGCGTGCTTCCTGGATGAACATGTAAGCTTGGTTATCCTTGTCGAGCACTTCAAGGGCGAGATCGCAGAACCCGATTTGTGAACCGAGAATGTTGTTGTAGTCGTGGGCGAAGCCACCGCAGATGGTGCCAAGTTCTTCGAGCCTCGAGTGGATGTGCTTCTGTTCTTGCAGCATGTCGCGTTCTTTCTCAAGACGCATTTCCTTGGTAATGTCAATTTTGATACCGATTATTTTGTACGGCTTGCGCGGGGCCATGATGGGGATGAACATGTTGTTGAAAATCATGATATCCTTGGCAACCCCTTTGCGGACGGCCATGTTGTAGTCGTCCTGTTTCAAAATTTCGATATCTTCTTCTTCTTCGTTATTTTCGTTGAGCGTCTTTTTAATTCGTTCGTAAGAAATGAAACTCTGCGGTTCGCCTTCGTTACGAGCTAGAAGTTCCTGTGGCAAAATCTTGTTGTCCGGTTCGGATGTCTGTAGCAGGTTTCCGCGGTTCTTGATGTCGTTCTGGTTCTGCGTCATGAATACGCCCTGTTCGTTCTTGGACCAGAAACGGAAGGGGAGCGTACTGATTAGCGTGTCCAGGAAGTACTTGCTTTCGTCGACCTTCTTTTTCCAAATGTTCAGACGTTCCTGATAACGGATCTGGTCAAGCTGGTATTCCTTGAACTGTTCATCGCGGTTTTTGATAATCTGCTGGTAATGAAGCGTGTTTGAAACATCGCTAAAGAATGCCGCATTGTAGTTTGTTGTCAACGACTGGCGAATTTCAAAAATCGAGACGTTGAAAATATGGTCTTCGTTGTCAATCTTGATTCTTATTTTGTTGTAAGTTGATTCGCGTGCCGGGTCTTGAATCTGCGGAAATATGGACGTGATTTTCTTGTTGTGGAGCGCCTCTTGGGTGGTGTGCAAAATGCTTAGTGCAGCCGGGTTTGCCAGCTGGATTTCACCTTTGTAGTTGTAATAGATGATTCCGTCGACCATCCTGTCCTTTAGCTTGTCCAAGAACCAGGAAGCACTCTTGTTCTTGAATGAAACGGACGTGAAGTATTGTCCGGAAAGAACGGCGAGGAATACGGAGATGAACTGCGACCATTTGAGGAACTGGTCGTAATTGTTGAACTTTGTTGAAATGGGGATGATAAAGTCAAAAAGCGCTGCTAGCGTTACAAAAAACACGAACGAGGTCAACATGTATATGCTTACCTGGTGGGGGAGTGTCGTATCGCTAGAATGCACGATATTGCGGAGCATGATGTAGCCCGTCACGATGATATTGGGGACTACAAAAAGGCAGAACAGCAATGTATAAAAGTGGAATACAGGCCTTTCGGCAAAAGGTCTGTATCCAAAGAAATTCATGTCGGGAATGTAACTTGGATCCTTGATGAATGCATAAGTCGAAAGCAGAATTGCCAGCGCTCCGAATATATTCATGAGCTTCCAGCCGTTCTTCCTCTTTATCTTGAGGCTGATTTCGGCGGTGTGCTGTATCGCGTTTCCAAGCTGGATCCAACCAAGGGCAGATGTGCAGAATATGAGCTGCCTTGCCGTATAGGCTTTTGTGCCTGCAATAAAATTGTCACCGCTAAAAAAGATGTCGCCAATCAAGTTGCTCGCTTGCCAGAATATGCTGATAATCACCAGCTGGTGTATGGATCTGGGGAGCTGCTTGACTGACGTCTTTTGTCCAAGCATGATGGGAAAATAGCATACGATGATTAATGCAACAACGGTTAGCGCAATAACATAAGGTGAGTTTGTAAATAGACTCTCTTGCATATTTTCCCAGTTACCTGAACAGTTTTATTTAGTCCTCTTTATACCGAATGTCTTTGTCTGATCAAACGAAGTCTTCGACGAGAAGTTCTGGATTATCTTGGCATCGTTCTTGACTTCGGGTATATTCATGTTCGGTGAGAATATAGCTTCAATTTCGGCCTTGTAGATGTATGCGCCGGTGCCAACAGCCCTATCGTCCTTGCTACGGATTCCAGACGGAGCCTTGTTAGCCCATTCAATGGCGAATTCCACCTGGTTGTTGGGCGAGAGGTAGAGCTTGGGATCCACATTGAAGGAGTTGTGGAATCTGTTGACAAAGTTTCCAAGATTTGAGTAAATCGGGATTTTGAACTTGACAAGGAGATTTTCCCATGCGCATTCGTCAGCCATCGATACGCCACGCGGCACAGTGAGCTTTGCATCAAAGATGGCACCGCCAATATCGGCAGAGTCAATGCCTGCAAGCGTAATTTTGCCGTTCTGGATGAGGTCGAACTTGTTCGTTGACGGATTCTTGATGTAGAATCGCATTGTTTCGTTGACATCAATCTTGGTGCGGTTGCTCGGGGTCAAATCCGTGACGATTTCACGCAGCTTGACATCGAACTTGATTCTCGGAGCGCCATTGCCGTTGACAAGGACCCAGGGAACTTCAAATTCAGGATAGTTGCCGTTGGCATCCTTGAATACGCTTGTCATCATGGAGCCCATTCTCACGTAGTCGCCTTCCATGACTTGACCCATGAGGTCGCCATTGTAAAGGAGCGTAAGCGAGTTGTTATTCGGGACGAAGTTCCAGCTAGAAACTCCGCTTGTGAACACGTTGGACTGCTTGTCGGAGCGCTTGTGTCTATAGAGCTGCTGAGAGGAATCGGCGATGATGAGAGGCTCGCTCGCGGTAATGGTTACGATATCGGTTGTGTTCGTCTGGTTGATTTTAGCCGACACGAATACCGGACCGACCTTGTCTTCTGCGAGAATTTCGTTAGTTTCGGTTGCTGCGCCTGTTCCGAGATACTGCGTGACAAGCCCTGCATGGCTAAGCATCTTTCCGCCCGGAGTTGTGCCTTCGTAGTTACCGGCGGTATTGCCGAACTGGAAGGGTTTCTCGAGGTCAATGGAGAGGTTTTCGCCGATAAGCGTAAACTTGCCTTTTTCCACAGTGAGCGTTTCGGGCTTTGCAATACCGAAGATGATTTCCAACTTTTCCGGTGTATGCTTTTCGTCGAGTGCCTTTGCAAAAGTCACGTCCACGTGGCTTGCATAACCGTTTTGCAGCTTGTCTGTGATGACAGCGTAAGTCATTGGAACAGGCAAAATCTTCAGGAGAATTTCAACCTTTTCCGGAGTGCAGAGACCTGCAACGCCGTTACCGTTCAAGTCTGTGATCGTTCCTGCCGGATTCAGCTGTCCCCACATGCCTGCAGTGACGAGCGAGACGTTTCCTGCGCCAAACGAAATTTCGAAATCCCAGATGTTCTTGGCTTCGTTGTAGAGCTTAGCTGAAAGAACGGTTGGAGTTGCTGCCAAAGTTACACCGTCCGTACCGTAGAGAATCAGCGGGAAGATTGTGCCAGGAGCGGAAATCGGTTCGCTGAATTGCAGGTAGACGTGGTCGGTTGTAGATGTATCCTGGCGTTCAAGAACCGTTGCCGAGAGCAGTGCCGGGGCAATGCCATCTCCGTAGGAGTCGTCTACCGTCTTGGTGGTGCCTTGAATGTTGCTGGTAAGAGTAATCTTGCCTGTGGCATTCGTTACGATTTCTTGAGGAACATTGATTTCTACAACGAGGGATTTGCCGTTCAGGGATTTTACCTTGTCGGAGGTGTAAGTCTTGTCCCCATAGGTGAACGAAATTGAAGTGAATGACTGATTTTCTGCGTATTCTGAGGATAGCGTGATATCCATGGCATCAGGAATATGGTCGCAGTTGAGGTCTACAATCTTTGCCACATCGATAATCGGCCATGGCGGGAGTTCAGCGATATTGAGAACCGCTGTCGCGGGTGTATAGGCGTAGTCTGCGGTATTGCCGTGCGTTGCGTAGATGTTTGTCGTTACGGCGACCTTGGAGCTTACGTAGATTGTTGCTACGCCATCGTAGAGTGTGATTGTTGTTACAGGAATTGTTGCTGTTGGATCTGTGTAGAATTGAACGTTCGGATCATCGCTAACAAGCTCAACGTTCAGGTTCTTTTCATCCTTGATAACAGCCAGGCTGCTGTCGAGGAGTGATATCTGCACTTCGATGAACTTGTCCTTGTAGCCTTCAATTTGCAACTTGTCAAAGGTGAGATAACGTTTTTCGAGCGGTTTCGTGATACTGTCGATTTCAACGTTGCTACGGACCACGGCGCATGCGCAGTCATACTTGTTTTCGGTCTTCTGGTTGGCATTTCTGTTGTGCCAGGTGACCCATTCCATGTAGTTGTTGCCGTAGACGAGAGTTGTATCTGTACCGAAGGCGATAGAGTCGGTGCGGTTGGGGTTGGGGTAGTCAAACTTATACGGGTTGCTGTTCATTTCGACGGCATCGAGGACACCCGTTGGCGTAACCTTACTTGTGGCGGCGTATGTTGTGAGCGGATCTTCCTTTTCAACAGAATATCTTGGGCTTACGAACGGGCTTGTGAACGTTGTTTCGATGGTGCGTTTGACTTGCGGCCCATTTTCAGGTGTGTAGTCCGGACCGTAACCATAGATGTGCTTGCCGTGGTAATAGACGGTAATATAGGGGTCACGGGTAAAGGCGACAACTTTTTCACCCCTGGAATTGTATTCGAGGAATGTCGTTTCAGAACCCTTGAAGTAAGGAGCTTGAGTCAAGTCAATGCCTTCAAAATGTTCTGGATCGGTTTCTTCGGTGTGTGCGCGGAGTGACCAGGAATTATCTATGTCGCTGAATTTCACTGTCTTTACATTAGGATCGTAGTTGTGGAAAATAATTTGGATAATCAGCTGTCCAGAAACTTCTAGTTTGCCTTTGACGTTAATGGGGAGATAATAGCCTCCAAAACCGTCTGCCTGAGCGGTTCCGAAAGTAACGTTAATCGGCTTACCCATTTGACCGTCGCCTCCGAAGTTTTGGTGGCAGTTTCCGAGTGCGGAGAGGTTTTGATCCTTGAGGTACATACGCACTTCAAAGTCTTCGAATGGTACGGTGTCGTTGTTTGAAAGCGACATGATGAAGGCATGGCAATCTTGCCATTGGCTACAGGCGGCTTCTCCACCGTAAGAACTCGGCTTCAAAGAAATATCGAGGTCAGCGTAGGTGGCGTGGTTTTCTGTGGTAAATGAGTATTCTTCAGAAGTCTTTGCGCCCGAGGAAACGGTAAAGTAATAGGTCGTACCGGCTTCAAGTCCTGTGAGCTCGGCTTCGTGGAAAAGGACTGCGCTGCCACTTGCATTTTGGGTTTCAGTGTAGGCACCCTTGGCCTTTCCGTAGTTGACGACGCCGTTCAGACGGTCGGTGCTCCACCAGTAAATCTTTGCACTGCGATGGTCGACCTGGCAAATCGTAACTCCCTTGATTTCAGTCATTTTGGGAGTCATGGTAAAGGAGTACCAATAACCATGGTTGTCATCAGTCGTGATGTTTCTCTTGGTGTCCATGCCTTCGAGGAAGAAGTAATATGTCTGTCCAGGAATGAGTCCGGTAAGCGTTACAGAACCGCCCTTAGAGGCTGTGGTCTGCTGCACTGATTTCGGATTGGCAGAATTGGGGACTACGTCGTAGAAAACCGTAACAAGGGCGACTTCGTTTGCGTCCCAGCTTACGATAGCGGTAGAATCTGTAATCGGCGTTCCGACGATGTTGCTAAAAATCGGGCCTTCGTTATCAGGCGGGAGCGTTTCTGCAAGGCTCTGTGCCGGGAAGAGGAACTGTGCCGAGAAGTCAATACATGTTTCGGTAGAGGTGTATTTGCTCCAGTCTTCGATAAGTGTTTTTTCTGGATCGCGGCCACCCATGAGAGCACCCTTCGGGCAGCGGTACTGGTAAGGCATGCCACCGGTATTGAAGCCATCGGGGTTTGCAGAACGGTTGTGCGGGTGTTGCGGGTTCTTGTCACCTGCGCCCATCAAGAGGGAAATATCCCACGGGTTAGCGCCAAGGGCGTAGTACATGTTGTCAAGAGCGACTTTCAAATAGCGTTCGTCCTTCGTGAGTTCGTACATCAAGAAGATGGAAACGGCTGTACCCAGGTTGTAGCGGATCACGCCCCAGTCAAAGCTAGTCCATACAAGGTTGTAGGGAGTAATGACCTTGAGGTCTGTCGGACCTTCATGAGCTTCGCTTTTTTCGTTGGAGTTTACCCCCGGATTGACGAGAACGGTAGAGTCACCCTGGTTTGTGGCGTCATTCAAAATTTTGCGGAATGTTGCCATCGTACGCATCGAGAGGGAGTCGCGTTCGATTTCTGTAAGACCGAATTCGGCCGCTGTTTCCGAGCTCTTCAAAATCAGGTTCTGGAATGCGAACAGCACATAGGTGTGGATGTTCTGGTAGTCAGTTGCCCAGCCGCCAGGAGAAAAGCCACTTTCGTTGCCGAGGAATCCAGCCTTGAAGTAGTCCAGGTTGAATCTAGAGTTGGTGGGGTTGTTGAAAATGTTGGTGTTCTTGTAAAGGTCATAGCGGTAGGTCGTGTCCTTAGTGGCGTACCACAAGGCGAGTGCAGCTGCCGCACCATCGTCATAACGCGGACCGCCACCGGTATAGAATCCAGGGAATGATGTCGTCTTTCCCATTTCGTTTCCGTTACCATAGTCAAAGAGCGGCATCATCACGTTCTTGTAGATGTCTTTTGCTGCTTCGATGAGCGTATCAGAATAGGCTGGGTCGTAAACGCGATAGCCGGCAGCGACGTTTGCAAGGGCTGCAACAAACATACCCGAAGTGTTTGCGCCAATGCCTGTGAGCACAACGCGGTCTGGACCGCCCTTAGATTCTGGCTGAGCGTCCTGACGTTCCGGCAAGTCCCAGAATGAGTGGTCCTTTTCGTCAACGCCCACGGAATGGTACATGTCATTTTGGGCAATCAATCCATCTTCTTTGGAGGCCTTGTAAAGCTTGAGTATGTAATCGGCACCGATTTTTGCTTCGTAGAGAATATCCGGGATACCGTCTGTAAAGACTGTGTCTGCATAAGAATGACCATAGCGGTCTTCAGCCTTGTTGGGGTAGGTAAGGTAAACCATCGAAAGCACGTAGGCGGTATAGCCAAGAGTTTCAGAAACCTTGAAATGGTCACCACAGTCATGCCAACCGCCCGTCAAGTCATGTCCGACTTTGGAGCCGTCTTTCAAGTGGCAGGGCTTGTGGAAGTGCGAATCTGTGTTACCGCAGCGTTGAATCCCGAAGAACTGCAAGGAGTTCTCGAGGATGGAGTTGTAGATGGATGGGTGTACATGGAATGTGGCCGAAGTGTCTTTGCCCACGACAAGGAAGTATTCGCCCGTTGTCGAAAGCGTCGTAAAATCGGCTCGGTACAGGTCTTCCTTTTCTGTGCTGATGGAGTCTTGTTTACCAAACTCATAAATGCTTTCCATTGAGTTGAATGCACCATTGATCCAGATGTTTGGCTTTGTAGCGCCTTTCTTGATAAGCGAGAGGTTTCCGCCACCCGGAACTTCCTTACCACTGTTTGCATCAATGACCTTGAATGTCATTTCCTTTGGATCGGCGACATAGGCGTACTTGTAGTCTTGCGGTCTAAATCCGCTTTGGTTCATTCGGATTGGGCGTCTGTTGTAGACGTTCAACGAGTCCAAATAGCGTCGGCTACAGGTGGTACATGTTCTGTCTATGTTCGGTAGTTCTGCCTCTGCATAATCCATGCAGAACATAGCCAGTAAAGAAACAATGCTGAGTAATCTTTTCATATTTTCTCTTATTTTATCCCAAAAATAAAGAAGCCGCCAGGATGGCTAGATCCTGGTGGCTGCCTGTTTATAATTACTTTCTTCTCTTGAAACCGAGAGTCTTGGTCTTGCTGTCAGAAGCCTTTTCTGCCCTGGCACCGATTTCTGTACACTTGGCCTTGTAATCGTTGCTCGATTCATCGAATTTAGCAGCGCAGTAGGATTCCGCAGTGAAGTCAAACTTCGCGATGTAAGCGCCTGTGCCAATCTTGTTACCCTTCTTGGCGACCGGAGCTTCGTTATCCTTGGCGGCCCATTCCATGTTGAGCTTGAGAGTTCCGTTGTCGATGAGGTTTCGCATCGACTGGAACTTTTCGCTCGGAATATCGAGCTTGTAGGTATTGATGTACTGTCCGAGGTTGTCGTAAAGGTCCGTCACAATCTTCAGATGGAAGTTGTACATCGGCAAGCCTTCGTGTGTCGTGAAGCTTGCAGAAGGCATCATCACTTCAATTTCGAAGTTCGGGCCCGAGCCAAAGTAGGCTGCGGTGTCTACCTGACCGATGACGGTTCCGTCTCCGTTGATGAAGTTGTGCTTGCCGTTGATGACTGCGGATGTTACGAATGCATCGTTGGAGACGCTTTCCGGGCGACCCATGTAAGCGCCAGCCTTCGGTGTGGACACCGGCTTCGAAAGCGTTACAGAGAAGCGGATGTTGTCGTCACCCGTGATACGGACGTAGGGATTTGCTATAGTCGGAGTGTTGCTGTTCTTGTCGACGTAAGCAGAACCGAGAATGTTTGGAACGAGGCGGACGCGGTCTCCGGCGTGGAATACGTTATCCTTCTCGTTGTAGGTGAAGAGGAAGCTCTTGCCCATTCCCTGAGGTGCCTGAGACGGGATGAATTCATCGCGTTCACGCTGGATGTACTTGCCTGCATCGAGGACCGTTACCGGTTCCGAGATGTTGACGGTAAGCAATCCGTTCTTGATCATACGGGCGGTCGAAATGACCGGTGCGCACTTGTCGTACAGCGTGTAGTTCGTTTCAAAGAAGCCGTTTGCAGCACCCTTGAGCGGGGAAACGGTTCCGTTACCATCTCTATCGCCACTTGTTGAACCATACGGATAGGCGTGTGTTGCCGGAATAGTGATTTCGATAATGCTATAGGTGTTGACGGAATCCTTTGTCGTAACAGAATCAATCTGTATCGTGAACGGAGCCGAAACCGTATCGCGGATAGTCCAGTAGCTTTCCTTCGGCACAATGACGCCTCCGGTCGTATCTGCTGTCGTGATGAACGAGCGTGTAATGCCCGGGTTTCCCCAGACTGTTACGATGCTGTCGAAGACATCCTTCGGCTTGAGCTTTCTTTCGAATACGATGTAAACCACATCCGGAACACCGTCGCCTTCCTTGTCGATCATATCGGCATGGTAGACCGGGACCGGGCGAGAAATAAGCGTTACTGGGACGCTCGGGTTACAGCCGGCCGGGTTAATCTGGTTGAAGTTCTGGTCGGTAATCGTAAATCCGCCAGTCGTTCTTGCACTAGCCAAAGCTCCAATCGGTACAAGCGAATTGTTCACGTTTCCGCTGATAATCAATTGCCAGCTCTTGCCGTTGTTCGTTGTCGTCGGGGCTGCCGCGAGAGTCGGTGCGCTAGTTGTACCTGCAATCACGAGCGGCCATTCGTTCATGTTCGAGAAGATGACCGGTTCCGAGAAGGCTATCATGACGGTATCGAGACCGCTATCGTCGTTGTCCGATTTCTCGAGGATGGACACGCTCACGAGAGTGGGGAGGATGCCATCGGTAATTTTTGCGCTTTCGGCGTTTGCGACACCGCGGTCGGCGACGTAAGTCGTAATCTTTCCGGACGGATTTGCATTGGTCGGAATGAGGCTTGTGTCAAGAGCGATGAGGATTTCGTTCTTGTCTGTATAGTTTGCTGCGACAAGCGGAACGCTGACCGTATCGCTCATGCCTTCGATAAAGTACCTGATGCTATCCAGCGGGTAATCGGCGCTGAGCTTGTTCGTGAAAACGATTCTAAGCTGGTCGGCCTTGTTGTCGCAGTTGCTGTCTTCGGCGAGAACGGTCTGCGGAGACGGAACCTTGGATTCAGCGTAGAACGTCTGCTTGGAAACATCGTCTTCGTCATCCGGGTCGGTATAGACAACCTGGATGGTGTCGCCTGCAAAGAACGAAATCTCGGAAGCTGCGTTTCTAGTTTCCTTGGAGTGGCTGACTGCTGTAATCGGTCCACCGACAAAGTGACCCGGATTGGCGGCGTCTGCCGTTAAGGTGACCTTGAGGACATCGTTCTTCTTGTTGTTGAGAACCTGGACTTCGAGCGTCTGCACGTTGCCCTTGATCTTATCCTTGTCCATCAAGTCAATAAAGAATACTGTGCCATCGGTATTTGCAGGGCTTGTAATCGGATTGCCTGCAGCATCCTTGATGACAAGTGTCGAGGCTGTAGCATCGCCCTTGGAGAAGTTGATATAGTAGTTTCTGTTCTCAAATGCGCAGCCACCGCCTTCGGAGCATTTTTCACATGTGGGGTTCGGGCCTGCAAAGATGGTGATGTCAATTTTGTTGCTTCCGATACCCATCTTGACCGGAATATCGAGGTCCCACATGTCGGTGGTCATATTGTACTTGGCGATAATTTCTGTACCAGCTTCGTTCAAGAGCCATCTGTCGGTACCGTCAGCAAATGCTTCGCCGCTGATCTGTACGCCGTTAGCCCAAATCTTTGTAACGTAGCCACCTTCAGTGATGTGAGCGTAACCAGTCACATGGACGGTGCTGCTAGTCTGGTCAATGTCGATATGGGAACCGTTGGAGACGTTGAACGGAGGGTCAAATGTCACGTCCATCTGGTAGTTTGCTTTCTTGGTTTCCATTTCGCTCTTGGAAGGGCTGAAACCCCAAATA
Source organism: Fibrobacter succinogenes subsp. succinogenes S85 (assembly GCF_000146505.1). Lineage (GTDB taxonomy): Bacteria > Fibrobacterota > Fibrobacteria > Fibrobacterales > Fibrobacteraceae > Fibrobacter > Fibrobacter succinogenes. Next base: position 891,173 of record NC_017448.1, on the reverse strand, counting down.
AATTCGTTTTTACGATAAACGACAATATAGGGGTTTACCGGGATATCGTTGTCAAGGTCGCCGTAGTCTTTGTCTTCTTGAGGCATGCCATCATAGTCTGCGCCATCGACGAGGAATTCGTGCGGAGCCCAAGACCAGTCTCCTGTAGTCTTGTCCATGTGCTTCTTGGCCGGAGCACGAAGAGTTTCGCAAGTCTTGTAGCCATCATTGCTAATACCCGAAGAATAGGTCAAATCAACACGCAGACGAGACTGGGACTTGATAATCGAGGAACCCAGCGGCACTGGGAAGTAGTAAGCGTACTTACCTGTTGTCGGATTGTATGTGTCGTCCAAACGGACCGGTAATGCGGCACGCATCAAGTCACGGAGTTCGCGGTCGTTTTCGCAGGGCTTGTTGAAGCCTGCTTCGTCGTAAGCTTGGCAGATGTCGGAGTCTATCAACGTGGCGCACTTTTCTACTTCTTCGGGCTTTGCACTGAAGTACATGCGCAAAGTAAGGCTGTCGAATGCGCGTGCTTCGTTATTGTAAATGTTGAGATTTAGGAATTCCGTTCCTCCAAATTCGTATTGATAGGCGCGGACTGAGAAATCGTACCAGCCGACAGGCGTCGTGAACTTGAGGAGGTTGCCCTTGTCGTCGACATTAGTCTGTACGCCGTTACTTTCGACCATAAAATAGTAGGTCGTCTTTTCTTTAAGTCCGCCAATCTTTACGTAGTGGAACTGGGTCGGAATGCCGGACACGTCTGCATTTCCCGTTCCTGTATTGAATGCAAATTCTTCGGCCTTGGAGTGCGGAATTGTATCCCAGTAGATCTTGGATTCGTATTCTCCGTTCGGGGTGTACCACATGATTTCGGCGCTGTCGGCACTGACGTTACAGACGGTAACGTTTGCGATGTTTGCGTTTTCGATGGTGCTGAGTGTCGTGAATGTGAACGGAGTCTGCGTGCTATCCACGAGGAACTTTGTCTTTGAGTTCTCTGGCTTGTAAGCGTTGGAACCGGTAACGTAGAAGTAGTAGGTCGTACCTGGGGTGAGACCTCGCAAAACCATTTCGTGTTGGATCCCGGCAACAGAGTCTACTGCGTTTAGAGTGTACTGGCCTTCAGTTGTGCCGTAAGAAATGACGGTTGTGCCGCGCTGAGTGAGCTTAATCATGACAATCGCCGAGTCCATGCTCACATGGCGGATTTCTACGCTAATGTCCGGTGCGGCCGTACGGTCAAACTTGGCCGAAGCTATCATACCCGAACTGACGAGCGTTGCGGCAGCATCGATACAGGTTTCAGATTTGTGGTAGTCTTCCCAGCTCTTGTTGTCAGGAACCATGGAGTTCGTCGTTCCCGGAGTCACGCCGCCATAAAGTGCTCCTACAGGCGGATTATACTTGTAAGCGGCACCCGGTTGGTTCTTGCCTTCGGGGTTTGCTGCGCGGTGGTGCGGATGGGCGTCGTTCTTGTCGCCGATACCCAAAATGTATGACACATCCCACGGGTTTACGCCCAAGAGGTAGTTCAGCTGGTTGATACCCAACTGGAACATTTCGTCGGCCTTCCAGTTAGGGGTTCCCAAGTTCGGAAGAGAAAGATTCTGCTTCTCAATATCCTTTGCTACGTCAGCATAAGCCAAAACTTCGAAGATGTTACCCGCTTGGTAACGGTTGTAAATCCAGGTCTGGTCCGTCTGCATTGAGTACCAGATGGGGTCGTACTTGACTTCATTGCCCTTCCAGCCAATATCTTGAACCATGTAATTGGAAGGATCCTTGCGGGGCAAGGTGATTGTCGCCGTACCGGCGCTCACATCGCTCAAGTTATGGATCATGCTCATGATACAGTCTTCAATGGCGTTGAGACGTTCTTCCTTGGTCATGCCAAATTCATTAATAGCCTTGTTTTCGTCAGCAAGAATCAACTTGTAAAGGGCATAGGTCGCATAAGCATAGGCGTTGGCCCAGCTGGTGTTCTTCACATTCTTAAGGAAACCCTTGTTGTCGGTCACGAACCAGCCACCGTCGAAACAGCCCACGCAGTTTTCCATGAACGACTGAGGAACCGTCGTGCCAAGCGTCTTGGAACGAATAGCATCATCGCCATACTTCGAATCTCCAGTTGCATACCACAGGGCAACAGACGCAAGCGCAAGGTCGTCAAAGTATTCGTTATTGCCGTTGTAGGCTGGAGAAGACCAACCGGCAGCTTCGGTATTATTCTTATAAACCTTGCCTTGAGCCATAGACTTTGCAAAGTCATACATTTCCTTTGCAACCTTCAAACAGCTATCGGCAAAAGCCTTATGTTCAGGGTATTCAGAATAAAGCTTACCCACAAGGGCAAGGCCTGCTGCAGTTTCGCCACCGATGTTTGCTCCAATTTCACCTAGGCGCACTGTACGCGACATGGGACCGCCACGGTCTGTAGCTGCGGCAGATCCGTCAACAGGCAGTTTGTCGCTGTTTTCGGGGCGGCCCCACCAACCGTGGTCAGAACCAAAGTTACCCACAGAAAGAGCCATGTCGTCAATCACGCCCTTGGCGCGAATATAGGCTCGCAACACATAATCTGCTCCATGCTTTGCTTCGCGCAACATATCCGGCATACCATCGGTATTGACCGTTTCGCCATGGTTGAATGCGTAATGGTCTTCGTCGGCATCGGCGTTTGTTGCTGCAAGGACTGCTGCAACCATGAATGCGTACATCTGGGTCTGGGATTCCTTCAAGTGGTCGCCACAGTCATAGTAGCCACCTTGCAACGTTCCAGCAAGAGCTGCGTTATACTGATCTCGAACATCTTCTGCTCCCGTCACTACAGCACCGGCGCCATCCTTCATATGGCTTGCTGCATGGAACCAGGAATCACCATCACCGCTGCGGTTGATGCCGTAGAACTTGAGGGCGGCATCCTTCACCATGGAGTAAACCTTGTTGGAGATAATGAATGTGCTCGAAATATCGTTACCGACCTTGATACGGAGACGCGTGTCGGTTGGGACGCCCTGCGGAATGTGACCGATCATGAGCTTGCCGGCTTGGCCGGTGATATCAACTTGGTAGCGTTTCTGGTCGTTCGTGGCGGCGTTAGTGCCTGCAATAATTGTCCAGTCCGACGAAATGCTTTGACCAGAAGGGGTAAGTGAGCCCATTACAGCAGGGCTAAAAGATTTGCCGTTGACATCAACGACTTCAAAGGAGGAGGCGTTACCAATGTAATAGAATTGGCGTTCCAGATCCGATTCCAGATAACCTGCCTGGTTAACGCGGATAGGAGACATGCGGACGTTGATGGCGTCGAGGTAGGCTTGATTCAATGTGTCTGGAATCAGGGCATTCGGGGCGTATGCTGCCGGAGTCCTGTTTCTTGGCACCATGTTGTGCTTTTTCGTAACTGTGGTGTCGAATCTATCGAATACGGTGCTATCCCAAGTCAATGGGAAAGTCGGTCGAATCAGATCATAAGGAGTCGGTTGTTCCTGCTGTGCTGCCATTACAGAGGTGGCAGCGCACAAAGCTAACAGATACTTCTTAATACTCACATTGTCTCCTTTACATATGTAAAAATCGGGCAAAACGAGTCTTGCCCTCTAATTATATTCTCTCAAAAGATAAAATAGATTATTTATGTAAAAATGTTTTACGGGAAAAGCTTTTTTTGTTCTCAAATTATACTCTAATTTTGTGATTTTTCTTAGTGGTGGGAATAAGTGTAGCATATAGAGAGAATGCTCATTTTTTTTACTGTCCCGCAAACAATCGTGTGGTGAATTTGTAAGAAACATTTGTATATAGAAGTTTACAAAAAAAGACCGTCCTTGCGGGCGGTCTCAAAACTTTTGGAAAAGCGTTCTTTGAATCGCTTATTAGTCCCCAGTGAAGATGATCACGAGAACAGAGGCGATGAATGCTGCAGAAACGGCGATGAATTCCCACGGATTGTCCATGACGGCGGACTTAGCGGTACCGCTAGTTTCCTGAGCGACCTTCTGTTCTTCTTCAGCCTTTGCCTTAGCTTCTGCTTCGGCAGCCTTCTTTTCTTCTTCGGCCTTGGCGAGAGCGGCGGAGTCTACCGGAGCTTCTGTCTTGGCTTCGAGCACTTCAGAGGCTTCAGCGGCCTGAGCCTTAGCGGTGTCAACGACTGCCTGTGCCTGGGCCTGGGCGGAGTCTGCGGTTGCTGCTGCCTGAGCCTGCGTTGCTGCAGCGGCGTCAGTTGCCTGAGCCTTTGCGGAATCAACTACTGCGGTAGCCTGTGCCTGGGCGGCTTCGGTTGTTGCTGCGGCTTGAGCCTGGGCTGCTGCAGCGGCGTCAGTTGCCTGAGCCTTTGCGGAATCAGCTACTGCGGTAGCCTGTGCCTGAGCGGCTGTTGTTGCATCTGCGGCCTGGGTCTGAGCAGCGGCGGTGGCTTCAGCAGCCTTTGCCTCTACTGCAGCTGGTGCTTCGGCTGCTTTTTCTACCTTGGCGGCAACGGCCTTCTTTGCTGTGGCTGCCTTGCTAACCTTTTTTGCGGCCGGAGCTGCAAAAACCATAGCTGCCGAAATCATCGTGGCGAGCAGAATTTTTTTCATCGTTCAATCCTCTTGGAAAATGAATTTTTTTGTTTCGTTATCAAAAATAATACATCTTCTGTGATTTTGGTCATGGAAAAAGTAAAAAAGTTCAAAAAAAATGTGAAAAAAGGAGATGAACGGTCGGTTCTGGGGGATAAGTGGTACAAAGTTGGGTGGCTTTTTCAATGGAAAGAATTATTTTTACAGCCGAAAGTAACGAATTAACCCTTAACCCCTATTATCTACTATGGCATTCAAATACGAAGCTACCGTCCAGCACGGTGAAGATACAACCGAATACGTAAGTCTCGGTAAAGATGGCGTTTCTGTCGCCGAATTCGAAGGCAAGAAGATTCTCAAGGTTTCTAAGGAAGCTTTGACAAAGATTGCTCAGGCTGCTTTCGAAGAAGTTGAATTCTGCCTCCGTCCGGCCCACACGGCTAAGGTCGCAAAGATCCTCCAGGATCCGGAAGCTTCGGATAACGACAAGTTTGTCGCTCTCACCATGCTCAAGAACGCATGCGTTGCCGCCAAGGGCATCCTCCCGTTCTGCCAGGATACCGGTACGGCTATTTGCGTTGCCCACAAGGGTCAGCAGGTTTGGACGGGCTTTGATGACGCCGAAGCAATTTCTGAAGGTGTCTACAACGCTTACACCACCAAGAACCTTCGCTACAGCCAGATTGCTCCCTTGACGATGTACGAAGAAAAGAACACCGGTTGCAACCTCCCGGCTCAGATCGACATCCACGCCGAAGAAGGTGCCGAAATGAAGTTCCTCTTCGTCGCCAAGGGCGGTGGTTCTGCCAACAAGACTTATTACTGGCCGATGACCAAGGCGCTCCTCAACCCGAAGTCCTTGGAAAAGTTCCTCGCCGAAAAGGTGAAGACGCTCGGTACAGCCGCTTGCCCTCCGTACCACCTTGCTATCGTGATTGGCGGTACCTCTGCCGAAATGAATACGCACATGGTGAAGCTCGCTAGCTGCGGCTACCTCGATGATATTCCGACTTCCGGTTCCGAAGGCGGCCGTATCTTCCGCGACCTCGAAATGGAAGAAAAGGTTCTGCACATTTGCCAGAAGACGGGCATTGGCGCTCAGTTCGGTGGCAAGTACCTCGTACATGATGTCCGCGTGATCCGCGCTCCGCGTCATGCTGCAAGCTGCCCGGTTTCTATCGGCGTAAGCTGCTCTGCAGACCGTAACATCAAGGCAAAGATTGACGAAAACGGCCTTTGGCTCGAAAAGATGGAACACCATCCGGAAAACTACATCCCGGCTGGCAACGCAGTGAACCTCGCTCCGGCTATCGAAATTGACCTTGACCGCCCCATGAAGGAAGTGCTCGCCGACCTCACCAAGTATCCGGTGAAGACGCGCCTCTCCCTCAAGGGCACGATGATTGTGGCCCGCGACATGGCACACGCCAAGATTGCCGAAATCTTCGACAAGCAGGAACGCGGCGAAGAACTCACGGACGAAGAAAAGACCGTGCTCAAGGTTGTTTCTGACCACCCGATTTACTACGCTGGTCCGGCAAAGACTCCGGCTGGCATGCCGACAGGTAGCTTCGGCCCGACGACGGCTAACCGCATGGATCCGTACGTGATGCGCTTCCAGAGCAAGGGTGCTTCGATGATCATGGTCGCTAAGGGCAACCGCAGCCAGGACGTGACCGACGCCTGCAAGAAGTACGGTGGATTCTTCCTCGGCTCTATCGGCGGTCCGGCAGCCATCCTCGCTGAACAGAACATTCTGTCCAACGACATCGTGGCCTTCCCGGAACTCGGCATGGAAGCCATCCGCAAGATCACGATTAAGGACTTCCCGGCATTCATCTTGGTCGATGACAAGGGAAATAATTTCTTCGAAGGATTGATCTAGTCGAAACCACCCTTTCAATAGAAACGCCCCGCAAGTTTATGCTTGCGGGGTGTTCTTGTATGTGAAAATTTTAGGAGTTTCTAGTCTTTGAATTCTATACTTTCAATGGCGTCAAAAAGTTCTGTCCTAACATTTGTGTCAAACGTTAAACTACGCATGAAAACAACAACGATATTTCCTTTGGGTGTTAATCTTGATGCGATGCAGGTTTCCTCTGGCGTTCCGTCATCATGTGTTATTTTGTAGCATCTGTGTGTATACTTTTTTTCGGAATTATAGTCAGCATCGATAAGGTTTTCATTTGTACAATCTTTGAAAAATTCATCGTAAGCGGTGAAAATTCTGGTCGTCTTTAATGAATCGCTTATGTCGTTTTGGAAAACTTCAGGATTGTTTTGTACAGCTTTGCTGTATGACGCGAGTATGAAACCCATTTCTAAATCTTCATTAAATAACGTAACGGAGGCGATTCCTTTAGTGGTGTCATGAACAGCGTTTTTGTAATAAAAAGGGAAGTTGACGTTGTATGGGGTGTCAATTTCGAGTTTCTCAGGCATTTCTGTCGCAATATATGCTTTTGCTGTTGATACACGGACGTAGATGAGCATCTGTCCAAGAACGATGGGGCGCATTCTTGTCCCCGTCAGAATGGCGCAACCAGAAAGTACTAGTACAGCGAAAATAAGCGAAATCGATAAAATCTTTTTCATAGAATCTCCTTTTTAGGTTGTGTTAAAATAATAGTAAAGTTTTATATAATTGAAAAGTAGGTTTCTTGCGAAGCCTACTTAAGTGAGTTTGGTTGTGAGGAGTGTGTTATTTTGTATTTGAAATTCGGATTGTTTTGCTATTGGTCTTGATGACGTAAATGCCACCTGGTAGATCTACACGAGCTTTATCCCAAATGTTTTGCATAGAGCTTTCGCTTGCTTGGAATGAGGTCACGCGGTTCCCAAGGACATCATAGACGGAGTAAATTTGCGATGAATTTGTGCGCAGGCTGAATTGTGGCAAAGCTGTTTTTTCTTTTGCCGCTGTAAATTCAATCCAGTCAAGATTGAAGTATGGCTTGTCTATTTGAATTTTGAGTACATGGTCGCCTGCTGTAATTGCAGGCACGGTTGTAGTGACTGTTTCAAAGTTTTTCCAATCGCTGGTGTTTGGCACCATGATTTTGGCGATATCCTTATCATCGACGAGAATGGAGAAGAATGTGCTATCGCTTGGCGACGATACGCGTGCGGTAATGTCGAGCGAATCGTTTTTGGAGACTTTTATCGTATAACGCAGCCAATCGTTGGCATAACCCCAGCCGTAAATAATGGCGTCGCCTGCGCTGTCGAGGCCTGCATTGTCTTCGCGGTAGAGGGAATTCTCGTTTTCAATGTCGGTGTCCAAGAATCCCTGACCGTTGCCGCCCTTGTCGTAGTTTTCTGCTTCGATTTTTCCCGGGATGGTAAGCGTATCCTTAAACGGTTCAATCGGATCAGGCTTCTTGAGCTCAATTTTGCTTCCGTAACCAGCGGCAACAATATTTGCCTGGACTTTATCGTCAATAGAATCTGGCGGGTTGCCGATTGTCATGCAGCCTTCGAAGAATGTTCCTGCGCCGCCGTCGCTACCGTCACCGCCGTTACCGAGCACAATGGCGCCTTGCAGCTTGCGTGGACTGTAGCCTCTTTTGCGTGGGCCATCCCACATGGTGTTGAGTTTTCCTTTTTGGGCGCTGCCGCCTTTGAGTTTGAACGTTCCGTCGTTCGGGCCTTTCAGCATGGCGGTTACATAGTCTGCTTCAATAGAAAGTGCGTTTGGCCACGGTGTCGTATGGGTTTTGCCCCATTGCCAACCAGCATCGTTTCCCTTGAATACACCATCTTCCAAGTCCGCGGCTACCCACGGACCGTTCCCTTGTCCTGGACCGCCCCAGTCCTTGTCGCTTCCGAAGTAGATGCATTCCATAGTTCCCGGGCCGTCATCGTTACCGGTCGTTTCTGCGTTTCCGTAGTTGAAACAGCACAAGTCGTTGTAATGCCTGCCATCAACCACCATGTACATGGATTCTTCTTCGTCTCCGGTGGCTACACCTTTGGTGTTGTTATTGCGGTAACCGGTAGCGGACCAGGCGTCGCGATAGAATCCGTAAGCCTTGCGCCCGCTGATGTAAATCGGGGCTCTGTTGGCGTCCGCTTCCTTGGCGCCTTCTTTTAGCCAATAGACTGGTGGCGATTTTTTCAGGTCGTTCTTGTAGCTGCTCTGGTCGTAAATGATTGAAATTGTGCATTTGGAACCTGCACAAAAGTCGTCTTGCACGGAGGATTTGACAAAGCCTCCCGGCTCTTCGACAGGAATGTCCTTGGTTTGCCCATCGGCTCTGCGGACTTGGTAGAGGTTCCCGCTGTAGCTGGAGTAGAGTGCACGTGTCAAGCTGTGTGCTGCGACGCATGGAGTTTTTGCCCTGGCGTAAATGTCGCACGGGCCTTCGTTAGCATAGACTGTTATGGCTGTAGCCGCTAACAAGGCTACAACCTTGATTGTTGTGTATCGCATCCAAATATCCCCCTTTGGTGATTACTATTAAGAAAATATCTCTTTGTAGGGGATAAATATTGGCTTTTAGAAATCTTCCATTGTCAATTTATCAAAGGCGAATAATCGAATGTTTAAATAACTTTGTCTGTGACGATGCGCCATTCGCCTGGCTTTAATTTGCCAAGCGGGATGTTTCCGATTTGCACGCGGACAAGGCGGAGCGTGGGAAAGCCTACGGCTGCAGTCATGTGACGGACTTGGCGGTTCTTGCCTTCAATGAGCGTGAGCTTTACCCAGCTAGTGGGAATGTTTGCGCGGAAACGTACCGGCGGATTGCGTTCCCAGATCCATTCCGGGGCTTCGACAATTTCAGCTTTGCAGGGCTTGGTGTGGTAGCCCTTGATGTCTACGCCTTTGGCGAGCTTACAGACGGCTTCTTCGGTGATTTGACCGTCCACTTGCGCGAGGTATGTGCGCGGGTGCTCGTATTTCGGGTCCAAAAGTTTTTTGATGAGCTTGCCGTTATCAGTCAGGAGCAATGCTCCTTCGCTATCGTGGTCGAGGCGACCTGCGGCGTACACTCCTGGCGGAAATCCGAAGCTATCGAGGGCGGGGTGGCCCGCTTCGGGGGTGAACTGGCTCAAAACACCAAAAGGCTTATTGAAAATAATAACGGTAGACATGCGCCCAAATGATAAAAAAAATTATATTAAAACCATGATTGATATTTATACTTTGGCGAAAAATCCGCTCGTGTTCCAAAAGCCGAGAACAATAACTTCGGCTTATATTGATGTTTCTGGAAAGATGGGCCTTGCACAGACTGTGCTCATGGTCCAGGACAATATTACAGAAAATTTTGGCGCCATGAAAATGGACAATTTCGTGGTAAAAGAAAAGGGCGGCTTTTGGGTCGTTTACAAGGCGAAGTTCAAGTTCCTCAAGCGTCCGTACTGGCGCGACAAGGTCGTGACAACGTCGTTCCCGGCAGATAACCAGCTGATTCGTTTGAACGAAAATACGGCGATTACCACGGTGGAAGGCGAGCCGATTATTTTTGCAAAGCAAGAAATGTGTTGTCTGAGCTTGGATCGCCATCGCCCGATGCGCCTTTCGGATGTGGACTTCCCGACGGAAGGATTCCCGGATGCGTTTATGACGGACGAATTCGACCGCTTTAACGTGAAACCAGAAGAGTACGAAGAAGTTTATCAGCAAAAGGTGTTGCCGCAACATATCGATATGTCGCACCACATGAACAACATCGAGTACGTGAAGCTTGCGTTGAACGTGTTTAGCGCTTCGGATTTGGAACTCTGCATCCCGTCAGAGCTCGAAGTTCATTACTTGGGCGAATCCGAAGAAGGGCAGACGATGAGAGTCTTCCGTGCGGACCACAATGGGGCTACGTACATGCGAATTCTCGACGAAAATGATCGCGCCGTCTTCGAGATGAAATTGCGTATGATGTAATGGCGACTGTCATTCCGGCCTCTGTGCCGGAATCGCCTTTTATCCTAAAACTTGAAAGAATTCCGGACGGTGAAAGTCCGGTTTTTCTGTTTCTATGCGGAACGCGCTCAGGTAATGGGGCTTGTTTGCTTTATCGGCACACTTGTAGAGGTTTCCGCGGAGTGGCGCCTGGAATGATTTAATTCCAAAAATCTCGGCAGGAATTTCAATCGTCATTGTCCAGTAGACGGAATCGTCTTGGATGCATGGCGTAGTTCCTGAACGCTTGATTTTTGCGATCGTATCGAGCGGGAGCGTTTGTCTGTTATTGCGGTCAATTCCACGGGCGGCGAGTACAAAGCCTCGGCTTGTCGTTTCGAAGTTGAAATATTCGGCCGGGTTTGCCGGATTCTGCAAAAAGATTTCCACGCAGGAATCTTCCCAGCTGCGTCCGTTGTCTTCTTGAACGGCGGCGCGATAGCAGTCCAAAGGTTCTTCTACGGTAAACTTGACGACGACGCTGTTTGTCGTTTGCGAAAACTCGGCTGTGACCATTGGGTGAATGATTCCCTGGTTGGCCGTCCATTGCATATTCGGTTTTAAAAGCATGGTTGATAAGGTAGAAAATTTTTTATAGGCACAAAATGCATTACTTTGTATGTGTTAAAATAACTGATTAATCAGTGATTAAATCGATTAATCACTTTTTTATTCGAATGGAAATGCCGAATTTTGCATAAAAACGCCGATTTTGTCTTTGGCACGTCTTTTGCATACTGTGTAGCGTTCCGCAAGAATGCGAGTGCGTTCAACTGCGGTTAATCTTCAAAAAAATAGGAGGCCGATATGGCTGAAAAAACAGAAAAGAAAACCTCTGGTTTCCCTGCAATGTCTCCGGCATTTGATTGCCTTGCCGTGACGAATGTTCAAGTATTTCCGTTCAAGGAAGGAGCAAACCTAGGTCACATGAAAGGGCTTGCGACAATCGTGCTGAACGACCAAATCCAGATTCGTGGACTCCGCGTGATGGATGGTGAAAATGGCATGTTTGTGGGCTACCCGATTGATACGTTCTACAAGGGCGAAGATTATCGCACCGTGTGCTTGCCGATTACGCGTCAGCTGCGTGAACACATTGAAAATTGCGTGCTTGAAAAGTATCAGGCTGCAGTAGCATAAGGCAGGTGCAACTTGTTTCGTAGAATCCGTTCTTATTGCTTGTTTGGAATAAAGGCCGTTTCCGTGAGTGTTGAAGTCGATGCCGCTCAAGGACTGCCTGGTTTTACTCTTGTTGGGCTCCCGGACAATGCGGTAAGGGAATCTCGTGAGCGCGTCGTTTCGGCGATACGTTCCATCGGGAAAGTGGTGACAGGTTTCCGTACAACGGTGAATCTGTCACCGGCGGATTTGCGAAAGGAGGGGAGTGCTTTAGACCTTCCGCTGGCGATTGGCTTGCTTGTTTCAACGGGTGAGATTGAAATCCCTCAGTTGGAACGCTATGTCTTTGTGGGCGAACTTTCATTGGATGGTTTGTTGAAGCCTGTCCGTGGAGTGTTATCCATCGCAATGAATTTGTCTACAGAACGTAAGTGCATTCTCGTTATTCCGCGAGGGAATGTGCAGGAGGCTTCGCTGGTGGAAGGTATTCATTTTGTTTGTGCGGATACACTTGGGGAATGTGTTGAAATTTTGACGCGCAATTCCTGTCAAGATGTGAAAGTTGCAAAAGGGATTGCGTCGTACCGCGTTGACGTTGACGATAAGGTTCCTGATTTTAAGAATGTGGTGGGGATGGATGGCGTAAAGCGTGCGCTTGAAATTGCCGCTGCTGGTGCGCATAATTTTTTGCTTGTAGGTTCGCCTGGGGCGGGTAAAACACTTTGTGCGAAATGCTTGCCGGGGATTCTTCCTGAAATGACTGAACAGGAAATTTTGGAAACGACGCGAATTCATTCGTGTGCTCGTAGTGCAGGTGATTCTGACGAATTTAAACCTGTGCTTGCTAGACCATTTCGTTCACCGCATCATTCAGCGTCGATGGTTTCGCTTGTGGGCGGCGGCACTAGGCTTTTGCCGGGCGAGGCGAGCTTGGCGCATAATGGGGTACTGTTTCTGGATGAACTGCCTGAGTTCAACCGGAGTGTCTTGGAAGCGTTACGCGAGCCGATGGAAGAAGGAGAAATATCGGTTAGCCGAGCAAGCGGTACTGTGGTGTGGCCTGCTCGGTTTATGATGGGCGCTGCAATGAACCCGTGTCCGTGTGGCTATTCTATGGATCCGAAGCGTGAATGCACTTGCTTGCCCGAAGCGCGTAAACGTTATCGTGAAAAAATTTCGGGACCGTTATTGGACCGTATTGACATTCAGGTGAGCGTGCCACCTGTTGATGCTGCGATGTTTGCGATAAAAGGGCGAGGGGAGTCCTCTGCAGATATTCGTAGGCGCGTATGTGCGGCTCGTGTAATTCAGCGGGAACGCTTCCGCAATTTGACGTTTAAGTCCAATGCTGAAATGTCATCGGAATATGCACGGAAATTTGCGGCGATGACACCTGCTGTAGAAAGCTTTGCGGTAAATGCTGCCGCTAAAATGGAATTGAGTGCGCGCGGATACTTTAGGTTGTTAAAAGTTGCGCGCACGATTGCCGACTTGCGCGGCGCCTCCGCTGTAGACATTATGGATCTCTCCGAAGCTCTGCGCTACCGCGCCTTTAGAGGATGACTGGCTCGGACAAGTCTCCTTCCTACTTCCTACCGCCTACTGTCTACTGATTTTAACGCTTGCTTCGGCGCCGAGGCAACCGGGGACGGCTTGGGGCTTTGCAACAGAGACTTCGACTGCGGTTGCTTTGGGATAATGTTCCAAGACGTATTCTGCGGTCTTTACGACAAGCGTTTCAACTAGCTTAAAACAAGAAAGGCGGATGAACCCTTTGAGTTCTTCCGCCAGCTTTGCATAGTCGATAGATTCGTTTAAATCTTCAGTTTCTGCAGCTTTGGCAAAGTCCAACCAAAGGGTCAGGTTCAAGATGATTGGCTGTTCGTTTTCGCGTTCGTAGGGGAGTATGCCTACAATGCAATCAAATTGAACGTCTTTGAGTCGGATTCGCCCTTGTTCCATTACCATGCGAACAACACGATAGCTGCAGTCAAAGAAACTGCTGTGACGCCGAACCAGATGTTGCGGCCCATAGCGTAAGAATCCTTGGTGTCCTTGTTGATCTTCATTCTGTTCTGGAGGTCAATGTAAGACCAACCATCAATCATGAATGCCTTTGTTTCAGGCGTTGCTTCTGTTTTGTACCACTTGACGCATCTGTCAAAGTTGTTGATGGAACTGCAAACTTCCTTAATCTTGCCTTCGACATTGTTAGCGACCTTTTCAAGATCCTTGTAGGCCTTGTCTGCTTCGCTAGCCTTCATCTGCTGGAGAACACCAACGACTGCACTACCCGCTGCAACAGCGGAAAGGGCGACTGCACTCCAGAAGCGGACTTCGTCAGCGATACCGAAGCGGTCCTTGACATCCTGTGCTGCGGCGGAAGCGGAATAGTCACGGGAGTCTGCGCGGGAGTTTGTGCTGTTCAAGTCGCCAGAAACATCGTAGCTCTTGCTGTTCTTTGCGGCAATGATGTCTTCATCGCAAGAAACATCGAATTCATCGCATTCCTGTTTCGGAGCGGAGCTTGCGGAAGCGGCCGGAGCTTCACTCTTGAGTTCAGTGGCGATGCCGTTCACAAATGTGATTGCGGATGTTGCACCCGGGATGTAGACGTACTTGCCGTCAAAGTAGACCTTTTCGGCGTCATCACCCGGCTTCATGCCGCGACGGACGTAAAGTTTGGATTTAATGACATTCTTGTACGAAACCGTAGAAGGAACGCTCAATGCGGTCATGGAAGAAACGTCGCCAACTTGACCGATGTAAAGCTGGTAGGCGTTAAGGCCAGATTCCTGGGCGAACTTCTGACGGAGAACAATATTTCCAGAAGGAACAGCAGCTGCTTCGTCAACGGAAGCGGTGCTGAGTTCCTGACCACCATTGGCGGCAAAAACTTGATTGTCAGACATAACGGCATCTTTAGCCGTAAAATCAGCGATATCATAAACTCCAGCGAAAGCTGCTGCAGCGGAAAGGCATAAGGCCAATAAGAAAGAACGCTTCATCGTATCTACTCCGAATAATCCAATTTTTTTGGAAAAATATATAAAAAAAACACCGATAGTGAATTATATAATTTTTTTTCACGCGGAGAATCACAAAAGGGATGAATAAATTATTGGTGTGATAAAATTATCAATTAATTGTATGGTTCAACGTTCTGTTTGTAAAAGTCTGGTTACAAAACGTACCCTGTTTCACCTTCATGCTTTTTCCAATGAAAAAAGCTCTCGTCTCTCCTCTCTCGTCTCTCGTCTTTTCTATATTTACAGCCGTAAAATTTTAACCCTAAAAAAGAAGGTGCTATAATGGCAAAGCTTTCTATCGAAGATCTCGAACTCGCCGGCAAGCGCGTGTTCATCCGTGTCGACTTCAACGTTCCGCAGGACAAGGTGACTGGCGAAATTACCAACACCAAGCGTATCGAAGCCGCTCTCCCGACCATCCAGTACGCTCTCGAAAAGGGTGCAGCAGTCGTGCTCGCTTCCCACCTCGGCCGTCCGAATGGCGAAAAGAACATGAAGTACACACTCGCTCCGGTTGCTAAGAAGCTCGAAGAACTCATCAAGAAGCCGGTGAAGTTCCTCCCGGACTGCGTTGGTCCGGAAGTTGAAGCTGCCTGCGCTGCTATCAAGCCGGGTGAAATCATCCTCCTCGAAAACCTCCGCTTCCACATCGAAGAAGAAGGCAAGCGTAAGATCAAGAACGCCGATGGCACCGAAACTAAGGAAAAGGCCGACAAGGAAGCCGTCAAGGCATTCCGCGCAAGCCTCACCAAGCTCGCTGACGTCTACGTGAACGACGCTTTCGGTACCGCTCATCGCGATCACTCTTCCATGACTGGTGTTGAACTCCCGCAGCGTGCCGCTGGTTTCCTCATGAACAAGGAACTCAAGGCATTCGACCAGGTCCTCAACAATCCTCCGCGTCCGTTCCTTGCCATCCTCGGCGGTGCAAAGGTCGCTGACAAGATCCAGCTCATCAACAACCTCCTCGACAAGGCCGACAAGATCATCATCGGCGGTGGCATGGCTTTCACCTTCAAGAAGGTTCTCAACAACATCGAAATCGGTTCTTCTTTGTTTGACGAAGAAGGTGCCAAGCTCGTTCCGGATCTGATGGCCAAGGCCAAGGCTGCCGGCAAGGAAATCATCCTCCCGGTTGACTACATCGCTGCTGACAAGTTCGCTGCCGACGCTGCTACCAAGGCTGTCTCTGACGCCGAAGGCATTCCGGCTGGCTGGATGGGCCTCGATGTGGGCGCTGAATCCACCAAGCTCTTCGTGAACGCTATCAAGTCCGCAAAGACCATCGTTTGGAACGGTCCTGCAGGCGTGTTCGAATTCGAAGCTTTCGAAAAGGCTACCAAGGCTATGGCTGACGCTATCGTCGAAGCTACCGCTGCTGGCGCAATCACCGTGATCGGTGGTGGCGATACCGCTACGGCTGCCAAGAAGTACGGCGCTGACAAGAAGGTGACCCACACCTCTACGGGTGGTGGCGCTTCCCTCGAACTCTTGGAAGGCAAGGTTCTTCCGGGCGTTGCAGTGCTTACTGACAAGTAATTCAAATTAATATTTGGATTTTAAAACCCTGCAAGTTTTTGCAGGGTCTTTTGTTTCTAATGAAATTTTTTGCAATGTCATCCCCGACTTATTCGGGGATCACCTTTGGTGACTCTCGGAATCCGGCTTTTGCGGTGCGGATTCGTCGTATTCCTCAATTTTTGAGACTTTGGTGAACCAGTAGTCTTCGCTGTTGATGGAGCTCATGTTGCCGATGAGCTGGTCAAGGTCAAGATTTTGAATGTCGTTGTTTTTGTTAGGCATGTCTAGAATATATATATTTATAAGAAAAGGTGATGCCGTCCCCATTCGCGGATCATGACCACATAAGCGCTAAAGCGCAAGTGGTCAAAGAACACGGAGGCCGGCATGACAATGTAAAAGGAGCTTTTATGTCGATTGCCGAATTTTCAAAGAAATTCCATGCGGATAAGCGCGGTAACTGTGCCATGGCGGTTGCTTATGGCTATGCGCGAGCAACAGGCAAGTCCGAAGAAGAGGCAGTGAAGGCTGCCGAAATGTTCCGTGCTTTTGGTGGCGGAAAGGCTCCGGACGGCTTGTGCGGGGCGCTCTATGCGGCGAAGATGATGCAACCCGACCATGCTGAATCGATTGAAGATGTCTTTAAGCGCGGCGCTCAGGGCTGCACCAAGTGTCAGGAAATCCGCCCGAACAAGATTATCCCGTGCAACCGCTGTGTGGAACTTGCCGGCGAAGCGTTGGATTTTTTGGAGAAATAGAACTTAGAACAATGCATTCTCTTTAAGCTCTGTCAACTAAGTTCTGCCAACTAAGTTCTAAGAGCGGAGCGGGCTAGGTTCTGCCAACTTCCTACTGTCTACTAATTTTACGTTCAAGAGGTCTTCTTCCCAGGCGTTTTTTTGCTTGCGGAGGGCTTCGAGAGACTTGTCGTCAGCGCCACTTTCGTCGCGGGCTTGCATGAGCTGCTTGTAGCTTTCGGTCAGCTCGCTTGCGTGCGGGTAGTCCGGGGCGATTTTAGCAAGAGTCTCCAGAATCGCTTCATCGGAGTACAGGCGGGCGATGCCTTCAAGGGTGCGCTCAATGTACTTTTGAGTCTCGTTTGCTTGCCTGAACGATTCGGCTTCTTCAAATTCGATTGGCGTAATTTTGTCCATCCATTCACATTCTTTGGCGTAAAGCTCGTTGTCTTCGGCAATGGCATCCTTGCGGCCGAAAATTTCCAACTGCGACTTGAGGAACGGACGGTAGCTTTCGACGTCAATTTTTATAGATGTTCGCTCGCTAAATTCCGCTAAATTCTTTAGATTGGCCTCAGAAGGGTTGTTTAATAGGCATTCTTTGAGGACTGCAAGCTGGTCTTTGGGTGGAAGTCGCTTGAAAGATTCCGAACGGGTGCTGTTGGCGCGGATTCTTAGGCGCAAAATGCGCAACAACAGGAGCATCATGATGACAAAGAAAACAATGGACCAATTCATGGGCGGAAAAAATAGATAATCCACTTGGAAAAAACATAGAAGGCCTAGTGTTTTTGTGGATATAATACGGAACTTGCCGGCTTTTCTCAAGATTTTCTGTTTTTACATATATTTTGCATTATAATAGGACCTCTTTTCATTTTATTTGGTTTATATTTAGGTGGAATTGTTGTAACCTATCCTTAGGTGGAGATTGGATTATTATGAAATTATATAGATGGATTACCCTCGGTGCTCTGTTTGGTTGTTCCGTTGCTACTTTTGCCCAGACCCAGGATGTCCGCACATTGGATATTGTGATTCGCGATTTCCAGCCGAATCACCCTGACTTTGAAAATTTCTCGGAAGAATCCGTTAATCATCTGAATGAAATTTACAATTACAGGACTTCTACCGGTGCTGCAATGAACTTGTATGGTTACGATGCAGTCTGGTATGCCAATGTACCGTATCATAATACTTGTGGTAACATGAATACGTTCCAGCCGGGTATTGTCGGTGCCGAAATTGGTACTGATGGTTTCCCGAGACAGGTGAATCCGTATCTCCCGGCCTATTTACAGACTGTTTCTGCTGGTCCTGTCTTGGAGTATGGTGAATGTTCCCAGAAGTCTACTCAGGGATGGACGCAGCGTGGTTACAAGAATGCCCAGAATGACGTGAGTGGTTACAAATGCCCGAATGGTGGTACAAACTGGTCCAATCCGGTTATTTACACGCCGGGCATGGTGAATCCTTATTTGATTTTTGCTGCTCCTGGTGCTGACGGCAAGATTGATATGTATGACGGTGTCGTCATCAGCAAGATGAACGAACGCTGCGACAACCAGTTCTTTGAACAGTGGTATCTTGATGTTCCGGGCCAGAACAAGCGTGTCAACACAACAATGGATATCCCGAAGGATCCTGCTGGTACCAAGTACTACATTTACGACTATAACTATAACAATGGTGGTTATTCTCCGCTGGATAGCATCAACCCGGTTACAAGAGAATGGGTAATGAACAAGCCCTGTAATGCTTCGATCCAGCCGAACGGTGTGTGTGACCAGTATGACCCGCAGACGCTCTCAATTTTCTGCCCGCCTTACAACTACCAGTATGCCAAGGACCAGGCTGACTTCTTGAACCAGAATACGGCTAAGCTTTGTCAGGACTGGTTGAATCAGGGTGGCCCGCGTGCTGTTGAAAATGGCAGTGGACATAGCGCCGCATGGCAGGCTGCTGTGATGAATGGAAGCCTCGGCTTGCAGCACCTCCGCAACTACGCCTTTACCATGATGGGTTACGCAAGCTTCAAGTACAAGACTACAAACCAGACTCCGTCACACGAAGTGTTTGAATTCGCTGGTGACGATGACATGTGGATCTTTGTTGATGGCGTGCTTGTCGTGGACTTGGGCGGTACGCACTTGTCTGCTCCGGGTAAGGTCGATATTGAAGTTCTTGCAAGGAACAATCATGGTTGCCATGTCGGTGAACCGCTTTCCGGTTACACGAACTGCTCCGGCGCTTCTGATGCAACTGGCTGGGCCGATGATACTTGGCATCATTTGCACTTCTTCTATGCAGACCGTCAGTCCGATGGTTCCAACATTTACATCCGTACGTCTCTTGCCGAACTTGCTCCGTCCCGTTATGGTCAGCCGACTGTTAGCGATGTCGTCGTGAAGGTGGACGAAAACGGTATTTCTCACAACAGCATGTACATGAACGTCCCGCTGGCAGACTCTAGCCTTATTGCTATCAACAATCCGAATGTGCCGTCCATGGTTGTGTTGCGCGAAGTGACCGATGCTAACGGCCAGAAGGTGACGATGGTTTATGGCTTCTATGTGACTTCGATGACTGGCCCGATTGACAAGGGTGCCGATGGCCAGATGTACCAGTTTGAAGGTGTCGTGAAGGACCTTAATGGTAACGTTGTTGAAGGTGGCCTCCTGGGCGATGACCGCTTGGCATTCAACGTTCCGTATAGCCAGGGACTTAACGATGATGGCAATGGTGGTAACTATACTGCACAGGAATGGGCTCAGTTGATGGCCTGGTCTCAGAAGGTGACTTTCTATGTGGCATCGAGCTCTGGCAAGCATGTGGAAGGCTTCGATGAACGTGAAAAGTGGGGTAAGATTTCTTATACTGCAGTGGCTACGACTCCTGTGGTGCCTGACGACCCTGCTTATGACCGTCCGGACTTTACGAATGAATCCCAGGCACTTACGGACTTGGCTGGTAGCGGTACGATTCCGACCGACATGACTGCTGACCTTGTTTTGACTCCGATTCCGGCTGTCAATAACGTTGATCCGCTCAAGTGGGCTAAGGATAGCGCCAAGGTGCTTATGACTTCTGGTGCTCAGGGGGCTACGACTGTCCCGGTTGGTACAGGCGTTGTCTATGGTGCAGGCCAGGATGCAAACAAAACTCTCTGCTATAACGACGGTTCTGCAAACGTTCCGGGCAAGAAGAGTAACGAATCTTGCACGAGCTGGTCTTTCCCGACCACACAGCCGTTCCATGTGAATATTCGCGTGTTTGACCACCTCGGCCACTTTGTGAACCAGTACAGCAAGCGCGTGACACAGGAAGAATTTGAAAACGCCTTGAACGGCTTGCGTTCTTCTACGAAGTCTGCAGGCGTGAAGGTGCCGGGCTGCGGTGAAACTCCGATGTATGGCTCTACGGGTGCTATGCTTGCTACGATCAAGATGTATCCGGTTACGGACAAGGGTCGTTTGCTCGCTACGGGTCCGTATGTTTACCAGATGACGGTCGTGAAGGAAGCTTACTCTTACTGCTATGCAAGTAACGGTAACAACCCGACCATCATGACGATGCCGTTCCAGCGCACTACGGAAACGATTCGTCGCGGTTATCGCAGAACCCAGAAGAAATAAGGTTTAGTTCTGTAGAATTTTGAACACCCTGTGGCTTTGCGCTGCGGGGTGTTTTTCTACATTGTGATTATGCTTTACCATAAGTTTATTTCTCGCCTGTTTGTCGCCTTGATGCTTGCCATGGTGGTAAGCTTTTTTTCGGGTTGCTATAGCTTTACTGCAAGTACGCTCCCGAGCCACATCAAGACGGTCAATATCCATGAAGTCGAGGACAAAACTTTGGATCCGGTGCTTGCAAATAACATCCATACAGCAGTCGTTGATATGTTCAAGCGCAATGCGGGTGGTGTGCGTCTTGTAAATAGCGATGCCAATGCCGACTTTGAAATTACTTTGTTAAGCTATTCGAACAAGCCCGAAAACTATAACAGCAATAGCGATGTGGAAACGTACCGCGTGACGATTCGCGTTGAAGTGAAATTTTACGATAACGTAAAAGAAAGAATCATCTACGAAAGCAAGTCGCTCTCGGCGGATGGTGTCTATGACGTCCAAGCGAACGAGACCGAAGACCGCCATGGCCAGACGCGTGCCGTTGAAAAGCTCCAGGACTTGATTGTTTCGAACGCCCTTGCAAAGTGGTAATAGAAAAGGGTAATAAAAAAAGCGACTCGGCAATATCGTAGGAGTACGCATCTTGCCGAGTCTGGGGTTGGTTTGGAGTATCACAAATATGCTTAATTTAAAGCGTTTTGTTAAGCCCTGCCAATAATTTTTATCAAAAAATTGCGGAAAATCACATGACTACAGAAAATCCTGTAGTGTTACGGGTGTTTCATTGAGCAAAGCTTCGGTGAGGGTACTGCCTTTGTAGGTGAGCTTGAGCGAAAAGAATGGTTCGCCGCGTTCCAGGAGTGCTAGGAATATCAAGTCACCATCCCAGTGGGGAAGTTCCTTCACTTTTTGCTTGTCCACCCATTCCAGTACGCCCTCGTCGCAGTCCTTGATTGAGCCTGTGAATTCGGTTGCCGTAAAGAGATGCATGAATTCGGTCTGGTCCATGCCGTCGCTGATGAACGTGACGATGCCGCGATACTTGGGGCGGATGAGCGTGAGACCTGTTTCTTCGAGTGCTTCGCGGTGGATGCAGTCTTCGGGCGATTCCCATTCTTCGAACTTTCCGCCAATGCCGATCCACTTGTCCTTGTTGATGTCGTTTTTCTTTTTGATGCGGTGGAGCAGCAGGTACTTGCCGTCTTGTTCGATGTAGCAAAGGGTTGTGTTTATCATGCGGGAAAATATAGAATTGTTTGCTTTTAAACACATTTTTTAGGGCTTTTTGCAGAAATATTGACAAATTGTGCGAGATAAATGTATAATTATTGTATGATTTACGAAACTTTTGGCTGGTACTATGCAGAATTGGGTTAAAGAAATCGTCGTAGATTCAAAATTTGAAAATGTCAAGACTTTGACGGACTTTGTTGAAAGCTCTCTGGAGCCGCTGAATCCGTCGCCTAAGGCCATTATGCAGATTGGCGTTGCGATTGACGAACTGTTCAGCAATGTTGTTCGCTATTCGGGATCTTCTAATATGAAGCTGATTTTGAATGTGAACGAGGATGTGCTGACTGCAAAGCTGACTTTTATTGACGAGGGAGTGGCTTATGATCCGCTGAAAAAGACGGATCCGGATGTTTCACTTCCGGCGGAAGATCGCGAAATTGGCGGGCTTGGAATATTCCTCGTAAAAAAAATCATGGATGGCGTTGAGTACAAACGTGATGGCGAGAAGAATGTTTTAACCGTTGTAAAAAAACTGGGTTAATTTATTATAGATTTAAAAATACAAAGAGAGGCTGATAATGAAAATTGAAAAAAATGTGGATGGTTCCAGCACGTCTTTTGCCTTGGAAGGACGCTTGGATACGATGACGGCTCCGCTGCTCGAATCCGAGATTCAGGGAAAATTGGACGGTGTAACTGATCTGGAATTTGATTTTGCCAAGTTGTCTTATATTTCTTCGGCGGGCTTGCGCGTTTTGCTTTCTGCCCAGAAGATTATGAACAAGCAGGGCAAGATGACCATCAAGAATGTCTGCGATGAAATCAAGGAAATTTTTGAGGTGACGGGATTCTCGGACATTCTGACTGTCGTGTAGTTTGGTTTAGAATTTGTATGGATGAAAAAACGGCACCTGTGCGGTGCCGTTTTTTGTATGCGGGGAATTCCTTTAATTACTTCACACCAATCAGAGACAAGTCTCTGACAGCACCCTGTGACGACCGGCGGTTCGATTGCTATTTACACTGCGATACCTCGCCGCCTCTCGCCTCCGACGACTCGTTAATACGAGTCGCCTACGGCTCACAGGGATTTGCTTATTTAACTCCAATTAGAGACAAGTCTCTGACAGCGCCCTTGTCTGCAGAAGAAGCCATGGCAGCGTATGCCTGGAGTGCCTTGGACACGACGCGGTCGCGGTTTTCCGGCTTCCATGCCTTGGCGCCACGGGATTCCATTTCCTTGCGGCGGGCGGCGAGTTCTTCGTCGGTGAGTTCCACGTTGATGGTGCGGTTTGGGATATCGATTTCGATGACGTCGCCTGTGTGCACGAGGCCGATGTTACCCTTGTTGGCGGCTTCCGGAGAAGCGTGGCCAATGGAGAGACCGCTCGTACCGCCGGAGAAGCGACCGTCGGTGAGGAGGGCGCAGGACTTGCCGAGGTGACGGCTCTTGAGGTGAGAGGTCGGGTAGAGCATTTCCTGCATGCCAGGACCACCCTTCGGGCCTTCGTAACGGATGACGACGACGTCGCCAGCCTTCACCTTGTTGCCGAGAATGCCGTTCACGGCTTCTTCCTGGCTTTCGAATACGATTGCCGGACCGGTGAACTTCCAGATGGATTCGTCAACGCCTGCGGTCTTCACGATGCAGCCGTCGATAGCGAGGTTACCGTAAAGAACAGCGAGGCCGCCGTCCTTGGTGTAAGCGTGTTCGCCATCGCGGATAGCACCGTTGGCACGGTCGAGGTCGTGATCCGGGTACATGAAGTTCTGAGAGAATGCTTCGATGTTGTACTTGCGGCCCGGACCTGCGAGGTAGCGCTGCTTGGCTTCGGCAGTCGGATTACGCTTGAGGTCGTTTGCTTCGAGAGCGTCGCCCATCGTGGCGGCGTGAACAGTCTTTGCGCTCTTGTGGATGAGGCCCATGCGGTCGAGTTCACCGATGATGCCCATGATACCGCCTGCGCGGTTCACGTTTTCAACGTGGATGTTGTGGACGGTCGGAGCGACCTTGCAGATGCACGGCGTGTTGCGGGAGAGGCGGTCAATGTCCTTCATGGTGAAGTCCACGCCAGCTTCCTGAGCGACGGCGAGCAAGTGAAGCACTGTGTTAGAAGAACCGCCCATGGCGATGTCGAGGCGCATTGCGTTTTCGAAGGCGTCCTTCGTGGCGATGCTGCGCGGGAGGATGCTTTCGTCGTTCAAATCGTAATACTGGTGGCAGAGTTCCACGATGCGCTTACCGGCAGCTTCGAAGAGTTTCTTACGTTCGGCATGCGTTGCAACGATGGTGCCGTTGCCAGGCAAGCTAAGGCCGAGGGCTTCGGTAAGGGAGTTCATTGAGTTTGCGGTGAACATGCCGGAGCAGGAACCGCAAGTCGGGCAAGCGTTTGCTTCGATGTCGGCAACTTCTTCATCGCTGATGGTGTTGTCTGCAGAATCGATCATGGCGTCGATCAAGTCGAGAGCGCGGTCCTTACCGTCCTTCGTCGTGACGTGGCCAGCTTCCATCGGGCCGCCAGAAACGAAGATTGCCGGAATGTTGAGGCGCATGGCAGCCATGAGCATACCCGGAGTCACCTTGTCGCAGTTAGAAATGCAGACGAGTGCGTCTGCGCGGTGAGCGTTTGCCATGTATTCGGTGGAGTCGGCAATGAGGTCGCGGCTCGGCAAGCTGTAGAGCATGCCGTCGTGGCCCATGGCGATACCGTCATCGACTGCGATGGTGTTCATTTCCTTAGCGACACCGCCGGCAGCTTCGATCGCACGAGCGACAACCTGGCCGACATCCTTGAGGTGGACATGACCCGGTACAAACTGGGTGTAGCTGTTCACCACGCAAATGACGGGCTTACCAAAGTCTTCCACCTTAGTTCCAGTTGCGTGCCACAGGGCGCGTGCTCCGGCCATTTCGCGGCCTTCCATAGTCTTGAGCGAACGAAGTTTCGGCATAATGATCCTTTTTTGTCTTTAATAATTCCGATGACATTGTATATGCCACCATAAATTTCAGTTATAAGTTAGAAAATTAATTGTTGTGATGATAAAAGCAATGCGCCTAGATTGTTGCAAAGATGGCGTTGAGGCTAAAGCCGCCGTGGCTTGTTTGGATGACTTTCGCGGTTGGGGATTGCTCTGGCGACAAGGCGGCACATTCGCGCAAAAGGTTTGCGGTGCAGGTGTACTTGGCTCCATTGCGGGTGTCGTCTTTCGGGGCGAGGATGGCGACTGTGAGCGTTTTGCCAAAATTGTGTAAGTCGCGGGCGAGTTCCGTTAGCTTTTTGCCTATTTGCGTGTAAAGCTTGGGTGCGTCAAAGTCAAGGCGCTTGCCGTAGGGTGGGTTTAGCACGAGAATGGGCGAGGTGTCACCGCAGGCGTCTACAATTTCTTTTGCGGTGTAGCTGAAGAAATCTTTTTGTTGCGGTGCGATTGGGGCTGGAGAAATACTTGCGAGCGGGCAACATTCTATGTTGTGCTTGATGATGCTTACCGCGCGTTCGGAAATGTCGCTTGTGATGATTTTCGCGATTGCCGCTGTTTCACTGTTCGTCTTTGGATTATCGCTTCGCTCTAATCCCAAATGCTGGACTCGGTCATGCTCATGCAAGCATGGTCGCGACACTCGTCCTACGCATTTGTCGTCTCTCGTCTCTTGTCTAATCAAAAAATTCCACGTGGCTTCTTTGAAAGCGGGCTGGTGCTTGAGTGCAAAATCGCGACAGGTGCCAGGAATGATTTTGTTTGCAATGCAGGCGGCTTCAAGACTGAATGTGCCGCTGCCGGACATGGGATCAATAAGAGTGGTTTGTGGTTGGTGGTTAGTGGTTAGGGACGCTGTATAGAAAGCTTCGAAGATCATCGCGGAGGCGATGGTTTCTTTGAGCGGGGCGTCGTTCACGAATCGTTCAAAACCGCGTTTGTAGAGTTCTTCACCGGCGAGGTCTAGCCAAATGGTGCAACGGTCATCTAAGAAATTGACGTAGAGATTTTGTTGAATGCTGCGATTCTCGTTTTGCGCCGGGGCGTTGCGGGGTGTCCCCGCAGAGGGGGTAGCGGATGCCGTGTCGGCAGAAGCGAGGGGGAGGCTTACCCCTTCTATTATTTTGTATAACCTTTCGGCGATGGCGTCACTATGGTACAGTCGCGAATGCTTGCAAGTAACGTGAATGTGTGGTAAGTTACTAGTTACTAGTTTTGAGTTACTAGGAATAATACTCTCGTCTCTCGTCTGTAGGGCGTTGCCCGTTTTCTTGTCAAAATACAGTTCCCACGGGATTTCGGAGGCTTTCTTTTCGAGATCGCGGAAGTTCTCGGCCTTGAAATTTGCGATTTCCATGAGCACGCGGTTGGCGGTGCGGCTTACGGCGACGACTTTCCACGCTTCAGTGAGTTTTGTGGTAAATTCGACTTTGCCGTCCCCAGTGGCGTGTGGCTGTTCCGTTGCGCTTTCGCCTAAAATGATTTCTAATTCTCTCGAAAGAGTTTGTTCAAAACCAAGCGGAGACACGGCTAAAAAGCGGTGTGGCTTTCCGATGATGTGTTTCTTGATGCGTTTTTCGAGAGCGTCACTCATGGACTGCAATATAAAAATTGCTAGGTGTCCAGGTCAACGGCAATGAGGTCCTTGGAAGGAACCGTCGGGGAAACCATGGGGAGCTTGCTCAAGTCCAAGTTAATGGCGATGATTTCACCGGAGAGTGACATGATGGCGCCAGTAGAGGTGTTGAACGTCCCGATGACGTTGCCTGAACCATCGCTGACGGTCATCGTCTTGGGGGCGATGATGTAGTAAGTAGTCCCGAGCTGGTAGAAGTAGCTGGGTTCACTAACGACTAGATTTTGCGGAATTTGAAGGTTAGAAGTTTTATTTGATGCGGAATCTTGAGTCGCTGCACTTTCGGAGCAGTTCCACGCGGCGGCAAGAATGCCTGCTAACAGTAAGCATCTAAAAATGGGTAACTTCATAATCTTTCCTCGGTTTGTAAATCTATATTGACATTTCGTTTTTGTGTCCAAAAACAGATTTTCGTAAGTTTTAAATGTTCCCTTTGTGTTCTCTAGTACGTTTACAGGACGTTTACAACTGGATGGGGCGGTTTATGGTGCGTTGTAGCGCTGTTAGACATGTTTTTTTTAACTTTTTTTCTATGTGTTACTATCTTTTTTGATATGAATATGAAAAAGTTTGCATTGATTTCCGCAATTGGCTTTTTGGCCGCATCAGCTTTTGCTGCACAGGGCGCTCCGATGGGCGCGTCTGTTGACCCGACTCCTGAAGAACAGAAGGCTCTCGATGCCTTGAAGGGCAAAATCGAAGGTGCTATTGTCTGGGCGACGAGCCGTGCAAATCCGCATCATGACATTTGGATTATGAACGCAGACGGGACGAATGCCCGTGCGCTTACCAAGAGCAATAATGTGGACTGGTTCCCGCGTATCGCCCCGGATGGATCCAAGGTGCTCTTCAACCGCAGCAAGGGCGGCTGGGTTCCTGAAAACGATGCCAACTATCCGGAAAAGTGGGACTTGTGGACTGTCGGCATTGATGGCACGAACGAGACGAAGATTGTTGAAAATGCCACGTGGGGTACTTGGCGCCCGGATGGCAAGTCCATTGTGTTTAGCCGTGCAGGCAAGGTCTTTACGATGGACCTCGCGAGCAAAAAAGAAACACTCGTGCTTGATGGTGAAAAGGTCTTCAAGAAGGCGGGCGTGATTTTGCAGGAACCGAACATGAGTCCGGATGGCAAGCACCTCGCGATTACACTCCGCGGTTCAATGCGCGAAACGGGCGTGTGGGACTTGACGAAGAATGTGTGGACAAAGTCCGGTGACGGTTGCCAGATTGACTGGAATTTTGACGGCACTAAGCTCTACCGCGTGAACCCCACGGGTAATGGTGGTACGGCTGCTCCGAGTGAAATTTTGTGGTTTACTGCTAAGGATGGCAAGCAGGTGGAAAAGGTCGGCTTCTTTGGAATCCCGAAGAATGTGAAGCTGATGGATTTGCCGGGTCGCCGCAGTCATGAATACTTCCCGCGTTTGTCTCCGGATGGCAAGTGGCTTGTGTGGGGTGCGACAGACAAGGGCCACGACCACGATTTGTTCGACTACGAGCTTTATATTTGGAAGATTGGCGAACCGGTTGAAACTGCAACTCGCATTACGTATAATAGTGGCAACGACCGCTGGCCGGATATTTGGTTTGGCAAAGTCCCGGTGAGCGCGACTCCTGCAGCAACGGCTAAGGCTGTTGAAACTGCCGCAAATGCAACTGCTGCCGCGATTGCCGGTGGCGTAAGCGATGCCAAGATGGATGAACTCATCAAGGCGATTGACCGATTGACCGAAGCCGTGAAGGCGCTTGCTCCGCAGAAATAGTTACTTCGCCCTTCGGGCTAGTTACTAGTTTAGAGTTTCTAGAATAAAAGCCGCAGCTTGAAGCTGCGGTTTTTTGCTTTATGGCAAGAATAATTATTCTGTTCTTCCAAAAATGTATTCAACGTGCCTATATGCTGGGAAAATTCTACCCTTGTCTCCTTGAGGACAAGGCTCATCTTTTGTTAGCTGATATCCTCCATTACACATCTTTTCGATAACACACTTGACAACTACACCAGGCTCTACATACACGCCAGCTTCATCAGCAGGCTCTGGAAGTTTTTTCTGAACCATGCCCTCTTTGTCAATAGTGCATTCAGGAAGATTAAACCGATTATCTGCGCTTCGGTCTTCCTCCGTTTCAAGAGTCCAAGTTCCATTCTCGCGATAACGGTAATAATAACGAGGCATACAGAAAAGGCTATCATAGAAGTATTCTGCTATATCTGGATGATTATAACAAATTTCCAATAAACCACTTGCACGGTCTCCAACGGAGGCATCCTTAGGCAAATCTAAGATATCATACTCTTCGTCTGTCAAGCCTTTCTTGCGAGGATCTGTATATTGATGCGGAACAAGCTTTACTTCTGTCCATTCACCGCCATGACAATAGTAATATTTACCATTATAATCATTGAATAACTGAGAATAGTAATGGTTTGCTTCAAGCGGGCATGCTCCTAAATTCGGATCAATATTGCATTTTTCCCAAGTACTATCTTTATTGAGCACATAGTATTCCATGCCTTCAGATTGCATAACGGAACATGTATCACCGACAAAGGTTTTCTCCTTTTGGCATCCCGGAGTAACATTATAGAGTGCTGGAGTCGATCCCAATAATTTCCAATTTCCATTTCCTTCATATGCGTATGAACTTATTGTACACCCTATTCCAGCAAGGCATTGATCCTTAGAGCATGTGTCACCAATAGCAACTCCTGCCGTATCGCAAGTCACCCATATACCTCTTGATTCCCAAGAGCCTTTTTCGCACCTATAATATTCCGTGTGTCCAATATAACGGAATCTAGGATTGCCTGATGAACTGACCCATACAGATTTTACTTTTCCTTCGTTTTCTGCATTGCATTCTTCTTCAATCAAAGGGTTGTAAGAAGTCCATTTTGAATTTTGGCAGATGTAACGATCGCTGTAGCGATTTCTCTGTATTTCGTTTTCGTTTGTGCATGAACCCCATATGGTGTCTGGTGAAAGAAATTTTTTGATGTACTTTTCGAAATTTGGGATGGACTTTGTTGTCATTGATTGCATTTGTCTTCGTGCTTTGGAGATTATATTGTCTCCGTTGCTATCATATCTGTAAGTGAAATAAACTAAATCTTCCTTTATTTCTTGCTTTAAATTGGTGTCATCCCATTTACCATCCGTTTCGAGATCGTATGAAATTTGTGCCATCAAGTCAATTGCTTGTGCAACATCATTTTCATCATCATATTCATTTTCTGGTTTTCTGTTGAGTAATAAGAGCGAAACGGCAAGTAGCTTGGCATCGCCTTCGCCATTTGCAAAGATGTCCATGTTTTTAAATGATGTTTCTTCGGCATCGAAATCAAATGCTTTTAGAACTTCGGCTTCGGCTTGCTTTTGTGCATCTTCAATGCTCGAACCTTGCTGTACCAAGTAGTTGATACGATTGAATGCCAAATGGCTCAAAACGTTTATGTTGATGTCCTTGCCTTTTTCGACTTTGACAAGCCCATTCAACGTGATTTCTTTGGAGGATTTTTTTCCTGTGAATTCATTTAAGAAAAAACCGTTAGCGACCATCCAAGCGTAAGGTTTGGTGATGACGACGCTATCAATGTGATACTTGCCTTTGTTGTTGTCTATGGTTGTCGAGTAATGGACTCCTGTTTGATGCATCTTTTCGTCAAGTTCGTAGAGCTTGACTGTTGAACCATTGATGAAAGGCCCTTTTTGTGAAACGCCTGAAATTGTTCCTGATAAAACAACTTCGTCATAGCCAGGTTCTGTATTATCGCCTGGTTGCGGTGGAGTCTCTAGGTTGGATCCTGTCGAGCTGGGTACGATTGAAACAGAATTTTCGCTAGAGCATGCTGACATCAACAGGCTTGCGGCGAGTGATGAACATGCCCAAAGGGATCTATTTAATGGTTTGATAAACATATATCCTCCTTAATTTTTAACGCATCGAACGTTGACTTCAAAGTTTGTTTTTGTAGATACAATAATCGTAAAATAGGGGTATGGAATGTATGGGTCGCTAGCATCATAATCTGATGCAAATAAAGCAGAAACGATATTTAATGTTCCTTTAGATATTGCTTTAACAATTTGATCTGCGTATTCAGCGTAATCATTAACTTTCGTAGGAATATAAGTGTAGTAGTAATCGGTAATGTAATGTTGATATATTGTTGTAGCTCGATCTAATGTAATAGGCTCTAGTGTGTATGTGATGAAGTTGGCGTATGGGCTGTTGCAACCGTCGCAATCAATATAGGGTTCAAAAAATGTGGGTTCGGCATTAAAGTCCATATTGTCTTCAAGCTGAAATCCCGTGAAATAGATTTTGTTCCAATTTTTGCTGTAAAGCTTATTTGGCGAGCCGACATATTTAAGAAGATCCTTCCATTCCCAAAATCCGGGGATATGCCAATTTTCAGGACAGATTCCCTGATGAACGGAATCGTCTTTTAAAATAGATGATGAGTTAGGCTTGTTGACAAGACTGTCATCTATGGCCATCGCTTCGGTCCAAGTGTATTTGCCTTCTGCGTACTGGAGGTTTTCGGCCATCCATTCGTAATTTTTTCCGTTAGTTGTGAAACTTGTTGTTTTATAGGTTTTGCCGTCTCGCGGATCGGTCATGATTCCTGTTTTGTGTTGGATTGCTGCAGTAGCATTGTTGTATTCATCGCTATCAAGAAGACTCCAGCTTGTTCCTGTACAAATTGCATAATCATAGCCGAATCCTCCTACGAAAACGGTTCTTTGCATTTTATATGTATTACCGGCTTCTACGGGGGAGCATGCTCCAAGTCCTGCGTACTGTTTTAAAATGCGGAGGGTGTTACTAGTATTTTTTTGATAAGAGAATTCTAGAATTGCGGCAGTTAAGCTATCGCTAAAGATCCCGTCTGTGGCAAAATCGTTAGCAATGGTGTCAATAAGTGCTTTGCTTTTTTCGCAGGAGGGGGTGTAACTGTTATCCAAACCATTATCGACCATTACGCTGATTTCATGTAGAATTCGGTCTTCTTCGCTTTCTCCTGTAATGTCCAAGTCTTCGGCGGTTCGATCTGGTTTTTCGTAGCCGAATGCGGCGAAAATTTCTTTTTCAGCTTGGGCTTTTGCTTTGGCGAATGTTGCTCCGGATTCAACGAGATTCAAAATGCGCTGGTATTCAAAATGCGTGAGCAGGTTGATGTTCGTGGAATTGCGCTTGCTTAAGTCGGTGGCTGCGTTCAGCGAAATGGCGCAACTCGAGAACATATTCGTGGATTCTCTGGTATAGTAGCCTTCGACGGTCAATAGCGCGTATTGGCTTTCGAGATTGATATTTTCAATCTTGAATTGGCCTTTGTTGTTTCGAATGGTGGCGTAGAATTCCTTGCCCGTGGGGGTCAGGCTTCCGTCATCCTTCGTTTCTTTGAGGTAGACATTGGAGCCTTTGGCGAACGGCCCTTTCTGCGAAACGCCAGCGATAGTCTTGTCTGTGATGGCGACAACGCCTTCGGTTTCTTCGCTGATGCCGCCTGCAACATTGCGATCAACGCAAGCACAAATACTTGCGATAAGAGTCAAACTGCTTAAAAATTTTAAGGAAAAATACTTCATGATCAAACCTCGGTGCCCTTAGTTGTTTCGGCGTTTTCGTCGGCTTGCTTGGGATTTTCGCTGGCGCGTTTCTTGATGTTCTTTGTTAATGGGAACAGTTGGATGTTCAACCTGCAAACTTTTTCGGTTTCGTCTTCGGCGGAGACTGCTGTAAAAATTTTCCGGCGGCATTCTTTAAGCTCTTCGATAACCTTTTTATAGCTCTTTTCGGTGACGCCCATCGTGAGGCCGCTGAAGAACCTTTCGGAGATGGGGAGGTCGTCGAATGCTTGCAAGGCGAATTCGCCCATCTGCCGTATGAGCGAATGCACTGGAATGGAGACGAAGTTGAGACGGCCTGTCGTGAGCAATTTGTCACTTTGATGGTAGTTGCCGTTTTCGTCAACGGTCAAAAATTTATTCTTTAAAAGAAAGTTTAAGCTGTCGTTGATTTCGGCGGCAGTGACTGGGATGCGGATGGCTTTTGCAATTTCGAGCGGCTTTGCTCCAGGCATGTTGGGAGCGAGTTCGCGGACTACGGAATGGAGCCAAGATTCGTAATAAGCGTACGATTCGCTGCCGAGCAACTTGATTTTGTGCGCCGATGTGATTTCTTGCATGGCTTCGAAGCATTTCTTTTTCTGCTGGTCGTTTTTGGCGTTTTCATATTGCACGAGCAGCATAAAGTAGTCGTATTCATAGCCGAGTAATCCCATGGCGATTGCTGTTTTTCGGGCGCCTTCTTGGACAAGGCGTGTTTTGTGGTCGCTCACGAGTTTGAGATAAGAACCCGATGCAAATCCGGCAATCTTTGCAAATTCTCTCCACGTGAAAGCGGAACAACGCTTCCGTTCGGTGTAGTAGTCCAGGATATACTGGTGATAGTCCTGGTATTCGATTACGGATTTGAACATGCCCCAAAGATAAAGTAAATGAATGAAAAAGACAATGGGTATAAAACAAAAATCTTTAAAATAAATAAAAATGTAAGTTTTTGGACTTTGTCTTTTTAAAAATTTGAATTATATAAAACAAAAAGCGTAACATATAAAACAAAGGGGTGGTTCGGCCGACTCACCAACCTTAACCACCCATAAGTTTTTTTCCTTGTCTGTTACTTTGCGTTACTGCGGAGGCAGAATGCCATGATGGCGAATGCGCCGGCAACGTTCATGCTCGCTTTGCGACCTGCCATCGGAATGGTGACTTTCATGGTCGCTTCGGCCATGATTTCTGGGGCGATGCCGAGTTCTTCGTTGCCGAGGACGATGAGCCCTTTCTCGGGCCATTTTACGTTGTTGATGCTCGGGATGTCTTCGCCGGTTTCAAGGGCGATGATTTCGTAGCCGTTTTCCTTGTGCCACTTGATGCAATCGAAGGGGCTGTCCCAGCGCTTGATGGGAATCCATTCCTGGCAGCCGCGGGCGGCGCTTTTGACGGTCACGTGGTCGGGGCTGCAGCTGTAGCCGCTGAGGTGTACGCCTTCGAGTCCAAAGCAGTCGGTGCTGCGGATGATGGAACCCACGTTGAATGCGCTGCGCAAATTATGCACGAGCACGGCGAATTGGATGGGCTTTTCGTTTGCGACTTCTCGGTCGCCCGGCTCCTGTTCTAGGTACACGTCACGTTCAAAACCAAGCCCTGCGCGCGTGCGGAACGTCTTGTACAAGTCAATCATTTGCGCTTGGTTTTTGCCTGTCAATCTCTCGGATTCGGGCAGGTGGAGCCATTCTGTGTAGGTTTCGAATTCTCTGCGGGCGCGGGGAACGTCGTCGCCTAATTGCAGGATGATCACTCGTAAAAGTTCAGCGAGCCTCTTGAATTTTGAGGGCTCTTTCATGGCTAAAAATTTAGGTTCTGTGTACATGTTTTCAATGATAGAAAATTACCCTTTAAACGGCTAAAAAATGGCTTTTTTACGTGTGTTTTTAAGGTTTTTAAAACAATTTTATCCCCCTTTTTTCTAAATTGCATATAAATGGAACAATTACGGAAAACTAGGGTATTGATCACTAACGACGATGGCGTTGGTAGTGTTAATCTGCATGCTCTCGCTCTTGCTTTGAGTGAGGTTTCCGATGTCTATGTTTTTGCACCTGAAGACGAACAGAGTGGTGTCGGTCACGCCTTTACGATTCGTCGCGGGTTGCGCGTCCAGCATGTTGAATCTGTCCCGGGGAAAGCGAAGTTGCCGTACGAGGTTTATTCGGTCTCGGGCACTCCTGCGGACTGCGTGAAGTTTGCCGTGGGGCATTTTGCCAATTACGGCCTTAATGATAACACGATTGTTCCCGAAGGCTTTGATGTATGTTTTTCGGGAGTTAATGTGGGCGAAAATTCCGGTGTGTCGTCGCTATATTCGGGGACGGTTGCCGGAGCTCGCGAAGCGGCCCTTTGGGGCGTGCCTGCGGTGGCGCTTTCTCTCCGTGGATTGAAAGGCAACCTGTTGCAGGTGGCGATTGATTTTGCACGCAAGATTGTTTCTGAGAACCTGTTCAAGAAAATTTCCAAGGGCGTCTTCTGGAATGTGAATTTCCCGAAAATCAAGGAAGATGAATTCCTTGGATTTAAGGCTTGCACGATGGACCGTGGTATGTTTACCGACCACTACGATCACAAGGATGGCTTGTGGTTTTTGGATGGCGAAAAGCTGTGGTCGATGGCTCCTGAGGGTTCGGACGACAACTTGCTAGATAAGGGCTATGCGACAATCACACCGCACCGCATAGACCAGACCGATGAAGAAAGTTTGGAAGTGATAAGTGAAATGCTGGGAAGTGATGATTTTACTTCCCACTAATTTGAGGTTAACTAATGTCTGAAGAAATGGTACCTGGATCGCAGTTCAAGAGTCTTGTCGAACAAGACATGCAGGACTGCTATCTTCGCTACTCGATGAGCGTTATTGTCGCTCGTGCATTGCCGGATGCGCGCGATGGCTTTAAGCCCGTGCACCGCCGCGTGATGTACAGTATGCACAAGTTGGGCGTGGTTCCGAATAAGGGAACGGTCAAGTCCGCCCGTATCGTGGGTGATGTTATCGGTAAGTACCACCCGCATGGTGACGTTGCTGTTTACGATACTCTTGCCCGTATGGCGCAGGATTTCTCGTTGCGCTATCCGCTGGTGTTTGGTCAGGGTAACTTCGGTTCTATTGATGGTGACAGCCCGGCTGCCATGCGTTATACCGAAGCGAAGATGAACAACCTTGGCGCCCTTATGCTCGAAGATCTCGAAAAAGAGACGGTCGACATGGGCCCGAACTACGATGAATCGCTCGAAGAACCGCTGGTGCTCCCGTCTGCGCTCCCGAACATGATTGTGAACGGAACATCGGGTATTGCAGTAGGTATGGCGACGAATATGGCTCCGCACAACTTGCGCGAAGTCGGTGCCGCTATCCATGCTTTGGCTGAAAATCCAGACTTGACTGGCGAAGACCTCATGGAATATGTGAAGGGCCCGGACTTCCCGACTGGTGCTATCGTCTGTGGCCGTTCTGGCATTCGCGAAGCTTACCTCACGGGTCATGGCCGTGTGCGTGTGCGCGCCCGTACCGAAATTGAAACGGATGCAAAGGGCAAACCGCGCATCATCGTCACCGAAATTCCATACATGGTGAACAAGGCCGAACTCTGCAAGAAGATTGCAGACCTCGTCCGCGACAAACGCATCGATGGCATTACGGACATCCGCGATGAATCGAGCCGTGACATCCGCATTGTGATTGAACTCCGCCGTGATGCTGTTGGTGAAGTTGTCTTGAATAACTTGTTCAAGTACACGCAGCTCCAGACGACGTTTAGCATTTACAACTTGGCACTCGTCAATAACCTCCCGAAGCTCCTTACGCTCAAGGATCTTTTGCAGGTCTACATTGACCACCGCCTCGATGTGATTACGCGTGCAACGCAGTTCGACTTGAAGAAGGCTGCAGCTCGCCTCCACATCATTGAAGGTTTGCGTATTGCAACGCAGAACATCGACGAAGTCGTGAAGATTATTCGCCAGAGCAAGACGACCGAAATAGCAAAGCAGAGCTTGCAGGATCGCTTCTCGCTCGACGAAATCCAGTCTCAGGCCATCGTTGACATGCGCCTTGCCCAGTTGGTCGGCTTGAATATCGAAAAGTTGGAAGCCGAATACAACGAACTCATTGCAACTGTTGCTGACTTGAAGGACATCTTGGAAAAGCGCGAACGCCGCGTTGCCATCATGCTCCAGAAGCTCGACGCTGTCGTTGACAAGTATGGCGATGAACGCCGCACGACGATTGGCGAAGCTATTGATGATAGCGATGACGAAGACCTCATTGCCGAAGAAGAACAGGTCATCACGCTCAGTAAGGAAGGCTACATCCGTCGCCTCCCGATTGATACGTTCAAGGCTCAGAACCGCGGTGGCAAGGGCATCATCGGTGCAGGCCTCAAGGACGAAGATAACGTGGAGCAGATCTTCACGGCTAGCACGCACAGCTACTTGCTCGTGTTTACGAACAAGGGCCGTGTCTACTGGACGAAGGTCTACCGCTTGCCGGAAGGCGCCCGCAATGGTAAGGGCCGCCCGATTGTGAACTTTGTCGCTCTCACGGAAGGCGAAAAGGTGCAGGCGATTGTGCCGGTGCGCAAGTTCGGTGGATACTTCTGCCTCGTGTTTGCAACCAAGAAGGGGATCATCAACAAGATGGACCTCACGCTCTTTAGCCGTCCGCGCAAGGCTGGCGTCAATGCCATTAGCCTCGATGAAGACGATGAATTGGTCAAGGTCCAGCTCGTGGGCATGTCTGCTGAAGAATACGAAGCGAGCAAGAACGCCTCTGATGACGATTCCGCAGAAGCCGTTGAAAACGCCGCGGAAGCTCAGGCTGCCGAAGCCGCTATTGCCGAAGAATCTGAATCTGGCGATGCCGAAGACTTCGCCAACCGCCCGATTCCGAAGGATCTTTTGATGATTGCAACCAAGAACGGTCAGGCCGTCACGTTCCCGATTAGCTGCTTCCGCGCTATGGGTCGTGGCACGCACGGCGTGAAGGGCATTACGCTCGCCGAAGGCGACGAAGTCATTTCGCTCTTGTGGCTCAAGGCCGGCAACAAGATCTTGACCATCACCGAAAAGGGTTATGGCAAGCGTTCTGAACCGGGTTCTTACCGTGTGACCCGCCGTGGTAGCAAGGGTGTCCGCAACTTGAACGTTACAGACAAGATCGGTGCCGCCGTGTTCGTTGAAAGCGTTGCTGACGATTACGATTTGATCATCACAAGTAAGGACGGTCAGGTCATCCGCATCAAGGCTGCCGATATCCGCCTCACGGGCCGCAATGCCCAGGGCGTCAAGGCAATCACGCTGCGCGATGGCGATGTCGTGAAGGATGCAACTGCACTCCCGAGCGTCGAAGATATCGAACAAGATAGCGCCGATGCCAAGGAAACTTTCGACAAGGTTAAGGGCGTTGAAGTCGATGACGATTCCGTTGTCAAGGACGATGCTGAAAAGCAGGAAATCGGCCCGACGGAAACCGAAGAATAATCGTGAACCTTGCGAAGTGGAACGATAGTTCCCAAAAGTCGTTTTAGCCTCTTCCTGGAGTTCCCGGGAAGAGGCTTTTTTATGCTTTGCTGTTGGCGGATAATCGAGCGGTTGCCTTCAAAGGAGGCGAGCGGTCTTATAATGTAAAAATATTGTCGTTGTTTTTTACAACAACAAACATTTGTTTAATGTCGGTCTTTTTTCATCTGTCACTCATATATTATGTTCAGCATAACTAAAATGTGAGGAGTATCATATGAAAACATTTAGTGTGACCAAGTCTAGCGTTGTTTTCGCAATGGCTTTGGGTATGGCTTCGACAGCTTTTGCTCAGGATTTCTGCAGCAATGCGCAACATTCCGGCCAAAAGGTAACGATTACTTCGAACCAAACTGGTAAAATCGGCGATATCGGTTACGAACTTTGGGATGAAAACGGCCATGGTGGTAGCGCTACATTCTATAGTGACGGTTCCATGGACTGCAATATCACTGGTGCTAAGGACTATCTCTGCCGTGCGGGCCTTTCCCTTGGCAGTAACAAGACCTACAAGGAACTTGGTGGTGATATGATTGCCGAGTTCAAGCTTGTGAAGAGCGGTGCCCAGAATGTGGGTTACTCTTATATCGGTATCTATGGCTGGATGGAAGGTGTTTCTGGAACGCCTAGCCAGTTGGTCGAATACTACGTGATTGATAACACCCTCGCCAATGACATGCCGGGTAGCTGGATTGGTAACGAAAGAAAGGGTACCATTACGGTTGACGGCGGTACCTATACTGTTTATCGCAATACCCGTACCGGTCCGGCTATTAAGAACAGCGGTAACGTCACGTTCTATCAGTATTTCAGCGTGCGTACCTCTCCGCGCGATTGCGGTACCATCAATATTTCTGAACACATGAGACAGTGGGAAAAGATGGGCCTCACCATGGGTAAGCTTTACGAAGCCAAGGTGCTTGGCGAAGCTGGTAACGTGAATGGCGAAGTTCGTGGCGGTCATATGGACTTCCCGCATGCCAAGGTCTATGTGAAAAACGGCTCTGATCCGGTTTCTTCCTCTTCTGTGAAGTCTAGCTCTTCTACGGATGCACCGAAATCCAGTTCCTCTAAGGGTAACGGCAACGTTTCTGGTAAAATTGACGCCTGCAAGGACGTTATGGGCCATGAAGGCAAAGAAACGAGAACTCAGGGTCAGAACAACTCTAGCGTGACGGGTAACGTCGGCAGCTCTCCGTACCACTATGAAATTTGGTATCAGGGTGGTAACAACTCCATGACGTTCTACGACAACGGTACTTATAAGGCAAGCTGGAATGGTACCAACGACTTCCTTGCTCGTGTCGGTTTCAAGTATGATGAAAAGCACACTTACGAAGAACTTGGCCCTATCGATGCCTACTACAAGTGGAGCAAGCAGGGTAGTGCTGGTGGCTACAACTACATCGGTATCTATGGCTGGACGGTGGATCCGCTCGTAGAATACTACATTGTTGATGACTGGTTCAATAAGCCGGGTGCAAACCTCCTCGGCCAGAGAAAGGGTGAATTTACGGTTGATGGTGACACCTACGAAATCTGGCAGAATACCCGTGTCCAGCAGCCCTCCATTAAGGGTACGCAGACCTTCCCGCAATACTTCAGCGTTCGTAAGAGTGCTCGTTCTTGCGGCCATATCGACATCACTGCCCATATGAAGAAGTGGGAAGAACTCGGCATGAAGATGGGGAAGATGTACGAAGCCAAGGTGCTCGTGGAAGCCGGTGGTGGCTCGGGTTCCTTCGATGTCACCTACTTCAAGATGACGGATAAGGCTCATCCGCTTGCTCAGCCGGAACCGGAATCCAGCTCTTCCGAAGCAAAGGTAGAATCTTCTAGCTCCACGGTTGCCCTCCATGCAGCTCCGAAGATGGAACTCAAGAGCGGCAACTTCCAGGTGTTCGACATGCAGGGCCGTTTCCTCGGCACTGTGAAGCTCGACGCTGGCGCCTCTGTCGCCCAGGTTCTGAAGGCTAACTTCAAGAACGCTGGCATCTACATGGTGAAGCAGGGCAACTTTATGCAGCGCGTCGCCGTGAAGTAATAAGTCTCTCTTCCTAAAGACTGTAAAAACGCTCCCCGTCGGGGAGCGTTTTTGCATATTGTGCAATGCTGCGCATCTTACGCAAAAAAAAACGCGAGTCCCGCAACGGAACTCGCGTAAATACTTTGTCTAAAGTCGAAGATTACTTCTTAGATTTCCGTGAGCAAAAAGCGACCCGTATTAACGGGTCGTGATTGACGCTTTCAGCGTCCGCGGCTTTACTCGGTCATGAAATTATGCAAGCATAATTTCGCGACGCTCGTTTTGCACGCTTTTGCGAGAGCAAGCGCTCTGAATGATTTACTTCTTAGCTTTAGCGCTTGCGGTCTTTTTCGGGGGATGTGCCGAAATCTTCTTCACGCTCTTGTCTTCTTCCTTAGCAGCCTTTTCTGCTTCCTTGAACATGGCTTCGACCTGTTCGAGAGCGCCGTTCGGATCTTCTTCGATGATTTCAGAAGCTTCGTCCACGAGTTCAGCGAATTCGTCGTACCAGTCAGCGAAGATTTCGACTTCGAGGTGGTCCACACCCGGAACCGTCAAGCGCACGCCACAGCATTCGCCAACGCGGTCGAGGAACTTTGCAATTTCAGGACGGAGGAGGGATAGGTCAAGACCGTCGAGGTCTTCCGGTTCAAGGAACACGCCGTCGACCTTGTCGTCGTCAGCCTTCTTGGACTTCTTCTTGTCGCCCTTCTTGCAGTCGCAGTTGTCACCGCAGCCGCAAGTGCAGCTTCCGTCAGCGCCGTTCATGGCGAGGTATTCTTCGTCATCGATGCCGCTGTCGTAGTAGAATTCGTCGTCTTCCAGATAAAGTGTTTCAACGAAGATTCCCTTTGCGCCGAGAGTCTTGGCTGCTGCCAAGAATTCCTTGAGGTCGCCGCCGAAGTAGCGAGTAGCTTCGGCTTCTTCGTTCAGAGTCTGCACCGGAATCGGGAGAAGCTTCTGCTTCTTGATGTGTTCGCAGACCAAGTCGGTAACGGATTTTTCATTCTTAGCCATTGTGATTCTCCTGAATTATAGAACTTAGATTTTAGAACTTAGATCTTAGAACCTAGCGATTATATCTAAGTTCTGCCAACTAAGTTCTACCAACTTATTCATGATACTTCTTCAAGCTCTGGGCCTTCTCGTCGATGAGCTTCATGATGCGGGCAACA
Source organism: Fibrobacter succinogenes subsp. succinogenes S85 (assembly GCF_000146505.1). Lineage (GTDB taxonomy): Bacteria > Fibrobacterota > Fibrobacteria > Fibrobacterales > Fibrobacteraceae > Fibrobacter > Fibrobacter succinogenes. The sequence continues at coordinate 850,499 of NC_017448.1, read as the reverse complement.
GCGTCAGCACCGTTAGCCGTGTCCTTCACGCTTACGAGCGGCTGGAACAACGGGCTGTTGAAGAGCGTTCCGAGAGGAATCGGGTTCTTGCGGCAGAACGTGGCGTCGATATAGTCACGAGCAGCCTTCTGCAAGTTGTGCGCCTTGTCCTTGTCGCCAGCCTGGAAAGCCTTGTAGAGGTCAACGAAAGTCTTGCAAGCTTCCGGGATGTTGCCCGTTGCGCTCACGATACCCGTGCCGCCCATTTCGAGGAGATCAGCAAAGAGACCGTCTTCACCGCTCATCACGGCGAAGTCCTTGCCCTTTGTTTCCTTGATGACGCGCATCGTGTCTTCGTGGAACTTTTCGCCAAAACCAAATTCAACCGCCTGCTTGAGACCGATGATGTTCTTGTCTTCGGCAAGAGCAATCAAGGTGTCCGGATGGACATAGCTGGAGGTACGGCCCGGAACGTTGTAAATAACAATCTTTGCACCCGTTTCGCTACTGAGCGTCTGGTAGTGCTTGAGGAGTCCTTCCTGCGGCGGATTGTTGTAGTAGCCAGTGACGCAGAGGACTGCTACTGGAGCAATCTTCAAAACGTTTTCGATCATCTCGATAGATTCGCGCGTGCAGTTGGAGCCTGCGCCTGCAATCACAGGAACGCGACCGTCAACGTAGTCGAGCGTGAACTTAATGATATCCAAGTGCTGCTGCGGAGAGACCGTTGCACTCTGGCCCGTCGTCACGGCGGGGAGCACACCACTAGCACCAGCTGCAATAACATCGTCAATCATCTGCCCCATCTTCTTATAGTCGATGGAGTTGCGAAGGTTCTTAGGATCGTCGTTCTTGAGCGGGGTGAACAACGCGGGGAAAACACCAGTAAGTTGAGAAGCGTTTGTAATTTGCATAGTAACCTAAATATAGTATAGACGAGAGACTAGAGACGAAAGACGAGTGAAAAATATGGCGAAATTAAAGGCTTGTAAATCAAGAACTGTAGCTTGAAAAAACGTCATTGCGAGGAGCGTAGCGACGCGGCAATCTAGTTAAGGTTGGTGGGGGAGGGATCCCCCTGGTTCGCACTTCGTTGCTCACCACCCTCTCGAACGGGCCCTCAGTCGCCGGCCCGTAACGCCCCGGCTTGATGCTGAAAAATTAACTTTATCCGAAATTGTTTTGTTGTCTGTGTTAAAATCATTTTACTCGAATTCAAAAAAAGTTTTGGGCCAAACGGAGCAAAAAAGCGTGCAAAACGAGAGTCGCAGAAAAATGCTTGCATTTTTCTATGACCGAGTGCAGCCGCGGACGCCGTAGGCGTCAAAAGCGTGTTAATATAACGGGTAGGGGATGTTCCTTACCGTTATAAGGACATGCTAATGGCAAATGAAAATAATACAACAAAACCGTACATCGTCAAAAACGCTGATGGCGTAGAATACTTGCTCCCGTATTATCCGGCGACGTTCCGCGCCTTGCTGGATGACAAGGACACGATTCGTGACCTGCTGAATGGTATTCTTGAACTCGACCGTGACCACGAAATTGTCGATCTCAGCTACGCATTCGAAAAGTATATCGACGTGTTTATGCCAGGCGATGAGCCCATGCGGCTTGACGTGTGGGTGTCGACACGTGACAACCGCTTCATGAATATCGAGTTACAAAACCGCGAACATCCGTTCTTTTTGGACCGTATGCAACTTTACAATGCGTATCTAACGATACGTGGCAAGCATGACTACAATCGTTCGGAACAGTTCCTTGCGATGTCCGAAAAGGAAAAGATGGCTCATTATTACGAGGTTCCTGAAACTGTTTCCATTTGGCTTTGCAGGTTCCCGATTTTGGAGCCGAAAAATAAATATATTATAGTCGATTTGGTTAAGTTCTTGAAGCTTCGCAAGGGCGTGAACTCCCGTGAAGATTTCTGGCTTAGGCTTATTTCAAGGGGCCCGCTTGAAGTCCCCGAATCGGAAGACCCGCTTCTCAAGAACGCTTTGGACCGCTTGCGGGTAAGCAATGCTGATCCTGAACTTTTGAAAAAAATGGAGCAATTCATGTTCGACGGAATGCATGCGTACGATGCCGTTATTGCTGAGAATTTTCTCAAGGGTAAGACTGAAGGCAAGTCGGAAGGCAAAACTGAAGGCTATGCCGATGCTATAAGCGTTATGCAGGCAATGGGCTTGCCCCCAGAGAAAATTGCTGAGGCGAAGGCTCGGCTTGAAGCTTTGAAATCGAAGTAGTCGTTGCAATTTAAGAAATAGGTAAAAGTCAAGGCTCACATGAATGTGAGTCTTTTTTATAGGATTTGTAACCCCGTAATTTTGCATATCTTCTAAGCACTGATTTCTAGGTACTGGGTTCTATTTTACTAAATTTTGCGCGTTAAAACTACAAAGGAACCGCTATGGAAAATATTACCCAGATTTGGAAAAAGATTCAGTCCCCCGAATTCAACCCGGCTACCGATATGAACCTGGTTGAAACCGTGAAGCAGGTCGCATTGACCTCCCAGGAACCGGCTAAGGTCAGCTTTGGTACCTCCGGCTGGCGCGGTGAAATCGGTTCTGAATTCACGCTCCGCAACTTGCAGGTTGTCGGTGCTGCTATTGTGCGTTTGTACAAGGAAGCAACTCCGGAACTCTTCGCTGCTCTGGGTGTCAAGGATTTTGCTGAACTCCAGAAGCGTGGTGTGGTCGTTGGCCATGACAACCGCTTGCTCGGTCACGAATTCTGCGAAGTTGTCGCAGACCAGTTTGCAAAGGCTGGCGTGAAGGTCTACTACGGTGGCGAAATGCCGACTCCGGAATTCTCCGCTGCAATCGAAATGCTCGGCGCTGCCTGCTCCATCAACATGACTCCGAGCCACAACCCGAGCCACTACAACGGCATCAAGTTCAATCCGGCAGACGGCGGTCCTGCAGGTCCGGAAATCACGAACGTCATCACCAAGCTTTCTAACGAAATGATGGCTACCTGGAAGTTCGAACCGGTCTCCAAGGTTGACTGGGAAATTATCGACTCCCTCAAGATTTACAAGGAATTCCTCGTCAAGCAGGGCACGATCAAGTTTGACCGCATTAAGGAATTCATCAAGAAGGGCCGCCTCACGCTCGTGTGCGACCACGTTCACGGTTCTACCCGCCGCCGTCCGGCAGCTCTCCTCGACAATCCGGAATGCCTCATCACGCTCCGCAACGAAGACGATTCTTTGTTCGGCGGTATCGCTCCGGAACCGTCCAGCAAGAACCTCGAAAAGGTCCGCAAGGTTCTCGACGAAAGCAAGTCCTGGTTCCGCCTGGGCGCCATCTTCGACCCGGATGGTGACCGTATCCGTTTCTACGACGGTACTCGCGAAATCGATATGAACCAGTTCGGTGCTATCGCTTTCCACTACATGGCTACCTGGCGCAAGGAACAGGGCTGTGTCGCTAAGTCCGTCGCTACATCTAACTTTGTGAACATCATCGCCGAAAAGCTCGGCGTACCCGTGATGGAAACTCCGGTGGGCTTCAAGAACTTCCGCCCCTGGCTTTCCCGCAACGCCAAGCAGAAGGCTCTCGTCGCATTCGAAGAATCTGACGGTATCTCCGGCCTCAACAACACGCTTGAAAAGGACGCTCAGTTCGGCCTCCTCATCGCTCTCGAAATTCTCGCTACGACTGGCAAGAACCTCGGCGAATACCTCGACGCTTTGTACGAAGAATATGGCCGCTTCTACCCGACCCGTTCTGGTTTTGAAGTCGACAAGTCCCTCGTTGGCGAACCGCTCAAGGCTAAGGTCAACGCTATCGCCGATATCGCTAAGCCGGGTGCAAAGGTCATGGTCGGTAGCAATGAAAAGACCGTGAAGCAGCTCCTCACGCTCGACGGCGTGAAGGTCATCTTCGACGACGATTCCTGGATGCTCGTCCGTCCGTCCGGTACGGAACCGAAGGTCCGTATTTATACGGAATGCCGTAATCCGGATGAAAAGGATCCTATGTTCGAAGCTGCCAAGGCTTTGTTCTTCAAGAACTAAGGACAAATTAAGCAAATCGGATTAGGGAAATGAAAAAACTTCTAACGGTCATCTTCCTTGCGTGTGCCATGGTGTTCGCGCAGGAAGGCTCCATTAAGCCGGAATTCCAGGCTTTCTCTGGCGCCTTGATCAAGCTCAAAAAGGCTGAGAAGGGTTTCCACAAGTTCAGGCTCCGAGTCGATGTGGCTCCGTGGTCTTTCCTTGCGGAAGGTGAAGTCCAGGCTCCCGGTGGAGATTCTGATGTCCTTATAACGGCTCTTTTCGATAGAGCGCTTTACGCTGTGCTTGCCTACATCCCGGACAAGATTGCTGCCGGTTCCGATGGCGAAGAATACAACGTGGGCTTCTTCGACATGATGCTTTATTACGACGAAGAACCGACTAGAATTCGCAACTTGTCGTTCAAGCTTTTGCCGCCTGCAAACGACAGCTGGGCCCAGAGCATTTTGGATGATGCTCTCCAGTCTGGCTCGCTTCTCGGTAGAATCTGGAGCGGTAAGTACGAACGTGAAATTACAAAGGCATCTGCTGTTCCTATAGACAAGACTAAGCTTGTCGATATGCAGCAGAAGCGCCAAGCGGCTAAGGCTGCCGAAGCCGAGCGCAAGGCTCAGGAAGAGGCAGACCGCAGGGCTCGTGAAAAAGCGGAAAAGACCAAGCTCAAGTCCAAGAAGGTTGATCTTGATTGCACGGGTCGCAAGCTCACTGCCAAGCAGAAACGCCGCTGCAAGATGAATGGCAAATAGTTATTAAATTTTATTACAAAACTCAAGTAGAGGTAAATTATGTCCGGTCACTCCAAATGGGCCACCACCAAACGCAAGAAAGCCAAAACCGACGTCGCTCGTGCCAAGGCTTGGAACAAGCTGATCAAGGAAATCTCCATCGCTGCTAAGCTCGGCGGCGGCAACCCTGACGCTAACCCGCGTCTCCGTGCTGCAATCCTCAAGTCCAAGAGCCAGAGCTTGCCGACCAAGAACATCGAAAGTGCTATTGCCAAGGGTACGGGTGCTAACTCCGGTACCGAAATGACGGAACCGCTGTACGAAGGACGCGGCCCGGCAGGCATCGCTATCATGGTGCAGTGCATGACCGACAACAAGGTCCGTACGGTTGCTGAAATCCGTAACATCTTCAACAAGAACAACGGCTCCATGGGCGAATCCGGTTCCGTTTCTTGGGCATTCACCTACAAGGGTGTCATTATCGTCGATGCTGAAAAGTATCCGGAAGACCAGGTCATGGACCTCGTCCTCGAAGCTGGCGCAGAAGACATGAGCACCGAAGATGGCGTTCATGAAATCTCCACTTCTCCGGAAGCTTTCGACGCCGTTTCCAAGGCTCTCGAAAATGCTGGTATCGAAATGATGAGCGCTGAACTCAGCTACGTTCCGAATGACCCGGTCAAGCTCGGTCACGACGACGCTGTCAAGCTCCTCAAGCTCATCGACAAGTTCGAAGACCACGACGACGTTCAGGAAGTCTACCATAACGCCGAAATCGACGAAGCTGACATGGACGCCGAGTAATTAGACGAGAGAACGCTCGCGTCGCTCGCTACAGACGAGAGACGAAAGAGCGGCTTGTCTTGCACGTCATTCCCGCCACCGAGCGGGAATCTCCATTTCAAAAGAGAACTGTTGCTTTGGCAACGGTTCTCTTTTTTTATTGTAAAATAATTATATTTTATTTAATATTTTAACTACAAAGGCATTTATGTTCAAAAAAATTCTCTTTTCTCTTGCCGCACTTTCCATTTACGCGAATGCCATCAACTGTCTTGAGGCTTATTTCAAAACCAAGCCGGTGGATTATTATGTCCCGGAAGACTATGTTCTTGACAGCCTTTACAGGGCGCCTGCAGAGGGTGCGGATTCAAAGCCTTGGTCCAAGAAATACTATTACACGCCTGGAAATTCTCTTCCGGATAGCCTTGTTTTGATGGATTCGAAAGATACTGTTAAAACTGTTTTCCATTATACTCAGGAAGCGGATACCTTGAATGGCATGATTACGCTTGTAATCAATAACGATGGCGAACTTTTCGGAATGGTCAAATATATGAAGGTCGCTGATGATATGCATCCTTATGCTTTTTATAGATCTAATTCGGGGAAGGTTGACACGCTTAATGGATATGTAAATCTTAAAGACGAAGAGACTCTTGTTGAGTACAAAAATGGAGAATTTATAAAAGTACTTTTGGATAAAAAAGATCCAAATGTCTGTCATATCGGCAACCCTGATGATGAAAAATATGTGAAGATTACTTACGAGGCTCTGGGCCAAACAATTCATCTTACTGAGGAAGATTCGTCTACTTTGACAGAAATGTTCTTTATCCCGCTGTATCCTCAAGAAGAAACGATTGGAATCCGCAAAATCCGACCGGCGGCGGCGAACATCAAAAAGTATCAATACTTTGACTTGCTCGGTCGCCCTGCAGTAAACAAGCACTCCGTGCAAATCCGTAAGTAGCCTTACGTCATCCTGAGCGAAGGCGAAGGATCCAGTTTTTTTTAGAGTGAACTGTTGCGAAAGTGACAGTTCTTTTTTATTTACATCAATAACTTGTACGTTGTTAAGGTACAAATTATATATTGTTGTTAAGAAGAAGGAGTTGGTATGGATAACCAAAAAAATATTTTAAAGTCGAGCTTTGCTTTGGCTCTTTTGTTTGGGCTTGGTATTTCTCAGGCTAAGGAATGGGTACAGTCCTACGTAGCTGACCTTAACAGTGATTCTTGGCAGAGTTCCAAATGGGGATTTTCCAAAGATAGCATTGAAAATAAGCCTGGTAAGGGCTATTCTACTTGGAATGTAAACATGACTTGCGTTTGTGGAATAGATCTAGATCATGGAAATTGCTACGCGTACCTTGACCATTATGGTTTTTATGATTATGAACAAAATTTTTGGAGTGTCGTTTCAAAGGATGCGCTGAAAGCGGGAAATGCACTTAATCTGAATGATTCATCAGCCTTTAAAGATGAATCTCGTAATATATTGTTAGAAACATACGTTTATTCCAACAAGCTAGATGCTGAAAACGACACAAATTATTTTGTATATAAAAAAGATTCTTCGTACTATGCTTTGTGCCAGTATGTAACGGTTTACGATACTGTGGTCTATAGGTGGGGTGAAACAGATTATATTCCTGGATTTTTTGCGCATCAGTGTATTTTCCAGGACGATGGAACGCCTACGTTTAGCAAGATTCCTGCATTTAGCGGAGTGTTGCCTGAAGCGCGTAAGATTGAAGGTCCTACGGGTTTTGCAAATCCGGTTCGTAAGCCGACTCGTGTTAATGCACCCCGCAAGCCTTATTTAGTCAACGGACAATCTGCAAGTGGTCTTACGGCAAAAGGCGTTCGCGTTGAAGGCGACCGAATCTATCGTCATTGATTTTGCGAGGATTTAAAGAAGAATTTGCTATGACTATCCATAAGTTTTTCCGCCTATTTAGCTTGACTGTCGCATCGTTTTTTTGGGCAAGTTGCTCGGATTCGAATCCTCAATTTCCGGCACAGTCCTTGACGAATCCTGATTCATCGTCTGATGCAAATGAAAGTAGCTCTAGCGAATTATCAAGTTCTGCGGTAGCGCCTGAATCGAGTTCTGCGATTGTTTCTGAATCAAGTTCGGATGCTCCGCCACCTCCTAGTTCCTCGTCTACAGTGTCTGAGATGAGCTCATCTAGCGAAACGCCTTCTTTGAGTAGTTCTTCAATAGCTAGAAGCTCATCTAGTGCTGCGAGCTATGTTTTGGCTAGAGATCCCTCTGTGACTTGTTATGCTAATTCTTATATGGGAATGACGGCTTGCAGTAGTACAAAAGATATTTCTTGTGATGATTATAAAAAGTATTTGGGTTCGGATACAACGTTGTCCGAAAAAATTATCTCAAGATGGGAAAGTGCTCTCCAGTCTTGCGGTGCTGTTAAGGACTTGTTTCGGGAAGAACCGCTTTATGGCATCTCTTATGGGGGCTGCCCAATGCGTATGTTTGTGGACATGAAATGTTCTAATGACAGCTCTTATAGCGATGTTAAATTAGATGGGAAAAAATTCTATACGAGCCAAAAAGAATATGATGAGGCTCATGGCGTCGCGCCAGATGTTATTGTAAAAAATTGCCCGCAGGGAGATTTTGCCTTATTTACGGATGTCCTTGCTGATGTGCAGAAAAAATTGTATGAGATTGTTTCTGAAAAGTTCATACAAGATATTGCAAGACCCGAAGCCGAACAAAAATATTTAGGGAGTCTTTTGGATCGTGAAAACAAAACGTTGAAAGGACGCTTAGCTCCCTATACTGAAGATAGTGGGGAAGGGAATGATTCTCGGTTGAGAATGTATTCTGGTTACTGGTTTGATGGCTATATCGCCAAAACAAAAACTTGTGCGGACGGCGCTCCTGCAACTACTGAAATCTATCAGGAAAAATACGATGCGATTCTTGCGGAATGCCTTGAACTTATTGAGAAAGAATTAAAAAAGGCTGAATAAAATTTTGTTTCATGTTCCTGGAAATTCAATTTGTAAAATAAAAACATCTTGCGTATGAATTTATTTGAGCAAATTGTATATTGTTAAAAAAGGAGAGAATGGGAATGAAAAACATAAAAAGTTTATTCTTGTCTGGACTGGCTGTTGCTTTTGTGATGGGACTTGGTACGGCTCAAGCAAAAGAATGGGAACAGTCTTTTATAGTGAATTTGAGTTCCTCGGATTATATTGATAATCCTGTTTGGGGATTTTCTAAAGACAGCGTTGTTTTTGAAAATGGCAAAGGCTATAGTGTTTGGCTGTGGGATGCTGCTTGCGTTTGTGGCATTTTATATGGGGCTTGTAATTTTACAATGAAAAACGTCGCCTTTTTTGAATATGACCAAAATTTTTGGAGTGTCAATTCAAAGGATGCTTTAAAAGAAGGGACTACTCTCGATTTGAATGATTCTTTGGCTTTTTATGAGGAACGGGACGGTAGTTGGCATTCCTTGACGGAATCATATAAGCACTCATTAAAAAATAGTACGGCGAATGATACGAATTATTTTGTGTATAAAAAGGACTCTTCGTATTACGCGTTGTGCCAATATATAACTGTGTACGATACGGTGTATGATTGGAATTATAGGGTGACAAAGCAAGGATTCCCGGCTTATTATGTTCACCAATGTATTTTCCAAGATGACGGTACGCCCACGTTTAGCAAAATTCCGTCATATAGCGGCGAATTGCCTGTTGGAAAAGGTGTTTTGCCGCCTTCACCTATTGTAAAACCAGTTCGTAATAGGAATAAAGTTAAGCCAGTTGCAAAACCGTATTTAGTCAACGGACAATCTGCAAGTGGTCTTACGGCAAAAGGCGTTCGCGTTGAGGGTGACCGAATTTATCGCCATTGATTTTGCGAGGATTTAAAGAAGAATTTGCTATGACTATCCATAAATTTATTCGCTTGTTTAGTTTGACTGTTGCTTCGCTTTTCTGGGCGAGTTGTTCGGATTCAAATCCGCAATTTCCGATGTCGCCATCAGCAAATCCTGATTCATCGTCTGATGCAAATGAAAGTAGCTCTAGCGAATTATCAAGTTCTGCAGTAGCGCCTGAATCAAGCTCTTCCGATACGCCACCGCAAAGTTCTTCTTCTGAATCCGCATCGAGTTCGTCGGGCGTTGAAAGTTCGTCTGGCGCTAACAGCAGTTCGAGTTCTGCTGGTTATGTATTAGCTAGAGATCCATCTGTTGGCTGCAAGCAAACGCTTTACCCAGCGTATCGCTATTGTTACGAAAGTTGTGATGCGGCTAAACGCGATTTGGAAACCAATGGAATTATTTCTAAAAATGAATTGGAGCGGGCCGAATTTGGACTTGAATCATGTAGGGCTATGGAGTACGCTTCAGGTTTGCTCTATGGAGTTCCTTTTAATCCTTGTCCAAATCCGATTCTTTTTGAAACCGCTTATGAGTGTACCAATGATAGTACTTATAGAGAATATCGGTTAGAAGATAATCTAGTTTATACAAATGTTGCTGAATATGATGAAGCGCATGGGATAAGTTCTAGTTCTGGGGCTCAAAGCTCCAGTTCATCAGAAGAAATGATTCGTAATTGTCCTCAAGAGGATTTTCTTCCATTTACGGGCATCCTAGCAGATGTCCAAAAAGAGCTGTATGAAATAATTGAACAAAAACTCAAAGACGATGTTTTGTCAGAAACGGAGCGGACATATTTGGAAAGTCTTTTGGATCGAGAACAGAAAACATTGAAGAATTCGACTCCACATGAACTCTATGTTTATTTATATGATTCAGATGAAGAGGTTGCCATTGCCATTGCGCCGTATTCACCGGATCTTTTGTGGGATGATTATTATTATAAAATAGATTCCAAAAATTGGTTCCGTGGCTACATCGCCAAGACCAAGACTTGCGAAGATGGCACGCCCGTGATAACGGAGCGCTACAAACAAAAGTATGATGCAATTTTGGCAGAATGCCTTGAAATCATTGAGAAAAATTCAAAGGCTGCGAAATAGTTTTCGGGCTAATTCTTTCACGTCATTCCGAGTGTAACGAGGAATCCAGTCAAATCTTGCGGATTCCTTTTTTCGTCTAGTTTCTACCTAGTGTTTCGCGGTAGGTGTGGACGGCGTCCTTGTACTTGCTGACAGCTTGTGCGATGCGGTCGGCAAGGTCTTGCTGGCCTGCCTTTGTCATCATGTAAGCTTCGTCTTCTTCGTTGCTGATAAAGCCTAGTTCAATGAGCACGGCTGGCATCATTGCGCCTACGAGAACCATGAATCCCGCACCGCCGACGCCTGTGTTCATCTTCTTGATTTTTCCGCCATCAAAACTGTCTAGCAATTTCTCAGTGAAGAGGTAGCTAGTTTGTTTGTACTGTTCGAGGCGAGCTTCGAGCTTGAACCATTCTAGCGGTGAAAGTTCGTCCTTGGCGTTCTTTTCGCCGTAGAGCGTGGCAACCGCGTTTTCACGACGGGCTATCGCTTTGTCTTCTTCGCTTTCCGGGGCGCGCAGCACGTAGAACTGGTAGCCCTGGATAATCTTCTTGCGCTCTTCGCTTGCATCGATGGCGTTGCAGTGCAGGCTGATGAAGAGGTCGCCATCCCACTGGTTTGCGAGCATGGCGCGCTGGCGTAATTCAATGAAAACGTCCTTGCTGCGGGTGAGCTTCACGTTGAAGCCTTCGTCCGCGAGGTTCTTGCGCAAGAGCTTTGCAACGGCGAGAACGATATCTTTTTCTTGGGACTTCTTGCCCGAAGCGCCGGGATCCTTGCCTCCGTGTCCGGGGTCAATCACGATGGTGCGGACTTCGCGCGTGCCTGCGATTTCTTGCTTTGGAGTCTTCGGCTTTACGACAACCGGCTGTGCAGGTTTCTGTTCGGCTGGTTTTGCAACCGGCTTGGCTGCCTCAATTTTATTAGAAATCTTCTTGGCATCGTTCTCGGCAATCCAAAGGTGTCCGTTATCAAGTTCCGGCGCTGCCGACAAATCAATCGTGCGACCGTTGCGCGTCATGTACGGAATGCCGACGGCGAACTTGAGCGTGTCCTTCGCAGAAACAATCGAGAATGTCTTTTGTACCGGATACCAGTGGAACGAACCCTTGATTTCGCGGGCGACAGACTCCACATCGACCCTTGCCGTAGCAGCGAGGGCCAAGTTACATGCGACTAGCAGTAAAGCTAAAATTAGCGATGAGCCTTGGCGGCGCGAGCCATTTCCATCTTGGCGTCGCGGACTAGAATGTCCTGTCGCTTGTCGTGTTGATCCTTGCCTCGGCATATTCCTACTTCGAGTTTTGCAATACGGTTCTTAAAGTACATTTTCAGCGGGATGATCGTGCAACCCTTCAATTCCTTCGCCTTGCGCATTTTCTGGATTTCGTGCGTGTGGGCGAGGAGCTTTCTCCTGCGTGCAGGGAAATGGTTGAAACGGTTTGCGAAAAGGTATTCATCGATATGCGCACCGACGAGCCAGAGTTCATCCTTGTTTTCGTCGATATCAATCCACGCTTCGCCCAGAGTGCATTTGCCGTTACGGATAGACTTCACTTCCGAACCGATGAGCATGATTCCCACTTCAAAAGTTTCATCTACAAAATAGAGGTGGTTCGCCTTGCGGTTCTGGATAACGGGCGTACTAGATTCTTTCTTGATCATCTTTAGGGACAAAAGCCTCTTCTAAGTCGAAAGGAACGTTGTTGATTTTTTCAATCAAGTCCTTGCTGGGCTCAAACACCGGGCGCACCTTGGCGGGGATATTGACCAGCTCGCCAGTCTTGGGGTTCCGGGTGCGGCGTTCCTTGCGCTGTTTATTCTTGAAGCGACCGAATCCACGCAACTCGATATTGTTGCCCTCGATAACGCAATTGGAAATAGCGTCGATGAGTTCTTCCACGATGACTTTGGTTTTTACTTGCGTAAATCCAGTCTGGGAAGCGATTTCATCAACGATTTCCTTCTTAGTTATGTTGGACTGAGTCGCCTTCATATTAAAGAATTTACAATAATTTTAAGCAACCGTTACGCTTTTTTGCTCCAACCGATGCTTTTTTTGTGCATATGGGGGACCGCAGCGTCCAAAGCCTGCTGCAATTCAGCGCAACCTTCGCCAGTGACAGCCGATGTGATGACCACTTTCTGGCGGTGCTTCTTGAATTCCTTGATGGCGTTTTCGATGCCGAGGTCGCTCTTGTTGAGTGCAACGACAAAGTTCTTTTCGGCAAGCTTCGGGTGGAATGCCTTGAGCTCTTCCTTGAGAACCTTGAACTGCTCGTAGGCGTTTTCGGCAAAACCGTCAATCACAAAGAGCAACGTGTGCGTACGTTCGATATGCTTGAGGAACTGGTGGCCAAGACCCTTGCCTTCGCTTGCGCCTTCCAAGAGACCCGGAATATCGGCAACCACAAAGCTGTGGCCGTTCACCTGGACGATGCCGAGCACCGGTTCAAGCGTTGTAAACGGATAGTCGCCAACCTTCGGGCGTCCGCTAGAAATCTTGTTCACAAGGCTGGACTTGCCTGCGTTCGGGAAGCCTACGAGACCCACGTCTGCCATGAGCTTGAGTTCGAGGAACAGTTGGCGGACTTCGCCCTTTTCACCCGGAGTGCATTTGCGCGGAGCTTGCACCTTCGGAGTTGCGAAATGCTGGTTGCCCATGCCGCCCTTGCCGCCGCGAGCCGCAATCCACTTCTGGCCCGGTTCGGTCAAGTCCGTGAGGATATGGCCCTGTTCGTCCTTGACGATTGTGCCGCGCGGAACGCTAATAATCAAATCTTCGGCAGATGCACCGGAGCAGCGCTTGGCGCCACCGGGCTGACCGCTCTTTGCCTTGTAAATGTGCGTGTTGCCCATGTCGAGAAGCGTGGTGTACCGCTCGTTCACCTGCAAAATCACGTGACCGCCACGACCGCCATCACCGCCATCGGGACCGCCGAGGGGTACAAACTTTTCACGATGGAAACTGCAGATGCCGTCACCGCCTCTGCCGGAGCGAACTTCAATATTTTTTTCGTCTAAGAACATAGCCCAAATTTAGAAATTTTTGCGATTTGGGGAAGAGGGGAGGGCTTGGTGAGCGCTTTTTTGATTTTTCATTGTTTAATTGTTTATATTTGGTGTTAAAAAGTTTACAGGAATGCTAGCGATGACAAAATTAGATGATAGGATCAGGGAAGATCTTAAAAACCTATTAAAGGGTAAAAGAATTTGTCGCGCAGTCAATCTCAATAAAAAATTGTCTCAAAAGGTTTCTGAAAAGGGAGAACCTTCGCATTTTTGTGGTGATAGAGATGCATTTACGGTTATGGTTATGTTGAATCCGGGGTGCGATGCTACAGAAGCTGATGAAAGATTTTCAAAAATATCAAGAAGTTGGAAACGTGATGACTGGAATGATGAATCTATAGACAAATTCATTGAAGATTACAAGAGTTATAAGACGAATTATGCGGATTATTGGCCTGAATGTTATAGGTATGATGCTTTTGATGTTAAGCAGGCCGCTTTTTTGAAATCGTGGCCGGATAGTGGTATTGATCTTCCGAAAGATTTTGATTGTATACAGAATAAATTGCTTGCAAAGAGAAATGTCCTGCTTAAAAAGCTTCAGCTAGAGCTAGTTCCTTTTGCATCTCAAAGCTTTAAAGTGAGAACTGAAGAACTCGATTTGTTGGTCCCGTATTTTGAAGATTGTTTAGATGAAATTTTTTCAAGAGAGCGAAAGTATGTAATACTTTGTGGACAAATTTTTGAATCTTTGCTGAGGAAGATGAAAGAAGAGGGTAAACTAGAAATTGAATTTGAAGATCCGAAAAAATGTGATAATACAGATAAAATAAATAAACGTTGCATTGTTGTTCATTTGAAATATGATGGTGCTTGGAGAAAACTTCTTATTGCTCACACTTTTGCAAGTCAGGGATTAACGAATGCGTATAAGTCAATGGAAGAGTATGGGCTTTTTTGTTATAAAAAATTTAAAAATCTTTAATCAAGGAAGGATAAAATATGAAAGATGCAAAAATACAATGGATGATTGTATTGACTCTTTTGGCAGTGTGTCTTGGTGCTTGTAAGGATCACGATACACATTACGAATATTATGACAAAGACGGTTCAAAACCATTCAAGGTTTTTGAGGTGGACAGGACTACTGGAAAAATGGATGGCTCTTTTAAGCAGTTTAATAGAATGGGCATCCTTGTTAAGGAGGGAACGTATGAAAATGGACTGAAGAATGGAGTCTTTAAGGAGTATAGTAAGAACGGATCCCTTGTTTTGGAGGGCTCTTATGACCATGATTTGAAAAATGGTACTTTTAAGGAAGTTCTTGAGCATGGAAATGTAGTGGTGGAATACACCTATAAAAATGATTTTATCGAAGGACCTGTAAAGGTGTATAGAGGAGGAAAGCTTGTATCTAAGGGGGAAATTAAGGATGGGCGATATGTTCATACGAAATTTTTCACAGATCCTAGAGATGGACAAAAGTATCCTGTTGTGGTTATCGGATCGCGTGTTTGGATGGCTGCTAATTTGAACTATAAAACAGCTGAAAGTCATTGTCATGGTGATTATGAACATAACTGTGAAAAATATGGGAGGTTGTATTCTTGGAAAGATGCTGAGGATGCTTGCCCTGAAGGATGGGATATACCAAGCTACGCTGAATGGGTTGCTTTAAATAAATTTATAGGCGAAGAATACTATGGTGTCAATGATTTTTTTGCCTTTCCCTCTGCTAAGATGCTCATAAGTGTAACGGGTTGGGATTATACTAAATATGGTATAGACGCTTTTGGTTTTTCTGTATTACCCGCTGGTAAGGGGTACTATATACCGCCTAGGTACGTTGGTGGTAAACTTATTTATGAAGAGCGAACAGTTTATGAAGATCATAAAGGCGATAAGTCTGAGAGGGCTTATTTTTGGAGTTCGTCTCAAGTTAATGGAAACGAAAATAAAATGTATGTGGAACATGGTCCTGCAATGGATCTTTATCCCGAAAGTAAGGAAATGTGGCTTTCTGTTCGTTGCATCAAGGACGAGTGATAGAACATCTCTTTGAATAAAAAACTTAAAAAAGGAATAAAATATGAATAAATTCTCATTTACAATGTTGCTGGTTTCGGCACTGGCGGCTTTTGCGAATGCAACCTCGGGTGATAATGATCCCAAGCTTGTGACAGTGTTTTTTGGAACGTATGTCAAATTGCAAAACTCCTATTTTGAGGATACGGAAAAAATAGGTTCGTTTTATAATATTGGTTATCAATCCCCTAAGGGAATGCCTTATTTTGAGATGGGAGAATCTGAAAATCCAAATGCTATATTTGCTGTGGCAAAAGAAGCTATTGGTAAGTGTCCCGCAGGTGGAAAATTGTCTGTTACACCATATACGGAAAGAGGCGGGCGTGTTCTTAAGTATAAGTATGCGATAGATACTGGATGCGAGGAATTTGCATCGAAGCTCAAGTATGTGTGTGATGCGGCAACTGTGGATCTTGATGTTATTGAGGCGCAACAGATTGAAAATGGAACATTGAAGGATTCCCGTGACGGTAATGTTTATAAAACTGTGAAACATAAATCTTCCGATTTGACTTGGATGGCGGAGAATCTAAAATATAAAACGGATGGAAGCCATTGCTTGTTGGATAAAAAAGCTAATTGCAAAAAGTATGGTCGACTTTATACATGGAATGAAGCAATGAAGGTTTGCCCGGCTGGTTGGCGAGTGCCTGATGTGGGAGATTGGGTACGCTTATTTCTTGATGCGGGATGGAACGGCGAATTTGCCCCCAAAAAGAAAATTCTGGGGATTGGAAAAAAACTCAAAAGTAAAAATGGTTGGAAACAAAATGGAACAGATAATTTACAGTTTGCGGCAATGCAGGGGGGAGCTGCTGTTGTTAGAAAAAACGTGTTCGTGAGTGATATTGCTGCATTTTGGAGCTCTACGGACTACCCTGAAGGAGATGTTTTGGCTTACGGGTTAAGAGATGATGATGATGTTCATACTATGTATGAGGCAAAAGAAGATTTTTTGTCTGTTCGCTGTGTGAAGGGTGGTGAAAAAAAACAAGCAAAGGAAAATAAATCTCCTGAAAATCCTCCCGCGAAAAAGAATAGTGATGTTGAAATTGGCAAAAATAACTCTGGAAGCGCTCTTTCTTTATTAGTTACGGGCGAAAATTCAAAAGGAGTTAATTCCTATACTTTGTCTGTGTCTGTAAAAGATGTTAAAATAATATCAAGCGGAAATCGAATTGCTAAAAATCTAGAGAAGGTTGCACAACAGCGGAATCCTGGATTAAAACACGTCTATAAAAAGTTTTGGGATATGAAGGCTGGTTTTTCTGGTAATGTCGTTTTAAAGCTTACTATAGCTCCGAATGGTGATGTGATTAGTTGTTCAATAGAATCATCCACTACCGGATATAGTGATTTTGACAAAGAAATTGAGAAGACTGTGAGCCGTTGGGTATTCGACAAATCTGACGCTAATACCGTTGCGACGATTTCGTTTAGCTTCTCAAAGCTACAATAAAATAGAACTTGCCGAAAATCGCCAGTCCACCTCGGGCTGGCTTTCTCTTTTGTAAATTTTTTCGATTCTTGCTAACGGTTGTTTGCAAAATAAACCGTCCGACGGACGATCCCTTGTTTTTGAAATTTCATCATTTTATATTATGAGAACTATGGCAAGACCCATTCGTGAAACTCCGATTCTCTATGGCGAGGATGCTCGTCGCTTTCTTGAAAACATGAAGATCCGTCGACCGGAAACTCCTGAAGCTCGTGCCCAGCGCTTGCGCGATTACGAGTTTATGAAAAAGGCTTACGAATTGGGTATGGCTGAAAAGCGTGCTCGAGAAGAAGCTAATGGAGGTGTTGATCCATGGTTCAAGAAGGTATAGATACTGAAAAATATTTTTTTTCACCTCCGAAAAAAATGCCAGCTTCGCTTCTGGCTCATATTCTCTTTTGTAAAATCTTTTGATTCTTGCAAACGGTTGATTGCAAAATAAACCGTCCGACGGACGATCCCTTGTTTTTGAAATTTCATCATTTTATATTATGAAAACTATGGCAAGACCCATTCGTGAAACTCCGATTCTCTATGGCGAGGATGCTCGTCGTTTTCTTGAAAACATGAAGATTCGTCGACCGGAAACTCCAGAAGCTCGTGCTCAGCGCTTGCGCGATTATGAGTTTATGAAAAAGGCTTACGAACGTGGTATGGCTGAACAGCGTGCTCGAGAAGAAGCTAATGGAGGTTTTGATCCATGGTTCAAGAAGGTATAGATTCTTTCTGTCAAACCTTGACTTTGTATCGTTTCTTTTTACATTTGGATAGGTATGTTAAAAGTGAAAAAGGGTATTTTGTTCTGTTTGTCGATTGTGACCGTAGGCTTCTTCGCTGCCTGTGGCGATGATCCTAGTTCGTCAAATAGCGCTACCCCTGCGCAAGAAAATATTTTGCCCGAAGAGCCTGAAAAAGTAGAGGTTTCTTCTAGTAGTGTTAATGTTGTTCCTGCTTCTAGTGCAGAAATTTCCGCAAGCAAACCTACAATTCCTTCATATACTGTTGAAAAAGGAACCATGGTCGATGAGCGTGATTGCCGAACCTATAAGACGATTACCATCGGTACGCAAACTTGGATGGCTGAAAACCTGAAATTTGAATATAAGGTCGATGGGAAAACATACGGCAACTCTTGTAACCCAGATAGTTGCGAAACATTCGGTCGCCATTACACTTGGGCGGCTGCAATGGATAGTGCTGTAGTGTTTACTAACGATAGTGAAAATTGTGGCTATGGTGTAACCTGTTCGCCCACATATCCTGTTCCCGGCATTTGCCCTGAGGGATGGCATATACCAGATTCTACTGAATGGGTTGAGTTTTATAAGATTCTGAACGAAGACCCACATGCGATGCAGGCTGAAGACTTTATAAGAAGTAAAAGCGCGATTAGAAAGGGTTTGGTGGCGACTAATGCAAGTGGCTTTTCTGCTCTTTATGAAACTCTTTCTTTGGTTGCTGGACACACTGCGAGTGGAGCCTTTTTTTGGAGTTCTACAGATTATATCACAAGCCGTGCATACTATTGGCATGTGTCAGAATCGGAGGCTCGTCTTGATAACAATAAAATCTGTGACAAAGGAACTGGAATGGCTGTACGCTGCATAAAGGACTTTGGTACTGTGGTGACTCCTTCTAGTAGCTGCGTTGAAGAACCTCCTGTTTCGAATGTCGAAAATCCTGTAGATACGGTTAGTAGTACAATTATCAAATTGAGCAGCAGTAGTCAAGCAGTCAAATCTAGTAGTAGTAAGGATAAAGGGGATCGAATGTTTTATCTTCCGACTTTGATTCAGGCTTGCGCTTACGCTAATCTTGGTAATGCTCGTTTTATAGAGTGTAAAAGCCCCAATGCTATTGATTGCCTCCAAAAAATAAACGGATGTAATTTTGATGCTGTTGAATATTGCGGTTGTTGGGAAAGTGAAGATGCGTATATATACTATCGCAACAAAGATAAAGGACAAATTCGGTAGAATTTGTATAAACGTCGCCAGCCCACCTCGGGCTGGCTTTCTCTTTTGCCTCAAAATCGCCCGACAGACGACCCCTTGTTTTTGAAATTGGTCAAATCTATATTACAGTCAATCCCAATTTGTTTTTTTTCAGCAATTGAGGCGTAATTATGGATAACGAGGCTTAGTTTTTCCATCTAATATTTCACCTCCAAAAACAAAAAACGCCAAAACTCATGGAGCTTTGGCGTTTTTTGAAATTTAACGGGTGACGAATGCGGATTAAACCAAACCGATTGTTTCATCGAGGCCGAGCGCGATATTCATGTTCTGAATAGCGGCGCCACTAGCACCCTTGCCGAGGTTGTCGATGATCGTCGTGACCTGCATGATGTTTTCGTTGCCGAAAACCTGGATGCGAGCGTTGTTCGTGTCGTTGCAGACTGTCGGATCCAAGCGGCCGTTGAACAGCACCGGAGCGGCTTCGTACGGCAAGACTTTCACGAACTTTGAGCCTTCGTAATGCTTGGCGAGGATTTCGGTCAAGTCCTGCGGACCGACCTTCTTCGAAAGCATGTTCGGGAAGATGGCGACCGTCACGGCCATACCCTTGTAGTAGGGGCCAAGCACCGGGTTGAAGAACGGGACGTTTTCGAGTCCGCAGTACTTCTTCATTTCGGGGAGGTGCTTGTGGGCGAGCGCAAGCGCGTACGGGGCGGGAGCCATGATGGCCTTCGATTCACCAGCCTTGTGGCTGAGGGCGTCTTCGGCTTCGTATTCTGCGATGAGCTTCTTGCCACCGCCGGAGTAACCGGTGATGCTGTAGGCGGCGAGGTTAGCGCTCTTTGGGAGGATTCCCGATGCAACGAGCGGATGAACGCCGAGGATAAATCCGGAGGCGTGGCAACCGGGGTTTGCAATGCGCTTGCTCTTGGAAATCGCTTCGCGTTGTTCGGCCGAAAGTTCCGGCATACCGTATGTCCAAGCCGGGTTCACGCGATGAGCCGTGGAGGCGTCGATGATGCGCGTGTTCGGATTCGTGCAGAGGGCGGCGCTTTCCATGGACGCTGCGTCCGGGAGGCAAAGGAACGTCACGTCAGATTCATTGATCATCTTCTGGCGTTCGTTCACGTCCTTGCGGAGTTCTGGATTGATCTTGAGAATTTCCAGGTCGTTGCGCTTGGCAAGTCTCTCGAAAATTTGCAGGCCGGTGGTCCCTGCTTCGCCATCTACGAAAACTTTGAACATATTTAATAGGTAATGGTTGATTGTAGAACTTAGAACTTAGAGCTTAGAACTTAGAATATGCTAATAACTAAGTTCTGCTAACTAAGCTCTGCCAACTGCGACGAAGTCGCGAATTACTTATTCGCGCCGCAGCACTTCTTGTACTTCTTGCCTGAACCGCACGGGCACGGGTCGTTACGGCCAACAACCGGACCTTCGTGGCGGACAGTTTCCTGCTTCACGGCACGACCGTCATAGAAGTACCAAGCACCACCCACCTTGTGGAATTCGCCAAGTTCGTGGTGGTTGCGGGTGATGTTTCCCTGCTTGAAACGAGCGACAAATTCGACCCAACCGATGTTCTTGTCTTCTTCGGTCTTGGTCTGCTTGATTTCGATGCCGAGCCATTCGGACTGACGGCTCCAGGCTTCTACGCTCGGTTCGTCAAAGTCGTCACGCTGGGTGGCTTCGAGGGAGTCCTTGAGCCATGCAATTTCGTGCTTGGCGTAAGCGGTGTAGCGGGAGCGCATAAGGGCTTCCGGGGACGGGGCGAGAGTGGTCTTCTTAATAATCGGTTCGCAGCAGTCGCAGTAGGCCTTGCCAGAACCGCACGGGCATAAATCGTTAGCCATAATAAAATCCTTATAAAAAACTGGGCTAAAAATACAAAAAAATGGTGCGCCTGTGGAGTCTATCGCGCTTTTTTTACAGAGGTTCCCGTAATAAAAAAGACGAGAGCTTAATTCTCTCGTCTCTAGTCTGTAGCCCGCTACAGCGGGCGTTCTCTCTTCAAAATTACAGGCACTTCTTCAAGAGCCAGAATTCTTCCTTGCCTTCGCGGCCCGGAATGCTGTTCGTGGGCTTGATGCGTTCAACAATGTCAAACACGCCGTCCAGGCGAGCCATGAGTTCGCCTTCGCTCATGCAGTGTGGAGGGCCCTGCATGGTCTTGCCGTTCATGAGCGGGTACATGAGGCAGATGAACACGCCGTCATCCTTCATCATCCTATAGCAGACTTCGAAAAATTCGTCACGACGGCCCGGATGGATAGCCGAGAATGCGCCGTAATCATAGATGATGTCAAACTGCTGGCCACCGCGCTTGGCATCCTTCGGAGAAAGGGTGAACAAGTCGAGGTCGAGGGAGCGCAAGTTCTTGTGCTTGCGGCTCAAGTGGTCCAGTTCATCAACGGCGGTCGGTGCAAAGTCAACTGCCAAAACATCGTGTCCACGCAAAGCCCATGCCTCGGCATCGTAGCCGAACCCAGCGCCGGGAATCAGCACGGAGCCTTCTGCAGGGCAGGAGGGGTGCTTGAAAAATTCAAGCAGGGCCGGAGTCGCCTTCTTGAAATTCCAGTAGTCCTTGCCTTCGGCATAGAGATTGTCCCAGAATTCCGGGAGGTTTTGCGTTAACATTCTTTACCTTCCTTTTTGTACGCTAATTGTCCACACGCTGCAAGGATGTCCCTGCCGCGCGGATTACGGATCGTTATTTGAATTTCAGCAGCTCGCACAGCGGCGAGGAAATCTTCCACCTCTTCGGGGGTGGGGGCGTGGAGCGTCGGGTCATCGCCGTCGTTTAGCACGATGGCGTTCACCTTCACGCGGCGCGGGGCGCAAATGCGGATGAGCTCTTTTGCGGCCTTGGGCGTGCAGGTGATGTTCTGGATGAGCACGAACTCGAACGTCACATAATTATCGGTGCGGCGGATGTATTCGTCAACCGCCTCCAAAAGTTTTTCGATGGGCCAGGTCTTGTTCACCGGCATCACGGACGAACGGTATTCGTTGTTCGTGCTGTTGAGGCTCACGGCGAGGCAGCAGGGCGTGTTGCGGTCCACGAGCTCCTTGATCTTCGGGACGACACCCGAAGTGCTCACGGTCATGCGCTTTGCGCCCATGTTGAAAAGTTTCTGGTTGTGCAGCGTGCAGCAGACGCGGTGGACGTTCTCGAGGTTGTTGAGCGGTTCGCCCATGCCCATGAAAATGATATTCGTCACCTGAGCGACTCCGCCTTCTTCGTTCATGAAGCCGTTGTCCTTCAAGTACCAGTTGACGTTGATGATTTCTTCGAGAATTTCGCCTGCTTCGAGGTTACGCGTGAATCCCATCTTGGCGGTGCGGCAGAATGCGCAGTTCATGGCGCAGCCGACCTGGGTCGATACGCAAACGGAATAGCGACCGTTTGCCGGGATCATCACGGTTTCGATATGGTGACCGTCTTCGGTCTCAAAAAGCCACTTGACCGTTCCATCGACAGAAACAGAACGCTGGTCTTCCTTGAGACCGCAAAGCGTGAACTGTTTTGCCATTTTTTCGCGGAGGGCAGGGGAGATGTTCACCATCTCGTCGTAAGAACGCACCTGCTGGCAGAATAGCCATTTTTGAATCTGGTCGGCGCGGTAGGGCTTTTCGTCAACATCCCGAAGCCAAGCTTTGAGCTCGTCGGTTGTCAAAGTTTTTATATTGCGCTGCCATTCCATGGCTAGTAAAGATAGAAAATTTTAAGCTTTTTGTTAAGGGCTATGGCTTGTCTAACCCTCCCGCTCGGTGGATGTATTCTAGGCTTGGGTTGTGTGTCTCGGCGGCGTTCCTTGCTGAGAAATCATCATTTTTGTCGACTTGATCGGTCTTGCTTTGCCAAAAAAGGTGTTGGTAAATGCGGTCCATCTCGGACATGAGCGAACCCATGCTTGTCTTGAGCGCGATGGCTAGTTGCGAGAGCGTGTCTAGCGACGGTATTCGTTTTCCACACTCCATCTGCGATATGTACTGCCTTGAAATTCCTGATTCGAGGGATAGTGACTGCTGAGTATGCCGTCGCTGTTGCCGGATTGAAATAATGAGTAGCCTGATGGCTTCGTGTAGTAGGAGCGTCTCGTAATTCATCTGGTGCTAATTTTACGTAATTGCGCAAATTTTTTGTGCATGCGATAGTTTGCAAAAGACGTAAAAGTTTAAAATCTTTTGATTTTCTTAAAAATCACGTCATAAAACGACGTTAACTTTATTTTCCCCAGAAAACTCTTTTTTTTGCCTGAAAATGGGAATTTTGTTTTGAAATAACCCTGAGGCAAATGATTGGAATTTTTACGTTTGTATACAGAATTGTCATATTGAGTTGTTCTTGTCCTAAAAAGGATTGTTTATTTTTCAATTAGATTTATCACGCATAGCGCAAAGGGATACGGAATGATTGATGTAAAAGGAAAATGGTGTTTGGTGACGGGCGGATGCCGTGGTGTCGGACGCCTCATCGCTATTGAAATGGCTAAACTCGGTGCAAACCTCATCTTGCAGGGGCGCGACAAGAGCCATGCCGAAAAGGTAATTGCCGAACTTGCACCGTATGGCGTACAGGTGAAGGCTGTGGGCTGCAATCTCGAAAATGAAGCTGAAATTGAAGCAGCCCTTGCTGAAATTGATTCTTTTGGCGTGCAGGTGGACCTCGTGTTCAATAACGCGGGCCTTATGAGCCACTATTTTTCCGATTACACGACGAATACAATGGATGATTTCCGCCAGGCGATGGCGGTGAACTTCTTTGCTCCGATAAAGATCGCCTATCACTTCTTGCCGGGCATGATCAAGCGCGGTTTTGGCCGTATGCAGCTTACGACGAGCGGTATCGCCAATGAACCGGAACTTGCCGCTTATGCCTGCGCAAAGGCTGCCCTTACCAAGTTCGTGAAGGATTTTGCCTGCAAGCTGAACGGTACCGATGTGATGATGAATGTGATGGATCCGGGTTGGCTCCGTACGGATCTCGGCGGCCCGAATGCCCCAAATGCACCGGAAACGGTTGTTCCGGGCGCTCTCGTGAGCGTGCTCCTTGACGACAAGAAGAGTGGTCGCTGGTTTAGCGCCCAGGATTACGTGGGCAAGAGCGTTGCTGATGCTGTAGAAGCTGGCCGCAACGTCTTCGCTTAACCGCGTTTTCTGCTTTTTTGCCTATATCTGACTATAGTTGCTTAAATGGCCAATGTTAATCCCGCATGATGTGCGGGATTTTTGTGTTTCCTATCGCATGAATATTTTAATTTTGATACGAAAATACTTCACAAAACTTGCGGATTTTAAAAAATTATGCTATTTTAATAAATAAAGGTTATTTTTAACCTTTAGAGGAACATAGGGAGGGGGAGTAGTTTTGGACCGTTATGGGATGTAAAATCCTTCGTTGCGGAGGCGTGTGGTTATGTCTGATGCTGGTGAAAAAAAGATTCCTGAGGGGATACGGAATGAATTGGAGCATTCCGAAGTTCCGCTTGCTGTCTACCGATTTGTAGATGGTCATATTCAGACTATTCTTGTTTCTGATGGACTTGTTCGTTGGCAGGCCCCTGGTAGTACTCGCGAAGATTTGCTGAAATTCCTTGATACGGACATGTACAGGGATGTCCATCGCGAAGATATTGTTTTTGTGGCGACTAAGGCTAAAGAATTCGCAAAATCCAAGGATGGTCGTTACGAGGTTGTTTACCGTCAAAAATTGTATGGCAAGGACGAATACCGAACATTGCATGCTCAAGGTTACCATCGTGTTTTGGATGATGGCTCGGAATGTGCAATTGTTGTTTACGACGATGTGACCTCTGCTTTTGATACGTGCAAGAATTTCCGTAATGAATTTGATAACAGCTTGATTGAGTTTTTGAACAATGACAGCGTAGAGCCTTTTGTCATTGTCGATGCCAAAACTCATGAAATCTATATGCTCAGTGCGTCTGTAGATAAGGTCTGGACGCCTGTAAAAGCTTTTGATTCCGGCATCACATTTGAAGAGTATTTCTTTGACCCTAATGAAGTCCAGCTCATTACCCTTGAAGAGGTCCTTGAAAAGGGCGAAGTCCTTGTCCCGAATTCCCGTACGGGCGGTGACCTGATTTTGAAAGCTTCCTTAATCAAGTGGCATGGCAAGGATGCAATTTTCCATAGGATTAGCGAAAGAACGGACCGTTATTTTGATACATTGACGGGTCTTCCGAATATGGAATATTGCCGCATGCGTGGAGAGAGCTATGTTACCGATATCCGGATTGCCGGCGGGACGCCTTCTGTCGCATTCTTTGACATCGTTGGGATGAAACTCTACAATAATGCGAATGGCTATGATAAGGGTAATGAGTTTTTGCTCAATTTCGCAGCGGCGCTAAAGAAAGTATTCCCGAATAACTTGATTTGTCGTTTAGCCAATGACCATTTTACGGTCGTTGCAGACATGAAAAATATTGAGGACAAGCTTTGTGAAGTCCGCAAATATGTCAAGAGCGTCGTTTCCAAGATTTCGATGGATGTGAACATTGGCATCTCTAAAATTGATGAATTTGAAACGATGGTCGATGCCAACGAAAAGGCCAAGATTGCATGTAAAGTTCAGAAGTCGTCTAGCGACAGCTTTGTCCGCTATTACGATGAGGATTTGCGCAAGGCGCTTGTGCTGCAGAATTACGTGGTAAACCATATTGACGAGGCTATAAAGAATGGCTACATCAAGGTTTACTACCAGCCGGTGGTCCGTACGATTACGGAAACTTTCTGCGGTATGGAAGCGCTGGCCCGTTGGGTGGATCCGCAATATGGTTTTTTGAATCCGGCGGTCTTTATTGGCGCTCTCGAAGAATCTCGCCAGATCCATAAGCTTGATAGCCACGTCATTAACATTGTCTGTAAGGAAATGCGTGCGGAACTGGATGCTGGCAAACCGATTGTCCCTGTGTCCTTTAACCTTTCGCGTTTGGACTTTATCGGCTGCGATATCTTTGATGTTGTAGAACGAGCTCTTGAAAAATACAGCATTGACCGAGAATACATCCGAGTCGAAATTACAGAAAGCATCATGGCTTCGGATTCCTATGTTCGAAGTGAAATCCAGAGATTCCGCTTGGTCGGTTACGAAGTATGGATGGACGACTTTGGCAGTGGATACTCTTCGCTCAATACGCTTAAGGATTACAAGTTCGATGAGCTAAAAATCGACATGGCGTTCCTTTCGAACTTTAACGATGCCTCTCGCACGATTATCAGTTCCACGGTTCGCATGGCGAAAAATCTTGGGCTAAAGACTCTTGCCGAAGGTGTCGAGACCAAGGAACAGATGGATTTCTTGAAGGGCATCGGTTGCGAAAAGGTCCAGGGGTACTATTACGGAAAACCTCAGCCGTTAAAGGATACCATGAAACACATGGAATCCATTGGTATGGCTGTCGAAGACCATAATGCACGTGTGGTTTATTCCAAATTGGGAAGCTTAGACTACCTTGTGGATTCTCCTAAGGGGATTCTCTCTTATAAGGATGGCTTGTTTAAGTTCTTGTTTGTGAACAAGCAGTTCGAAGAGCAGATATCGAGCCTTGGCTTTGCCCATATTGAAGATGTTGAAAAGGCTATCAATGACCCAAAGGATCCTGCATACTACACGCTTCACGAAGCTGAAAAGGCTGCATATACTGGCCCGCGTGAAATAACGTATGCCGCTCGTGGTTCGTATGTCTTTTTGAGCGGATGCTTGATTGCCGATATTGAAGGTAACCACATTTATGACATGTCTCTACGCAATACGCATGTGAGTGCCTTTGATATCTCTTCATCGAGTAGTAAGATTACGTCGCTCCCGACAGATGCAAAGACAATCTTGCTTGCCGATATGAATCCGCAGAACCGCGCTTTCCTTGAAAGTGTCTTGAGATCGAATTACAACTTGCTGCTTGCCGAGGATGGCGAACAGGTGCTCAATTTCTTGCTGGAATACGGTAACCATATTTCGCTCGCGTTGATTGCGGCGGATCTCCCGAAAATTGACGGTTTCAAGATTATCCAGAAGTTTAGAGGTGAAAAGCGTGAATGCCAGATTCCGTTTATCGTGATGACCGATAACATGGAACTCGCAAAAGAAGGGATGCGCCTAGGCGCCTACCAGTTTATCCATACGCCCATAACCAGTAGGGACCAGGTCAAGTCTAAGATCGATGGCGCTATCAAGAATACGGAAGTGCTCCACCAGCTTGCGCTGAACTATATGGAATACGTCCCGGGTGGAGTTATCCTTTTGGAAGCTGTCAGTGGGGATATCCTGTATGTGAATGGCCGTGCGCTAGAAATCTTTGATTGCGATAACGTTGACGATTTCCGCAGCTTGGCGGGTAATAAGTTTGAGGGGGCTGTTCTTCCAGAAGATTATGCTGCCGTTGATGAAACTCTTGAAACTCTGTTCCGGAGTAGGAGTGCTCTGCCTTCACAAACGACATACAGAGTCAGGACCAAGAAGGGTTTTGTCAAGCGTATTTACCATGTGGGGCGATACTTTAGGGATACTCCGTATGGGCGCATTTTGTCGGTGTTCGTCTCCGAAGACGATATGGCATTAAAAAATTACTTTGGCCGAAAGAACGCTTTCAAGTTGTTCATGGCGTCTGGTGAGGCGACCCATACCAAGTCGTATGAGCCGGGATACAAGGGATACTTGTTCTGGAATCTCACGAGGAATTCGCCGGTAATCAGGATGGACGGTATTTCGTATATTCCGAAAGAACTTACGGGTAAGTACACTTATGACGCCCACTTTGACTATTTGGTGGAATTGATGTCAAAGGATAGTGTAAATATCCAGAAAACGTCAAGCTACACTCGTGAAAAATTGATTCTTGCTTATGCAAATAAGCGGGCCGTTCCTTCGCTGAACTTGAATTATAATTTGAAGAATGGATGGTTCTCCATCAAATCGACTTTTGACATGATGGCAGACCCGGATACGGGTGACGTGATTTTGAAACTCCAGAATGAAAACGATACGGATGTCGAAGCCTACAAGGAATTGACGGATGCTGTCGTTATGAATCTGTATGACCAAATCATTTATCTCGATGGAAATACGGATAGGCTGTTGAGTCTTTCTTGCCTTGAAGGAAAACCGATGTATGTTCAAAGGACGATTTCGGATTCTATGGACAATCTTTGCAAGCTGTTCCAGATGCCGGTCTGTACGGCCGAAAAATTCATGGAAATAGCGAAGATGCGGAGTGCTTCTGGTGAAACGTATGGCAGAACGCTGACGCTTGATGATGGGCATGTAAAGTTTGTACGAGCGAAACCGCTGTATAATGGTTCTGACAAGTACATCATTACCGTTTCGGATATTACTCACGCGAAAAAAGAGTTTCAATAAAAAAAACTCCATGAAAAAAAGTCATTTCCCGTTCTTATGGACGGGAAATTTTTGTATAATGACACCTTTTGACATGGTGCTTTTGTTATATTAGTGCTCATGGTAGCAGTAAATAAGTCTAAGAAAGAAATTGAATATCTCTGTACGGAATGTGGCAATACGACTCCGAAGTGGGCGGGCAAGTGTCCGTTTTGTGGAGCGTGGAGCTCGCTTAAGGAACATGTCATTGAACGGATCACGGATGGCGCTGGGCGTACGGGGCGTGGGCTTGGCGGCCCGGTTCATAAGGTGGTACTGCTCAAGGATGTTGCAGCGGAAGATACGCGCCGCTTGAGTACTGCGAATTCTGAATTTGACCGTGTGCTTGGAGGTGGTTTTGCACCGGGAAGCTTGGTGCTGATTGGTGGCGATCCGGGAATTGGCAAGTCAACGCTTGTGCTTACGACGCTTGCGACCATGAATGCGGCGGGAGTCAAGGCTCTGTACGTGAGTGGCGAAGAGAGCGCATGCCAGGTGAAACTCCGTAGCGAGCGTTTGAATGTTTCGGGGAGTGACATGATGCTCCTTTGCGAAACGAATCTTGAAAAAATTTTGGAGCAGGCCAAAGAGGTAAAGCCTCAGGTGCTTGTGATTGACTCTATTCAGACAGTTTACAAGAGCGACCTTTCGGGAACGCCTGGTTGCGCAACGCAATTGCGTGAATGTACTCTAGACTTGATGGTCTTTGCAAAAAATTCTGGATGCATCACGATTCTCATTGGGCATGTAACGAAGGACGGGCAAATTGCCGGTCCGAGAATCTTGGAGCACATGGTCGATACGGTCGTGTACTTTGAGGGCGACCGGAATCACCAGTATAGACTTTTGCGGACTATCAAGAACCGTTTTGGTGCAACCGATGAAATCGGCGTTTTTGAAATGACTAGCCACGGGCTGAACCCTGTGTTGAATCCGAGCAAGGTCTTTTTGCAGGAGGGCGTTCCTCCGACTCCGGGAAGTGCTGTCTGCTGTACCATGGAAGGGTCTCGGGCGCTTCTGTTTGAAACGCAGGCTTTGGTGAATCAGACTAATTTTGCGGTACCTCAGCGCGTGGCGGCCGGCATTGACCCAAAGCGTCTTACAATTATTCTTGCGCTTTTGGAAAAGTTTGGCGGCGTGACGATTGGCGCCTCGGATGTGTTTGCAAGTATTGCTGGAGGCATGAAGGTGAATGATGCTTCTTCGGATTTGGCTCTTGCGCTAGCTGTCGCAAGTAACCATTTGGGTATCCCGCTTTCACGGCAGACGATTGCGATTGGCGAGCTTGGACTGTCGGGCGAGGTGCGAGGCGTGAGTCTTCTGGACCAGAGGCTCAAGGAAGCGAGCCGCTTGGGGATGACTGAGGCGGTTGTGCCTGCGAGCTGCAAGCTTTCTGAAAATATGGGTTCGATGAAGGTCGTGCGAGTGCATTCGCTATCCGAAGCCATTAGCTGGCTCATGGACAAGAAGTAGGGCGCCTTTGGCGCAAAAGAAAAGGGGCGCTCGATGAGCGTCCCTCGTTTCCGTTATTCAAAAGGATTTATTTTTCGCCCGGTCTTCTGAAACCATATGCGCGCGGATCGAAACCGCTGGGGAACTTGGTTCTTTCGTTGTAAGTCACCTTCTTGGCGGTGAACTTTTCAATCTTTGCACCGGTCAAGTCTGCACCGGAGAAGTCCACGTCTTCCATCTTGGTGTCTGCGTCGATCTTGACACCTTCCATCTTAGCATTGAGGAAGGTTACCTTGATGAGCTTTGCACCAGAGAAGTTTGCACCGGAGAGCTGGGCATTGTTGAATGCAGAGCGTTCGATGGTGGAGTTTGCAAAGTTTGCCTTGGTGAGGTCTGCGTTATCAAAGATATCCTTGAAAACGTAGGCACCGTCGAACACAGCCTTCATGAGTTCAGCGTAGTTGAACACGTTCTTGCTGACGCTTGCATCGAAGAAGGAAGCCTTGTTGAGCTTGGTCTTGTCGAAAGAGCTCTTGGAAACGTCGCCCTTGTCGAAGATGACGCCGTTCAAGTCCTGGTTGGTGAACTTCATGTTCTTGACCTTGGACTGAGCGAACTTGGCCTTCTGGAGCTGTGTTCTGGAGAGGTCCACGTCATTGAAGGTGGTCAAGGAAAGGTCTGCTTCCTGGAGGTTCACGTTGTTGAACGTTGCTCCACCGAATTCAGCCTGAGAAAGACCTGCCTTAGCAAAGTTCACGTTGTTGAGCTTCACACCGGAGAAGTTTGCAGCGATGAGGTTGCAAGCTGTGAAGTCCGTCTTTTCCATGGTGGTCTTGCGGAGGTCGCTGTTAGCCATCAAGGAACGGGAGAAGTTCGTGTTGGTGAGGTTTGCCTTGCTGAAGTCAGCATTGGTAAGGTCCATGTCCATCACGGAAGCCTGGGTGAGGTCAGCCTTGCTGAAGTCGCATTCGTCAGAGACCTTCATGGCATCGAGACGAGCGTTCTTGAGGTTGGCCTTCGGGAATTTGCTATCAAGAAGAGTTGCACGATAGAGGTTTGCGCCTTCGAGGTTTGCGCCTTCGAAGCTTGCAGAACGAATGTCTGCGCCGCTAATCGTTGCACCCTTGAGGTTTGCACCTTCGAAGTTGGCGCCGCTAATCACGGCATTGCGGAAAGAGACTTCGGGAAGGTTTGCGCCTTCGAAGTCCGGAGATTCACCGGCAGAGCGCTGGAAGTCCGTAACGCCCTTGACAGCTCTTGCCTTCTGGAACTGATAGTTGTCGATACGCTTGTCGCGGAAGGATGTATTCAGTTCTTTACCTCTGAAGTCCTGTGCAGACACGTTGAGCGCGAGTGCACCAAGGAGGCAGAGACCAAATTTATAGACGTTCTTCATATTCATAGTCAAATTCCCTTTATGAAAAAAAGTAAATCAAATAACGGATAGCCCTAAAATAACTAAAAAAATTGCAAAACTAACAATGAAAAATAAAAACTGACCAAATAAATACTAATTTTACGTTGAAATGACTTGTTTTCGTTCAAATTCTTACAAAGTGGTGATCTGCGGGGCAGGTCCGGCCGGTCTTATGGCCGCTTACCAGCTTGGAAAATTGACGGGTGGTGATGGACAAATCCTACTTCTGGATAAAAAAGAGCCTTGGAAAGAGCCCATTTTTTGTGCAGAAGCCGTATCTACGCACCGTTTGAACGAACTTTGGCCTATTGATGAATCCTGGGTGCGTGGGAGCCTTTCGGGCATCTATTTTACATCGCCTAAGGGTTACAAGGCTGAATTTTATAGTAAAGACTGCGGCCGCTTGCTTGACCGTTCAAAGTTCCACCATGCGATAGCCGATGCTTGCGTAGAATCTGGCGTGGAATGCCGTTTTGATGCGCTTGTGAAAAGCATTGAAAAGACTGAAAACGGCTGGAATTTGAATGTTCAGGTGGGCAAAGAGTTTTTTTCACTTTCAGCAGATGCATTTATAGACGCTAGTGGCCCCGGGTGCCGTTTGACGCGTGGAATCCCATGCCTTGAAGGGATTGAATCGGGGGATACCGATTTGGAACCGGGCATTTTTGCAGTAGCCGAAGGGATTGAACACGACCGCGATCATATCGATTTGCTTTATGGGAGTGAATTCCCAGGCGGTTATGGCTGGATTTTCCCGCGTGATGGCAAGGAAGTGAATGTCGGTTTTGTACTTTCGAAGGATGCAAAACCGGATATGCCATTGCGTGAAAAGCTCAAGCACTTTATTGCAACGCATTACCCGAATGCAAAGGTGAAGGCGATTTACGGTGGTATGATTGCCTGTGGGCAGTCCGATAAGCCGCTTGCCAAGTGTGGTCTGTTTAAGGCGGGCGATGCTGCAAGTTGCGTGAATCCGTTGAGCCGTTCTGGAATTGTCGAAGCTTTGCTGAGCGGAAAAATTGTGGCCGAGGCTGTTCATGAATGGCTCAATGCATCGGACGATGCTGCTCGTTCCCGTATTGAAGCTTCTGTCCTTGACCGCTGGATGGCTAAGCTTGGAAAGTCTCATTTGCAGATTGCAAGGGCAAAGCCAGGGCTTGCGAAAATCAAGGATGAACAGTTTGACAAGGCGGCAAAGCGCCTCTCGAAGCTCCCGCGTGAAAAGCAGACTCTGCTAAGAATTTTCTGGGCGGTACTTTGGTCCTGCCCGTCTGTAATTTGGAAAATGCGTTCTTTTTTGCATTGATTTGATTATGTCAGAAAGTATTGTTGATCGTCAAGAAAAGATTAGAGCAAAATTTGCTTCGTTCACAGATCCGGATGACAAGTGGAAATTCCTCTTGGATTTGGCTCGTGAACACAAGGGTATGGATGCCTCCCTCAAGGCGGAAAAGTTCATTATCCAGGGCTGCGCCTCAACAATGTATCTCGTGCCGAAATTTGATGGCGCAAAAATCCATTTTGAGATGGATGTGGAAGGCGGTACGACGAACCCGCTGATTAGCCGTGGTCTCGGTGCGCTCGCCTTGCAGATTTTCAACGACATGGCTCCGGCCGATATCCTTTCGGTGGATCCGACGTTTTTCCAGCAGATTGGACTCAATGTCGGGCTTTCACCAACACGTTCAAACGGTTTTGCAAGCCTTTTGAAACAAATTTATTTATACGCACGCGTCTTTGACGCAATTTCAAAAAAATAGGACGACTCTATGTTTAGTTTCTTGAATGGAAAAAGCCCGTTTGACGAGGCTGAAGAAAAACTGGAAGCCGGTGAAACCATTAACGGTAGACCGAAACTTCCGCAGGCGCCGATTATGGGCTGGCAGGACGGTGTGTTCTTGCTCGTGCTTATCGGCTTAATCGCTGGTGGCTATTACTATTACCAGTATGCCAAGCAGAAAAGTGCCACCATGTTTGCAAACTGCGATGCTTTGTATGTCGCTGCAGAGACCAATGCTGCAAAATATGTGGATGCCGAAGCCTGCTATAACGAAACGTGGGACTTGGGCTTTGTGAGCGATTCCATGGAAATCCTCCGCCAGAACCGTTTGGGTGCCATCGAAGATTTGCGCAACCACCAGAAGGATTTGTATGCTGATGCTATGGGTGCCATGGCTGCACGTGATACAGTTGCTGCATACAAAGTTGTGACTGAATACAATGGTCCGATGCTCTTGAGTCAGGGCGACCGCAAGGATTGGAACAACATTGCCAATAACGATGCTGTCAAGGCTAGCGTTGCTGCTGCCGTTGCCCGTGCCGATTCGATTGCAAAGGAAAAGGCTATTGCGGATTCCTTGGCTCAGGTCGCTGCAGAACTTCGTGCAAAGGCTGTTGCTGATTCTATAGAAAAAGCGAACAAGAAACTTGCTCGCAAGGGTAAGCGCAAAAAGGCTCAATAAGGCTGAACGCTATTTCGCGATTTTCTCGACTGTAATTTCGCGTTCGGTCTCGGAAACGATTTGGATTTTAACGACGTGGGTGATGCCTGCGTCGTTTTCTTCTAATCGCTCGGGCCATTCGATGAGGCTGATGCCTCTTTCAAG
Source organism: Fibrobacter succinogenes subsp. succinogenes S85 (assembly GCF_000146505.1). Taxonomy (GTDB): domain Bacteria; phylum Fibrobacterota; class Fibrobacteria; order Fibrobacterales; family Fibrobacteraceae; genus Fibrobacter; species Fibrobacter succinogenes. The sequence continues at coordinate 816,534 of NC_017448.1, read as the reverse complement.
ATAGTCCGGGTCCATGCCGACTTCATAAAGGTCTGCGCCGCCTTCGAGGCGGTACAGGTCGAAGTGGAAAATGGGCGGGTTGTTCGGGTATTCGTGGAGGATGGTGTAGGTCGGGGAGCAGACTGTGCCTTCGAAACCGAGCCCTTTGCAGATGCCGCGGCTGATGACTGTCTTGCCTGCGCCGAGGTTCCCGTAGAGGGCGACCTTGTCGCCGACCTTGAGTTCCTTCGCAAATTCAAGCGCCCAGTTGTATGTTTCGTCTTCGCTTTTGAATTTCATTGCTTGCTCATGATGCTTTTTTGTCATGCCCGAGTTTACTAATCACTAACTACTAATCACTAACCACTGTGCTTACGGCGCTACAGCTTCTCCTTAAACTGCTCGTACGTGAATTTGTGCAGCAGGTGGAACTTGCCGTTTTCGTCGAACTTGCCGATGCTCGGGTGGCGCACACCGTTGAAGAACGTGGTCTTGACCATGGTGTAGTGGATCATGTCTTCGAAGATGATGCGGTCGCCGACCTTGAGCGGTTCGTCGAACGAGAAGTCACCGAGCTGATCGCCTGCGAGGCAGGAATTGCCCGTGAGCTTATACGTGTGTGCCTTTTCGCCCGGGAATGCGGCGCCGATGACGCTTGGACGGTAAGGCATTTCGAGGCAGTCCGGCATGTGGGCGCTGATGGAAACGTTGAGTATTGCGATGTCCATTTCGTTGTGGACGATGTCGCCAACGCTTGTGACAAGTTCACCGGTCTGCCAGCCGATAGCTTCGCCCGGTTCCATGATGACCTGCAAGTGCGGGTAACGTGCGGAGAAATCCTTGAGAATGCGCACGAGTTCGTCGCGGTGGTAGTCCTTGCGGGTGATGTGGTGGCCACCGCCGAAGTTCACCCACTTCATTTGCGGGAGGTACTTGCCGAAGTGCTTTTCAAATGCGGCGAGAACGCCTTCTAGGGCGTCGGCATCTTGTTCGCAAAGTGCATGGAAGTGGAGTCCGTCAATGCCATCGAGGAGTTCGGGCTTGAATTCCTTTTCGGTCACGCCGAGGCGGGAGAACTTGCCGCAGGGGTTGTAAAGGTCGGTTTCGACTGTCGAAAATTCCGGGTTCACGCGGATGCCGGCACTGACGCCGTGGGCTAGCGTCTTGTCCTTGTAACGCTGCCACTGCGAAAAGCTGTTGAACGTGATGTGGTCCGCTGCATCGAGGATGGCGTCGATTTCGTCGTCTTCGTAGACGGGCGCAAAGACGTGGACTTCCTTGTTCATCTCTTCGCGCGCGAGGCGGGCTTCGTTGAGGCTAGAGGCGGTGGCGCCGGCGAGGTATTCGCCGATGAGCGGGAAAGAACGCCAGAAGCTGTAACCCTTGAGGGCGCAGATGATTTTGACGCCGGTCTTTTTCTGGATATCGTCGAGGATTTCCATATTGCGGCGGAGACGCGTTTCGTCAAGTACGAAACAGGGACTTGGAACTTGAGAATAGTCGAGCATGACTAGAAAGATAGAAAATTCGTTATGCGGGTGAGAAGCTGAAAAGGTGTAATTACTGTTGTCCAAGCTCAACTTCTTCAAAACGCCATTTTTGCTTGACTTCAGGATATTTTTCGTGATCAACTTCGCTTAAGAACATGGATTTCTCTCGAATCCACATGGCGTTATCTCCGTAGAGCTTGCGGTAGATGACGTATTCTTCGTCGGTCTCGGAATGTTTTGCGACTCCTTCGACAATGTAGTAGCGGTTCTTGAAGTGCTTGTAAATGCCGTGGATTTTGAGTTCTCTGTTTTCCATAAAATTTTATCCTAAATATTCAAGATCAAAATTTTTTTAAGTTTTTGTAATTTGTTACAATTCGTGAAAATCTCTTTTACATCATACGTAATGTTTTGAAATGCGAAAAAATATTTGTTTTGTAATTTACCTTATTTCACTAGAATTCGCAAGAGCTTTTGTTATATTTTGACACGTAAAAACCGCAAGAATTCTTGCTCGGGAGGCGTAAGATGATTTCTTTGAATGACTATCTGTTTTCTGGAAACACGGTGCTGAAAATTTTGCACCAATATTCAAATGATCTCAGAAACAGTGCTAAGGAAACGCATAATAGCATTGATCTTGCGCATTCGAATTTTTTGATTCAGATTATTGAATTGCTAGAACACAATGACTTCTTGACTTCGCAATCTCAACGAATAAAAGAATTCTACAAGTACATGACGAGGGAATATCCCTTCTTGGCGTTTACGTTCAAAGGACGCATCAAGTCATTGATTCGCGCCGAAGAAAAATTTAATGGATATATCCTTGAATTTGTTTATAACTATTACAAGAAAAATGGGGTGTTCCCATCTGAAGCCGAAATAAAAAGCACACTGAATTTTCGCGACTTGATTGCTTACCGTATTGTCATTTCGATGCCTGCTTGCCATATCAAAAAAGGTGAGGAACGGAGCGAAGTTGAACGGAAGTATCTTTACGAAATTGCGAACGTCATGCCTGAATTTTTGGAAGAACGTGGATTTACTCCAGAAATTTCAAGACACAAGGATGGCGGCCATTGCGACTTGCTGAAAGATGCTGTTCAACCGTATTACCATGATTCGGTGGCGACTCCGCGAAGCTCCGGTTATCAATCGTTGCACATAACGATGTATGATAATCTTGCGCGTTGCTATACGGAAGTACAACTTAGAACAAAAGATATGGATGACTTTGCCGAAATCGGTGATGCAAATCACTTCGGGTATGAAAAGACTCAAGAAACGCGTCGTTCCAAACATGACCAAATTCCGAGTGGCGAGTGCGTTTACTTTGACGATGCTTATGAGCGCCTGACAAAATTGCAGGAACTTGAGCTTTCAAAGCTGGACGTGAACATGTTCAAGGCCATCAACAATCAATTGATCAACGATGGCTGCGGACTGTTTAGAGGTCGCCAAATCTTGCCGTTCGAACACCTGTCGAGATTCCAGAACGACTTGATTGATTAGCGTTCTGGTATGATAGGCTTTCGTTAGTTGTTGCTATAGATAAATTCTACTTCACTGTTATTTTTTGCATTTGCGTTCCGCTTGCAGTTTCTATGCGCACAATGAAATTGCCTTTGCTGAGCACTTCGCTTGCAATGCGGAAGTTTCCGCGGGCGGGCTGTTGTATTCGCAGTACGCTTTGCCCGAGACTGTTGAACACGTTTATACGGCGCACTTTCCCTGAACCGTTGTCGATAAACCAGTTGCCGTTTTCCTGGTGCAGCAGGTTCCCTGAGAGTGTGCTTCTCGTGGGGGCTATGGCGTCGATTTGTTTTGGCGTAGTCGTAGTGAGTAGCACCGCGGTGATGGATTTTGCAGGGAGCGTCATCTTGAATCTGTTTATGCTGTAGCCCGTCGCAGTGGTCGTTCCGCCCTGCGCATTTGCTTCAACTGCGTTCTCTTTCAAGGCGTTGCTTGTGTGCGAAACGAACGTTTCGCCTTGGAGATTTTGCAAGGTGAGTGTTTTGACTGTTCCGTCGGAGGCGAAGTTCGCAAGATCGAGGTTGATTTCTTGTGCGTCCTTTTCAGCGCGGTTCACGAAGATGACTGTGAGCGAATCGCCCTTGTTGCTGATAGAACTGTAGGCGGATACCAGCGAATCATTACTTGAAGTCGACTGCACTCGGTTCGGGTGGCCGTAGCGGCTGAACAGGTGCACCGTTTCGTACATTCCGTCGCCCCACGTCCACGGGGTGAAAATCTCCACGCCGTTATCTTGCATGGTGCCGAGGAACGATGCGTAAGTGAGGGCCGTTACCATGGGGTCGTTGTCAATGATGCTTGTTTCGGTAATGCCGAGCGTGATGCCGTGATCCTTGCCGAAGTATTTTTCGAGCCACTGGTTGATGCGCACGAAAATGTACTCCTTGGTAACTTTATTGTCCCAGTTGCCACCGACCATCTTTATGCCGTTTGCGCCTGGATAGTTATAGGTTGTATCAAACAAGACTCGATGCCAGTTCACGCGTGATTCGTAATCCTTTTCTGTCGGGTACCAGTGAATGTCGAAAACATCGAGTAGGCGAACACCAGATTTTTTCTGTTCTTCGGCAACTTTCATGATAAAGTATTCTAGCCAACAGTAGTTGCGGTCTTCGCCTTTAGGGCGGTCTTCCTTGTTGTACGAAGATACGGAACACCATTGCCATTCGTTTGCTGCAACAGGACCGGTAAGCTTAATGTCGCCCCAAGCGGCACGAGCCTTCTTGGCTACGTCGATGTAACGCTCAACGAGAAAGTCTCCCGTGACGGGCAAATCCAAATCGTTGTGCGTGCCGCGCCAGATTTCCATCTCGTTATCCATGCTCCAATATTTAAAACGGCTCATGTCGAACTTGAGTTCGTCTTTCCAATGAGGGATAATGGCTACCGTAGAATCGGCCGGCCATTCCATGTTGTAAAGCGATGGGTCGCCTGCCTTGATGAGCGTCTTGCCGTCTTCTGAGACTTCGCCGCCGCCCGCAAGGTCGAACGTTTGCGTTGCGTACGTGCCGTGTTCTTGTTTCCAGTTCCAGTCGGGAAAGTTGTAGTCAGTGCTGCTAGCTGCATAGCCTGTGAGCTGGAAGGCGTACATGGCGTCGACTCCCGGCATCTTGTCAAGCACCTTTTGTGCAGTAATTGCCCAATCGTGCGAGTACACGTTGTTATACCAGTCGGGGTGAACTGTCATTTTGTGACGCCAATTGTAGCGCGTGGCATTGTTGCCGTTGTTCGCTCGCAACATGTGGATGCCTGCTTCGAGCATCTGGTTGATGAAGGCAGACTCTTCTTCGGTCACCTCAGCGTCGCCATCGCTGATTTTGTCGATGTTTCGCCCGTAAAGGTACGGCGAAATTTTCTTGATGCCCGCATTTGCATCAACGGTAATGTCGATGGCCAATGTGGGGGAGATAGCAAATAGCGTGCCGAATGCAGCCACTGTGAAAAAATTTGAATATCCCATAAACAACGCCTTTTAAATGGTCCCTGCGGAACGGTTTTCCTGTAAATATATACTCAAAATATAGTTTGGCAAAAATTAAATAAACGCCTGTGGACATTTGTGACTACAGGCGCATTTTTAGGGATGGGCGTTTTTTTTACGGAGATTCCGCCTTTTTAGGACTTTTGCGCAATTCTTGCGCTGTGGGTTTGGAGTACCTATAAAAACGTGGTTTGGCGTGGATTTATAGGTACCCGGTTGTGAAAAATTGACTTTTAATGAACTCGCTTACTTGCTTTCTTTGCGTTTGTTGCAATAGCGATTTCGCCATTCCTTGAGCTTCTGCACGCCGTCAGTGGACCAGAGCGCCCAGGCAATCAATACCGGCTGGAAGAACAGGCGGATGAATCGGGCCTGGTCAGTATCGAGCCCGAAAGCGCTGATGCCGTTCACGTACTGGCTGATGTTGCCCGGGAAAATAGCAACGTAGAACAGAGCAAGCAGTACGCCAACCGTACCCTTGTGCTTGTACAAGAATATCATGCTGAGGCCGAGCAAAATCTCGACGACGCCCGAGGCCAATACCACGAAATCCAGGAATCCCGGATTCTGCGGAAACCACGATGGGACCTGCGCTAGGAATTCCTGCCTAGCGATGGTCAAGTGACTGAAACCTGCGTAGGTCATAAATAACCCTAGCAGACCCCTACAAAACATTTTTAAGTATTTCATACTTTTAATATAGGATAAAAAGGGCGGAAAAGTCAAAAAATTTTTTTGCCACGAATGAGTGCTAAAAGGCTAACGTTAAACTGAAATTTCTATTTCAAACAGTTGGTTCGCAAGCCCGACCGTTGGCTTAAAATCTGCAATTTTTTTGAATCCGTATTTTTCGTACAGCCCGTGATGTTCGCTTTTAAGATAAACTTTTTTATAGCCGAGCCTTTGGGCGTAATCAAGCGCTGCGTCAATTAAGCTTTTGGATAGCCGCTCTCCCCGGAATTCTTCGCCAACGTAAACGAGGTTAATAAAGGGGCTGCAATTGAATTGCGCAGGAGTGTTCCCGTTCTCCTCGAGAACGCAAAAGCCGACAACATCTTCACCGTGTACAGCAACGAAAACTTTTTCCCAGTCTAGGAAATCGTTTTTTGACATTCGCTCGGCTAAACGACGCCCCGGCAGCCATGGGCAATCTTTCGCGAAAGCGCGGGTCTTTTCCCACCACGGATCATCTTTGTTGATCGCGATTATCATTGCTTGCCTCGGCTTTTAAAGAATCCCTATAAGACTTAACTAAACATGATAAAACTCTTTTAGGACAATATACCACTTTTTCAAAGGGATAGTTTTACCTCAGCCCCCAAAGAGCACCTATAAGATCTGAGAGGCGAATGAGCCACAATGACATTGCCGCGTTCGTCAAGGCATAAAAGAGTTTTGATACAACACAAATAAAAAACAACAAAATAAACTTATATATAATAAAAACACACTCCTTCTTTACGTTTTAATTCCGACAATCTAGACTTAAATACAAAAAGTATTTTTTTTGAAAATGGGTTTTTCTCTATGAAAAAACCATCTACAGGTTCCTTATTATAGAAAATTGTTATTAAATCGGATGTTTCTACAACAACCATACCAGTATTTTCATGAATAGCCCCTATTCCCGTCGTTACAGGAAATTGATATGTTCCAAAAAATTCTTTTTCTGATTCATTTTCATAAGCAAATCGATAAACACGGTTTAAATTTTTCGCACCAATGGAGAAATACAGACGACTCCAAAAATCAGCCTCAACATTCTCTTCATATACCGAAAGTTTTTTTCCTTCAATCACACAACGTTCCATTTGTTTCCCATCTGAAGTTTTTTTCTTAAAATGAAACTCTCCATAGCCTTCAAAAAGGGCCTTTCCATCACACGAAGTGCATACAAACACAAAAGCAAAGCTGCATAAGAAAAAAAATTTTCGAGTCATCTGAAACAATATTCACTTCCTAATAAATATTTTATGGATTAAAGTTATCAAAGCCCCAAGTTTGCATAACAGCACTTGAGAAATCTTCGTGTTCACCCCAAAAAACTCTATATTTTGCAGCAACTAAAGTTTTACCTCAGCTCATAAAGAGCCTCTATAAGATCTACTTTCTGAATATACCTTATTTTATGCGGGTTCGCAAGCGTTTTGACGCTGAAAAAATCAGAAAAATTGGATGGATTCCTGGGATTTGGGCCATTTTTTTTGGAGCCCTGGTGCTGCCGAAGTGGCTGTTGATTTTCAGATTTTTACGGGTACTTTGCTCCGGGGACGTTCTTCAGAATTTCTTTCCAGAAGTCACGGAATTCCTTTTCGGTGACTGTGCCGCCTGCGGTGAGCAGGCGGTAGTGCTCGCCTTGCCAGACGTAATCAAAGGGGGAGGAGCCAAAGCCGTTGCGTAAATAAAATTCGCGGCGGCGATTTCTGCGTTCGAGTTCCTCGGCGTCCTTGGAATCTTCTTCGACTTCGATATCGACAACGATGCGTGTGTCGGGGTGTTGTTCGCGAATGACTTGCAGAATTTGTGAGCCGTATCCGCGACTGCGCAGTTCTGGAACGACTGCGAAATAGACGATGTTCGTAATGCTCCCGTGCGTGATGGAGTTCGAGAACCCGCAGAACTTGGGAGCCGCGGCGTTCTTGCCATCTTCCTTGTCGAAAAATGCCCAAAATTCTCGCTTGATTTTATCGTCGAGCAAATGCTTTATTGGAATGCGTTCGTTCGCCGGGAACGCCGATTCGTACAGCGCCTTGACCTGCGGAAACCAGGGGGCATCTCTTGTGACATCGAAAAACTGGAGCATTTGCAGAAAGAATAGGATAATGAGTCTTGTGTGTCAAGTTTGCGAATGTAATCCTGCGTCTTTTAGTATATATTTATTCTTATGAAACTGTTTGACAATATTTTTATTCCTTTTATCGCAGCGCTTGCTTTGACTGTCGTTGGTTGCAACGAATCAAAAAATTCCACGAAAGATTCTGCGGAAAGTAAGGTGGCGTCAAATTTTGAGGCTCCTGCAAAAGAGAGTACGCTTGCTGTTGAGGGAACGAAAACCATTACGCTTGCGAACGGAGCTGTTGTCACCTGGATTCAGGATAACGAGGGTAAAAAATTTATGCCTCGCGAACTTTTCAGCGATGCAAGCGATTCACTTTACGAAAGTTTGAATATGCCGGCAGGGCTCCCTGCTTCTGTCAGCACGTTCTTGGTAAAAACGGATGGTAAGTACATTTTGTTTGATGCTGGTCTTGGCGCGTGGGGCGGACAGCTTTTAAAGCGTCTTGATGCTTTGAAAGTGAATCCGGATTCCATCGGTCTTGTCTACTTGACGCATTTCCATGCAGACCACATTGCAGGTCTTGTGAAAAGCGGTGGCACCGGAAAGATGGAAAAGGTTTTTAAAAATGCTTCCGTTTATGCGGGCAAGGTGGAATATGATGCTTGGATGAACAACATCCCGAAAAATGATTTGCAAAAGAACATCATGGCTCTTTATAAAGATAGTCTTCATTTGTTTGCGTTCGGAGACAGCCTCCCGCATGGAGTGCTTGCGATGGATGCCGTTGGCCACACGCCGGGACATACCGCTTTCAAAATTTCAAACTTGCTAGTAATCGGCGATTTGATGCACGGCTATGCTTTGCAAAAGAATCATCCCGAAATCAATTCCAATTACGATATGGACAAGGAAAAATCCGCTGCAAGCCGCAAACGCATTATGCAATACGCTCGTGAAAACAAACTCCTGATGGCGGGTATGCACTTGCCCCCTCCGGGATTCGCGAAGTAAAGGCTTTTTGCAGAAAGAAGGTTACCAGAACAGGTTCTTGTAGCTAGTTCCGAGAGCGTTGGCGAGACGATGTGCCATTTTGCGTCCGATAGGCTCTTTGCCTCGTTCCATTGCAGATACTTGTTGCTTTGTAATTCCTGCTTTGTCTGCCAGCTGTTGTTGCGTGTAGCCGAAGGTCGTTCGCAAAAGCTTTAAGCTTTCAGCGGGAGTGGACCTGGCTTCCGTTTCCTTGAACCAGTCGGTATCCATAATATTTATGGATTCTTCATTGTCTTCGCTCTTGATTTCCTCTACATTTGGAAAAGCGGACTTTAAAAATATGACGAGATAATCGGGGATGTTTTTCCCTTCGAATGTAAAAACGGTCCCGTTTTTTGCCTTGCTAGTAAGGCGCATTTTCACGGCTTCCAACATAGGTGACCTCCAGTTCGATTCCTTTAATCGTTTCAATCCAGCATGCCGCCCAGTGGTATGATAGGTGGCAATGATGCGTATTTGTGTTCACAAGTTTTTTGTAGTTCGGCCAGTTGGGTAGGACAGGCCCTTTCTCGTGCAAGTCTCTTACCAATTTGGCGAAAGAACTTGCTCTTTTTGGGACATAAGCCTTACTGCTTTTAGAATTTTTGGTTTTGTTATTACATTCATAATATATGAAAAATCTTTTCTCCTGTCAAGAAATTTTCTTTACGTCTATATTGAAAAGGACTCCAAGTAAAAACTTGGAGTCCAAATCTACAATTGAAATATTTGAAAAAAGAGAAATCCCTAAATTTTGCAACCAACCGTTTGCAAAAAGCTTGATTTTGTCGCCTATGATTGTCGGCCGTTCTTGCCAGAAGAACAGGAATGTATATTTACTCTTATGAAATTGTTTGAAAATAAAGTGGTCGTGGTGACGGGCGGAGCACATGGGATTGGCGCTTCCATAGTGAGTGAATTTGAAAAAGAGGGCGCGAATGTCGTGTACATTGATATCCGCGAAAATCCTTGTTTTGTCGGGGATCTTTCAAAGAAAGAGACTTTGGAAAAGTTTGCGCAATTCGTCATCGAAAAATACGGTCATGTGGATGTGCTAGTAAATAACGCACTCCCGCTCATGAAAGGTATTGACGAATGTAGCTACGAGGAATTCAGTTATGCGTTAGCTGTCGGCGTGACGGCCCCATTTTACCTCGCAAAACTTTTTGCGCCGCATTTTGCAAAGGGTGCTAGCATTATAAATATCTCGTCATCTCGCGACCGTATGAGCCAACCGCAAACGGAAAGTTATACGGCAGCGAAGGGCGGGATTGCAGCTCTCACGCATGCGCTAGCTGTGAGTTTTGCGGGCCGTGTGCGTGTGAATTCAATTTCGCCGGGCTGGATTGATACGGATTTCAAAGTCTACGAAGGTCCTGATGCCACTCAGCAGCCTGCGGGTCGTGTCGGCAATCCTCTTGATATCGCAAATATGGTTCTTTACCTTGCAAGCGACAAGGCCGGCTTTATCACCGGCGAAAACATCTGCATCGATGGCGGTATGACTCGCCAGATGATTTACCACAATGATTGCGGCTGGAAATTGGAAGGGTAGGAAATTTATCTGGAATGCGCAATTACCTAATCAATTTCCAAATTCAATTTTATTGAATGTTTTGTAATGGTTGCCGGTGTAATAGATATTGCAACCGCTGCTATAGATAAGGCGGTTTGTGCCGCGATTGTTTCCGAAGTAATCAACATCGGCTTCGTACCATGTTCCTTGAGGCAGTTGTCCTTCGCGATTGTCGAAGTTGTCGCCGCCAATCATCACGCCGAGCGTCGTGAGAGGATTGAAATTCCATTTGGTAAAATTGCGACCGGTTTTCTGCTCGTAGAGTCTTTTGCCTTCGCTTTTGGTGATGTAGTTTGAAGGAAGTTGTCCGTTGTCGCAGATGTACTTTGCAACATGAAGCCTTGATGTGTATTCCTTTTCGGCGGGATTTTCTTTTAATAGGCAGACTTTTTTCTTGCGGGGGGCATCATCGGGGGTTGTGTAAACTACGTATATGTCGAATGCGAATGCTAACGCAATGCATATCGCGACTATCACAGCGATCTTGGATTTTTTCGTCTTACGATAATTTTTGCGTACTGGGGAGGTTACTTGCTCGTCTCGTGAGGCGACACCATCGAGAATTCCTTTTTCGATTCTTGCGCCTTTCTCAGTTTTGCCGAAGTTGTAGATGATGATTGTATCACCGACTTTAGGCGGTCTCACGGGATGCCCTAAAGCTGAAATATGGACAAAATATTTTGTTCCGTTTGCGGTTGCAAAACCGAATCCTTTTTCTTCGTTCCATTGCGTGACGGTAGCTTTATTTGTGATGGGCATGGGGAAACCATTCTTTCGTTATTTTGGAAGAAATAATTTATATTTGTGGGGTAATTTTAATTTAGAAGATTTTATGAGCTTTGATATTGTTATTGGCAAAAAATGCATTGCTATTTCTTGTTTATTGTTGTTCCTTGCTGCATGTGGCGGAGATGATAGTAATTCCGTTAGTGCGGGTGATGAACCGGTAAGCAAGATTAGTTCTAGTTCGTCGGAAAAGCTGAGTTCATCAGGATCTCGAGTAAAGTCTTCGAGTTCTAGCGTTCAGAAGAATTCTTCTAGCAGTGAAAAGGCTAAGTCCTCGTCATCGAGTTCTGTAAAGTCAAGCAGTAGTTCTGAATCAATTCAGCAATCGTCTAGTTCCCAGATTGCCTGGAGCTGGGATGTGCCTAAAGAAACTTACTTGAATCCCGAAATACAGTACGATACTATGATTGATTCTCGTGATGGCAAGGTTTATAAGATTGTGACTATTGCCCCGAAAGGACATCCGTATTCTGAAACGTGGATGGCGGAGAATCTAAACTATGCAGACAGCTCCGCAACTCCAAGTCTTAAGGGCAATAATCGGTGCTATAAAAATGTGGCGAAAAACTGCAATGTAGGAGGTCGCTTTTACACTTGGGCTGCTGCTATCGATTCGGTGAAATTGGCTAATGATAGCTTGGACCCACTGGACTGCGGGATCGACAAGTATTGTGGCCTTGGAAACATGATTCGTGGCATTTGTCCCGAGGGCTGGCACCTACCGAGTATGGATGAATGGAGAAGACTGTTCGATCGGTTTAGTTCCAAACGTTTAGCAGATATCGGGTTCAAGTCTCAAAGCGGATGGGCTAAAGATGGTAACGGCGATGACTCCTTCGGGTTCAGTGCTTTGCCTGTTGGCTTATGGAATAGTAGAGGCGATTACTTTGTAAGCAGTAATGACTTCACGGTATTCTGGAGTTCTACTGAGTCCTGTGGTGGAAGTGAGCTGTGTGACAAGGGCTGTATGAACGGCGTGTGTTTTGTGTATTTGGACGCTAACAGCGGGGAAATGCATCTGTATGACTACTATAAAAATGACGGCTTTTCTGTTCGTTGCCTCAGGGACAATGGTTGGAGTTGGAATGTACCCAAGTATGCTCGCCTGAATCCAGATGTTACCTATGGCTCCATGACTGATGAGCGTGATGGTCAAACATACAAGACCGTTGTCATTGGCTCGCAAACTTGGATGGCACAGAATCTCAATTATGCTTACACACGTGTTCCATATAAATTCTACAGCAACACTAGCGATTCCTCTAGCTGGTGCTATGACAATAAGGCGAAGTATTGCCATGTGGGAGGTCGCCTTTACACTTGGGCTGCTGCTATTGATTCGGTGAAATTGGCGAACGATACTATCAATCCAATGAACTGCGGTTACGATAAAATGTGCGACTTTACGGGCCATGTGCAGGGAATTTGCCCCAGTGGTTGGCACCTGCCGAATAAAGACGAATGGGAAGTCCTACTTACTACAGTTGGGGGGGGCGACTACGGCCGGTCCCAAACTCAAGTCCAAGAGCGCCTGGTGTTATAACTGTAATGAAGATTCCTTCGGGTTCAGTGCTTTGCCTATTGATGTTATCAGCACGCACTTCTGGAGTTCTACGGAACCCAATTATTCAACCGCATACAGCATGATTCTGTTTTCCGAAACTGAAAACGCGGGCTTGCTAAACTTCAACAAATACGAAAAGTTTTTAGTTCGTTGTCTCAAGGATTAAAACGTGAATCTAGGCCTTGTTTGCGTGAATTTGATTTAATTTGTTTGTGCAAAAAGAAACTCTTGTAGCTGAATCCGGGGTGTTAGGGGCGGAGCCCCTAGGAGTAGGGGTGATGGAAGACCCGGCGTGCCGGGGCTGCAATCAGGGGGAGGCTTCCCCCTCCAGTCCCTTTTTTTTACGTTTTCTAGTAATTAGTGGATGGAAACTAGTAACTTTTTCCACTTTACTTTGCTATCTTTCCGCTTGGAACATTTTATTTAACAGAGGTTCAAAAAAATGAATTATTTCAACTCTATCCCTATGCGTCGCCAACTCGAAGAAATTGGCCACTGCCGTTTCATGGAACATTCTGAATTCAGCCGTGGTGTTGAAGCCCTCAAGGGTAAGAAGATTGTGTTCGTCGGTTGCGGTGCTCAGGGTCTCCATCAGGGTCTCGACCTTCGCGATAGCGGTTTGGATGTTTCCTACACGCTCCGCAAGGAAGCCATCGAACAGAAGCGCCAGTCCTGGAAGAACGCTACTGAAAACGGCTTCAAGGTCGGTACTTATGAAGAAATGATTCCGGATGCAGACCTCGTTTGCAACCTCACACCGGATAAGCAGCACCACAACGTGATCCCGGCTATCATGAAGCTCATGAAGAAGGGCGCAGCTCTTTCTTACAGCCATGGCTTCAACATCGTCGAAGAAGGCCAGGAAATCCGCAAGGACATCACTGTGATCATGGTCGCTCCGAAGGGACCGGGTTCCGAAGTTCGTTCTGAATACCTCCGTGGTTTCGGCATGCCGTGCCTTATCGCTGTCCACCCGGAAAACGACCCTGAAGGCAAGGGCTGGGACTATGCCAAGGCTTACGCTGCTGGTCTCCACGCTGACCGTCCGGGCGTTCTCGAAAGCTCTTTCGTCGCCGAAGTGAAGTCTGACCTCATGGGCGAACAGACCATCCTTTGCGGTATGCTCCAGACCGGTACGATCCTTTGCTACGACAAGATGGTGAAGGAATTCGGTATCGATAAGGCTTACGCTGTGAAGCTCCTCCAGTACGGCTGGGAAACGATTTCCGAAGCCCTCAAACATGGTGGTATCACGAACATGATGGACCGTCTCTCCAACCCGGCTAAGATCCGCGCAACGGAACTTGCTGAAAAGATGAAGAAGATCATGAAGCCGCTCTACCAGGAACATCAGGACAACATCATCTCTGGCAAGTTCTCCAGCACGATGATGGTCGACTGGGAAGCTGGCGACAAGGACCTCCTCAAGTGGCGTGGCGAAACCGGCGAACTCGAATTCGAAAAGGTTGCCGCAACTGACAAGCAGATTACCGAACAGGAATACTTCGACCGTGGCGTTCTCATGACCGCTATGATCAAGGCCGGTGTGGAACTCGCATTCGAAACCATGTGCTCTGTGGGCATCAAGCCGATGAGCGCTTACTACGAATCCCTCCACGAAACTCCGCTCATTGCAAACCTCATCGCTCGTAAGAAGCTGTTCGAAATGAACCGCGTCATCAGCGATACCGCAGAATACGGCTGCTACCTCTTTGCTAACAAGTGCGTTCCTCTCCTCGCTGACTTCATGAAGAACGAAGTCAAGAAGGGCGACATTGGCGATATCTTCAACGAAGGCAATACCAACGCTGTCGATAACGAAGAACTCATCAAGGTTAACAAGAACATCCGTCAACATCCGGTGGAAGAAGTCGGTGCTTGGCTGCGTGACCGCATGAGCGGCATGACCCGCGTCGTGTAACCTCGGTTCCGCTTAGCGAGATGAAAGTTGTCTAAGCTCGCTTATCCAACTTTCGCAACACAACAGCCCGCCGAAAGGCGGGCTTTGTGCATTTATGCGATAATGATTTTCTCGCAGCTTTTTGTTGCGTTTGTGGCGGCTTCCTGTCGCGTTTGGGGCGGTCGTTCGCAGTAATTTACTTCCCACCGACGGGAACCATCGCGAACTCTAGCTGAAAGACTTTGTCGCTGTACTAGTATGTACAGCTTCGGGGTCTGCGGCCTTGCTATACTTGCTTATAGTGAAAATTGAATCTGTAGTTTGCCCCCGCACAGAAGCGGGCTCTTTTTATTTCCGCTGCGAATTTGATTATTCTGCTGCTTCGATGAGACATTTATGGCAAAGTGTATAAGGCTTTTTCCATGTCTTTTTATGTTATTTTTAGTCGATAGTGGTTTTTCTATAAAATCTTTTGTCAAGGAGTAACAATGTCCAAATATGATAATGACTTATTAAAGCTGCCTTTTTACAAGAATCACGCGTACATGCTTCCTTTTGTTGGAGATGATTACGATTTGAGTAAGCATAAAAAACTCTTGTTGGTTGGAGATAGCCATTATATGCCTGATGGTACAATTGTTCATCACGATGTTTCAACATGGTATATGAATCCAACAGTGATTCATAATTCTAAAGAAGAAAATAATTGCGCTACGCGTAAAACTTGGGGCGTATGGCGTAATACAACATTTTGTAACCGTGTTCAAGAAACAATGGATTTGGCTACAGGAAAAAGGGATGCATGGAAATCAGTTGCGTTTTACAATTATTTTTTACGCCCAGCAGATGAAAGTGAACAAAATATGCAGAAATTTTGGAGTAAACATGGAGGAGAAAAAGATGATAGAGAATATGCTATCAAAAATTTGGTCGATGTTATAGGTATTCTTAAACCAAATCTCATCGTTTTTATGAGTAGGTTGGTTAAGGATTGTGTTGAAGGTGTTTTCGATGATAAGGGAAAAAGAAATTCTAGATATCCTGGAGACTATTGGCGTTGTTTTAAACAAGATTTTTGGGACTGGACTAAAGGAAAAAATATTGATTACATTTATACAAATCATCCATCTGAGCCGTGCTGGTTTATTACAATGGAAAAATATGCTAAAGCTGAAGGAAAAAGATCTTGTGACTTTTTTAAAGAATGGCTTTGCACAAATTGGTGAATTTAGGAAAAAAACTTATATTCGCTAGTAAAAATTGGGCTTGCAATTTGTCACTGCAGAAGCTGTTTTTTTTATTCCGTTGCGAAGTAATCTTTACTTCCCGCCGACGGGGAACATCGCAAACTCTAGCTGAAAGACTTTGTCGCTATTTTGGTCTTCTTCGGCGATGAGCGCGATTTCCTTGCGGAAGGCGTTGATGCGTTCCACGATGCGTTCGTAGCCTTCTTGGCTGATGCCGAGCGTGAGTCCTGAAATGTGGCGGCTGCCGGGCGGGTCGCGGTCGATGGAATCGGCGGCGAGCTTTAGGCAATGCTGGTGGTAGCCGCGGAGCGCGAGTTTCGACGTGCGGTCACCCGTGGTGATGGAATTCTCCGTCAGCACGTATTTTCCGCTTTTATCTTTTTTAATCAGTTCGCATTCTTCGAGCAACTGCACCGACTTTTTCGCTTCTTCGGCGGTGATGTGCGGGCGCACTCGTAAAAAGCGTTGCCGACATGGGCATCAAAACGAACAACGGCTGGGGCGAAGTGATTGCAGGGACTGCCGCGAAGGATTCCGATAAGGACGGCATGCCCGATTACTTTGAAGAAGCTATGGGCTACGATGTCAATAAAGATGACGCAATGACCAAGGAAAGCGATGGTTATGTGCGTATCGAAAAGTACATCAACTGGCTCGGGGCTTCGCATATGCACATTACGGACGAATCTTCACGCAATTTTGACTTGCGTACTATTACGTGTGGATTCCAGTCGGTCAAACCGACTTACAGCGTATCTGCTGCAGAGAATGGAACGGTTGAATTGCTTGCAGATGGCTACACGGCTCGCTTTACGCCGAAGGCAAATTTTAAAGGCTTGGCTTCGTTCAAGTACATAGTCAAAGGCGACGATAAAACTGAATATACGGGCCGCGTTGAAGTGCTTGTGGAAAAGGGCGCTGCAGACGAGTCAACTGTGACGGATCCTTCAGATACACCGGAATCAAGTACGACGCGGATTGTTGAAAAACTCCGCTTGCGTGGAAATTCCGAGGCCGTGAAAATTTTCGATATGAATGGCAATTATATGGAAACTTCGACGTCTAATTTACCGCAGGGGCACTATATCGTTCGCCAAAATATTCAGGGCAGAGTCGTTAATTTCTTGTATAATAAAAATTGATTGTTATTTTTGGTGTAGTTTTATTATTGGAGTGTGTTGGAATGTTTTCTTTTAAAAGCTTTGCGACTGTAGCGGTCGCATGCGGTATGGGGCTTGCTTATGGCATTACCCCGAACAAGCTTGTTTCTGGCGGAATCCCGGCGCATACGGAATCTACAACGACGGATTACTTGACCGATGGCTATTTGACGAACTGGAAAAGTAGCAATGCCAAGGAAATTGTGTTGATGGTGGGCGAGGGCCCTAAAAAGCTCTTGACAATAAATTGCCGAAGGGCCCTGACTTTTATAGCTATTTCCGCGAACATCAGGAACTCCTCGGAAGCGATGGTGTCCATCCGAATTCTGAAGGCGGTGGTCAGGCGATGCATCACCTGTGGGCGGAGGCTCTGGCTCCGCTGTATGCTGCGGGGAATTCTAGCAATACTGGCGGCTCAAAACAAGATTCGACGACCAATGTTCGAAAAGTTGCGCGATGGGCTAAAGACGCTGTGCCGCAAGTGAGAGTGCAAGGCAAGGTTATTGACATCTCGAACATTGCGCCTGCTAATCGCGGAGTGACCGAAGTTAGCCTTGTTTCTGCGATTGGAACCGTTGTCGAAAAAATCCATACAACATCAAATACGGTTCGCTTTTCAACAGGTGTCCATGCAGGGCATTACCTAGTTGTTGTGCGTAATGCGGGGCATTATGGCGTTGCGAACGTTGTTGTGAAATAAGTGTGCGAATAAAAGTCGTTTTTCCCGATTTGTTGAAAATAGCAAAGCCTCGCGTAAGCGAGGCTTTTATTGTTATCAGTTTTCTTAATGTCTTTTGACTTTTTCTTGGTAAGTGCTTTCTTTGTAATTAACTGTTAAGCAGAAATACTGACACTAGTGTCAGTATTAGCCAAATTATAGAAAGAGTTGTTCCGGAAATATCTGTAAATCCAAACAACCAGCAAGCAAACCCGTAAAAGAGTCCAAACAACCAGCAAACAACCGCACTTCCCACAATACATACGGCTACTCTCACTAGGAAGTCTCCGAAATTTTGTGATAGCTGAATTAAACGTATTGTTGTTACACCTATGCCTAATATTATACCTAGTATTAGGCCTACGTTGGACATGAGTGAGTAGCATACATATGCTGACAATAGTGTAAAAATGATTCCAAAAATGACATTAAATAAAACGGCTTTCTGATGTTCTTCCTCCTCTCGTTCCCTTCGTTCTGCTTCGTAGGCTTCTTTTTCTCGTTCTGCTTTTATACGAGCTTGTTCAGCAGCTTCCGCTTCTTTGCGCTCTCGTTCCGCTCTTTCTGCAGCTTCTTTTTCTCGTCGGATACGTTCTTGGGTGTCGTATTCTTGTTTCAGCTTTTTTTGTTCTTCAAAGAACGATTCATATTTAGCTGTTGAAGCGCAATTGTCACAAACATAGTCGTTTCTATCTTTTACATATATGACTGGCTCGTCAAAAAAAGTTTTTGTTCTATAATATTCTTTTTCTATCAGGCGAATTGGTGTTGATCTAGGATCGTTTTTCCAAAAGTACTGATTACAATCAATGCACTTTTTTAGCAGTTCAAAGCATTTGTTGCAAACGGGTTTGCCGATAGGGGATTCGACCGCGGAATATCCTCGTTCTTCATTAAATGTTCCCTGGCAATGGCAACACGTAAATGTGGTTAGGCCAGCAATGCGTCTAGCTTCTTCGGCATCGCGAGCTGCCTGACGTTGGTATTCGACTTCTTCTTCTCTGAGTTCCTCTAGGCGTTCCCTATGCTCTTCAGCTTTTTTTTGTTCTCTATAACAGTTATGACATAAACTATTATGTATCTGACAATCAATGGGGCCTATTTCTTCTCCACATTTTCTACAAAAAAGAGCCATTCATTTTCCTTTGTTAAAAAGTTGAAAATTACAGACTAAAAATCAATTGTTATTATAACCGAAATCTCTTGTCATAAGAACGTTTTTCCACCAAGATTCTCGATTTATAATTACTTCGTCAGCAGTAGTCGATTTAAATATTTCCAAAATAGTGTATTGAAAATTAGACTTTATATAATTGGGTTTAAGTTTTTTGAAATCAACGTTTCCACCATGACAATTTTCTGCATAATTTGTCCATCGACCTAAAAGCATGTTTTCGCCATACGCAGACCCTACATACATTTTTCCCGTTTTTTTATCAGTAATCAAATAAACGCCCTTTTGATTTTGAAGAGCTGTTTTCCATGACTCTTTACTTATAACACGGGACAGCTTTTCCCAAGAAATATTCACGTTCTCATAACCAGGGAAAACATCGTCATCATATATATCTGGCAATATTTCAACAACTTCACAATCGTTTATACAGGTCTCGGCGTAAAAGATGGGATTTCGACTTTTGTTTTTATATCTGATGATTAAACGACCGCAGTATTTTGAAAATTCTTCAATATCGCTATAGTCGTATCCTACGCCGTTGAGTATGTTTAAATCCTTAATCACCTTGCCCGCATGGAATAAAAGCCATGTATTATCTTTACGGTCGTAGGGGATAAAGCCCAGCGTCCTTTGATTAAGTTTAAAAGATTTTCTTTGGGGATAATTCCAATAATGTCCATCTATGTATTTTTTGAGGTTGTTTTTATCGAATGCATCAATAGGGTTGTAATTTCCATTCATTTGCAGATTAAAACGAATTCTCACATCTGCGAAATTTTCAATTTTTAATATGTCGTTTAAGAAGATGGCCATAAAAGTATGTGATCTTTTTTTTGATTGTTTGGCTTAATTTGCTATTCCTGTGGAAGTCGGCGTATAGTAATCGTCGAAATACTGCCCCATGTACACATGCACGTCGAACAGGCCGATGGAGGTGTTTTCGCTAGCAGCCTTGTTTTGTAAACTAGAATTTTCGCTGGGGGGAGGTAACAGGTTTAACGGCTCCTTAAGGTCGGATGCCGTATTGGAAAGCGTTTCCATGTTACCAAAAACTTTCATACGGGACAAATATAAATCATTTACTGGCTCAGTGGGGTTGAAAACTTTCAAAAATCTTTTTTTTGGAAAAAAGGCGGCCTTTCGATCGCTTTTGAGTATCTTGGAAATTTAGAATTTCAGACCGTTATTTCTGCGTCAGGGCGAACTGCGAATTTTCCGGAACCGGAACGGGACATAAAAAGAGACCGTTCGTAGAGAACGGTCTTTTGTGAATTTTTGAAATTTGAAAAATTGAATGCTTTAAATTACGTTTAAGATTAAGTTGTTGCTTTCTTGTTCTTCACGAATACATACACGCCGAAGGCGATGAGCAAGATGGCAGCAAACAGGCTCACCTTCAGGCAAGCGTGGAACGGCTTACTGCGGTATTCCATGCGGACTTCGGATTTGCCCTTCGGAATTTCGACAGCGCGGAGATCGCCGAATGCCTTGTAGACCTTGGCTTCCTTGCCGTTGACGGTTGCTTTCCAGTAGGGGTGGTAGTTGCCTGCGACAACCATGAAGCCTGCGCGGTCGCTTTCGACCTGGTACACTTGCGTGTCCATCTTCGGGCTTGCAACAAGCTTTGCCTTGCCCTGTGCGATGCCTCCTTCACCCTTGTTTTGTGGTTCTTCGGAGAGGATGACTTTTTCGCGGTAGGCAAACCCGTTCTTGAGCGCGTCAATGGCCTTGGAATCTTCCATCGTGGTCGATTCACCATAGATGTAGGCTTCGCCCATGGCGGTTGTAATCGGCATGTAGGTCGTGCCGCGCTGTGTGTCGAAGATGATGGCGTTGATGTTCATCAAGTCGAGGAACGGATGTGCTCCATCCGGTTCGTTGATGTTCATCAAGTAGTTCGCATTGCCCTGACCGCCACGGAATTCGCGGTAGCTTGCAAGTTCGTTGTCGTGGAAACCGTCCGCATTACGCATGTGGTACTGTGGGAAGATGTTTCCGCTGATAGCCTTGTTGCGCGAGAGCGAAAGTACGCGCGGTTGGTTGATGGAATCTGCTTTGAACGGAGCCTTGAGCGCGGCAACGACGCCGTTGTTCGGCTGCAAGTATTCTTTGGCGGCCACGTTTTGGATAAACGCACCGTTGATGGTCATGAGCTCAAGGCCAGCAACTGCTGCGAGAATGCCGACCTTGGCAGGGATGCTCCCTTTCCACTTGAATACGGCAAAGCTTACGCCGATGACGATAAGAATCAAGAAGAAACTTGGAAGAATCTTTGATGCGGTGGCGTTCATCACGACTTCGTTCAGCGGCTTGAAGTACGGGGCTGTGACGGGGTCGTTCAAGAGTTTCTGACCGCTCATGAGGAAGAGCCCGATGATTGCAAATCCGATAACGACGGCTGCCTGGACACCTCTCGATGTTCCCGGAAGTTTTGCCTTGAATGCGTCCATAAAATTTTTGACGTTAATTGCTTTGCCTTGATCGTCTAGGCTCATCACACCGAGGCATGCGACTGCGTAGGCGAGGCAAACGACGAATCCGAACGGGCTGATAAAGAGTGTCCAGTTGAAACGAGCAATCACGACGAGCAAAAGTAGAATGACGAACATCGCTGTTCCGTGCAACAGTGCGCGATGGTTCTTGGCGGCATTTTCGCTTTCATCAGAGATGGCCTTGAGTACAGGACCTGCCATCATCACGAGCAAGAGCGGGAGCCAGAAAAGGGCCATGCCCGGAGCGCGGAAGTTCTTGACGCCCGGTAGAATATTGTACCAGAGCTTGAAGAGCGGAGAATGGTCACCCATGCCGTAGCTCAAAGCGACAACGGCACCGAGTCCCCAGAAACTAGCCCAACGGCGCTTGCCCGGTAGGAACAGGCAGAGGAATCCGAGGAACGTGAGGAGTGCGCCTGCGTTGTTGTGGTCGAGCTTGAAGCTGTTATGGCCCCAGTAGAACGGGCTCCCTTGACTGCCGGATTCGGCCATCTTGCGGTATTCGTCCATGGTGATGTTGACCAAGGAACTGCTCTTCAGGTCATTCGTCTTTTCGTCCTGTTCGTAGACGTCGACACCGATAAATCCTGGGATGAGCATCTGTGCCATTTCTTCCTGATGGAAGGACCAGCTCACGGCGTGACCGTAATTGGTGTGGTCTCCTTCACCGCGGACGGATTGCGTCGTGGTGTAGAGGTAAGGCGGAATCACCTGGAAGCAACTGAGGGCAAGTCCAAAGGCGAGGCCTGCGGCAGCGAGTCCGACTCGTTTACCGCGGATGGCAAGTGTGTTGCAATGGAAGGCAGCTTCGTAAAGCGTGTAAAGACCTGCACCCCACAAGAAGAGATACGTGAGCTGCAGGTGGCTTCCGAGAATCATCCAGGTGACGCTAAGCGCAAAGACGATAAGGTAGGGAAGGCTACCGTCGCGGACGATCTTACGGATGGCAAGGAGAGCCAACGGGGCGATGGCGAAAACCATCATCTTTCCATCGTGGCCACCGTAAATGTAAGTGAAGTATTCCGGCGAAAATGCATAAAGGAATCCGAGAAGCGAACCCCACCACTTGTTGCCGGTCAAGTTCCAGGCGAGGAGCATTGCGCTCATGAAGGCAACCCATACGGTCAAGATGAACTTGAAACCGACGGCGCGTGCCGGATCCATGATGAACTGCGTCCACACGAGCGGGTGGTAAGCGTCGGCAAAGAGCGCGTCAAGAGTCGGGACACCGCCAAGGCGGCTATCGTCCCATTCCGTGAGGATGACGTCGAACGTGCGCAAAATGCGGCTGCCGATGCCGTTCAGCTGGTCGCTGTTGAGCATGAGTTGACTGGAATCGAATGCGAAATCGCGGAAGACAAACAGCAAAATCGCAAAGAAAACTGTGGCCATTGCCACAAAGAATGCGGGTTTCTTATTGAGAAAATTCATGTTAGGAAATATAAAAATACCGCAGAGGATGCCCACTACGGTTTGTTAAATTGTTTGCTTTTGAACGAATTTGCTATCGAGATTATTCGAGCGTGTTTTCGTCGGTCTTGGCGGTCTTGACAAGACTGTAGATGCCGAATGCAGAAATAATGCACACTGCGGCGATGACGACGTACTTAATCAATTTTCCCATAAGGTTTCTCCTTGACTTTTTAAGTAAAAATATTTGTTTTTTGCAAAGCGGTCAAGCGATTTTTTTAATACCGCCTACTTCCTACCGTCTACTGTCTACTTCTTACTCCTTCGTGATGATCATGCAAATCACGGGGAGCTTTTTGTCGACTTCGTTTTCACTCGGGATGATTTCGCTCTCGACCACCTTGCAGTTGAGCTCCTTCACAAAGAATTCAAGCTGGCTGCGTTCAAAACCAAGCCAAATGTGGCCGTGTGTCGTGCGGAACGATTCTTCCTTGTGCTGGGCGAGGTCCAGAAGCGCAAGCATTCCACCCGGTTTCAAAATGCGGGTCGCTTCCTTGAGGGCAAGACGCGGGTCGGTCGCATGGTGCAATACCTGGCTCATCAAGACGAGGTCAGCATAGTTGGACGGGAGACCCGTCTGCGTCATGTCGGCGACCTTGGGCGTCACGTTTTCGATGCCCTTCTGGTGCAAAATCTGCTGGAATCCGCTAATGATTTTCGGGTCGTAGTCGAGTGCGGTCACGTTCTTGCAACGGCTTGCGAGCATGAGCGAGAGGTCTCCGCCTTCGCCACAACCGATGTCCACGGCGTTTTCGAACGGCACCATGAGCTTGCTGAACAGGCTGATTTGAGCCTTGAGGCTGCCGCCGGCCTGGTCGAGCTTGTGGATTTGTCCCTTGGTTTTGTCGGTGCGTTCTTCGAGCGCTTGTGCGGCGCGGCACTTGAGAATATCCTTGTCCTGCAGTTCGTCGTAAGCTTCGCGGATAATCTGCAATAGGCGGCTGCTCATGTAAAGTTCTTCACTCAGGCGGTAATAAGCCTTGATGCCGTCGCGACGGTCTTTTACGAGCCCGCATTGCGCAAGCTTTGCCAAGTGGCGGCTTGCGTTACTCTGGTGGATATCTAGAATGTCCTTGATTTCGTTGACTGTAAATTCGGACTGGTCCAGTAGGAGCAGTATCTTGAGGCGCATTTCGTCGGAAATGGCTCCAAAAAGTTCCATGTTCGGGATGATAGGTTCTCGGTTCTGGTTTAAATTCGAATTTGTCACGTGTTCCGCCAATACTTTTTTATGTTTGTCTTTGTGAATATAAATTTTTAATGGACTTTTGATGTTTTCTGGGCGATTTAAAAGCTTGTTTCAAGCGCTTTTTGCGGTGTTGTGTTCTGCAACGCTTGTCTTGGGTACGCCCGACGCATCTCGGAACATGCTCGGCGCATCCCTCGTAGATAATCCCGCACCTCGCCATTACGAAGTTTCTGTCCGCTTGGATGTTCCGCTTTCGCTTGGAATCGTTATGACTTCGGTGCTAGGCGTTTATCAGTACTATGGGATGTCGCGCATCTCTTCGAGCGACTTGAAGCCCAAATCGGAGCTGTTGCCTTGGGACCGCCCGTTTGCAGGGCATTACTGCGGGTGGGCTATGACCGTGAGCCATTATTCGGGAGCCTTGGTGGTTGCTCCTTTGGCTTTGGCGGGGTACTCCTGGTATAAGGGCGATGCCGATGGTCATGACTTTGGCGCCTTTACGCTTATGTTTGTAGAAGCGATTGCCTTGCAGAATGCCTTGAACCAGATTGTCCGTTCGACGCAGTTGTGGCCGCGCCCTTACATTTATGCGGAACGTGGTGAAGGCCGCAGAAAGGCGGAGTCCGCGCGTGGGGAGGCTTATGGCTCGTTTTATTCGGGGCATGCTTCGGCGGCGTTTACGGTGGCTGTGTTTACGGGCGAATGGTTCTCTGAAATTTACCCAAACTCCCAGTACAAAAGTCTCGTCTGGGCATCGTCATTGACACTTGCGGCTGCCGTTGGCGCGTTGCGCGTGGTTGCGGGCAAACATTATCCTACTGATGTGGTAGTTGGATCGCTTATGGGGACGGGCGTGAGCCTTGGAGTCCTCAAATTGCATGAATTATGTAAAAAGAATATTTCTTTTTGGGCAATTCCGGGCAATATAGGCGCTATTTTTTACTTTTGACAATTTTTTATAGCATTTTTTCCGAAAAAGCGTATATATATTGTGTAGGCTTACTCGGTAAGTCTATTATTTGTGAGGTTATTGATGTTGGATGAGGTGTGGCGTTCGTTGTGCGCCGTAGCGATTTTGACCGTGTCTGTGGTCACCCATAATTACGCAGTAGAGTTTAAGGATTTTAGAGATGGGCGCGTTTATCGTGGAATTCCATCAGGATCGTTAAACTGGTTTAAACAAAGTCTCAAGTACAGCAAGACCTCATATTTTACCGACGAAAACGGAATCCCTTTTTATCGTAGCGATAGCTGGAAGGCTTCATGCCCGGAGGGTACACAGCTCCCGGATGAAACCGACTGGGATGAACTCATCGAAGATAAATTTTCTGGTCCTGACAAAATGCAGAATATGAGTGATTTTGCAGGGAACTCTTCACGTGGATTTTACAAGTTTGAAATGGATGAAGTGGTGAATGCAAGAAAGGGCTTTGTGTATTTTGCAGTGCGTGGCCCCGCCAATCATGTCATAAGGCTTGAAACCAAGCGTGGAACTACGAAATACGTGGATATTGAAGATGCCGATGCCGTTCAGATTCGTTGCGTTTTTCCTCGTGATCAGTTTGCTGAAAAGAATATCTCTCCGAAGGATATGATATTTACGGATAAACGCGATAATAAAAAGTACAAGGTCGGTGTTCGCGGTGGTAAAATCTGGATGATGAAAAACCTTGCGTTCAGTGTGACCTCAGCAAAACAGTGTTATGTTGAAGATAAGTCGTTCTGCGAAAAATTCGGACGCTATTACACCTACGAAGATGCGCTCAAGGCTTGCCCTCCGGGATGGCATTTGCCGGATGATGGCGAATGGCGTGATTTCCAGAAAGACCGCGCAACGCTTGATTGGGACAATCTAGGGCAGGGCGGATGCCAGGACTGGGATAATTTCTGCGATGGCTTTAATTCAGGACATTACTGGTCCAAGAGTTCTATCCAGGAAAATACCGCACGCTCGTGGGAATTCAATCGCTCTGACAAGGATATCGATCGTACCGATGTCAGTGTTTACAAGGGACTCTATGTCCGCTGTGTTGCTGATTAATCGGCAACGGCGAAAAATGCGTACAGTATAGAAAAAACGGTCGCAGAGACAAAACTCCCCGAGAGGTAAACGAGAAGCCCGAAAACGATTACCGTTAACGAAAGAAGAAAAATTTTGCTCGGGCTAAAAGGATGGTGAATGTTGAACATGTGTGACCTTTAATGTTTATCTTTAACTGCTTATAAAATAGATAAAGATAATGTCATTAAATGTCACTACTTGTTTTTACAGTTCATCCTCGCTTTCGGACACATCTCCGAAATGACTCCCATATTCGTCAAAATTGACTTCTTCGGCGATGTCGTCGTTGTCTATATCGTCGTTATCCAGTCCGAGTCCAAGTCGTGCGCAAATTCGGTCAAGGAGGATGAGATCCACATCTTCGGTGTCGCCTCCCTCGCGTTCGTAAGCTTCGATGATGAGCTCCTGTTCTGCGGCGTTGTATTTATCGACGGCTTCAGTGATTTTCATTTTTTCTCCTTTGCAGATAATCAAATTATCCGCGTCTCTGCTAGTAATATCGCCAATCTGTGTCATAAAGTCAATGGTTTTTACTAAATTTTTTACCATGAACAAGAAATTGTCTTTTATTGCGCTTGCGTTGTTGGTTGGAATGTCTCAAGCTTGGGCTGTGGACCCCCGTATTGAACAGGGAGCTCGCTTTGAGGCCAAGGGCCAGTATGATAAGGCTCTTGGTGAATACCGAGCCATGTTGGCTGAAAATAAGAAGAATACTGAAGCTTATATGGCGGCAGGCAAGGTTCGCATGAAGATGAAGGACTATAAGGGGGCTGTGGCTAACTTCCGCCTCGCTTATGGTTATGATCCGAGCTTGACGGAAGCGTACGAAGGTGCTGCCAAGGCTTACGAAGCTATGGGCCAGCAGGCAAAGGCTGACGCTGAACGCGCTAAGATGAAGGGCGGCAAAGCTGCTGCAAGTACGCCGAAGGCTGAGGCTAAAGCAGAACCTGCAAAGACTGCACAGCCCGCACAAACTGCTCCTGTTGCAAAGGCTGAACCGGCTAAGACCGCAGCTCCTGCAAAGGTTGAAACTCCGAAGGCTGCACAACCGGCGCCTGCAACGGCTGTCGCCTCTGAAGATCCGTTTGAAAAGGGCAAGGCTTTGCTTGCCGAAGGCCGCTATGCTGAAGCCGCTCCGCTTTGGAGAGCAGTTCTTTCGAAGAAGCCTGGCGATGCCGGTGCGTACTTCTATGCAGGCCTAACCCGTTATGAGATGGGAGAATACGACAAGGCCGAGTTCAACTTGAAGAAGGGACTTTCGTACAAGGAACGCGGTAACGACGCTAACTACTATTTGGCGAAGATCAACCAGAAGAGCAAGCGCACCGAACAGGAAAAGAAGTATCTCGCCGCTTATTTGAAGAAGGCTGCCCCGGATGCTAAGTTCCGCAAGGTTGCTGAAGACCGCATGGCCGAAATCAATGCTGTTGCTAGTGCCGCTGCCGAAGAAAAGGCTATGCAAGAAGCCGAAGCAAAGGCTTTGAAGGATGCCAAGAAAAGCGGGAACGACAAGTCGAAGTCTGTTGACGTTGCACCGCAGAGGGAAGACGTCGCTCCGACCGCTTCGAATTCCATTGCCAACGCTAATGCACTTTATGCAGATGGCTATCACGAAGCCGCTCTCCAGATGTACAAGGCTTTGCTCGAAAACGAAATCACGCCGGACGAACGCTACTTTGCGATGCTCCAGATGGGCAACATTTACCGCGAAATGCGAGACTTCCACAGTGCTGTAACGCGCTACCGTGATGTTGTCCGTGAATTCCCGGATTCTGACTGGGCGACCGAAGCTGAACGCGCTCTCGAAGACGCTGTGTGGCTTGAAAAGCACGCAAGCGAACTCCCGCGTAACAAGCGCTAATCGGCCATTAGTCAATGGTCTTTAGTTATTAGTTACAACTGAAAGATTTTGAACAATGTTATGCCGGGCTTGTCCCCGGCTTCGTTGTTTTTAAGATGTCATGCCCGCTCAGGGACCTGAGCTTGTCGAAGGGCGGGCATCTCCTTTTTTTGAGAATTTATCCTTTTACAAGCTTTCTATCGCTTTTGACTTTATCCAAGAATTTCTTGTAGAGCTTGTTGTAAATCTCGTGATTCTCAGGATTTGGCGTATACGTGTTTGTGATTTCAATGTAGCTGTGGATGTCTTCAAATTTCATCTGTCCAAGCCCGATTGCAGCAACTGCGGCGGCGCCGAGCGCTCCCACGTACTGCGGATGCTTGACCGTTTCAATCGTATGCCCGGTCACATCGGCGAGAATTTGGTTCATGATGTTGATTCTTGCAAGGCCGCCTGCAAAGCGGATCGTGTCAGAAATCTTGCACTTCTTGGCCTGGCATTCCAAGAGCCAGCGGAAGTGGAAACAGATGCCTTCAATGACGGCGCGAAGCAAATCGCCACGAGTAGTTTCTAAGCTAATGCCTGAAAGTGAACTGCGGATGTCTCCGTCTTCAAATGGCGTCTTGCAACCGTTCATGAACGGCGTGAACATAAGCCCATGTGCGCCGGGTTTCGCTTTTGAAACAAGCTGTGCGCATTCTTCGTAGCTGTATTGCGAATTGTCAAGCTTGCCGATAAGTTCACGCGCCCAGGCGAAGCACTTGCCTGCGGTTTCAAGTTCGCCATACAGATACTTTTGCCTGGGATTCGGGCCCTTGACTGCAATCATCATGATGTCGGCAAATTGAATGATATGGTCGACGACCGTGCTGACAGAACCTGAAGTTCCACAGTAGATGCTGGTTTGGTTATTTTGAGTGTTGCCACAGCCGACGGCAACCATAGCGACATCTCCGCCACCTGCAATGACGGGAGTCCCTTTTTTCAAGCCCATCTGCTCGGCTGCGGTTGCGGTGATACGACCAACGATGTCGGTGCTTTGCACAATTTCGGGCAAGTGTTTTTCCATGATGCCGTAAGCCTTCGCCATTGTATGGCTCCAGCCGGAATGCCCTTTGCGGCAATCGTTGAGCGCTGTGCAAAATGCGGAGTCTTCGGTGCGGACGAATCTGCCGGTAGTCTTGTACAGGAGGTAGTCGCCAACGTCCAAAAATTTATCGACTCTAGCGAATTTTTCGGGCTCGTTGTTTTGCACCCACTTGTATTTCCAGATGGGGCTGTAAGCTCCGACGGGGACCAGGCTTGTGTGGCGCATAGCCTTGATGAGCTTCCAGATGTTTAGCCCGTGGATCTTGAAACCATGGTCGAAGTAGTCCTTGAATTCCTTGTCGGCGCGTCTGTCAAGGAACGTCATAGGGGGGCGTACAGTATTTCCGTTGGCGTCGACGAGCACAGTTGCGTTCATCTGTGAACAGAAACTGATGCCCTTGATCTGGTCGCTTGTAATACCGTAATTTTTAAGGAGGTCCTTTGTGCTGCGGCAGATGGAATCCCACCATTGTTCGGTGCTCTGTTCAACACCCTTGCCGCCTAAAGTCGAGGTACTGTGTGTGCTTACGACGGTTGCTCCTACGAATTCAATCGAATTAGCAATTTTTGTGAGCGTTGCTTTTATAAAGGAATTACCGATGTCGTAAGTGACTAAATACATTTTAACCTCTATAAAACCGTCCACATATACCTTTTTGCTTCTTGCAAAATTATAAAAAAACTACACAGGCTTTGTCACCTGTGTAGTAAGTTTTTTGAAAGCTTTTACGCTCTTTTTACACAACCTGAACCAGGAGGCCCTTGAGGTATTGTCCTTCGGGAAAGGCCGTGTTCACGGGATGGTCGGCGGGCTGTCCAAAGCGTTCGATAATCTGCACGCGACGGTGGGCATCGGCTGCGGCGTCGGCGATAATCTTCTGGAACAAGTCCATTTCCATAAGGCCAGAGCAGCTGAACGTAGCGAGCATGCCGCCTTCGGCAAGGAGCTTCATTGCAAGTAAATTAATGTCTTTGTAGCCGCGGGCGCCTTTCTGCAAGTTGTCCTTGCTTTCGACGAATTTCGGCGGATCAAGCACGATGAAGTCGAACGTTTCGGCCTTATCGCGGCACTTGCGCAAGTACTGGAAGACGTCTGCTTCGATGTGTGTTGCATGCGCTGTGCTTAGTTTGTTGCGCATGATGCCTTCCTTGGCGAGCTTGAGCGCGTCCTTGGAAACATCGACCTGGTAAACCTTTTCACAGCCGCCACGGAGAGCGTACAGACCAAAGCCGCCGGTGTAGCAGAAGCAGTTGAGCATCTTCTTGCCTCGGGCGAGTTCGCCCACGCGACGTCTGGCATCGCGCTGGTCGAGGTAGTAGCCGGTCTTGTGTCCGTTCTTCACGTCAATCGGGAACAGAATTCCGTTTTCGTTGATGATGACCGGTTCGTCCGGAACTTCGCCAAATACAACGCCCGTGCGGAGGGGGAGTCCTTCCTTTTTACGGACTTCGGAATCGCAGCGTTCATAAATGCCACGGCAACCCGTCTTTTCGGCGAGCAATTCGTAAATGATCTGGCGATTGACTTCGGCGCCTGCAGCAAGGATTTCGACGGAGTAGATGTCGGCATACTTGTCGATGATGCAACCCGGAATGCCGTCATTTTCGGCGTTCACAAGGCGGAATGCACATTCCTTGTCGTGGATGTCGAACCCACGGCTCTTGCGGGAGGCGATGGCGCGGTCCAAAATGTCGCTAAAGAATTCGCGGTCAATTTTGACGTTCTTTCCTTCGGTCCCGAATGTCCAGAAACGGCCTCGAATCTGGGATTTCGGGGAATAGGCTGCAAGGCCCAAAAAATCGCTATGGTAGCTATAAACTTCGACAACGTCACCAAGAGCGGGGTCGCCAACAACTTCATCAATGGCGCCGCTAAAAATCCACGGGTGGTAACGGAGGGCTGATTTATCGCGCCCGGCTTTCAATGTAATTGCTTTCATAGGTGAAAATTTAGAATTTTTAGTTATATTTATTTTGTCACGCATTTGTGTGGTTCATAAAACGTGTGACGGTGCGCAAATTATTGTTTTTAATCGAGGGGGAAAAGTGATTGTAAATTTCTTTTTTGAAATTTTAATTACTAGATTAAAAAACATGGTAGCAATGAATAGAGCAAAGAATTTTAGGGTTGGACTATTGGGCTTGGCCCTTGTTTTTGCTGTATCTTTATCTGCCTGTGGCGATTCTGAATCCTCCGAAAAAGATTCGTTAAATGCGATTCCCGAAAAGCCTTTGTTTAATGGCGTTGTCCAGAGGGTTGTGGGCGATGCTCATGTGAAGATCTCCGATGACCATGCAAAGTCGCTGAAAGTCGGTTCGCGCGTTCATGAAAAGTCATCGATTGTGACTGAGGCGGGTTCTTCGGTCGTGATTTCTGTTGATGACGGTTCTGCACTCAAGATTGACGGTCGGTCAGAGATGGCTATTGAAGTGGCGAAAGCGGATGAACTGAAAACAAGAATGACCGTTGCGCTTCGCCATGGAAAGTTGTTGTTTGATGTGCAGAAACAGGCGGTTAAGGACGAGTTTGAAATTCGTACAGAAAATGTTTC
The DNA here is from genome assembly GCF_000146505.1 of Fibrobacter succinogenes subsp. succinogenes S85. GTDB lineage: Bacteria > Fibrobacterota > Fibrobacteria > Fibrobacterales > Fibrobacteraceae > Fibrobacter > Fibrobacter succinogenes. The sequence continues at coordinate 784,918 of NC_017448.1, read as the reverse complement.
GTCTGTAGTTCGTGGAACGGCTGGCTTTATTGAAAATGTTGATGGGTTGGAAATCTCCTCGCTTAAGGAAGGCCGTCTTGACGTGGCGGTGAAAACCGATACGGCGCAGTCGGTCAAGAGCGGGCAGACTTTGATTGCCAATATGAATGGCGTAAAGATTTTATCGCTTGCAAGTTCGGGTACGCTTATCTTGGCTCGTGCTCTTGATTCTATTGCAACGGGAGCTGCTACTGAACTCGGAGTGCATGCTGCAAGGTTGAATCTCGACAAACTCGAAACGATGCTGTTGGAATTTGATGAAGCCTACAAGAAAAAGGCTGAGGCTTTCATAAAGAGTTCGCAGATTGAGTTTAAGCCGAAGGTCCTGAATGAATACATTGGCAAGCCCAGTGTGACGCTTGAAGCGTTGTTTATCCCGGGAAGCTTAGTTTCTGTGCTCGGAATTGTCGATACGATTCCTGAAAGCGGACTTTACAAGCGAACGTTTGAATGGGCGGATTCCACGGCGTTTGGTCCGAAGCATTTTGTTGTGAATTGCAGCAATGGCGAAGTGGAATACATTTGCCATACGTGGCATACAAATTTTGTCTCGGCAAAAATGGCTGAAGTCTTGACGAAAGCGGATGTACGCAAGTCTAACGCTCCGAAAGATACGGTCCAGCCGAAAAAGCTTAAGCCTTCGATTGTCATTGAAGGTTCCGGCCGCGAACGTATCCACGTGCTGCCTGAAGAACGCGATATCCCGGCGACGCTCCGTTTTAGCGTGGCGGGCTTGATGGGCTCGGACCTGAGTCAAATCAAGAAGATTATCGTGAAGCGCAAGGGTGTTGTGGTAAAGGCCTTTGCAGATGATGAATTGATGACAAATTCATTTAAATTGCCGATTCGCCTCAAGCAGAACCGAATTGCCCATTTTGAAATTGATGCAATATTCGTAAATGGCAAGAAGATTAAGGCAAGGAAAGTCTATGAGACGTATTGCTTCTTCGAAAATTACGAAGATGGCAAGAAGAGTAACCGAATCAACGACATGACGGCAGAAGAAGAATACAAAAATGTCGTCTCCAAGCGCTTGCTCAAGAACGAATAGCTTTTACAAAAGCTAAATTTGGGCGCATGTTTGAATCGCTCTTTGACAAGTACCCGTTTTTCAGAAAAGTCCCAGCCATCCTCTGCATGGCAATTATCTTCAAGATTTCTTCGATGACATCCTATGAACTCGAAGACTTCCCGCATGTGTGGGATAAGCTTGCGCATACTTGTGAATACGCCACTTTGGCGGGCTGTTTTTGCATGTGGTGGGCACGTGGTGAGTGGTCTATAAAGCCGTGGCTCAAGGTGCTGATTGTTATGGCAATTGCACTTGCTTACGGTTGCACGGACGAATACCACCAGAGCTTTGTGGAAGGCCGAGACTGCAGCGGTTATGACTTGATTGCCGATGCACTCGGCGGCATGATTGGCGGGCTTGTCTATTGGCTCGTCGTGAAAATTTTGAACAAGTACGATCCGCTTGTTAAGTAGACTTTTAGTATTTTTTCGTTAGAATTTGTGTGAACTGCGTACCGTTTTGCGCTATGTCAGTATAAAAACCGCATAACGCGCAAATAAAAAACAAAACGATTGCAGCGATGGTGCTCACGACGCTGTTTTTGCGGTAGTCTTTGGAATCGTAGTCTGGCGTGTAGAACTTGAGTAGCTTGGCGCCGATAAATCCTTGCGTGATGGGGTACAGAGCGCTTAAGGCGAGCAAAATAGTTGATGAGGAATGACCTCCATTAAGCTCATTAATTTTTAAGAGCGATGTGCTGATTACGCTGATGACAGGGGCTGTTATAAAGTAAAGTCCGATGCTTGCGATTAGCATTCCTACGAAAAAACGGCCGAGGGCTTTATTTTCTTGTAATGCTTTTTTATGGAAAAATGTGATGAGAATTGCGATATATAAGTAGCCGAGATTGCATGCTGCTAAAATGGCGGCGGTCCACATGAAAAGACCTGCGGGGTGCGCTTCTGTGGCTTCTGTTTCTGCGGGCTCTGTTGAAATGCTTTGTGCGGGAGCTTCTGTGAATTGCTTGCCCTTGTTGGCTGGATGTTGCAAGTTGGGTGCATCGCACCAAAGGCAGTTGGGCATATCGTCTTCGTATTCTTTTCCGCATTTATGGCAAATCATGAGCTTATCCTTAATTTTTTGAGGATAAAATACTAAAATTCTCCGAGCAGAATCACTTCTCTGTGAAGGTTAATGCCGAATTTTTCGGCGACAACTTTCTGAACGTATTCGCTGAGTGCTTTGATGTCGGCTGCTGTGGCGCCTCCGGCATTTACGATAAAGTTTGCATGCACTCGGCTCACTTCGGCGCCGCCTATGCGGTAGCCTTTTAAACCCGCCTGTTCGATGTAGTAACCTGGTGCGATTTGTGTCGGCGTTTCGGCGGCGCCGGCATCTAGACGCTTGAAGGTGCTACCTGCGTTTGGCATGGAAAGCGGTTGCGAATTGCGACGCTTTGTCATGCATTCCTGCATTTCGCTTTCGAGATCCTTGGCTGTCTTGCCAAGCTCTGTTGCGGGCGTGAGCTGGAATGTGGCAGAAAGAATTGTTTCTGCATTTTCAGATGTAGCGAGTTCTTGAAAAATGCTATGGCGGTAGCTGAAGACGCAATCGGTTGCGGTTCGCGTGTGCAAATTGCCTGCGGCATCGATGCTTTCGACTTCAATGCAAGTCTGCGAAACATCTTGACCGTAAGCGCCTGCGTTCATGTAAATCGCACCGCCGAGGCTCCCGGGAATGCCGGCAAGCTTGTGGATGCCTGCGAGTCCTTCATTAATTGTGTAGCGGGCGAGGCGGGCAAGCGGCGTGGCGCCTTTAGCGCAAATCTTCCCGTTGCCAAGATCTGTGATTTCCGAGAAAAATTTACCGAGCTGGATGATGACGCCGTTGTATCCGCTGTCAGAGACGAGCAAGTTCGTTCCCTTACCGAGAATGTAGTTCGGGAGCGCGTGCTCGTTTGCAAATGCGATTGCTTCTTTAATATCGCTTACGGATTCTGCTTTGATGAAATATCGTGCGGAACCGCCTACTTTAAAGGACGTATGCTCGCTCATCGGTATATTTTCTTGAATAATCATGACGAAAATATATATATTCTTGGTGCAATGACAGAAGAGGAACTCAAACAATTTAAGGCTGCGCTCTCGATTACGACGGTGGCTATGGATTTAGGCCTCCCGGTGGTGCGTGGCCGTTGTCGTTGCTTTTTCCCGACACGCCATGCGCATGGCGATAGAACTCCGTCTGTATCATTTTCCGAAGAACGCGGAACATTCCGCTGCTGGGTCTGCGATGACGTTCGCGGTGATGTAATTTCGCTTGTGCAGTTTGTCAAGAATTGTTCTTTTCTGGAAGCTTTGAACTGGCTCAAGGAAACGTACGGATTCCTGTTGCGTGGGGCTAAGCCTCAGGTGCAAAATCGCATATCAACGACGAGTTCCGCCTCTGCATCAACGATGCCGAATCGAGCTCCTGCTTCGAATGTGTCGCTAGAACAAAGTGCCGCACTTGTTGCAAAAACGGCAGTCCGTGATGCCGCTCTTGAATACCGCTCTCCCGAGCCTGCAAAAGAGCTTGTAAGCGAAGATGAACGCAAGAAGATTATCCTCTCGTTTTTGAAAATGTTGAGTCCTGTCGACAAGACGCCTGCGGCTGCCTACCTTGCACGCCGTCGCATTTACAAGCCGATTTGGGATAAAATGCTTTTGCGCACGATTACGGATTATGGTGCGCTGAACAACAAGCTCAAGGAAACTTACGATTTGGAAGTCCTCAAGTACGTGGGGCTTTTCAGTGAAAAAGGGAACTTGAGGTATTACAAGCATCCGCTATTTTTCCCGTATCTCGATACCAAGCGTCGATCGTTTTATTTTCAGGCACGCGCAATCGATAGCACGGTTGTGCCGAAGGAACTGAACTTGCGCGGAACGGTGCCGTTCCCGTACAATGTTTCAGCGCTTGACGAAAGGCCGGGATGGGTTTACCTTTGCGAAGGCGTGGTTGATACGCTTACGTTCTTGGGACAACGCATTGCGGCAATTGGAATCCCGGGCGTGCGTTCTTTCAAGACAGAATGGCTCCCGCTGTTCAAGAACAAAAGCGTCGTGCTTTGTTTGGACAAGGACGAGGCGGGGCGCAGCGGTACGGAGTATTTGCAGACGGTTTTTGCGAATGCGAATATCCGCACGGTTGTGCTTGGTGATGGCGTAGATCAATTTGGCAAATTGTCGATGAAAGAAGGCGAAGACATCAACGATTGGTTTGGTGGGAAGAAGTGAACTAAGAAATAGTTCACTTGTTATGATCCTAATACCCTTTTGATTTCTTCTTCGGTGGTGATGCCGGATTCTACGAGCTTTCTTGCGTTTTCTTGCATGGAGGAGTCGGCGTAGGTGTTGTTGGGGAGTAGCAATTCACAGACAACGGTTCTGCCTTTGTATTGTGGTGTAGACTCCTGAGACGTTGTTTTATCAAGTTTCCTTACGAGACGCTGCGCAAAAACTCCAAGTAAAGCTTCGTCCAAGATACTCTTTTGAACGCCTAAATCAAGAAGTCTCGCCGCCGCAGCTTTTGCACTGTTCGTGTGCAAAGTGCTCAAGACAAGATGTCCTGTCTGTGCTGCTTGCAATGCAATCTGTGCGGTCTCTGCATCGCGGATTTCCCCGACGAGAATCACGTCTGGATCCTGGCGCAAAATAGAACGCAATGCAACGGCGAACGTGAATCCGCATTTCTCGTTGACGGGAACTTGATTCGCTCCGCGGAGTTCGTATTCTATGGGATCTTCGATCGTTGTGACGTTTATTTTTCGTTGGATGATTTCTCGAAGGCCTGCGTAAAGTGTTGTCGTCTTGCCGCTTCCGGTGGGGCCTGTAACGAGGAACAGCCCTTGCGGAGCGCTGAAAATTTTCCGAATGGCTTGGAGTGTTGGTTCGCTAAAATCAAGGCTGTCGAGCGTTTGTGCGGAATCGTTTGCTGGGAGCAATCGCAGCACGCATTTCTCTCCGTTGTTTACGGGAATTGTACTGACGCGAACGTTTACTTTCTCTTGAAAATTTTCAAAGGCAAAACTCCCGTCGTGTGGCAAGCGGCGTTCCGTGATATCAACGTTGGCCATGACTTTGAGGCGAATCAGTACAGGTTCAGTAAGCCATTGCGGAAATGTCCTGTATTCCGTTAAAAGCCCGTCAATGCGAAAGCGTACGCGTAGCGCATCTGCCAACGGTTCTAGGTGAATGTCGGTTGCCTTTTTCTGGAGCGCTTTGATGATAAGGCTATCGACGAGGTTTATAATCGGTTCTGATTCCCAAGATGAATTTCGTGAAATCTCGAGATGATTGAGATGCTGTAGCAAATCTTCGTCATCGATTGATTCTGCGTGGCTGTGCATCATCTTGATTTCGGCAGGGGAGTGTTGCTCAGGGACAATGCGTTGCTGTGTGGCAAAACGGATTTTTTCGAGGAGGAATTCATCGGTTGCATTCGGCACGGCGATTTTTATGGGTGCGGCGCATTCCTGAGCGCTTTCCCCGGCGCTTTCGACAATCGCAATCCCGTTTTTCTGACACCATTTTTTGGACAAGTTTTTTGTATTCATCCCCGTAAAATACAAACAAAAATCTCGAAAAGACATATCCATGCAAATTTTGCAAACTACCGTTATCAAAGCGGTGCTTTCGTTTAACAAAAAAAGTCCCCCGAGGTGGGGGACTTTGCGGAGTTGTCTAATGAAATTTGATTAAGCCTTGTTCATCTTGGCCTGGAGTTTCTTGGCGCCTTTCTTGACCTTGCTAAACAAGGCGTTCGGGAGCCAGAAGAATGTAGGCACAAGGAACATGGTAAGCACTGCGGACACGATCAAGCCACCCACAGAGGCGATACCCATCGGCTGAGTCATGGCGGCAACGTTACCACCGAGAGCGAATGCGAGCGGGAGCTGTGCAATCACGGAAGCTAGCGTTGCAAGCACAATCGGCTGGAACTTTGCCTTGGCGGCGGTCAACATAGCCGAGCGGCGTCCCATGCTGCCACTACGCAACAGGCGGTTTGCTTCGTCAAGCAATAGGATAGCGTTGTTCACCACCACACCAATCAACATAACGATTGCCATGAGAGCGATCATGGAAAGTGCCTTGCCTGTAAAGATAAGGGCGAGGAGCACACCGATAGCACCCATCGGGATGGTCGTCATGATGATAAACGGCTGCATGAAGCTTTCAAGGAGGGCGACGAGCAAAATGTAGGTGAGGATAATAGCCATCACGATTGCAGTCATGAATTCCTTCTGCATGTCGTTCTGCATGTCGGCGTTACCACCGAAGCTGAACGTGATGCCTTCTGGGAGTTCATCCTTCATTTCTGCGGTGAGCTTTCCGAGCTTGCCCATGATTTCACCGGTCGTATGTCCCGGGAGCAAGTTCATCGAAACGTCAACACGTCTCATCTTGCGCTTACGGTCAATACGTGTCGGACCAGCACCATCTTCGATGTGGAAGAGTTCGCTAGCACTTACGTAGCCCTTCGGTGTCTTGACTGGCAGGTCTTCGATGTCGGCATGGCTCTGTCTATCCTTTTCCATCAAGCGTACGTAAACGTCGTATTCTTCACCGTCTTCGGTGTACTGGCCTGCTTCGAAACCGTTCACTGCAATGTAGTTGTAGTTTGCGACGGTTTCAAGCGTTACACCATAGTCAGCGAGAGCTGCGCGGTTCGGAATCAAGCGGATTTCAGGCTTACCGGCTTCATAGCTCGTCTTGATATCCACGATGCCGTCAATCTTTTGCTGCACGCGGTCAAGGACGATTTGAGATGCCTTGATGACGGAGTCTGCATGGAGACCGTTCACTTCGAGCACCACGTCGCCGCTGGAGTTGTTCTGCATTTCAGAGGCGGAGGTGGACTTCACGGAAATGTAAGCGTCTGGAATGTTGGCGAGGTACGGACGGATGGAGTCGACGATTTCGTCCGTACTGCGATGTCTGCCTTTCCAGTCTTTCATTTTCTTCTTTTCCCAGTCCTTCAAGAGCCTTACACGCATGGTAGCCTGGTTTACGGTCGTAAAGCCGTTGGAACCACCCACGTTCATGCTGTAGTGAACAATTTCAGGAATATCCTTGACGCGGGATTCGATAATATGAGCCACGCTGTCGGTCGTTTCGATATTCGTACCTACGGGCATTTCGAGCTTGATGCTCATCATGCCTTGGTCCTGTCTCGGGGTAAGTTCAACAGTCAAGTTGTTTTTTGCCAACACAATGACAACGAAAATCGTTACGCCAAGGCCTAAAACCTGGACAAAGAAACCCGGAACAGAAAGGCAGAAACCGAGAACCTTCAAGTAAACAAAGCGGAATCCGTTCAAAACCTTCGGGAAAAGACCAAGAATGGTTCCGACAATGCCCGGCTTTTCTTCGATGATGTTTCCGTTTTCGTCTTTCTTTTTACCCTTGAACAAGTAGGCGGCCATAAGCGGTGTCAGCGTGAATGTCACGAGGAGCGACACGAACGTTGCAAACACCATGGTCATACCGAATGTTCTAAAGAAGATACCCACGATGGACTTCATGAATGCAATCGGCACGAACACGGCAACGTTTGTAAGTGTCGAAGCCATGATGGCGATCATGATTTCGGACGTTCCCTTGTAGGCAGCTTCCTTCGGATCAAGGCCTAGATTCAGCTTGTTGTTGATGTTTTCGAGCACCACGATGGAGTTTGTCACCAACAGACCCACGGAACTTGAAAGAGCCATGAGGGACATCATGTTGATGCCAAAGCCTGCGAAGTACATGAGCGTGAATGCGCCAATCACGGAAATCGGCATCGTGAGGGCCGCGATAATCATCGTGGAGAACTTGCCGAGGAACAAGAGCAAGAGGGCGGCGGTAAGTACGATGGCGATAATGATGTTCTGGATAACGTTGTCGATGGATTCGTTCACAGCTTCGGACTTGTCGTAAATGAGCGTGAGCTTGAAGCCTTCCGGGAGAGTCTTGTTGACTTCTGCCATGCGCTTGAGCACGCCTCTGGAAACTTCCACGACGTTTGCATCGGAGCGTTTCTTGATATCGAGAGCGACTGAGTTGATGCCGTTAAAGCGGGAAGTCGATGTAATTGTTTCGATGGTATCTTTCACGACGGCAATTTCAGAGAGCTTGACGACGCCCTTTTCCGTCGGAATTTCCATGTTGCGCATTTCATCGAGGTTCTTGAACTTACCTGCGGTACGCACAGACGTGTTCTTGTGCTTGCCGATAACTTCACCAATCGGGAGGTTAACGTTGGACATGCCGTAAAGGCCCATCATGGTGCCGATATCGACACCGCGGTCCATCATTTTTTCCTTGTCGACTTCGATGGCGATCTGGCGGGTTGTACCACCGAAAATATCGACGCTAGCAACACCGGAAACAGAAGTGAAGAGCGGTTCGATTTCGTCTTCGACTTTCTGGCGGAGTTCTGTAGAGTTTAGAGGACCGGTGAACGAGATTGCCATGATGGCAGCACCGTTAATATCGACCTTCGAAATAATCGGCGCCTGCACGGCATCCGGAAAGTCCGCAGAGGCGAGGTCCACCTTGGAACGCACGTCATTTGCGGCAACGTCCACGTTCACGCCCATGTTGAACATGGCGACGATAATGCCGTAGTTTTCCAAGCAGATGGACTGCACATAGTCGATACCGTCCACGAGTTCCACCTGTTCTTCAATCGGCTTGATAATTGTGGTTTCGATTTCTTCAGGGTTTGCGCCCTTGTAAATGATGGTGGCCGTAACCACGGGGACTTCGAATTTCGGCATCAAGTCCACCACCATCATGGAATAGGTATAAAGACCGAACACCACCACGGTCAAGATGACCATGAGCATGGTGATTGGTTTGTAAATACTGGCTTTAATCATTGACTATACTCCAGTGTCGATTATTCGACGATCAGCACCTTGTCGCCATCATTCATGCGGTTCTGGCCTTCGACCATCACGACGTCGCCTTCGCTAAGGCCATCCTTGATTTGGATGTCGGTCTTGGTTTGCACTCCGAGTTGCACGATTTTGCGCTTGGCCTTGCCTTCGCTATCGACTGTCCAGACCGAGTTCACGCCATTGCTATAGACAATGGCTTCGACAGGGACTGTAACGCCTGTAACTTCACGGGCGTCAATTTTTGTGGTGAGGTACATGCCCGGGAGGAGCTTTTGACCCTTGTTCTTGAATGTGACTTCAACCGGGAAGAAGCGGGTTATCGGGTTTGCGGCGAGCGGAATGAGGCTTACTTCGCCCTGAAGCTTTTCGCCGTTGAGTTCGATTGTTGCCTTGGCGCCCTTCTTGAAGAAACCGATTTCGGAACTTGTGACGTTGAGCTTGAGGATAACCTTGTCGAGGTTTGCGATGGTGAACATGGCGCCACCGACACCCGGAACTTCGCCGGCCTTGTGCTTGACTTCGGTAATGGTGCCAGAAGACGGGGCGAGCACGAGCGTTGCGCGGCGGGCAGCTTCCAACTGCATCTTGGCAACACTGATCTGGGTTTCGAGCTGGTCCACTGTACTTTGGGAAACGCCGCCCTTGGCCTGCACTTCCTTGGTGCGGGCGAGGGTCTTTTCGTTCAGTTCCATGGCTGCTTTTGCTTGCTGGTAAGCCGTGTTGTCGCCCGTAAAGACGAATTCCGCGAGAACCTGGTCTTTCTTGACCTTGGAACCAACGCGGACGTTGATCTTTGCAATCGGGTCACCGAGCTTGGCGGTTGCTGTCGTCTGCTGGCTACCTTCGATGGTGCCACTGAAGGCGCGGACGTCTGTGAGCTTGACTGTAGCAGCCTTCACGACGCGGGCAGGCTTGCCATTGACCTTCTGGATTTCTTCGATGGTCGAAACTTTTTTCTCGGACTTGGCGTCTTTCTTAGCGTCGCCGCATCCAGCGAGGAGGAGCGACAGGGCAGAAATAGTAATGATTGATTTTGTAATGGTCTTCATGATTGTCTTCCTCTTAAATCTTAGTATTCACCTGTGGCTTGGAGCAATGCGTTATAAGCGGTGTTCCAGTTGAGAATCCCCTGCAAGTAGTTGAGTTTTGCCTTGCGGAGGTCCATGTTGGCGGTAAGCAGGTTGAGCTGCGTTTCCATGCCGTTTCTGAAAGCCGCGTCGGTCATGTCGTAGATGCGCTGGGCCAGGTCAATGTTATTCTTCAAAACTTCAAGATTGCGTTCCGTGGAGGCGAGAGTCTGTGCGCAGCTTTCAATTTGCACGCGGAAGCCGCGTTCTGCAGTTTCTTTCTGGATCTGGGTGCTGCGGAGGCTAGATTTAGCCTGGACGATGGCTTCCTTGGTTTGCATGCCTTGGAACAAGTTCATGGATACATTCAAAGCGACGTATTTGTTGAGCTTATCCCACTTCGGTGCGTCCCATTCGGTAATCTTGTTCTTGTTGTTGGCGTATTTGAGGCCACCGACCAAAGCGATTGTCGGTTTGTAGCCGCCTTCTTCAATTTCGATGTTCTTTTCTTTCATCGTTTCGGTTGCCTGGAGCATCACCAATTCTCTACGGCGTTGCTTGACGCTAGTCATGGCTGTGTCCGGGTAGGGGAGGTTCGAATCCGGGGTGCGGAGTTCACCGTTGAATTGAACATCGTTGTCCCAGTCAAGACCCATGGTGTTGAGAAGGGCGTTCTTGGCAAGGAGGCGCTTGTCTTCGAGTGCTTTTCTGTCGACCTTGAGGGCTTCCATGGAGAGCTGGACTCTAGCCAAGTCCAGTTCTGTGGCAAGTCCGCTCTTGACTCCTTGTTCCACAAAATCAAGGTTATCCTGAGTGATTTTTATGCTTTCATCAACAATGGCGATGGAAGAATCCAGGTAAATGAGCTGGTCAAAAGCGTTATCAACTTCGTAACGGACTTTCGACTTCGTGTTATCAAGGTTGACTTCTTGCAAGTGCTTGTATGCCTTGGCGATGTCGATGGCTGTACCGACCTTGCCTGCAGCGTAGAGCACCTGGGTCAGTGTGAGGCCCACGCTAGACTGCCAGCGATAACCTTGGGACTTCATGCCATAGATAAGCCCATCCACGGCAGGACCCATTACGTTTTGGTCAAAAGCGTTTGCTTTGGGGTATCCGGCGTCGTCCTTTTTGTCGGCCATGTCTTTGGCGGCATCCGTAAGGGCGGTTGTTTTTTTGACGTCATCCAGACCGAAAATACGGGTGACAGTAGCGTTGAAGTCAATAGAGGGGTATGCGTTACCGTAACCTGCGTCTACTTGGGAATTTGCGGAAATGAGGTCTTCTTCGGCGCTCTTGATGTCCGAAGAATTTTCCATGGCGGTCTTGATCGCCTCATCTCGGGTGTAGACTTTTGCCGAGGCCGGTACAATCAGCCCTAGTGCGAGGGCGGAAAGGACTAAAAATTTCCTTGACATTCGTTCTCCTAATATATTAAGCTCGCCAAATGTAAAAAAAAAGCGCCCTTTTCATAAGGGTGCTTTTTTCTGTTTTTGATGAAGCGCAAATATCGGGGATGAAGTGCATCCGAATTTGCGAATTTTTGCGAAATTTGGCGAAAATTACATCAAACCGGGGATTTTCATGCCGCCGGTAATGTCCGAAATGCTTGCCTGCTGGGCGTCGTCTTTCTTCTTGACAGCGGAGTTTACTGCAGCCATGATGAGGTCTTCGAGAGCTTCGACATCGTCCTTGTCGACGGCATCCGGATTGATCTTCACCATCGTGAGTACGCCCTTTCCGTTCATGGCGACCTTCACCATTCCGCCACCGGCTTCGGCGTCAAAGCTCTGTGCCTTGAGGTCGTTTTGTGCCTTAAGCATCTTGCTCTGCATTTTCTGAAGGTCCTTAAGCATCTTGCTCATGTCCATGAATATATCCTCGCTTTTTGAGTGTATTAAAGGTTTAATCGTCTTCTGTTTTGTAATTATAGAATTTTTTTTGAAAAATTACGCTTCGCAATCCTCTTCGTCAGTTTGCGCGACCAAGGCCGCTTTCTTGAGCTTCTTGGTGAAAACGAGTTCCGTCGCAAACATCTGCTGGAGCTTTGAAAGTCCCGGTTCCTTTTCCAGGTCAAGTTCATACGGGCTCATCTTGGCGGCGCGCTGTTCGGCAAGTTCGCTCTCGGTGAAGGCGCGTGTGCGGATGGAAAGCGCAATTTTCGTCTGCAGGCGGTCTTCCAAAATTCTCGTGACGCGTTCAACGTATTCGGGATGCTCCGTCATTTGGCGGTAGCCCCAGTTTTCAGCATTCTCGGTCGAGCCTGCGTAGGTGAGCGCAATCGGGAATGGATTCTGCTCGGGGTCGCCTGTTTCTAGCGTTGTGCCTGCAATGGCGGCGGAGAATACGTAGTCGCCGTCATTTGCGATGTTGGAGAGAATGGAAGGCCAAGCGGCAGAAATCTCGTAGCGCGAAAAAGCCTGAACGCCACCCTGATCGTAGCCTGCAAATGGGTCATCATAAGACGCCTGGACTTCTTCCTGGGCGTCTATCATGGCGCTGACTTCAGTTACTTTTTTTTTTACCGCGTCGTTTTCGGCGCTTTTAGGATCGTTAATCGCTGCAAGAGCTTTTCGCAAGTCAACCAGTCGGTCGAGCCAAGCCATTCGGGCGAACGTCGTCTCGACGAGGAGGCGCGGGTTTGTGCTGTAGCGGAGCGTACCCTGCAAGTCGATAAGCATCTTGCTTATGCGGAGGATGTCGCCGTTCGTAAGACTTTGTGCGCAGCTCTTGTACTTGGTGTAGAGCTCTTCGGTGATGTTGAGTGCGTCCGGCGTGAAGGCGTCGAGGCGGGCGTAGAGCAAATTGCGGAGGAACTTGCCGAAGCCGTCGAGCAGCGGGATGAACTCGATACCGATTTTCACAGCGTCATCCACCATGCGGAAGCAACCCTTGATGTCGTGGTTTTCGATGGACTGGATGAGCGAGAAGAAAAGTTCTACAGGCGGGATGCCAAGGACGGAGCGGACGGATTCCGCGGTCATTTCGTTCCCGGTAAAGGCGTATGCCTGGTCAAAGTAGGTGAGACCGTCACGCATGGAACCGTCGGCCTTTTCGGCAAAGATGTCGAGGGCTTCGTCGGTTGCCTTGATGCCTTCCTGCTCGCAGATGTAGCGGAGGCGGCTGCGGATCTGGTCTACGGTGAGGCGCTTAAAGTCAAAGCGCTGCACGCGGCTAAGAATAGTCTGCGGGACCTTGTTGACTTCGGTCGTCGCAAAGATGAAAATCACGTGGGCGGGCGGTTCTTCGAGCGTCTTGAGGAGAGCGTTGAAGGCGCCTGTCGAGAGCATGTGGACTTCGTCAATGATGAAGATCTTGTACTTGCCGATGACGGGCGGGTACTGCACACGTTCAATCACATCGCGGATGTTGTCGACGCTGGTGTTGGATGCCGCATCTATTTCATAGACGTCCATCGGGTTTCCACCGGCGATATCCTTGCAGCTGTCGCACTCGCCACACGGGTGCAGCGGGTCAGAGCCCTTGCAGTTGAGCGTGCGGGCGAGGATGCGGGCGCTAGTAGTCTTGCCCACACCACGGGTGCCGGTAAAAAGGAATGCATGATGGAGACGACCGCCCTGAATGGCGTTCTCGAGAGTCTTTGCGATATGTTCCTGACCGACCATATCGCTGAATGATTGCGGGCGCCACTTACGCGCCATTGCGATGTATGCCATGACTAAAGTATAGTAAAGTGGTTAGTGGTTGGTGGTTAGGGTTGCAATAAAAACGATCTCTTTGCAATTCCTGTTTACTAACCACTGTTTATTAATCACTTTTTTTCGTATCTTTAAAACGTTAATGACTAAAATTTGTCATGCCGGTTTTTAAACGGGTGACTATGCAAACAGAGGTACTTATGAATTTTGATATGGCGCTTTTGATTTTGTGCTGGCAGACGGCCTGCCTTTCGCATAACCACGAAAATGAACAGCTTTTGCCGGGGGCGACTTCGGCTACGGAAGCGGAAAGTGCTGAACTTGACAAGATTCATGACGAAGTGACTCCGAACGCCAGTTGGGATGATTTCAACAACCTTTATGCAAGCTACAAGTCGGCAAGTGACCGAACCAAAGCATGCGTCAAGGCTCTCAAGTCGGCTTCAAACGATTTTAAAATTCAGGTGACGAACTGCATGACGCGCATCGCTAATGCTTCTCGTGAAGATGAAAACAAGACCAACATGTCGCCCGAAGAGTATGAATTTATCAAAAATGTCCGTGAACAGCTTGGTTTGAACTAGGCTTGCGATTGAGGGGAGAGTGTTTATGGTTCAATTAAAGTCTATTGCTATTGCGGTGCTTGCTGGTAGCGTACTTTGCGCAGCGCAACTTGCTATAAAACCCGCGACTGAATCGGATAACGTTCCGACAATTGACGAACGGTACTTGATTTTTAAACCGGTTGAAAATGAATTTCGCGATGAAACTCCGGAACAGGCGAAAACAATTCCGGCAGGGTTCCATAATCCATCGCTTGCGATTGGTGCCGAAGATAGAGCGAGTGTTAATGAGGCTATGTCTAAAGTCGGGAAAGGTCTTTGCTATGGCTCAATTGCAGCTAAGATTTTGTCCGCTGGTAATGTTCCTATACTTTGTGAATAACTCGGTTTATCTTGATAAAAAGTGTATTACGTAAAATAGTCAATCGGACTTGCGGGTTAGGATAAGCTTATATTATTTTACTAGATTCTAAAAATCTTAGATAATTTCTCAATAATTTAGAAGGAGTTTGTATGAGAAAAATGAAACTTGCTTTTGCTATAGCATCGGCGTGTGCGCTTTTGGTGGGCTGCGCTGCACCGCGTTCTGTGATGGATCAGGGCTGGACTCAAAAGCCTGCTAAGGTAAAGGTCGTTTTTACGGAGCCGTTTATCGCAAATCCAGATGACCTGCAAGATGATTTGCCGGAATATGTGAATAACTTTTCGGATTGGTATAAGGCTCAGTTAGAAACTAATTTGGGTTCCCAGACAAACGGCGTTCTTTATTCTGTAGAAAAGGTTTCTATGGATAAGGTCAAGTTCGAAGCCGCTGCCGTGAATGGTGTCAATATCAAGGTTCCGAAGGTCGAAGAAATGGATGGTCAGGCTGATGTCTATCTCGTTGTGAATGACATTTGGATTGGCCGTGTAGAATCTGAAACGACTTGCACAACTGGTGGCTTTAACGCTGGTGGTGGCTTGGGAATGGGGACTACTTGCACCCAAGACAAAGATTTCACGGGCAAGGGCAATTATGCCTACTATGATGCAAAAACAGGAAAGAGACTTGGCTATGGTGACTTTGAAGCAAAATCAGGTTACACTTTTGCTGTATCGCTGAGCGATTGGCAGAAGGTTGTTCAAAAGACCGTTTCTTCTGTGTTGGACAATACGCCGATTAAAAAGTAATCCTGCAGAGCTTGAGTTTCTCAAAAAACTTTAAAAACAAAAAGAGCTGGTCGCGTGACCAACTCTTTTTTTGTGAAACTGCTTACTAATCACTTATCTCAGCACGATGTCGCCGTTTTGAACGAGCTTGTCGCGAAGCTTGTTGTGAGCCTTGTTGACTTCGTCGTCCGTGAGCGTGCGGTCCATAGCCTGGTAGGTGAGGCTGTAAACCATGTTCTTCTTGCCTGCTTCAATCTTTTCACCTTCGTAGATGCTCTTGAGAGTAATCTTGGCGAGGTTCTTCGGGTTGAGAGCCTTGATGCGTGCGAGCACGTCTTCGTGAGTCATCGACTTGGCAACTTCGATAGAGATGTCGCGGGTTGAAGGCACCTGGCGGCTGAAGGCCTGGAACACAATCTTCTTGTGGCTTTCGTGTTCCATCTTGTCCATGTCCGCTTCCATCACGTAAGTCTCGTAGCTGATTTCGTTAGCCTTGAGGCAGTTCGGGTGGAGTTCGCCCATCGTTCCAAGTACCGTGCCGTTGCAGACGATTTCGGCCTGCTTGCCCGGGTGGAGGAAGAGTTCCGGCTTTGCGGCGGCGCGGAATTCCACGACGAGGCCGAGACGCTTGAAGAAGCTCTGGACAAAGCCCTTGAAGGCGGCAAAGTCAATCTGCTTCGGCTTGTCGTTGAGCGGGTCCACGTCAAAGTTACCGGCGATGGTGAGGGCAACGAGGTTGGATTCGTCAAAGCCCGTATCGCGTTCGTCCTTGCGGTCGCGCTTGAACTGTCCCTTGGCAACTTCGAACAGACGAACAGAACCCGGACGGTTCTTTTCGTTTTCGGCAACGGCCTTGAGCAAGTTCGGGAGGAGGCTTGTCGGCACTGCACCGAGTTCTTCACTGAGAGGGTTCAAAAGGAGAGCCGGCTTGCTGCGACGGTCGTCACTTTCTGGGCCAAAGAGGGCTTCGGTGCGGGCCTTGCTTGTAAAGCGGAGGCTCAAGCATTCGTGGAGGCCCATGGCTGAAAGCGTCTTGCGAATCTTGCGGTTCAAGACTTCGATAGCCGGGAGTTCGTTCGGCTGCATCGTGAACTTCGGCAAGCTGTACGGAATGTTGTCAAAGCCGATGAGGCGAGCGATTTCTTCGATGAGGTCGACTTCGCGTTCGAGGTCCGGGCGGAAGCTCGGGATCTTGAACGTGAGAGATTCGGCGTCTTTCTTCACGACTTCGAGAGCGATACCCGTGAGGAACTTTTCAATCTGTTCGGCGGAGACTTCCATGCCGATGACCTTGGCGGCGCGAGCGACGCGGAGCGTGACCTGGTTGTTTTCCTTCTTGTGGTCTTCGCCGGTGTATTCGACGGAACCCTTGAGGATGCGGCCACCAGCGACTTCCTGGATCATGGCGCAAGCGTACTTGCTGTATTCGTCCTGCGTGGCGAAGTCAATTTCGCGTTCGAAGCGGTAGCTGGAGTCCGTAGAAATGCAGAGGCGCTTGGCCTGCTTGCGGATAACGGTCGGGTTGAACCAGGCGCTTTCGAGGAACACGTTCTTCGTGGCATCAACGATTTCGGATTCGACACCGCCCATCACGCCAGCGACGCAAGCGGGACGGTCACCGTCGCAGATCACGAGGTCGTTTTCGATGAGTTCGTGTGCGGTGTGGTCGATCGTTTCAATATGCTCGCCCTTGACGGCGCGGCGGACCTTGATCTTGTTGCCGTGGAGCTGGTCCATGTCAAAGCTGTGGAGCGGCTGACCGACGTCCATCAAGATGAAGTTCGTGATATCGACGACGTTGTTGATGCTGTTCATGCCGACAGCGTGCAAGAGCTTTGCAAGCCATGCCGGAGACTTTTCAACCTTCACGTCCTTGATGACGCGGCCCACGTAGCGGGAGCAGCCGCAGCCCGGAACGACTTCGAGGCTGATAGCGGAACTGGCTGCTTCGGAATCTTCCTTGAAGTTGTAAGCGAGCGGCTTGAGCGGGCGGTTAAACTTGGCAGCGAGTTCGCGTGCGACACCGCGGTGGCTAAGAGCGTCTGGGCGGTTTGGTGTGACGTTCAGTTCGAAGCAGACGTCGTACATGCCGAGGCTTACGAACGGCGTACCTGCCGGGATGGAATCGTCGAGAACCATGATTCCACCGTGGTCGTCAGAAAGGCCGATTTCGTCTTCGGCGCAAATCATGCCGAAGCTTTCGACGCCGCGAATCTTGGATTTCTTCATCTTGAGCTTGGTGCCGTCGGGGAGCGGGAGTTCAGCGCCAATCGGGGCGAGCACAACCGTCTGGCCTGCAGCAACGTTCGGGGCTCCGCAAACAACCTGGATGGTGTTCGTGCCGTCGTTCACGGTAGTGATGTGCAAGTGATCGCTATCCGGGTGCGGATCGCAAGTGAGAACCTTTGCAACGAGCAACTTGTCATAGACCTTGCCCGGTTCTTCCATGCCTTCAACTTCGAGACCGATGGAGGTGAGCGCCTTTGCGACATCTTCCGCAGATTCCGGAAGGTCAACGTGACGTCTAAGCCAATTCAAAGAAACTTTCATTTTAATACCCTTTGTGGCTCGAAACTTGCAGTTTTTGTCCTTGCGGCTGGTGTCGCGGGGGTGTGCGAATTTCGTGCCTGCTTAAATTTTCGGCGTAAATGTAGAAAATATTAGGCCAATAAACGGATTAATATGTTTCGCAGTAGGGGATTTCTTCGAAGTCTTTTGCTACTTCTTCTTTCTTGAAATGGTTGAATAGCAATACTTCGTTTTTCGAGAAAAGCTCGTCATTATTGAGGAAGGATATGACGATTTTGCAGAAACCGTTTTGTGGGATAACCACTCCGTGTTTTTCTATCGGTTTTAAGGTTGTTTCTGTGAATCCGCAAGAGTACCTGTAAGATTCTAAATCAGCGTTTCCTGGCTGGATGTATGCCGAAAAGAGATTGTCCTGTTCGCTAGTCCATGTCGGTTTGACGATGATTTTTTCACCGCCAAGTTTGATTTGCTGTTGGTAGCCGCCGCTGCAGAATCCGACTGGCTGGCGGAATACTCCGATGATGCCCGATTTTTGTTCGAACGTTTCTTTTTTAGATACGGAAAGGGATTGCGCGCAAGATGTCATGAGAACACATGCGCTTAGAATTCCAAGTAGCTTTAGGTATTTCATTTTCTCCTCGTAAGGTTTTGCTGCTGTTAAAGCATGTTGGCCCGGCTTGCGAAAATCTCGAAATCTTCGGGAGTGGTAAGCTTGTCGTTTGCGGATTCGCCTTTCACGATATAGACGGGCTCGCCAAAGAATTCGAGGATGCTTGCTTCATCGGTCGGTGTGAAGTTGAGCGGTTCCTTTTCAATGCGTGCATAAAGGCTCTTGAGCAAGTCAATGCGGGCTGCCTGTGGAGTCTGTGCGAGCCAGACCTTATTGCGGTCGATTGTGCTTTCGACGCGGCCATCGCTTGCTATCTTGATGGTGTCAATCGCAGGTTTTGCAACGAGGCAACTCCCTTTGTTGACGAGCGTTTCGCAAATGTCGCGGATAATCTTTTCGCTGATGAACGGGCGTGCTACATCGTGGACGAGCACGTATTCAGCGCCGCTAGTGAGCGAGTTCACTCCGTTTTGCACGGACTGCCAGCGTTCTTTCCCGCCAACGACAATTCTTAGTTTGTTTAAATTATTCCCGTATCCGGTTCCAAATGCGGGACTCAAACGGCTAAAAATATCTTTTTCAAAGTAGTCTTTCCAATCGGCTGGGACGGCAATAACGACTTCTGCAATTTCATCCATGTTGAGGAACGTTTCAAGGCTATATTGGTAAACTGGCTTGTTGCCAAGATTCATCAATTGCTTGGGGATTGTTCCACCCATGCGTTTGCCGAGTCCGCCCGCGGGGAGGACTGCAGCGAATTTTCCAAAAAGTAATGAATTAGACATAATTAAAAAATAGAAAGTTTTGTGATTTAAATCACCGTGTTTAAAATGTAAGAACTATAAAATTTTTTGAATGTAGAGAAAGTTTTTACCTTTGGCATCGAGTGTGTATATGGGAGATCGAATGGACTTTAGTGAATTGAAACCTCGCAACCGGACTCAAATGGCAGTCGTTGCATGCTTGGGCGGATTTGTCGGGGCGCATAACTTCTTGCTTGCGAATAGTGTTTCGGGAAGCATTAAAATTTATTTGACCCTTGTTGCGATTATTGCTCCGCATCATGTCGGTATGAGTCTTGCTGCGGTGAATCTTGCTTGGATCCTTTTTGATTTGTGGCAGATATGCTTTATGAGCACACTGCCTGAGATTCGTTTGGAAGGCAGTCGTAAAAAGGCGGTGGTTTTTGTGTTTACCTATATGGCTTTTGCGACTGCGCTTGCAATCCTTTTGTGCCAGCGCTATTTGTAGTGGCTATTTCTTGAAGCGGACTGCCGTTCCGTAGGCAATAATTTCGGCTGCGCCTGCCATAAGGCAGCTTGTGGCGTAGCGGACATTCACGATGGCGTCTGCACCAATCATGGTGGCTTCGCGAATCATGCGGTCCGTCGCTTCTTGGCGAGCTTCGCTCATCATCTCGGAATATCCTTTGATTTCCCCGCCGATAATAGTCTTGAGCCCTGCAAAAACGTCTCGGACAACGTTCTTTGAAAATACAATGCTCCCCTTGACGAGCTGGATGGTTTCAATTTCCTTGCCGCTGATAAAGTCTGTGTTGACGATAATCATTGATTCCCTCTTCAAAAAATTTGTCTGTTTTAATATATACAAAAAAAGGAAGAAAAAGAACCTTTTAAGAACGAAAACCCCTGCACTTTTGCGTGCAGGGGAGTGGTCTTAGGAGGAATAGAGAGAATAGAATGAAATTAGAAGAGGAAAAATAGGCCTATGTGAGGGGTGATGTTTACACCGGTGAATAGGTAGCTCATCTTATAAACTTTTGATTTCTGTTCAAGATCTGTATAGTAAGCTCCAATTCCATAGGCGTTTGTTGTAATATCTACACCGCTGATAATGCCTAACGATTCAAAAATGTGGTAGCCGATAATCAGGTCTCCACCAAAGAATGCGTCTATGTAGGCGGAACCGTGTGTAAACTTGTATGTATGACGGGCATCTGTTTGTACGGATATATCGCCTTCGACAACTTTTAGGTCAAGACCGCAAATGAAGTGAAACGCGATGATCAGGTTATTTGATATCGGGGCCATACCGAGACCGACCTTGATGTTGAAATCAAGACCTTTCATGTCGATGTTGTCTTCCAAATTACCTGTTAAAAAGCCGATTCCTAGACCAAATACGGAAGAATAGCCGTTTTCTTCGGTTCCATAGCGAGTCCAGCTGAACTGGTAACCTATTGATTTCCAGTCAAAACGCTGTGGCTTAATTTTCCATCTTTCAGATTCGATTGGAAGGCTGAAGTTCATGCTCTGTATGGTCTTTCTGTGTCGAATTTGATTTTTTTCCTTATATTCGCATGATGTTTGGACCGGCGTTAACGTAGCTTGTTGATCAGTGGTTTGGACTTGGCTAATCGTACTAGGGTTGGGTATTTCGTTGTTGTTTGCTTCTGTATCTGCTTGTGCAAAGGACAACGTACAGCACATAATAACAGAAATAGCCACAGTTTTGGAGAGCTTCGTAAACATATTTGCCTCCTTGGCTCAAATTGTGGTTTTATCATTGCTCCGTCATTAAATATATCTCAGAACTTACAAAAAGCTTAGGAAAAGTTTATGACGGTATTCCAAGATAGAACGATGGGGAAAAATTGCGTAAAACTTGACGGATTTCTATAAATAGATTACTTTTTGTGCAGTAAAACAGATGTTCACTACAAGGCGGTGCGCGTATGGAAAAAAGCCCGAAAAGCGAAAATATTGAAAACTCCCTTGAATGGGAGCGTTCCCGCCTGGACAAGGAGCAGCTTGAGGCGGTTGAGACAACTGAGGGCTACGTGCGCGTGGTGGCTGGGGCGGGGTCGGGTAAAACTCGGACGCTCACGCACCGCTATCTGTATCTCGTGAAGGAAATGGGCATTTCGCCTGCGAATATTCTCTGTGTGACGTTCACGAACAAGGCGGCTGCCGAAATGAAAAAGCGCATCCGATCGATTCTGGGCGGCGATGATAGTGGCTACATTTCTACGTTCCATGGCTTTTGCGTGCAGTTCTTGCGCGAAGAAATCCATGTGCTGAATTACCCGAAGGAATTCATGATTCTGGACGAGGATGACCAGAAGTCGCTTTTGCGCAAGGCGTATGCGGATTTGGGGTTCTCGCTCAAGGACTTGAAAATCAGCAGTGTCCTTGATTTTGTGGGTGGTCGCAAGGCGAATGATATTGGGTATGTGTCGCTGTTTGCGGAACACTTGGCGGATGAGGTGGGTGCATCGGCTGCCGAGAATGCGCCGGCGGTTGAAAACGAGAAACGCGAGCATCTGGTGGAGCTTGCGGACGAGGCTCCGGACAAGTGGATGGCGGTTTATTACCGCTATCTGTACGAGCAAAAGAAAAATTACGCGCTCGATTTTGATGACTTGATTCTGGTAACGCTATATATTCTGGAAAATTTCCCGGAAAAGCTCGACAAGTGGCGCAAGCGCATGATGTACGTGATGGTCGACGAGTACCAGGACATTGACGGTCAACAGTATTGTTTGGCGGATTTGCTTTCGAGTTACCACAAGAACCTGTTTGTGGTGGGCGACCCGGACCAGACGATTTATGGCTGGCGCGGTGCCGATATCAATCGCATTTTGGAATTTGACCAGTTCCATAAAGGCACGAAGACGATTCTGTTGCAGAACAATTACCGCTCGACGCCGAGCATTTTGAAGGTGCCGGATGCGGTCATCAAAAATAACAAGTACCGAATCGAGAAGGTCTTGAGGCCTGTCCGTGCAGGCGGCAAGACTCCCGTGTTTTACCATGCAAAGAACACTCGCGAAGAAGCGAAATGGATTGTAGAACGCATCCAGAATGCGGTACAGAATTCTGTGAAAAATGGTGCTGGTGGCGTACATTACAAGGATATTGCGGTTTTGTACCGTATGCATTCGCAGTCGCGCTCTGTTGAAGAGGCGCTGATGTCGGAGTCTATCCCGTATAAGGTCTATAGCGGGGTTGGCTTTTACCAGCGCAAGGAAATCAAGGATATCATTTGCTATTTGCGAATGCTCGTGTATGCCGACGACTTGTCGTTTATCCGGACGGTGAATACGCCAAAGCGCCAGTTCGGGCCGAAGAAAATGGCGATTTTGCAGGCGTTTGCGGATACGCGCAAGGTCGGGCTTTACGAGGCTTTGCTTGAAATTGTGTACGAGGCGGGGCGCCTGAACGATGTGGCGCCTGATGTCACGACGCAGGCGGAACTTTCGTCGGTTGGCAATGACCATCGGAAAATTGATTTTGACTGCAAGGAATTCTTGTCGAGAAGCAACGTCGTTGAATACGTGAAGTTGATTGAAAAGTATCGTTCGCGTTATAAGGATATGCGCGTCTCGGAATTGCTTTCGAAGATGCTTCGCGAGACGAAGTATGAGGAAATGCTTCGATTGGATGGCGATGAAGACCGCTTGGACAATCTCGCGGAACTCAAACAGGGAATTCTTGAATTCGAGAATTACTACGAAGAAGATGCCTCGCTTGATGAGTATTTGCAAAACATCGTGCTGTTCACGAATGCGGATGAAGATTCGCAGGAAAAGGACCGTGTGCAGCTCATGACAATCCACAATGCGAAGGGATTGGAATTCCCGTACGTTTTTGTGTGCGGTTTGAACGAGGGCTTTTTCCCGGTGAAGCGCGTGCAGAACAAGATGCAGCTAGAAGAAGAGCGCAGGCTTGCGTATGTGGCGTTCACGCGTGCCGAAAACGTGCTTTGCCTGAGCGACGCCGAAGATGGCGTGGCGGGCGAGAGCGGGTCACGCTATCCGTCGAGATTTTTGCTCGAAATGAACATGGACGAGCTTGATGTGGCGCGCGGATTCTCGGACGATTTGCTTTTGGCGGCACGGGCTTTTATTGCTGAATCGGACCGAAATCGTGACTTGATGAACGATTTTGATGAAGACGAGAGTCTTGGCGCAGTAAAGAAAGCGCCTACGGCAGAATTTGCGGTAGGCGATCGTGTGGTACACAAGATTTTTGGAATCGGGACCGTTAGCGGTGTCGATAAAAAGAACTTCTGTTACGAAATTACTTTTGACAAGTTTGCGACCCCGCGCTCGATTCAGTTCGATTTCCCGCTAGTGCGGGGATAGCTTTGCAGTTGTCATGCCGCACCCTGTTGCGGCATCGCCATTTTATCGTCTGCTTCTTTGGAAGTTGTTTTCAGGACGTTCAAAGCGCATCGGCTTGAGCTGCTTGATGACGTCACGGAGTTCCTTGGGGAGAGGGCAATCAAAAACTTTATGTTCGCCTTGCCAATCGAATTCCAGACGACAGCTGTGCAAAAATAAGCGGTTCAGACCGAACAACTTTTTGACTTCGCGATTGAGCGCGAAATCGCCGTAACGCGTATCGCCGAGAAGCGGATGCCCGATGCTTGCGAAGTGGGCGCGGATCTGGTGCATGCGGCCTGTTTCGAGCTTGATTTTCACAAGATCGTAGCCTTCATAATGTTGCTTGACGCGGTAATGCGTGATGGCCTTCTGTGCGTTTTCGTCATCTTGACCGACGAGCATCTTGCTGCCCTTGGCGCTGTCTGTGCGCAGGAGCGATTCGCTGATGGTGCCGCGGTCTTTCTTGAGGTTCCCCTTGACGAGTGCAAAGTAGAACTTGTCTACGACATGTTCGCGAATCATGCGGGTGAAGTCGCGGAGCGTGTCGCCGTGGAGAGCTGCAATGATGAGGCCGGAAGTTTCTTGGTCGAGGCGGTGGGCGATGGTCGGCTTGAAATCGAGACCTTCGTTACGTCCCCATTCCCAGAGGTATTCCACGAGGCTTTCGCCTGGGCGCGTGCCGCTGCCCGGCTGGCTTGCGAGTCCCGAGGGCTTGTTCACAATCACATAATCTTCGGTTTGCACGACGAGGTCGAGCTCGTGAGCGCCCCAGTGCGCCTGCTTTTCGGCACCTGTGAGGTGGCGGCCCCAGGTGGACTTGTTCTTGGCGAAACCTGTTGCACTTTTTGCATCGGGGCGTTGCGGGGTGTCCCCGCTCGAAGGGGTAGCGGGAGCCGCTTCGGCGGCGGAAGCGAGGGGAAGGCTTTCCCCATTTATATTCCTCTCGTCTTTCGTCTCTCGTCTCTCGTCTGATTCGTTTACCGACTTGAAGTTCTCGTAAATGTTGACCACGTCGCCTTCGACGAGCATCTGGTTAGCCTTGCCGACAACGCCGTTTACACGGACTTTCTTTTTGCGGATGACTGCGAAGAACACCGAGAGCGATTCTTCGGGGAATGCCTTGCGGAGGAAACGGTCAAGGCGCATGTTTGCAAAATTGCGATCGATAGTACGTGTAATCATAAGCTTTTGGGGTATGGGGTAATGAGGTATGGGCTCGCACCAATCGGTGCTTTGAGGAATAATGTCAGGAAACAATGTTTTTTACTCAAAGCGATGCGTCCCCAAAGTGCTTTAGCACGCCCCCAAAGCGAAGCGACCTCATAGCTCATATTTTTTCCTTTTTCGCGTAGTGTGCAAGTCGTACGCCGTCTGCGGCACTGGTGACGATTCCGCCCGCGTAGCCGGCTCCTTCGCCGAGGACGAAGAGCCCTTGGGTGTTTACGCTTTCGAGAGTTTCGTTGTTGCGCGTGATGCGGAGCGGCGAGCTAGTGCGCGTTTCGGGGGCGACAATTAGGCCTTCGTTGATGAATCCCGGAATTTTGCGGTCAAAATTTTGGAAGCCTTCGGCGAGACTTTGGCAAATCGTCGTGTCCATCCAATCCCACAGATTGCTTGGCACGAGCCCGCAAGGGTAGGTGGTTTTGGGGAGCGTTTTGTCTTCGCGGTGGGCGAGGAAGTTCTTGATCGTTTGCGCGGGAGCGGCGTAAACTTTTCCGCCGACGTTGTAGGCGTCTGTTTCGATTTTTCGTTGCAAGTCGAGACCGCCAAAAAGCGAACCGCTTGAAGTAATGTCAAAGCCTTCGGCGCCTGCTGTAATCGGGACGGCGATGGCTCCGTTAGCAAATGCGCCATTGCGGCGGCTATAGCTCATGCCGTTTGTCGCAAGCGTTCCCGGTTCCGAGGCACATGGCACAAGGACTCCGCCGGGGCACATGCAAAAGCTGTAGGCGCTCGAAGTCTTGTTGATTGTCGGCGTGGCGAGGAAATATTCGGCGGCTCCAGTGAGTCTTGTATCGACGTTCAGCCCGAGCTGTCGCATGTTGATGAGCGACTGCGGGTGTTCAACGCGGACGCCCATGGCGAACGCCTTGCTTTCGAGAGTCACGCCGCGAGCGTGGAGCATCTCGTAAACGCTACGAGCGGAATGCCCAACTGCAAGGACCAGCGCTTCGCACGGTTGCCAATGCGAGCCGGCAACACCGAGCGCATCACCGAGCTTGATCGCGCAAATGCGACCTTCCTTGATTTCAATATCTTCAAGGCTCGTGTTGAAATGGATATGCCCGCCAAGTCGGACAATCTCGGCGCGGATTTGACGCAACATGAGTACAAGTTTGTCTGTACCAATGTGCGGCTTTGCAAATGTGACGACGCTTTCGTCAACGCCAAAGTCCACCATGTCCTTGAGTACGGTTTCGCTGAACAGGTTGCGGCTACGGGTGTTGAGCTTGCCATCGCTGAATGCGCCAGCTCCACCTTCACCAAATAACACGTTGCTGTAGGCGTTGAACTTGCGGTCTACAAAGAACTTGCGGATGTCGCGAAAACGTTCTTCGACTTGTTTACCTTGTTCATAGATGTCGACGGAGAACCCTTTGCGCAAAAGATGTAGCGCCGCCCAGAGACCGCTAGGACCTGCTCCAATCACGTCCACGTGGCTTGCCATCGTTACAGTGTCTTTTAACGGTTCTGCATCGAGGCTGCGAATCTCGCGTTTAGATTCGATGAGCCCACGGGCGTTGTTCCCCGAGGCTCGGACTTTGCGCTTCAGGTCAAAAACGACATTGTAGGACCAGTGCAAGTCGCCTTTGC
This sequence comes from Fibrobacter succinogenes subsp. succinogenes S85, assembly GCF_000146505.1. Taxonomy (GTDB): domain Bacteria; phylum Fibrobacterota; class Fibrobacteria; order Fibrobacterales; family Fibrobacteraceae; genus Fibrobacter; species Fibrobacter succinogenes. Next base: position 758,424 of record NC_017448.1, on the reverse strand, counting down.
GTCGGGAGTCCAGCGAAAAACGTTCGACTTCGAGATTGAAGATTTCTTCGGGGTTCACTCGGAGCGTCTTGGCGAGCGCAAGACGGACTTCGCCTTTTTTTTCAAGGGCGACGGCGAGTTCTCTGTAGCGATATGTAAACATGTATGCCACAAATTTAGAAATATGGCAAAAAAATAGTTTTTTGGACTTGAGATAGTGGTTTACATTTTTTTATAATTGTGAAAACCCTAAAAATGGTAGTGATATATGTTTAAAGTTGGTTTTGATAACGATGCTTATCTAAAAACTCAATCTGAAAAAATTCAAGAACGTATCTCTAAATTTGGTGGAAAACTTTATCTTGAATTTGGTGGAAAACTTTTTGATGACCATCATGCAAGCCGCGTTTTGCCGGGCTTTGCTCCTGACTCCAAAATTCGCATGCTCGAAAAGCTCAAGGATAAGGCCGAAGTCATCATCGCCATCAATGCTGGCGACATCGAAAAGAACAAGGTTCGTGGCGACCTCGGGATTACTTACGATCAAGACGTTCTTCGCCTGATTGACGCTTTCCGCGGTTATGGCCTTTACGTGAGCAGTGTGGTGCTGACCCGCTGGCAAGAACAGCCGAGCGCAGTTGCTTACCAGAAAAAGCTCGAAGGCCTCGGACTCAAGGTCTATCGCCATTATCCGATTGCCGGTTATCCGAGCAACATCCCGCTCGTGGTGAGCGATGATGGTTATGGTAAAAATGAATTTGTTGAAACTTCTCGCGAACTCGTGGTGGTGACCGCTCCGGGTCCGGGCAGTGGAAAGATGGCTGTCTGCCTCTCGCAAATTTATCATGAAAACAAGCGTGGAGTCAAGGCTGGCTACGCCAAGTTTGAAACGTTCCCGATTTGGAACATCCCGCTCAAGCACCCGGTCAACCTTGCATACGAAGCTGCAACGGCCGACTTGAACGACGTGAACATGATTGATCCGTTCCACTTGGAAGCTTACGGCAAGACAACGATTAATTACAATCGTGACGTCGAAATTTTCCCGGTGTTGAACGCTCTCTTCACTCGCATCCTCGGTGAATCTCCGTACAAGAGCCCGACGGACATGGGCGTGAACATGGCTGGCAACTGCATTGTTGACGACGCTGCTGTTTGTGAAGCCGCCAATGCCGAAATCATCCGCCGTTACTACAATACTTTGTGCCAAGTCCGCAAGGGCAATGCCGAAAAGGATCAAGTCTACAAGCTTGAACTCGTGATGGAACAGGCTCACATCAGCGCTAAGGACCGCAAGGTTGCTGTCGCCGCTGTGGCAAAGGCTGAAGAAACGAACGGTCCGGCAGTCGCTATTGAACTGAACGACGGTACGATTATTACGGGCAAGACTTCTTCGCTTCTCGGTGCTTCTTCTGCTATGCTGCTTGATTCTCTCAAGCACTTGGCTGGCATCCCGGACGAAGTCCGCTTGCTCTCTCCGATGGTGATTGAACCGATTCAGAACCTCAAGACCAAGCAGCTCGGCCACAAGAACCCGCGCTTGCACATGGACGAAGTCCTCGTGGCTCTCTCCGTTTGTGCTCTGACGGATTACAATGCAAAGATTGCGCTCGAAAAACTCCCGGAACTCCGCCATTGCGAAGTCCACTCCAGCGTGATTCTTTCGCAGGTTGACGTTGGTGTGTTCCGCCGCCTCGGTGTGAACCTCACGTCTGAACCGAATTACCAGACGAGTAAATTATATCACGGGTAAAAAATCGTCTAAGCTTCGCATAGCGGCGTTCTCAACCCACTCGCCGTACTATTTGTACGGCTTCGGGGTCTGCGGCCTGGCTCTGCTCGCTTATCCGATTTTTTTGCAGTCATCCCGGATTTATTCCGGGATCGGCATACACGGTTCAAATAGCAGATACTTTTAGAAAAAGATTATCGAGAAATCGGTAGTCTTTTTCTTTTTGTTTGTATATTTAAAAAGTAATTTGATTAGAAGGATTGGTTTGAATGGCTAATGGTAAAGTTTACGATGATGTTGAAGTTCACGATATGAACGATATGCATCGTGAAAAGCGAAGTGTGAAAACGGGGGATGAACAGAATGGCGCTCCCGTTGTCTGGAAAGCGCTTTCTGTGATTATCGCTATGCTTGCGGTGGTTTACGATTTATCTCCGATTGATGCGGTCCCGGATACGATTCCGCTGTTTGGTTGGCTTGATGATGTGGGCTTTACTGTAATGGCCGCTCTCAATGCTTATCAGCAATTCGCCAAGGACCAGAATTCCATGGTTGTTCGCTTGGCAAAGTACGTCAAGTGGATGATGGTGGCTTTCATTGTGCTGGCGGGTGTTGCTGTTGGCGGTCTTATAACGGCGATAATCGCGCTCGTTACGCGCTAATTATTTAAGCAGCTTTCTTTGCCTGTATTTGATTCGCTTTCACTATTTCCTCCACGAAATATTGATGCACTCTTAAATCGTTATTGAGTTCTGGGTGGAACGAAATAGCGAGTTGATTCTTGTATCGCACAGCGACAATTTGATTTTGAACGGTCGCGAGAATTTGCACATCCTGGCTTGCGCGCTGTATGAGCGGGGCTCGGATGAATGTCATCGGGATTTTCCCGATTCCCTCAAAATTTTCTTCGGTGTAAAAACTCCCGAGCTGCCGACCGTAGGCATTGCGTTCTACAGTGACGGGCGTTGTCGCAAAATACGTATGACCGTCGTTGCTCAATTTCTCGGCAAGTAGAATCAATCCTGCGCAAGTGCCAAATGTCGGGAGTCCGCTTTCGATACGTTCGCGTAAGGGCTCGAAAAGTCTGAGGTCGTGCAAAAGCTTTCCTTGTACGGTGCTTTCGCCGCCGGGTAAAATGAGCCCATCGAAATCTTGTTCGAGGTCTCGCAACTGGCGGATTTCAAACGTTTCAACGCCGAGCTTCTCAAGGATCTGGCGGTGCTCAGCAAATGCACCTTGTACGGCGAGTACGCCGATTTTGATGTGGTTGTTTGTTTTGTTTTCGCTCATTTACTTTCCTCGTTCAGCCATTAAAAGTGCAATTTCGTTTTCGTTGATGCCGACCATCGCTTCGCCTAAATCTTCGGAGAGCTTGGCAATGAGTTTGGCGTCCTTGTAGTTTGTGACAGCTTGCACGATCGCGGCGGCACGCTTGGCCGGATTGCCGGACTTGAAAATACCTGATCCGACGAACACGCCTTCGGCGCCGAGTTGCATCATGAGTGCTGCGTCGGCGGGTGTGGCAACGCCACCTGCGGCAAAGTTCACGACGGGGAGTCGCTTGTGGTCGTGAACGAACTTCACGAGTTCGTACGAAACTTGCAATTCCTTGGCGCGGTTGAACAGTTCGTCTTCACGCATAGAGGTGATGCGTGCGATTTCCTGATTCATGAGACGGATGTGGCGGACTGCCTGTACGATGTCGCCGGTTCCCGGTTCGCCTTTGGTGCGGATCATGGAAGCGCCTTCTTCAATGCGGCGGAGTGCTTCGCCGAGGTCGCGGGCCCCGCAGACGAACGGCACTTTAAATTCGTGCTTGTTGATGTGGAATACGTCATCGGCGGGGGAGAGTACTTCGCTTTCGTCGATGTAGTCAATTTCGATGGCTTCCAAAAGTTGTGCTTCGACGAAGTGCCCGATACGGCATTTTGCCATCACGGGGATGGAAACGGCGTCCTGGATGCCTTTAATCATCTTGGGGTCGCTCATGCGAGAGACTCCGCCTGCGGCGCGAATGTCGGCAGGGATGCGCTCGAGTGCCATGACGGCGGCTGCACCGGCGGCTTCTGCAATTTTTGCCTGTTCCGGGGTGGTCACATCCATAATGACTCCGCCTTTAAGCATTTGGGCGAGATTCTTGTTGAGTTCGTAGCGATTTTCTGTAGGCATTGGGTTCTCCTTGTTGCGTTTGTTTCGTTTTGAGGCTTAAATTAGACTTTTTATTGACTTTATCAAATGTTCAAATTTCTATTATTTTAATAGGTTCAGTTTAATGTCAGTTTGTGGTCAGTTTTTTCAAAAGGAATGCTTGATAATGTATAGACTTCGCATTGTAAAAACACTCGAAACGGTCTTCGCTCGTTATAATAATGATGTCATGCCCGATTTATTCGGGCATCGCCTTCTTGGTTTACAGAAAAGGATTTCTTAAATGCTTTCATATGATATCTCAAAGGCGGGGGATGATACTCTTTATCATTTCTTGTATCGTTCTATCAAGGATGATATTCTGTCGGGGCGTCTTGAGGCGGATGCGAAGCTTCCGTCGAAGCGTCCGTTTGCAAATGCGCTGGGCGTGAGCGTCGTGACTGTTGAAAATGCATACGAGCAGCTTTTAGCGGAGGGCTTCATTTACTCGCTTCCGCGCAAGGGCTTTTTCGTTGCGGCGATTCAATCAAAAAATCCGCAGATTCTTCCCAAGCCTGTTCCGACCAAGCAATCCCGTGAGTCGCAACGCGTTGAACCGCCAAAAACTCCGCATTACATTGCAGACTTTGTCAATAATCAGGTAGATGCTTCGACGTTCCCGTTCTCGACGTGGGCGAAGATTACGCGAAAAGTCCTCTGTGAACAGCAAAATGAACTGCTCACGCGTTCGCCGAATTCAGGCGTTATCGCGCTTCGAAAAGCGATCGCCAAGATGCTTCTGGAGTTTCGCGGAATGCGTGTGGATCCGGAACAGATTGTCGTTGGTGCTGGAACAGATTGCCTTTACACTTGGCTTGTGCAGCTTTTGGGCTTTGATAAAAAGTATGGCGTTGAAGACCCTGGCTACAGCAAGATTTCTAAAATCTACCAAAAGCTAAATGTCGTTTGCAATTTTATCCCGCTAGATGAACAGGGCGTTCGCATTGACCAACTCGAAGAAACGTGTACCGATGTTGTTCATCTTTCGCCATCGCACCATTTCCCGACAGGGAAGGTAATGCCTGTGAGCCGTCGCTATGAACTCTTGAGCTGGGCTTCAAAATCGAGCAACCGCTACATTGTTGAAGACGAATACGATAGCGAGTTCCGTATGGTGGGGCGCCCGATTCCGGCGCTTCAAAACATCGATGTGCAAGACAAGACGATTTATATAAATTCATTTTCTAAAACGCTTGCCTCTACAGTGCGTGTGGGTTATATGATTCTTCCGAAACCGCTTGCGCAAAAATTTCGTGAAGAGTTCTCGTTTTACACTTGTACAATTTCAAATCTCGTGCAGTATGTGCTTGCTGCGTTCATCAGTGGCGGTCATTACGAAAAGCACATCAACCGTATGCGCAATTTTTACCGTCACCGTCGCGATACTCTGCTTGATATCATCCGTCGCAGTCCGCTTCATGATCGCGTTGAAATCGCCGAACAAGATGCAGGCTTGCACTTTATTCTAAAAGTGAAAACTACGCTTTCCGATGAAGAATTTTGCAATCGGGCTCTCGAAAAAGGCGTACGCATCGGAGCACTTTCGGATTATTACACGATGGCGACCCCATCGCAACACGAATTTGTCATCAACTATTCATCGGTACCCGAAAAACAGATGAAAAAGGCTATTTCGCTGCTTGAAAAAATTGTGGAATGAGATTTTCTTGCTTTGTCATCCCGGACTTGTACAAGTACAAAGCCCTTCGGCTCAGCTATGAAAATGCAAGCATTTTCGCAGCGTTCGCCTTGGTTGCTTTTGTTCCGGGATCGCCTTTTTAAATCCTCAAATTACTTATATTTACCTCAAATGTATGGGGAGGAGATGTTTATGAAAATGTTTGCTAGGTTTTTGCCGTTCTTGCTTGTGACGGCTATGTCTGTCTTTACCGCCTGTGGTGGCGATTCTGGCAGCAATGCTGATTCAGAAGAACCTGTGTCCAGCAGTGCTGTGAAAAAATCCAGCAGCAGCAACGCGAACTCCTCGTCAAGCAAAAAAGTTTCGTCTAGTTCTGCAAAGTCTTCTTCGTCTGCGAAAACATCCTCAAGTGCGAGCGGTGCTAAGGCTGTATACGACGAAAAAAACAATACCATGAAGGACCCTCGCGACAATAAGACCTATAAGACCGTGAAAATCGGTGACCAGGTCTGGATGGCGGAAAACTTGAATTATAATTCGGGCCTTAGCTACTGCTTTGGCGAAGAACCTTCATACAAACAAAATAGTCATCCGGGCTTATGTGGTACATACGGTCGACTTTATAAGTGGGATGCTGCAACGGAAGTTTGCCCTGGCGGCTGGCACTTGCCCTCTAAGGACGAATTTGAAACCTTGATCCAAACAGTTGGCGGTAGCGGTAATGCGGGAATAAAGCTCAAGTCTGTTGACGGCTGGAAATTTGAGAAAAAAGAAACTGTTGGAACGGATGAGTATGGTTTTACGGCCCTCCCTGGAGGCTTCAGAAAGGAAGACGATTTGAGTGATTATGTCACTGAGAATATTGAATCGTACGATTTTATTGGCGACAAGACAGAGGCGTATTTCTGGAGTTCTACGGAAGATGTTGAATCATCGACTAGGCTGGATGGCAATAGGATTCTAGTTGATCACGCGTTCTGCATGTCTTTGGAGAATCGTTACGCAAAGGCTGATATTTGGGGTGAGCCGATGATCAATGCAATGTCCGTCCGTTGCATTCTGGATTCCAAAACTTCGTCTAATGAAAAGTCTAGCAGTAGCAAGGCAAACTCTTCTTCTAGCGCAAAGTCTTCTTCATCTGCGAAATCGGGGAGCTCTGTAGCTGTGCCCAAAGGCTGCAAAACTTCAACTAAAGATAATTGCGAGTATGGCGAATTGGTGGATGACCGCGACGGACAAACTTACAAGACTGTGAAAATCGGTGACCAGTGGTGGATGGCGCAGAACTTGAATTACAGGAGAGAGGCAAAATACAAAAACGATTATTGCTATTGTTACAATAATTCAAAAGATAATTGCGATAAGTTTGGGCGCTTATATGTATGGACTGCAGCTGCGGACGCTTGTCCCGAGGGATGGCATCTGCCATCCACAGCGGAATGGAAAACCTTGATTGACTCGGTGGGGGGCGAAGAAGTCGCTGGCATAACACTCAAGACGAGTGGATGGAATCGCGGTGGCGATGCGACAGATGCTTTCGGTTTTTCTGTGCTTCCTGCAGGTTACAGGGACTGGCTCTACCAAGACGATTATTACGAGGAGGGGTATCAAGCGCTCTTTTGGAGTTCTAATGAATATGAAAACAGTAGTGGATGCGTGTATTTTCAGAGTGTGTATGATGGTGCGGATATCCGCTCTGGAAACAAAGACGACGGCTATTCTGTTCGTTGCGTGATGGATGTCGAACCTAAAATTATAGAACCCCCGGTTATTATAGTGCCCGAGGCAAAAGCCTGCAAAACAAAAACTAAAGATGAATGCGAATATGGCACGCTAACGGATTCTCGTGACAAACAAACTTATAAAACCGTGAAGATAGGTTCGCAGATTTGGATGGCTGAGAATCTTAATTTTGAGACGAATAGTTCCTATTGCTTCAACGACTCCGCTAAGTACTGCTCCAAGTACGGTCGCCTTTACACTTGGGCCGCAGCAATGGACAGTGCTGGCGTATGGAGTGAAAACGGCAAAGGCTGCGGTTATCAAAAAACGTGTACACCCACCTATCCAGTGCAGGGGGCGTGTCCCAGTGGCTGGCATTTGCCTACGAAGGCTGAATATGATACTTTGTTTGCCGCAATTGGCGGCTCCGAGACTGCAGGTGAAAAACTCAAATCAACTTCTGGTTGGTCTGAAGGCGGTAACGGTACGGATGATTATTCCTTTTCGGCGTCGCCTGCTGGATACAGGTTTATCAATGGAATATATCCCATTTACAGCGAGATTGGCTATCTCGGGGTTTTGTGGACGTCTACAGAGGCCGAAAGCGATGAGTGGTGCGATGAGACTTGCAGAAGAGTCGTCGCGTGCAATGTGTCTTTGACAAGCTTAAACGATGATTCATTTGTGGGCAACGTGGGTAAGGACGATGCATATCCAGTCCGCTGCGTCAAAAATTAGCAAATCGAGTGTCGCAGAAAAGCAAAAAAGGCCGCGATTAATCGCGGTCTTTTTGATGGTGCATAGCGCGTAATTACTTGACAGATGCGGTCAGCAGCTTTGTAATCGCAGCGACGTATTCAGCGGGGTTCGGGAGCGGAGAGCCTTCGGCAAGCAAAGCCTGACCGTAGAGGGCCTTCGGCCAATCGCCAAGATCTTCGTTCGCTTCGGCTTTCTTCTTGAGCATTTCGCAAATCGGGTGTGTCGGGTTGATTTCCAGAATGCGCTTGGACTTCGGCAAGTTCTTCTGGCCCATAGCCTTCATCATGCGTTCCATCTGGGCGCTCATCGCATCTTCGCTTGTGACGAGGCAGCACGGGCTATCCTTGAGGCGGCTAGAAACGCGGACTTCCTTGATGTTTTCGTCCAAAACCTTCTGCAAGTTTTCGCAGAGGCCCTTGAAAATGCCCTTGTTTTCTTCTTCGGCCTTCTTTTCTTCTTCGGTCTTTTCAAAGTCCACATCGCCACGGGAAATGTCGTGGAACTTCTTGTCGCCGAATTCCGTGAGGCTAGACATCATGAATTCATCAATGCCGTCGCTCATGAGCAACACTTCGTAGCCCTTGGCCTTGAAGGCTTCGAGCATCGGGTTTGACTTGATGGCGTTCTTGTCGCCCACGAGGTAGTAGATTTCCTTCTGGCCTTCCGGCATGCGCTTCACGTATTCGTCGAGGCTTACGAGAGCGTCGCCTTCAGTCTTGGTGCTTTCGAAACGGAGCAACTTCTTGAGTTCGTCAAGATGTTCCCAGTTCATGTAGAAGCCTTCCTTCAAGACCATGCCGAGTTCGCGCCACCAGGCGTTGTACTTAGCGACATCCTTGTCGGCCATGTTCTGCAAGGCGTCGAGCACCTTCTTGATCACGTGCTTACGGATGTTGGTGATAATCTTGTTGTTCTGCAAGATTTCACGAGACACATTCAGCGGCAAGTCTTCGCTATCGACCACGCCGCGCACAAAGCGGAGCCACGGCGGCAGCAAGTCCTTGCAGTCATCCATGATAAAGACTTTCTTCACATAGAGCTTGAGGCCGTGCAGAGCGTCGTTGTGCCAAATGTTGAACGGAGCCTTCGACGGAATGTACACAAGGCTCCAGAATTCCTGGGAACCTTCAGCGTGGCTGTGGCTCCAGGCGGCCGGTTCGTCAGCTTCGTGGCTGATGACGTTGTAGAAATCCTTGTACTGTTCTTCGGTGACTTCCTTTTCGCTCTGGCGCCACAAAGCGGTCTTGTCGTTCAAACGTTCTTCCGGCTTTTCTTCAAGTTCGCCCTTGTCGTTCTTCGTTGCTTCCGGGTGGAAGTAAATGCCGTAGCTCACGAAACCGCTATACTTCTGGACGATATCCTTGATCTTCCATTCGCTAGCGAAATCATCGGCGTCTTCGTCGTCCTTGAGATAAAGCGTAATCTTCGTGCCGACCTTGTCGAGCGGGGCTTCAGAAATTTCGAAATCGCCCGTGCCTTCGGAACTCCACAGGTAACCCTGCGTTTCGCCGGCCTTGAGCGTCAAGACTTCGACCTTCTTTGCAACCATGAACACGGAATAGAAACCCACACCGAACTGACCGATGAGATCGACGCTGCTCTTGTCGGCATCTTTCAAGTTCTTGATGAAGTTTTTGGTGCCGCTACGAGCGATTGTACCCAAGCAGTTGATCAAGTCTTCCTTGTTCATGCCGATACCGTTGTCTTCGACAATGAGGCGCTTGCCTTCCTTGTTCACCGAAATATCGATGCGCAACTGAGTGCCCACCGGGAGGAGGCTGGAGTTCGAAAGAGAGAGGAAACGACGCTTGTCGAGTGCATCTGCTGCGTTAGAAACCAATTCGCGGAGGAAAATTTCCTTGTTGCTGTAAAGGGAGTTGATCATCAAGTTCAGCATATCGCGAACTTCGGTCTGGAACTCCATCTTTTCTGTTGCCATTTTAATCTCCTGTTAAATTTTTAAGCAATCCCGCAATTTTATTGTTTCAAAATGAAACTAAAACGCGGTTTTGTTTTGTTTCCGCGCTAGTATATGCAAGAACCGTGCCAATTTGGATGAGAGACTAGAGACGAAAGACGAGAGAACGGGTATGCGACTTTTCTTCTTATTTCAGGAGCTTGTTTTCTCCGATGGATTCCAGAACTGTCATTTGGCTTATTGCAATTTGATTCAGTTTTTGCAATCGCTCTGGCTGCGGTAAACCTTCCTTGATTAGGACTGAATTCAACGATTCCATATTTGAAAGGCATATAAGCTGGTTTACTGAAGCGTAGTCGCGGACATTGCCTTGCAAATCGGCATGTGTATCGCGCCATTCCTTGGCGGTAAATCCAAATAAGGCTACATTCAAAACATCAGCTTCGTTTGCATAAATCATACTCATCTGCTGTTTTGTAAGTGTTGCCGGAATCAAGTTCTGCTTGATGGCGTCCGTATGAATGTGATAGTTGATTTTAGAGAGTTCCCGACGCACGGACCAGCCCATTTGGGCTTGTTCGGCTTCTTTGAGACGCTGGAACTCTTTAACCATGTATATTTTGAATTCTGCACTAATCCACATTGCAAATTCAAATGCAATGTCTTTATGTGCGTAGGTTCCACCGTATCGACCTGCTTTGGCTACTAAAGAAACGGCATTTGTTCTAGCCTGAAATTCTTTAACGCTGATTTTAAAGCTATTGAGACCTGAGTGATTTTTAATTATGGCGAATTCGCCATAATTAAAATTAGGATTATATACTTTTTCCCAAATTCCAATATATTCTAGCGTATTACGGTTTCTCAACCAATCTGTTATAAAGAAATCACCGTCTTTAGCTTTGAGCATATCTGTCAGCGAAATGTAATCCTCATTGCCGATTCTTTGCACAGAAATTTCTGCATCCATAACTTTTATTTTCATCGTTAACTCCTTGCGGACAAGCATAAAAACCACAATGTTTGAAATTTTGAGCACTAGAACATTTGTTCACTATTAAATATAGTCCCTCTAGGGATGGTTGTCAAGATTTTTTGGCGAAAAATCTTCTTTTCCATCGGTCATCACTGCGAAATTGTCATTCCCGACTTGATCGGGAATCTCCTTTTGGGGCGAAAAAATCTATATTACGGGTGACATAGGTTGTCTTTATGGCAATCGCCGGTTTTTGAGATTCGTCTCTCATTCTCGCTATCGAAATTAGCACTTTCAACAGACCGAGGAATAGGACGAGCGCTCACGCCCCATCGGGCGTGGGTCGTTTTGTGCTTATTTGGTCATAGGGCGTGCTAACCCTCGATAGCGGTAAGTGCATTCGACTCCACGCCTCTTTTTTATTTGCGAAACGTGGAAAATGCAAAAAGGAGAATATCCCATTGCCGGGAGGTTTCACTTTTTTGCTTGAGGTTTTCGTGCCCACTTTGAACTGGCTTGGAAAAGATGCTGTTCTGAACCATCACCTTGATGTTCCTTACAGAACGCTTGAATTGAAAGAATCGTTCAACTGCGAAAGTGGTAAGTCCGAAAACAAGATTATCCATGGCGATAACCTTGAAGCGTTGAAGGCTTTGCTCCCTGAATATGAAGGACGTGTCAAGTGCATCTACATTGATCCTCCGTATAACACGGGTAATGAAAATTGGGTCTATAACGATAATGTGAATAGCCCAAAAATTAGAAAGTGGCTCGGACAGGTGGTCGGCAAGGAGTCTGAGGATTTGACCCGTCATGATAAGTGGCTTTGCATGATGTATCCGCGTTTAACGTTGTTGCAGAAGTTGCTTGCTGATGATGGTGCAATATTTATTTCCATAGATGATAATGAACAAGCGAATTTAAAGTTGATTTGTGATGAAATTTTTGGTGCTGGAAATTTTGTGACGCAATTTATTTGGCAATCTACTCCTGGATCAAATACTGGTAATGATATTAAGGTTGTTACCGAATATATTTTAATGTACAAGAAAAGATTTTTTATTCCCAATACACGAAATATTGATGATTTTGAGAAATATGATTTAGAGGATGAGTATAAAGATCGTCGAGGAAAATATACTACAAATAAACTTGATAGAAGAATGACGGGTAGTCATTATTCAGAATCGTTAAATTACCAAATAAAAATGCCTGATGGAACTTTTTTGTATCCGGGGTCATCAATTGACAAACTGAAACATTGGAATTGGCGGTGGTCAGAAGCGAAAGTTGCATGGGGAATAGAACATGGTTTTATTGTTTTTAAAAATAATAATGGGAATTGGTCTGTATATTTCAAACAATATTGTAATGTAAACAATAACGATGAACTTATTGAAAGATCCTTGCCATATCAAAACCTTTTAGAAGATGAAAGTTTCAATTCTGCTCGAGGTACAGCCGATTTGATGAAAATAATGTCTATGAAGGCTTTTGATTATCCTAAGCCTATATCTCTTATTGAAGAAATTCTTGAAATTGCAACAGATAAATCCTCCATTATCCTCGATTCCTTTGCAGGGTCTGGCACGACTGCTCACGCTGTTCTCAACCTCAACAAACAAGATGGTGGAAATCGCAAATTCATTCTTGTTGAAATGGAAGATTATGCCGATAAAATTACAGCAGAACGCGTACGGAGAGTCATCAAAGGATATAAATCAGATGAAAAGCGAGAACTATATTCAAAGGAATTGACCTTAAAAGATATTGCAAATGGTCAAGAAATAATGGATGAATTGAAAGGTGTCCGTGACGAGCATAAGGATGAATTTGACAAGTTTGAAACAACTTTTGAAAATAATTGCTTGAAATTGGCCGGAATAACAAAAGGAAGAAGCGAAGGTACTGGCGGAGATTTCTGCTATTACGAACTTGGACCCGAAATGCTTTTAGACGGCTATCTGAACGAAGCCCAACCTGTCGAGAAAATTCGCGAATACATCTACTACACAGAAACCAATAAATCCATTGATTATCAAAGAGTCGAACAAGTCGGTCATGAATTTTTCTTAGGTGATGTTGATAACACCTCGTATTATCTGTTCTACAAAAAATCGGAAGTCACAACATTGGATTTTGAATTTTTGGCAACAATTAAACTTCGTTCAGAACGCTATGTCATTTTCGCTGACAATTGCGTTCTGCCGAAAGATTTCTTGTTTGAACACAATATCACTTTCAAGAAAATTCCAAGAGACGTTAGAAAATTTTAGATAAAGGAGATTCCCGGTCAAGCCGGGAATGACAAAGCATGATTTTAAAATCTTATCAAAAACAGATTATTGACGACTTGGCTCTTTTTCTTGAAAAACTGAAAGAACGCCGAAATATAGCGGAAGCTTTTAACGCCTTTTGGATGTTGCACCCGAGAACGCCGATAACACCTTCTTTTGGCGAAGCTGTAGAACCTTACAAGAATAATGTGCCGAATTGTCCGCATGTGTGTATCAAAGTTCCGACCGCTGGTGGTAAGACTTTTATTGCAGCAAATGCGTTGTCTGCAATTTTCAAGGAACTTGATCCCGCTCGCCCGAAAATTGCAGTATGGCTAGTGCCGTCTAATTCTATTTTGGAACAGACTATCCGGAATTTTAGCAACCCACGGCATCCGTATCGCGAACAGTTAAATACTGATTTTGCAAATAAGGTGAATGTTTTTGATAAGCGAATGCTTTTGCAGGGCGCGGGTTTTAATACATCGTCTGTTCGTGAGAATATGACTCTTTGTATTTTGAGTTTTGACAGTCTTCGTGCTCGCAAAAAAGAAGATCGCAAAGTCAATGAAGAAAATGGGAATTTACAATCGTTTGCTAAGGATGTGGGCGAAGAAGAAATTTCTGTAATGTCGGTACTTCGTGCCTTCAATCCGGTAGTTATTGTGGATGAAAGCCATAATGCCGAAAGTGAATTGAGTGTCGAAATGCTAAAGAACTTGAATCCGAGTTTCATCTTGGATTTGACGGCGACCCCGCGCAAAAACAGCAACATCATTAGCTTTACGCCTGCCATAGAGCTCAAGAAAGAGAATATGGTAAAACTTCCAGTGATTGTCTATAACCACCACAAGAAAGAAGAAGTTGTAAGTTCTGCGTTGGAGCTCCGTTCGAAATTGGAAAGTGCTGCGGTTGAGGCTGAAAAATCGGGTGCTCCCTATATTCGTCCGATTGTCCTTTTCCAGGCGGAACCTAAAACGAAAGATGACAACGCTACATTTGAGTGTGTCAAGTCGATGCTTCTGGAAAAGAAAATCCCAGAGGAACAAATCAAGATAAAAACGGCAGACAAGAACGAATTGCAGAATGTCAATTTGTTGAGCAAGGATTGCCCTGTCCGTTATATTATTACGGTGAATGCCCTTAAGGAGGGGTGGGATTGTCCGTTTGCCTATATTCTTGCTTCTCTTGCTGATCGTAGTTCTTCTGTTGATGTGGAGCAGATTCTAGGACGAGTCTTGCGATTGCCTAATGTTCGCAAAAATGAAAATGTAATGCTTAACATGAGCTATGTGTTTACGGCTTCCGCAAGATTTAGTGAAACACTTGACAGCATTGTGAAAGGACTAAATCGTGCTGGTTTTAGCAGTAGTGACTATAGACAAGTGGAATTAGAAAAGTCTGTTGAACCGACGGAAATGCCGATGAATGAATCAATAGCTTCAATGAGTTTGCTAAATGACAGTAATGGCGGTTCAAAAGAAGGTGAGTTTGATTTGTCTTCAATATTATGGAATGGGGATGATTCTTCGCTGTCGCCGGCATCTGTAGCTTCTGTTTCTGACCATGGTGATGCTAAAAGTGAATTGCAAAATCAACAGTCGAGTATTATGGCTCAAATAGAGCATTTGGCTCAAAAGGAAAATGAAGAATTGGAAAAGCGTATCGAAGAAAATCGAACATCTCCGGTAGCACCACCTGAAATGGAAAAGCAAGTGAAAACTTACGCAATCAAGAGCATCTTTAAGGACTCTGCAAGTCAAATCATTTTACCAAAATTCTTTATGAAGGGTGCGGTTGAAGGCTTGCATGTTGATCTTTTTGGAATAGCGAACACTCCTTTCGATAAGGATATGTTGCTCAAAAATTTTCCATTAAGGAATGCCGATACGAATATTAATTTTGAAAATGTTGATGTTGAAATGCGAAGCATTGATTTAGATGAGTCGCAAAAAGATTTTACACCGACTATTTTTAGCGTTGGCAAAAATCAGCAAGCAGAAATTACTCGTTGGCTTTCAAACATTGAAGATGTTGAACGGAAACGTCAAAAGTGTGCTGAACGTTTACGTGATTGGATTGGGAATATGTATCCGATTCCTGATCCTGATATTATTGAATATATTCGCCGAGTCCTTTCAAACTTTAATGACAAAGATTTGAATCAAATGTTGAATTCGCAAAGTACTTATGCGGAACGAATTAAGCAAAAAATAAATGCTCTTGCTGCGGAATATATTGAAACAGAATTTGATCGGACTCTAGATCAAGATAAAATTATTCTGCGGCAACACTACCGTATTGCAGATAAGCTTACGCTTTCATCTGCAGGAAAACCTTTGCCGAAAACTCTTCACGAAAAAGAAGAGAATGTAAACGGTTTTGAAGAAACGGTAATCAACGCTGTTGCTAATCTTGAAAATGTTGAATTTTGGACCCGTAACCGTGAGAAGAAGGACTTTTGCATTAATGGCTTTATCAACCATTATCCCGATTTTATAATAAAGACAAAACATGGTAAAATCGTGATGCTAGAAACCAAGGGCGATCATCTTGATGCCGAAAAGAAAATCAAACTGGGAAATCTTTGGGCGTCAAAGGCTGGCAATAACTATCGTTATTGCTTGGTGTATGAACATCGTAAAGTAGATCATGCCTACACCAAGGATGAATTCTTGGCTACGCTGAAAGAATGGTAATTGATTAAAATTTTCTGAAAAGCTCTATAAAATATAAGGCGAAAAAAACTCTCAGTGATCCCCAAAGATGTATATTAAAGAAGTAACGCGGAGATTGAAAATGACATTTCTGATTATATGCGCATGCTTATGTCTCTTTGTTGCTCCGTTGCTTTGGCTTCTGGGCTTCTTTTGGGGCTTTGTTTGGAATAAAATTTTAAAACCGCTTTGGACCAATGGAATATCGGACTGAATTGTCCACTTGCAAATTTTTTAAGGCTGGATTAAAATCCGGCCTCTTTTATGCTTTAACCCCGTTTAAAAAGAGTTACTATAAGGTGAAAGGATGACTGGAACTTTAAATTACCAAAAAACCTAGAATGGTAGAGGGCGGCCCTCTGCAAAGGAACCGCCTTCTCTCAAGACATTCGAACGGGATGCAGCCCATTATGACTATCGAGCATTTCTAATATACCATTTTTCACAAGGAATGTCAATAATCCTTGTCAAATTTAGTCAATGCTGCCATAAATGATGAAATTTGATGCTCTGGTTTTACCGTTGCTCCAAAAGAGGCTCTATAAGGCCAGCTTTTGGATATGCCTTATTTTTTTTGAAATTTGAGGCTTCTTGACAAGGACTTTGCTAAGGATGTATCTTTGACAGGGTACATGGACGAAACTCTTTTGAATGAGGTTGACGGAATGACAGATTTGCTTTACGAAAAACAGGGGTCTTACCTGCAGGGGAAAGGAGATGGAATTCTTGAATCGGCTCAACTTATGGTTGATTCCGGCATTCTGACTCCTGAAAAAGCAGCTGAACTCTTCAAAGTTCGTAAGGAAGACATTCGCCCTAGAAATAACAAATAAAGAGCCTTGCTTGACAAGCTACCGTTAAAATTTTCTAAAAACAAAAACGCCCGCTCACTATCCTGTGAACGGGCGCGTTGCATATAAAGTCTATTACAGCAAAATCAATCCAAGAATACCTACTGCCCAGACGTACCAGGCGAAGTGCTGGAACTTGCCTTTTTGGACAAAGTTCATGAGCCACTTGAGGGCGATGATTCCAAAGATAAATGCGACAATCATGCCGACTAAGAGTTCCGGGGTGAATCCGCCGGCATCAACGCACTTCAAAGCCTTTTCCGGGTTGAGGAGCGCTTTTTCCGGAGTCATAGTCTGGCACTTGATCCACTTGATGCAATCGAGAAGTGCTGCACCGCCAACGGCCGGAATGCTCATGAGGAAGCTGAATTCGCCGGCGTACTTGCGGTTCACGCCCATGAACATCATAGCGCTGATGGTCGAACCGCTGCGGCTGATGCCCGGGATGCAGGCGATGCCCTGCACGGTGCCGGTCACGAGTGCGCGCCACCAGTTCATCTTGACGCCTTCGTTATCCGGGTGCTTGGCGCCGGTCGGGCCCCACTGCGATGTGAAAAGCAAAAGACCGGTGAAAAGTTCTGCAACGCAGACGGCGCGCGGATTTTCGAACAAGCTTTCGAGTGCGTCCTTGAAGCCGAGCCCGATGAGTGCTGTCGGGATGCTTGCAAGAATGATGTAGCCCGCTTCGCGGAGCTGGTCGCGATCGCGACGGAGGCATCCGACGATGATGTCCGTAATCTTCTTGTGGAACACCACGAAGATTGAAAGCAGTGTGCCTGCGTGGAGCATGATGTCGAAGAACATGCCTGCTTCGTTCATGCCTAAAAGTTCGTGCCCGAGCACTAAATGGCCGGAGCTGGAGATGGGGAGGAATTCGGCGAGGCCCTGCAACAGGCCGAGAATGATAGATTCGAACATAGTAAGGTAAATGTAGTAAATTAGTTTTCCGAACTATTGCTATCTTCACAACCATGTGCAAGCGTTTTCTCCTTTGTTTTCATGATTTTAGCGTCTGGAACCACCAGAAAGTGAC
This sequence comes from Fibrobacter succinogenes subsp. succinogenes S85, assembly GCF_000146505.1. Classification (GTDB taxonomy): domain Bacteria; phylum Fibrobacterota; class Fibrobacteria; order Fibrobacterales; family Fibrobacteraceae; genus Fibrobacter; species Fibrobacter succinogenes. Next base: position 740,635 of record NC_017448.1, on the reverse strand, counting down.
CCCGATTCTTGAAGAACTCAAGGAGTTAGTCGGTGGACCTTTTAGCTTACTTGTGATTCCTGATACGGAGAATGCAACGGACGAAGCTGTTGAAAATTTTCGCGCTGCTCTCGCCAAGCTCAAGTCCGAAGGTTTTGAACTTGCATTGCATGGCTTTAAGCACAAGGCGGAATTCAGCCAGGGCCGCAGTTATGTGGGTCTCGTGGGTATGAACCTCACGGGTGGCGAGGCTGAATTTGCGGGACTTTCCGAGTACGAATCGAGCCGCCTTTTGCAAGCGGCCCTTGAATCTTGGAAAAAGCTATTCGCAGATGAAAACGGAAATGCGGATGCACCAATTGCTTTTGTTCCGCCGACTTGGTTTAGCAACAAGTTCTTGCCGGGGCAAGTCCGTGCAGAAAAAATGTTGTACGAAGACCGCTTTTCTTTGACTACCGCTGAAGGTGTCCGCTATGCGTCTCCTGTGGCAAGTTTTGCGGGTATTCCGAAATCAACGGAAAAGGCTGCATTTGTCTATGCCGAAGGCATTTTGAAAATTCCATTCGGTGTACCACGTATTGCCGTTCATCCGGTGGATTTCCCGCGTCTGAACGACAAGATTCGTGACCTCATCCGTCTTGCGCTCGGTCGTAAGCGCCGCCTGACGCTTTACCGCGACCTTTAGAATCCCGGAATTGTTATTTCCTTCTTGGTCTTGCGCTTGGAATCGTCTGTGATTTCAACGGTAATCGTTTCACCGGCATCGGGGAGCGCTTCTCCCAAAAGGATGATTTCTCGCGGTTCAGAATCGTATTCTGCGGCAATCCATTTCTTGCCAGCCTTGACTGTGATGGCGTTCCCGTCGGGGATTCCGGCGTATCTAGAATAAAGCGGAATCTTAAGTGCCGACTGAGGACGGCCTGCGACGAGCGTTTCGGTCCAGTAGGGGAATCCCAATGAGAAACCGTCTTCGTCGTTGATGTTCGCCAAGTCTCGGAGTTCGTTCGTGGATGCGCAGCGGTTCTTGGAACCTGTCTGCTTTTCAAAGTAGAACCAGCGGCGAGTCGTTTCGCCAAGCCAGTAAAGCGGGGAGGAGTTGTCGTCGTTTTCAATGCAAACGTTCCACTTACCGTAGAATTGCAATCCCTTCGGGTGGAATTCGTAGAAGTCTACGCTATCCGTTTGGTTGCGCGTGACGGCGAGGACGCGCTGCGACGTGTCTCCTACGACTGGAATGCCCGAAATCTTTTGTGAAATCTTGACGTTGCCGACTTGGGTGTACCAGTTGATATTCGTCTTGTATTTGCCGTAAGGATAAATCGAAATTAATTCGTTCACGCCTCGACCGGTTCCGGTTGAAGAAGCGTCCGCGCTATACTGGATGTATCTTGTCTCTGGAAACGTTTCGACGACTTTGCCGAGGGGGAGTGGCTTGCTGTGGTCAAAAATCTTGCAGAGGTCACCGTTTATAGTTTGTTTGTCCTTATTGAGTGCTGTGAACTTGTAGCCGGATTCACAGCGGTAAATGTCAAGCATGCTCTTGCTCAGGAATGTGTAGAGCGGGGTATTCTGGTTTTGCGTGAGGACGAACTTGCCGTTGTTGGTTTTGCAGGACTGGTGGAAGTTAAATTCTCGCTTGGTGATATGCCCGCTGAAGTCTTCAATTTCGAGCCTGTAGGTGGAAATCGGCCCGAGCTTTGCGTTGATATAATGCCAGTCGCCTGCGGTGTCCGCTTCTTCGGCCCAAAGGAGCTCGTTGCGGATGTCGATCATCTTTTTGTAGTTGAGCGTGTCCAGAACCTTGCTGTAAATCTTGTCGTCATAGCGCCACAATTCAAGCCTGCGGATGGCCATCGGATTTTCTTTGGGCGTGCGGCTATAGTCGGCAATCTTTATGGCCATGGACAAGTTAAATTCGTTCTTGACCGGGATTTCTACGCAGCCGTTGCGGAGCGCTTCGTCAGTCGTGAGCGAAAGTTCGTTGCCTTGCCAAACGGCAACACCGAAAATCTGCGGTGCAATGGTGTCCAAACACTTGACGCCTACTTGACAGGGGGAAACGACAATGTCTTTATTCAGGCGAACTTCAAGATGCAAGTGCGGATTGCCAATGCCTGTGCTCCCAGAGAAGGTCAGGGTGTCGCCCTTGCGGAACCTGAGATTGGGCTTGATAGATATATCGTTATTTTGGGTGGCGTACTGTTTTTGACTGATAAGGTTTTCTATGGTTTGCGGGAAACTGCTTTGGTGTGCGAATACCCAGGTCTTGCCACTTTCGCCTTCGAAGAACATCACTTTGCCATAGCCGAAGGGCGATGTCTTGATTTCTCTGACATAACCGTTTTCGGGAGCATAGATGGGCCAGCCTTCTTCCATTAGCGTGGAGTAGTCAATACCTGCATGGTAACGAGTGCCGCGGTTTTCTCCAAACGAAGATGTTAAATAGGCGTCGCGGTTGAACGGATCGTACGAAAACGGTTCAACGTAAGATTCCGAGATGAGTTCCGGAGGAGGGGCCGCCCTTTCGGAAAAGTCTGTGTTGTCGAGCTTGGCGCCTCTCTGTACGGCGATGCAGTCTTCATAGGCAAACGCATCCATCTTGGAGGCGTCGCAGACGGTGTTAGAACCTGTGCCGGCAAAGCTTAAAGCACATCCGGCGGAGAGTAAGAGTGACGAAATTTTTGTAAGCCTGACCATAGTGTTGAATAAAATACAAAAATATTATTTTATAGTAACGAACGTTGTTGGAAAAGTAGTGCCTTTTTCCCTATAATTATCGTGGGTGTTGTTTATTTTGTAAACAGGATAAATAAAATGTTGTAAAAAAGAAAAGACCCGCTTTTTAGCGAGTCTTTTTAGTGGAGCTAAGGAGAGTCGAACTCCTGACCTCCTGCATGCCATGCAGGCGCTCTACCAACTGAGCTATAACCCCGAGGACGCGCACAAATATAGAATGAATAGATGTACGTGTCAAGGGTTACCAGTAATTTTTTTGAAAAAAAAATTACTGGTAGACGAAAGAACGGCTCTGCGAGCCTATAGACTAAAGACGAAAGAGGATTAATGGTGCTTCGCACAAGTCAAAAAAATATCTTTCGTCTTTCGTCTTTCGTCTAAACAGCCTTTTCGATCGTGACAGATTCAATGATCACGTCTTCGAACGGGCGATCCATACGGTCGGTAGCGACACTGGCGATTTCGTCGAGCACTTCGAAACCTTCGTAGAGCTGACCGAATACGGAGTAACCGTCAGCCGGGCCAGGACCGCATTCTGCGTGGTCGAGGAAGTGGACTCTGTTGCCGTGAACGATGAAGAACTGGCTGCCGATGCTGTGCGGCATGGATGTCTTTGCCCAGCTGAGAGCGCCGCGCATGTGGGTGAGGCGGGGATCGTACTTGTCGCCGATGGTAGAACCCGGACCCTTGGCAGCGTGGCCACCGGTGCCGTTTCTATTAGTGAAATCACCACCCTGGATCATAAAGTCATTGATGATGCGGTGGAACGGAGCGCCGTCGTACTTGCCCTGCTTTGCAAGTTCAATGAAGTTTGTGGCGCATTCGCCGACGATTTCTTCAAAAAGGCGGAGTTTCATGGTACCATGGTTGGTTTTCATGATGGCGATGGTTTCGCCTGCCTGCGGTTTGTCTAACTGATTAAATGCCATTTGGGGCTCCTGTAGATATGGGGTATGGGAGCGCTACGCTTTGGGCTATGGGCAAAAAGGTTCTTGCGGCTTCTCAACGTAACGCATTGTTTTGCTTATATATATAAAAAAAAGGTGTATTTTATGAGTTTCAAAAGAAAAAAGCCCTTAAAATAATCTAACTTCTACTGAAAAAATACCTCAAAACGAGCGGCGCGAGTGACCTCTTACCTCAGAGGGCGCGAAGCGACCGACCTGATACCTATATGAACGATAACTGCAAAAAAGTAAGCGAGCTTCTTACGGCGCAGACGATGGAATTTGCGCTGGACGAAATGGCGGCGAAGATTGCGAAGATGCATCCGTCCGCCGACAACATGATTGTGCTCGGCATGGCTAGCCGTGGTATTCCGCTGGCAAAAAAGCTCACCGAGCGTCTTTCTCAGAAATTTGGCAAGCCTATCGAAATGGGTAGCCTCGATGCCACGTACTACCGTGACGACTTCCACTACCGCAAGAAGGTGGCGACTGAAATGCGCTTTACCGAAATGCCTGCTTCTGTGGAAGGCAAGACGGTCATCCTCGTGGATGACGTGCTCTACACGGGTCGTTCGGCTTTGGCTGCTATGCGTTCCATCTTGGACCTTGGTCGTCCGGCGGCTATCCGCCTTTGCGTGCTCGTGGACCGCGGGCATCGTGAACTTCCGATTGCGCCGGATTGCGCAGGCCTTACGGTCGAAACCGCTAGGAACCAGGAAGTCCGCGTGGCGATAGAACCTATTGATAAAGAAAATTCCGTTTATCTCGTAGAAGTGGAGGCGTAAAGTGAGCGCTTTGGAAATTAAACACCTGTTTGGACTTCGTGGAGTGTCCAAGCATGATATCCGTCTGATTCTGGACCATGCAAAACAGTTCCGCGAAATTCTCGAACGTCCGGTCAAGAAAGTGCCGAGCCTCCGGGGCATGACGGTCGTGAACTTGTTCTTTGAGAACAGCACCCGTACGCGCACCAGCTTTGAACTTGCCGAAAAGCGCCTCTCCGCCGATACGGTGAACTTCGCAAGCTCGAATTCCAGCGTCAAGAAGGGCGAAACGCTCGTCGATACGCTTAGGAACATCGAAGCCATGAAGATTGACATCGTGGTCGTCCGTCACAAGGGGACGGGCGTGCCGAAGTTCCTTGCGGACAACAGCAATGCCATTATCGTGAATGCTGGCGACGGTGCGCACGAACACCCGACGCAGGCTCTCCTCGACATGCTGACGATCGAAGAAAAGCTAGGAACGCTCGAAGGCAAGAACGTCACGATCATTGGCGATATTCGCCACAGCCGCGTGGCCCGCAGTAACCTCTGGGGCATGTCCACGATGGGCGCTCATGTGACGCTCTGCGGACCTTCGACGCTTGTACCGCGCAATACGGACCTCATGAACCACGTGACGTGGGAACCGGACGTGAAGAAGGCTGTTGCAAACGCCGATGCCATCATTGCTCTCCGCTTGCAGAAAGAACGCATGGATGACGCTCTCCTCCCGAGCATGCGCGAATACCGCAATACGTTTGGTATCACAGAAGAACTCCTCGAATGCGCTAAGGACAAGGTCATCATCATGCACCCAGGTCCAATCAACCGCGGCGTGGAACTCGATTCCGACATCGCCGATGGCGAACATTCTGTAATTCTTGATCAGGTGACCAACGGTGTCGCCGTCCGTATGGCCGTTCTCTTCCTTTTGGCTGGAGGTCGCAACAATGAAAATGCGTAAACCTTGTAAAGGTCGTCTTGTGAATGTCGTTCTGAAAAATGCAAAGTTCTGGAACGGCAAGTCTTTTGAACTTCAGAACGAAGTTCGCCTGAACGCTTGCGAAACGTCCGAAACGGTTGAATTTGACTGCAACGGCGCGCTTGTGATGCCGGCCCTTTTTGGCCTTGGCCTTGACTTTATGGAACCGCTCCGTGACGATGTCTATACGTTTGCCGATGGCTTTGATGCCATGCGCAAGGGCGGTTTCTATGGTGGCCTTTACGAAAGTGCCGCAAACCCGATTGACGATGCCGACAAGTACACTGCGATGGTGAACCGCTTCAAGTCCGAAGAACGCGGCGAAGATGCTTTCGATATCAAGTTCCTCGGCGCTTACAGCAAGGGCTTTGGTACGGATAGCTTGGCCGAAATGGTCGAACTTGCCGAAGCCGGTGTCGCTGGTTTTGGCGACGGTAACGGCGTAATCCCGCACTCCCGTTTCCTCCGCTTGGCTATGGAATACGGCAAGATGACGGGCAAGCGCTTCTTCTTCCAGCCGATGGACAAGACGCTCCGCCACAGCGGTTGCGTTCACGAAGGCGCTTACTCCGACATGCTTGGCATGAAGGGCATTCCGCGCATTGCCGAGACGATTGCCGCCTACACGGTTCTTGAAACGGCTCGCTTCCTCCAGGTGCCAGTTCACTTCAAACAGGTCACTTGCGGTGAAACTCTTGAACTTGTCCGCAACGCCCGCAAGAACGGTATCGATGTCACTTGCGATGTGAACTTGTACCACTTGCTCTTGGACGATTCCTGCCTCGAAACGCTTGACTCCGCATACCACATCCTCCCGCCGATCCGCTCGGCTGCAGACCGCGAAGCCTTGTGGCAGGGCATTGTCGATGGAACGGTCAATGCGATTAGCGTGAACCACACGCCGGTGCTCCGTCAGGATACGGTCGTGAACTTCGAAGATTCTGTGCCGGGCGCACTTTCCTTGGAAGTCGCACTCCCTGCTATTTGGAACAAACTTGTGGCAAGTGTTGGCGAAGCTCGTGCTATCGAACTCCTTTCGACTGCTCCTGCTCGTTTGGCTGGTGCCGAATCCGCTGGCGAAAGCGTGGTGGTGCTTGCTCCGGAAAAGACGCACAAGGTTCTCGAAAGCGACTTTGCAGGCCATGTCTGCAATTCTCCGCTCACGGGGAAGGTTCTTCCGTCGTCGATTCTTGCAACCTACATCAACGGTGTCTTTACCCAGTTGTAGTTTAGTGGATTGCGATGATTAGTTGGTTTCAAGAAGTTGGTCGCGATATCCTAGATGTATGGATGTTCTTTACGGATCATCCATCACTTCAGATTTTGGTTATTGTGCTGATATTCTTGGCTGTCGTTCTGATAGAAGTGCAGCTCATGTACAAACGTCGCGAAACAGACGTGATGTTTGGTACAGATGCCTTCAACGAGAAAATCAAGGCGTTTGATTTTACGCCCAAGGAAGTAGAAACTCTAGGTGATTTGGTGCGTTCGTCCAAGTTCGAAAACATGGACGCCGTGCTGAATTCCTCGGGACTTTTTGAAGCTGCGGTCTCGGAATATTATCGCATCCGCAATGTATTCTCTGTCCGCGATGAGACGCTTGAAGCGATTGCGGGCTTGAGACGCAAGATGGACTTTACTGGCTCGAATCCCTTGTCCATGGTCTGCTCGACTAGGCAGTTCAATATAGGGGATAAGGTGGACTTGGAATTCGAAAACGGCCAGTCGTTTAAGCGAATCCCGATTTATGAACGTACAGAAAAGGTGTGGAGTGTAAAGATAGATGGCTCGCCTTCGCTAGCCAAGGCTCTTGTCGGATCTCATGCGCTTGTTCGTTGGACTCGCATGAACGATGCTGTTTATTCAATCCATTTGAATGTACTTGCCGCCACTCCAGATAAAGTAGTATTCACCCACAGCGCCAGTCTTGATAAGGAGCAGTTGCGTAAGTGGGTCCGTCAGGTCGTTGATTTCCCCGTGACGGCGACGTTCCCGAACGGTGATACGCACTCGGGCGTCCTTTATGACCTTTCTGCTGGTGGTATTTTGCTTGGTCTTGCTGACGATGTGAAGCCGGACCAGCAGTTCTCCATTTCTTTTGAACTTCCGACGTTTGGTGTGCAGAATGTGGATGTCAAGGTTTTGAATAATCTGGGACACCGAAACCCGAACTTCCCGTTGTACAATTCCATTTCAGCCGTATTTACGGGGGCGTATGCGTGGACTCAGGAACGTGTCCTCCAGTACATTTTTGAGTCAACCCGTAAAGCTAAGTCGAAAAAAACGGAGTTAAATGGCGTAAATAGCGAAACAACTTAGATTTAAATGATTTAGAACTGATTTTTCGCTTGACATTCGCTGTTTATGAAAGTAAAATTTACATAGTATTGTTACCTATCGGAGTTTTATTTTGGCTTTAGGATTGATTGCTAGAATTCGTGGAGAGCGCGAAACTGTTGGCATAGATGTTGGCCACTACAGCATCAAGTACGTTAAGGTCTATCATGATGCTAACGGTAAGAGAATTGTGCGTGAAGTGGATTTGGAACCTGTACCTGCAGGCTCCATCATCAATGGTCTTATCCAGAGACGTGATACCGACGATTTATCTACCGAAAAAGGTGCGAAGAAGGAGAAGGACGGCTTCGACAAGTTGGGCGAGGCATTCTCGAAGCTTTTGCTTCGTCACCCGATTGATGAAAATGTGGATGTCGTGGCATCGGTAAACTGTGGTGCTGGCGAAGGTGGTGTCCTTGTGGACCGCCTCTCGATCAAGGTTCCGAAAAACGGAAACGAAGCCGCAATTATTGTTCAGACTGCTCAGTCCCGTCCGCCGTTTGATGACCAGGACAACGTTCTGGACTACGAGGTTGTTTCTCGTGAAGGGGACGAGGTCAAGGTTAACGTGGTCGCTGCAAAGAGCTCCATGCTTGATTCCTGGGCGCAGTTCTTTACCCGCAAGGGCGTTAGACTTTCAGCGCTGGATGTCGATATCTTTGGTCTCCTGAATTCCTTTGTCATGACTGCATCAGATGAAGAACGCAAGAAGACAACCGCCATCTTTAATATTGGTGACAACAAGATGAGCGTCGGCTTTATCCAGGACGGCGCCTTCCACTCTGTGCGATCCATGAATGGCGGTTCGCTGAATGTCATTATTAATAAGTTGTCTTCAAGCCTTGATATTTCTGCCGAAAAATGTCATGAGATGTTCGAAAAGAACGACTTGAAGGTGATTGACAATGTGGCTATTTCCGTTCTTGAAGACGCTATGAAGGTTGCTTTCGAAGAACTGATGTCCCAGATTACATTTGGTATCCGCTATCATTCTTCTGCGGAAGATTCCCGACCGCTTGAAAGAATTTTGATAGGTGGCGGTGGTGCCGCAGTTCCGGGCCTTTTGGAATATATCGCCGAAAAGACTGGAATTGAAACTGCTACGGTGAACCCGTTCCGCTCTGTGGAATGCGACTCAAGCGTGGTCGATAAGGATGGCATGTCTATCGCCCTCTCTAACATTTACGCCCCGGCTTTGGGACTTGCAATGAGGAAGTTCTAATGGCTACGAAGAAGAATAAAGGCGTCAACAAGGCGCTTGCGATTACGATCAACCTTTTGCCGGGCGAACACCGCAAGCAGCAAAAGGATTTGACTTGGCTTACGGACCGCCGTGTGGTTTGGCCGACAGTCTTTTTGATTCTTGCAATTTTTGTAGCGTTGTTCACTTATGCTTACACGTTGCAGGAACTTTCCAGCAAGGAAGCCGAACTCCAGTCCGTGCGTGCCGCAGTAGAACGCGAACGCCCGTTGCTCAAGAAGATTAGCGAACTCGAAAAGAACCAGTCCATTATCAATACTAAGATCAATGCGCTCAAGTCTATCCAGATTAGCAAGAAGCGCTGGGTGGTGCTGTTCGAGAACATTTCCTCGGTCTTGCCTCCGAACATGTGGCTCTTGAGCGTTTCGCAAGTAAGCGAATTCAACCTTGAAATGAAGGGGACTACGTTTGACTTTTCCGAAGTGGCGGAGTACATGGTCAAGCTTGAAAAGCAGGTCAGCGTACAGAAAGTCTCGCTAGTGTCCATCTCTACGACGAAGGTTGATGGCGATGAGGCCTATAGCTTTACACTCAAGGTCGAACTCAAGAAAGACCTTGGAGAGGAGGGGTGATATGGGCAACTTGAATATTGACTTTAAAGACAAGAAGAACCTATACTGTATAGTAACGATTGTTGTTATCTGTTTGGCTTTGTATTCTGTTTATACATATATCTGGGACCCGTTCCAGATTGAATATGAGTCTCTTGAAAGCCAGCGTGTTTCTGCCCAGAAGGAACTTGACAAAATCAATTCCAAGAAACACCGTGTGGCAGAACTCGAGATGCAGCTGGTTCAGGCCGAAAAGGATTTCCAGAAGTTGAAGGAAATGTTCCCGGAAGAAGAAAAGGTGCCGCTGCGCTTGCAGGACCTTTATTCTGTGCTCCGTAGCTCCGGCGTGCAAATCCAGAAGTTCAATCCGGAAGGTCGTTCCGAAAGGGAACACTACATCGAGAACCGTTATTCCATTGCGGTCAATTCCGGTTACCACATGCTCGGTTACCTGTTTGCTGAAATTGCAAACTTCAATTACCCGACTGCAATTACGAACTTGAAACTTTCCCGCTATTCCGGCATCGCCGCTGAAGTGCAGAAAGCTGAAACTCATGGTTGGACCCCGATTACCATGTCGGTGAACTTCAACTTGACCACTTATACATCCAAGAAGGTTGGCAAATAATGAAATGCAAGTTCCTTCTTATGCTTTTGTCTAGTGCCGTTGCTTTGCAGGCGGCACTGATTAAGGATGTCCGCTTTGATTGCTCAAAGAATTGCCAGATGGTATTCCAGTTTGCCTCTGACAAGAATTTGCCGACATTCTTCCAGAAGTACGATAACGCTTCCAAAACATTGACGGTTGGATTCTCCGAATCTGACTTTGCTCTTGGCGTCGGCAATTTTGATGTCGACCAGTCTTCGCCGTATGTGCGTTCCATGAATGTGTCAAAGGAGCTCTACCGCGGCATGAACTTCTTGATGATTCGCATGCCTGTGGGTGCATCCATTGCTTCGGACAAGAATGCGATTGCACTTGACAAGTCTCGTTTCCTTTTGAAGTTCTCGGGCAAGAATGGCAACTCCTGGACGCTTTCGAAGCTGTTTGCAAGCAAGAAGGCCGCTGCCGAAAAGGCTGCCCGCGAAGAAGAAAAGCGTATGGCTGCTGAACGCAAGGCCGCCGAAAAGCAGGCTGCACTTGATCGCAAGGCGGCAGAAAAGCAAGCCGCTCTCGACCGTAAGGCCGCTCGCGAAGAAGAAAAGCGCCTGGCCGCTGAACGCAAGGCTGCTGAAAAACAGGCTCTCCTTGAACGCAAGGCCGCTGAAAAGGCTGCACGCGATAATATCGCTCAGGCTGCTTCTGCTCCGGGTGCATCCGCATTGCTTCCGGGACTTAAGGAAATGACGGTCATTATCGGTTCTGGAATGGAACAGTTCCGTCTGGTGGCCAATACTTCGTTGAACATCAACAAGGTCTCTTTGCCGAATGGCTCCTTCGTGATAAAGCTTTCGATTGATGGTCCGGAACGTTCTCCTGTGTTTAAGGTGGGCGCCGGTTCCCTCGTGAAGTCCGTGTTCTGGGATATGGATGGCCTCAACATCCAGCTCTCTGCCGGGGCTAAGCCCGCCATCTTGGTGCAGGAAGGTGCCTTGATCTTGCAGACTTCCGAAAATGCTATCCGCCGCGATGGTTTTGTTTTCTGGAGCGCCCGTCCGAATGGCATTTATGTCCGCGACTGGATGAAGTCTCCGGATGCAGTTCCGGAATTCTCGGATTTCGTCAAGTCTTACGAAAAGGATAGCAAGAAGGTGGTGGCTAGCACGCAGACATTCCACTTGCGTCCGGTTCTGCGCGAACTGATTGTCGTCGCCGATGAAACGGAATTCTATGCATCTCCGAGCGATAAGGCTCCAGTCATGCAGCGTGTGGTCTTTGGGGACCGTCTCGTGAATATGGACTTGACTGGTCTCTATCGCAAGGTGCAGATTGGAAACAAGATTGGTTATGTGAATCGCCGTGCCGTGAGCTTTACCGATGAACTTTCTGCTGTGCAGATGGAACGCCTCAAGAAGGTGGACCAGGAACGCGGTGATATGCTGACGCAGGGCATGAGACCTGGTGGAAGCGCTCTTGACGAACTTTATGAAGATCGTGTGACTTACAGTTCCTTCGGTCGCCGTGATCCGTTTGTCGAGATCAAGGGACTTGTTGAAGAAGGGATTAATATTGACCAGGTGGAACTGGTGGGTATTATTTGGGAATCCGAGGAGCCGGTGGCTATCCTTGTTGACTCCAAAAATTCGGGCGTGTCTTATACGATTAAAGAAGGCGATAAGATCATGAACGGAAAAGTTCTTAAAATTACACAAACTGATGTGCTCTTCTTGATTCAGGAATTCGGGGTGAGCCGTCGCTACTCTATGGGTCTTCCCGATAAATTTGGGGGTCAAAAGTGAAAAAGCTGACTAAAATTCTGACGATTCTTATCATGGTGGCAAGCTTTGCTACCGCGTGGGCTGCACCTGCCGAAGGCTCGGTTGCTCCGAATAAGAAGCTATATGACTTTAACTTCGTCAATATGGACTACGAAGCCATTTTCCGCTCTGTGTCGGTGATTGCAGGCGTGGACATTTTGATTGCTCCTGATGTCAAGGGCAAGATCAGCTTGCGTGTGACCAAGAAGACATGGCAAGAAACTTTGGATATTATTTGTAACATGAATGACCTCACGTGGGTAATTCAGGACAAGTACATTTCCATCCAGCGCTTGAGCACTTACCAGGCCAAGCAGAAAAAGCTTGCCGATGAAGAAAATCAGGCTGAACAGAATGCTCCTCTTGTTCGTAAGAACTTCCAGGTACATCATGCCAAGGCTGATGAACTCGTCAAGGTGCTCGAAAGCATGAAGTCAAACCGCGGCAAGATTTCTGTCGTGGAACGCACGAACTCCATCATTGTTTACGATACAGAAAGCAAGATTGAGCAGATGGGCAATGCGCTTGTCGAACTTGACGTTGAAACGCTCCAGATTATGATTACGGCAAAGCTCGTGGTCGTGAACAGCGAACTCGCTCGTGAACTCGGTGTGGACTGGACTGCTGCTTTGGGTTCTTCTACGCTTACGCCGGGTACTGCTGCCGCAGCAACGGGTGCAACGGCTGGCTCTAGCCGAATCAGCGGCGTCATTCAGTCCTTCCCGAACGGAACGTCTCCGGCAGTGGGCAAGGCTAATACCGCCATTACGGCAAGCCTCCTCGACAACAACCTCCAGATTGCCATTTCGAACTTGATGGGTGACGCTTCTACGGAAGTGCTTGCTTCTCCGCAGGTTTCTACGCTTGACAATACCGAAGCTCAGGTGTTCATGGGTGACAAGGTCTCCATCCGCGTGATTGACGATAGCGGTGAATCTTCGACCAAGATGGTGGAAACGGGTATCAAGCTCACGGTGACTCCGCATGTTTCTGGCGACAACCGCATCTTGCTCGACCTCCATCCGGAAAACAACTCTTATGGCTATGACGAAAAGGGCGAAGTCGTGATTTCGACCCAGGAAGCAAAGACCAAGGTGGTTGTGGCTGACGGTGAAACGGTCGTGATTGGTGGTCTTACCCGTAACGAAAATACCGAAAGCGAAAGCGGTATCCCGTTCCTCAAGGACATTCCGCTCTTGGGTAACCTCTTCAAGTATAGCCGCAAGTCCATCACGAAGAAGGACCTTGTGATTTTTGTGACGCCGCGTATTATCCGTAACTACATCGGTAACGTCGATATTTCTGAAAAGTCTGAGGAAATTAATGGCGCAGCTCCGGAACTCAAGCCGGTTGATGACAAGATTATGACATCTCCGGTGGTGACGGGTGAAACTCCGGATGCTCCTGTTCCGGAAAACTCTCACGACGACTGGAATCAGTAATTAGTAAATGCGAAAACCCTGGCTCTGCCAGGGCTTTTTCTTTCGTCTCTCGTCTGTAGTCGCGAGAGACGTTCTGTATTCTAATTATCGCACGACGAGCGCGGCGAGGGCGAGTTCCTGGCTCATGCGGGTCGGGCACTTGCCACTCTTGATTTCGTAATTGAGGTCGGCGAGGCGGCGCAACACACGCACGAGGAGCGGCTTACGCCAACGGCGGCAGCATTCGGCGGCTTGGCCTTTTTTCACGAACATGTAGTAGTTCTTGCCGATTTTTTTAGCGGCTTCTTCGGGCGAGACGCCCTTTGCGGTAAGCGAGCCGTAGTTCAAAAGCGAGAGCGCGTAGTTGTACAGCGTGTTCGAAATGCGGATGGCGTCGACGCCGCTGTTCAAGAGCTCGTTTAGCTTCTGGACGTATGCCTTGGCATTCTGCATGCCAAAGAATCCTTCAATCTCGTAGGTCGGGATATCGCGCTGGGAGACGACCATCGTTTTCACGAGGTCGAGCGTAATCTTTTTGCAGTCCGGAGCGTAGAGGATGATTTTCTCGACTTCTTCGCTCACGAGCTTGGTGTCGTTGCCGAGCGCTTCGGCGAGGTACTGCGATGCCGTAGGCTCAATCGCTTTGTTGAAGTGCGTCGGGACGACGGCTGAAATCCATTCGGCCATTTCGTATTGTTTCGGAACGTCGAACTTTTCGACCTTGCCAACCTTTGCGAGAGCTTTGTAGAGCTCGCTGGAGGCGAGAAGTGTTTCAAAATCGAAGAGCAACTTGCCGCTTGCTGCGTGGGGGAGCCACTTGGCAAGAGCCTTCATGTCGTCGGTCTTGAGAGCTTCGGCCTTGCGTACGACGATGACCTGTTCAGGCGAGAACATCGACACGGAATCGCACGCTTCGATGATGACATCGGAGATGGAAGCGATGTTTGTGTCGGTGGCGTATAGCACCTGCTTAGCCATCGGATCTGAAATCCGGTCGCCAAGAGTCTCGGACAGGAATTTTTCAATCCGCTTGTCCTTGCTGAACTGGTCTTTGCCGATGAGCGTTACGAACATGGATTACTTGAAATCGATGATTTCGAACTGGTTCTTGCCCTTGGGCGTTACGACTTCGACCGTATCGCCGCGCTTCTTGCCCATGAGAGCTGCGCCAATCGGGCTCTTGAAGCTGATCTTGCCGTTGAGGGCGTCGGCTTCTTCGGGAGAGACGAGCTGGTAGACGATTTCGCGCTTGGTCTTCAGGTTCTTGGCCGTGATGGTGGCGCCGAACTTGATGGTGTCGGAGTTCGCATCAAATGCAATCACCTGGGCGCGGGCGAGCTGGTCCTGGAGCTTCGGCATTTCGATGTTGTCAATAGAGGCAAGGCGCTCCTTGGCAGCATGGTATTCAGCGTTTTCACTCAAATCGCCTTGTGCACGGGCATCAACTAATTCTTGAAGTACGCGGGGACGTTCAACATTTTTTAAATTTTCAAGGTCCTTAACGAGCTTGTCGTAAGCCTCTTGTGTAAACATGATCTTTTCCATGCTCCATAAGGTAAAAATTTTAACGGGCTTTGCGAGCCCAGAATCGCAAAGAAAGCTTCTTTTTAGGAGATACTATGTACACTGTGTTGGAAAAAGGCGGCGTTTGCTCCCCCAAGGGCTTTACCGCATCTGGAATTTGCGCCGGAATCAAGGCCAGCGGCAATGCCGATATGGCTCTTCTCAAGAGCGAAAAGGCTGCCCGCTGCTTCGCTGTTTTTACCACCAATAAGGTGAAGGCTGCCCCGGTCCTTTATGACAAGGCCGCTTTGGAACATGCCCACTTTGCATCTGCTGTGATCGTGAACAGCGGTAACGCTAACGCTTGCACAGGCGAAAAGGGCTATGCCGATGCTGAACGCATGGCTGTGCTTACCGAAGAAGCTCTCAAGCTCACGCCGAAGAGCGTGCTTGTTTGCAGCACGGGCGTGATTGGCCACTTGATGCCGATGGACAAGATCGAAGCCGGTATCCCGAAGCTCGTGGAAAAGCTCCATGAAGATGCTTCCGAAGAATTCGGCCGTGCTATCCTCACGACGGACCTTGCTCTCAAGAGCCACGCTGTGGAAATCAAGACAGAAAAGGGTGTGGTGACTATCGGTGGCGCCTGCAAGGGTTCTGGCATGATCCACCCGAACATGGCTACGATGCTTGCTTTCATCACGACTGACCTTGCTTTGCCGATTGACTTCTTTGCTGAATTCCGCGCCAACATTGCAGACTCCTTCAACGCTATTACGGTTGATGGTGACACCAGTACGAACGACACTTGCATCATGCTTGCTAACGGCATGAGCGGCATCAAGTACGAAGACCTCTCCCTCAGCGAACAGGGCGAATTCCGCGCAGCTTTGACGCTCGTGATGCAGAGCCTCGCCAAGGACATTGTCCGCGATGGTGAAGGTGCAACGAAGCTCATCGAACTCCGCATTGAAAAGGCTGAAAGCCACGAAGAAGCACTCCGCATGGCTCGATTCATCGGAACCTCGAACCTCGCCAAGTGCGCTATGTTCGGTGAAGACCCGAACTGGGGCCGTATCCTCAGCAGTGCTGGTTCTAGCGGCTGCAACATGGTTGCCGAACACACGGACCTCTACTTTGGTGAAGTTAAGGTTCTCGAAGGTGGCCGTCCGGTACAGCTGGATGAAAAGCAGACGGCTGCACTGCATGCCGTGGTTCGTCAGCGTGAATACAAAGTAACGCTCGTGTTGAACATTGGTCAGGCTTCTGCAAGCGCATTCACTTGCGACTTGAGCTATGGCTATGTGAAAATCAACGCAGAGTATACAACTTAGTAGTTATTGGTCAATAGTCATTGGTCATTGGAGTTGTCATCCTGAGCCCCAAAGGGGGGAAGGATCCAGTGATTGTTTAAAACTTCTCGGGTATGCTCCGGGAAGTTTTTTTTCGTCATTCAGAGAATTCTTTGATTTCAAAGAATCCAAAGATGTTTTTGGTTATATTTTATCTATCTTTTCGTATAAATTTTGATGGAGAATGGAATGTCCAAATTGGTAAAAATTGCGCTTGTTGCCGTGATGCTCTTGGCTTTAACGTCTTTTGCTCAGAGTGAAGGAATACAGAAGAAAAATATTGTTTTCCATACATTTAGTATTGCGCTTCCGATGGATTGGGGCGGAACGTGGACCCAGTATAGCAATTTAGAATACGATGATGGCAGCTTTTCTCGTGATCGTGATTTCAAAATGGATATGATCATGGGGCTTCAATTGAAGTGGACTCGTGATTTGGTTTATCAAAATGGTTTGTCTTTTGAGGTCGGAGCAGGAATTGGTTTTATTAATTTCCCTGTGAATGAATCCAAAAAATATTCTTATTTTGATCCGTATGACCATATGAATCAGATTGATTCTCGTTTTGATTTGAATGCAAAAGTTGGATTGGGCTATGCTCCGTTTGTAAATGATTTCATATTAGCGGTACATGCTATTTTGGGTGGTGACATGAAATACTTGGGGAAATCTTATCAGATGGAGGATTTCACTGAAGAATATTCAACGTTGCTGTTTAATTTTGTTGTTGGTGGCGATATTGTTTTGGGGTATCGAATTACAGAAAAGCTAGGAATTAATGCGGGTGTAGATGTGGTTGTGAATTTGTTCGGTTTTGGAAATAGAACGAATGAATTTAATTATCGCAACGATAATTTTGAAACAATTGATTATAAACTCAATCATGTCTTTTCTGGGTTTCAGATTGTTCCGTGTGTAGGTGTTTCGCTTAAATTTTAGTAGATGTTTCCTCTAGAGAACAGAAAATTTGGTAAAATCCTGCCGCTGGGTGGGATTTTCTTGTATTTTTAATTGAAACACAAGGATGGAATATGGACAATTTTAATTTCTACAGCCCCACGGAATTTGTATTTGGTAAAGACCGCGAAAACGAATGCGGTGAACTCGTTAAAAAGTATGGCGGCACGAAGGTGCTGATTCATTACGGTGGGGGCTCTGCGGTGCGCTCCGGCTTGATTGACCGCGTTAAGGCGTCGCTCAATGCTGCGGGCGTTTCATTTGTGGAACTCGGTGGCGTGAAGCCGAACCCGCGCGATACCTTGATTTACAAGGGTATCGAGATGGTGCGTGCGAACGGTGTCGATTTCATCCTTGCTGTGGGCGGAGGCTCCGTCATTGATAGCTCTAAGGGCATTGCTGTGGGCGCGCTCTACGATGGCGATTTCTGGGACTTTTATGCGAAAAAGTTGCCGGTCACGAAGGCACTCCCAATTGGCGTGGTGCAGACGATTGCTGCCGCTGGTTCCGAAGGCAGTGGCGATTCTGTTGTAACAAAAGAAGAGGGAATGCTCAAGCGCGACATTGGTGCTGATGTGATTCGCCCGAGATTTGCGGTGCAGAATCCGGCTTTGCTTTGCACGCTACCGGCTTACCAGACTGCTTGCGGCATTACCGACATCATGGCTCATGTGTTTGAACGCTACTTCACGAACACTTTGGAAGTCGAGACTACTGACCGCCTTTGCGAAGCGCTGCTCATCACGATACTCAAGGAAGGTCCGCGCGCCATGGCCGAACCCGCCAATTACGAGGCTCGTGCGAATATTATGTGGGCGGGTACGGTAGCCCACAATGGCCTTGTGGGCTGTGGGCGCAGTCAGGACTGGAACAGTCACGCTATTGAACATGAACTCTCGGGACTCTATGACTGCGCCCATGGCGCGGGGCTAGCAGTTATTATGCCGGCGTGGATGGAATACGTGGTCGACCATAACGTGATGCGTTTTGCGCAGATGGCAACACGCGTTTTTGGTTGCCAAATGAATTTCGAAAATCCGAAAGCTACTGCGCTCGAAGGTATCAAGGCTTTCCGAAGATTCCTGCATTCTATCGGTATGCCTATCAACTTTGCAGAACTCGGCGCGAAAGAAGAAGATATCCCGACGCTTGTCGAAAAACTGAATCCAGGCGATGGTTGGGGCTTTGTGCCGCTCAAGGCTAAGGACGTGACTGCGATTTACACGATTGCTGCGCATGCCTCGTTAGACTAGGCGGATAAATTTGAAAAGTAAAAAACTCCTCGGTTGTGACGAGGAGTTTTGCTGTATAAAATTTGATTGGATGGGGCAAGCCCCAACCTCTTAGGCTCGGTTATATCCATGCAAGCATGGCTGCAACACTCGCCTTTTGAGGTTGTCTTCCGCTTTCAGCGTCAGGATGACTCTGTTAGTCTTTCAAGCAGCGGAGGCTTGCGCCGAATTCGGGATTGAACTTTTCGAATTTGGCGATATCCTTGTCGTGGAAGAATACGAGGACGTCTCCTTCTCTTGTCCAGAAGTATGCCTTTTTACCGGCTTCATCAAACTTGCGGTCCTTTATAGCGACATCGCTCTTGGCAAAGTGTGCGCCGCCAGCCTTTGCGCCAAATCCGAGTTCATCCTTGCCGTTTCCGAAAATCGGGGATTCCGGCTTGATTGGATCCCAGCCGTAGCCAGCCTTGAGAGCGACACCCGGCTTTTTACCGGCGACTTTCAGGAGCTTTTGCCATTCGGCCTTGCTCGGCATATGGAATCCTTCGAGGCAAGCTTTTTGTGCGTTTTGGAAGTCGTAGAGGCGTCCCCAGTGGTTGCATTGTGAACAAATTGCACCGGAAGCGGTAGCGAAGTTCATGTTTTCTGCAGTCCAGAGCTGGTCGCCAATGACAATCCATTCATAGGAGATGCCGTCACGCGGATCCTTGTAGCTTCCGCTTGTGGCGGGGGTTCCGTCTTCGTTGTATGTTTCGCCGAAGGCAACTTGCTTATTTTGCTTGTATTCAGCCTTTGTTGCAACCTTGCCGTTCTTGTGGTAACGGATAACAGTTCCTTCGACGTAGCCGTTCACGTACGGGAGTTCAGATTGGAGTGTGCCGTCTTTGTAGTATTCCTTGGTCACACCTTCTCGGCGGTCATTCACGTAATTGGATTCTCGCTTGAGCGTACCGTCATCGTAGTATTCCTTTTCGATGCCTTCCTTCTTGTCGTTGACGTAGGTGGCTTCGAAGCGGACGTTCCCGTTTGGGTATTTTTCAACACGAACATCGTCGCAGGCGGTAAAAGCAATAGAGCTTGCCGCAATGAATAAGATGGCAGGTAGTTTCATACGATCCTCCTTAGAGTGTGATTTTTCCCGCGGTGGCGAGTAATCCGATTAAGTACAACATCCCGTCATAGTAGCGCCAAAAACGATAGGGCACGGAGAGCGCTGCAAGGCGCCTGACAAACGGCGTAATGCGCGGGTCATCGACCGGGAGCACTTGCGTGGCTGCTGCGTTCATGGCGATAAGCCCTGGCGTCGCGTTTCTGCCTTGATGCGGATACGGACCTCCGTCGACGGAGTAGTCGGAGAGGTACGGTGTGCAGTTCTGGAAGAAGTGCAAGATGCGTTCGCAGATTTCTTTTTCGCTTTCGTGTCCGTGGAAGATGGCATAGTCGAGGCTCAAGTTGAGCGCAACGCGCCATGCGTCTCCGCTAAAGTTGTTGCTTTCGGGGAACCAAGGCATGGCCTTTGGTGTGCCGTCGTATTCGGCATAGTCAGCGCAAAGACCGGTGACCGGGTGGGCCGCCTTCTGCAAAAATTCAATGCTCGCCTGTGCGACTTCAAGCCAGGATTCATCGCCTGTTGCTTCGGCGAACATGCGGTAGAATGCCATTGTGTGGTAACTTGGGTCGGTAAAGTCGTTGCCGAGAACGGGGGAGAACTTGATGAGCTTGCGTTCCGGATCGATAATCGGGCCTACAAGTTCGTTCTGCGGTTTGTACTTGATATCATGGATGAGCTCTTTGGCATCGTTGAGGAGGTCTTCGCGGTTGAATCTCTTTGCGGCGATAAGGAGGGCTGCTGCAAAGTATTCTTCGCTATCAGGAGCTGCGCCTGGGTCCATCATGGAAAAGTCGGTCGTGTTGACTTGCCATGAAAAATATCCTTTGTGCGGACCATCGTTGTTGCGGACAAAACGCTTGGAAAAGTTCCAGAGCTTGTCGAACGTGACTTCGTGGTCGGTCAGCGCGGCAATGAACATGCCATAGCTCATGCCTTCAGAACGGATGTCGTCGTGCCCAATGTCGATGATGTATGCCATGTCGTCGGACGCTTCAAAGTAGATGCGCTCGTCGATCGGATCGCCCTCAAAAAGTTTGCTATAGGCATTCTGAATAAGCTGGTCCGCAAAATTGGGACCATATCCAGCTTCAACAAATAAATCTCGCGTCGGGTAGCGTTGCAACATCGTCCTGGTATCCAAAATCATTAATTATTACGTGTTTTAAAATAAATAAAATCGTATATTAGTGTTGAGGTTATTATGGCTGATATATTGATTTTGGGGCATGGACCGGCCGGTGTCTCGGCTGCCCTTTATGGTCTTCGTGCTGGACTTGAGGTTCAGCTTGTGGGTAAGGATGTAGGCGCGCTTGCAAAGGCCCACAAAATTGAAAATTATTTTGGTCTTGAAAAACCACTCACGGGAGCTGAACTTGCCGAAGTCGGTAAGAAACAGGCAATTGCTCTTGGTGCGCAAATCGTGGACGATGAGGTAACGGACCTCATGTTTGACGGTTTTGGGTTTGTCGCGACGGGCTTGAATGGTACGTATCGCGGCAAGGTTTGCTTGATGGCAACAGGCTCTGCCCGCAAGAAGACCCCGCTCCCAGGAATGGCCGAAATGGAAGGCCACGGCGTGAGTTATTGCGCTGTTTGCGATGCATTCTTTTATCGTAAAAAGGATGTGGCTGTGCTTGGCTCGGGCGAGTATGCGTTGCATGAAGCGACTGAACTTTTGTCTGTAGTCAACAGCGTAACACTCTTGACGAACGGTGCTGAGCTCACAGCGAAATTCCCTGAAAGCGTGAAGATTGAAACCCGTAAGATTACGGGGCTCAAGGGCGCTGGGCAATTTGAAGGCGTGAAGTTTGACGATGGCCTTGAAGCCAATTTTGACGGCATGTTCGTCGCTATGGGTAGCGCGAATGCAACTGATTTGGCTTTGAAAGCTGGCGCTGCGTTCGATGCTGGAAAGCTCGTGCTCGATAAGGATTTCCAGACAACAGTTCCGGGTCTCTTTGCTGCAGGCGACTGCACGGGTGGCACTCTCCAGGTGGCTGTAGCTGTGGGCGAAGGCGCTATTGCGGGACTTGCTGCGATTAAGTACCTTAGAGAACATAGGGAGTAAGGCGCGCTGAAAATGCGTCGCATTACGCTTCTTACAAATCCTGACGCTTGCAATTTGCATTGTCCGCTGTGTTTTTTGAACCAGCGGGCTTTGCTTAATTGTGGCGAGTCTAATTGTAACGGGGAACGCCCGCCGGATAATAATAGGGGCCGCTGCGCGTTCGGCATGGGCGAGATGAATTTTGAAATTGCTCGTGCGGCGGTTGAAAAGTATGCCGCCGAACGAGATGCTTCGGGTAAACGCTTGCTGCGAGAAGTAATTCCTTCGACAATGGGGGAGCCATTACTCTATTCGCATTTTGACGAACTGCTGGAGTTGTGCAGGGCGCTTGGAATTCCGTTGAACCTCACGACGAATGGGACGTTCCCTGGAAAGTGGGGGAGCGAAGACGCGATGGGCGTGCTATTGCGTTCGTGCCGCGATATCAAAGTAAGCTATTTGGCTTCGGAACAGTTTGACGGTTGGAAAGCGAACGTTGAAAAGTTGGTTCGGGTGCGCGATAGACTGCGTGAGAATGCGAGATGCGCGACGGTATCGCTGCAAGTGACGCTGCATAAAAAGAATTTGCACGAAGTGCCGGAGATTGTGTCATGGGCTTCTGCGATTGGAATTGACAGAATCAAGTGGAATAAAGTGGTTGTGTTGAGCGTCTCTTCGCAAGAGCTCCGTGAAATGTATGCGCTAGATGATGCGCAGCTAGAATCTTTGCGCAATGAGTTTCGGTCGGGAGTGTATTCTGCTTTGAGTGTGAAGCATGAAGGAAGTCTGTTTTTTAGTGATAGCGTAGATCTTTGCGCTGTTGGCGGTAAGTGCGAATCATGTCCGTTTGCAGATGAAGTTTGGGTTTGGCCCGATGGTCATGAAGATCATTGCCCGAATCCGGAAAGACGATTTGGGTGCGGAAAGAATTTATAGCGAGATTAGACAAAATGCTCACTTCGTTTCAATTTTTACCCTTCGTGGATTATCGGAATAGCGAGATGGACGCCTACGGCGTCCGCTGCTTCGGCTCGGTCATATCGGCAAGCTTGCTTGCCGCTGCGACGCTCGCCTCGCTGCTACTCGAACTCACTTCGTGAGTTCTCATCTCTCGGAATATCAGTATAAAACAAAAAAAGACTCCGTAAAGGAGTCTTTTTTTTGTTTTAGTCGGAATAGCGAGATTCGAACTCACGACCTCTTGCTCCCGAAGCAAGCGCTCTACCAGGCTGAGCTATATTCCGTTTTGTTTTTGTCTTGACGCTTCGTCGTTGACGCGCACAATTATAGTTAATTTCGTTTCACTTTTAAAGGGGTAAGGGCAAAAAAAGTGAAATTTTTTTCATTATTTCTTCTTTTTTGTAACTTGCGGGCGAGGCTTGCCGATTTTCATGATGCTGGAACCGGCGTTGTCGGGTTCAACCTTGTAGAAAACGACTCGATTTTTCCATTCGGAGCGCACTTTGCGGTCGATGATGCGCTTGACGTTGCCGTATTCCGGGTTGCCACCGCCGTGAATCACGCGCAGAACGCTGAGACCTGCGATGAGGAGGTCGTCGATGCGGCGCTCGACGGCTTCGGCTGCTTCTTCGGAGGTGAGGCCGTGAAGGTCGATTTCATCTTCGGGGTTCGGCATTTCCCAGGCGGCGGGATTGCGGCGCATTTTCTTGCCACGGGTGGCGCGTTGCGGTCTTGCTTCGGCTTCAGCCTCGGCCTGGATTTCGGCAAGTTCGTCCTTGTCTTCCATTTGGTGGTTCTTGATCCACTCTAATTGAAATTCTTCATCTGCATTTAAAGGCATTGTTTTTCCTTCTTTTTTGCGAAATATAAAAAATGCAACTTCAAATTTGTTGAAATGGCTACTAGCCAATGAAGTTCCCGTGGTAATTCCAGCTCCACTGTTCGGGGTGCTCGGCAATCCACGTTTCAACTTCGCGTGCGATTTTTGTGACGAGCGCGCTTTCTGATGACGCGGCATTTTCTGCATTCCCGAAGCTTTCGTCGTACTTTGGCGGGTAATATTTTTCGAAGCGGATGACGATGCGCTTCTTTTCGCTCCATGTGCGGAATGTGACGATTCCTGCTCCCATCTCGTTTATTTTTTGCGGGAGGCGCAAGTAGAGCGTACTTGGGCGACCGAATAGCGAGACCGTGTTCCCTTTGGTGTGCTTGCCTTGGTCGATGACCATCGCGAGAATGCCTTTAGTGTGGAATAGTTCGCGGATAAGGCAACCTGTTTCATCGGGATGATATTCGGTCAGGTGCGGGTCGCTGCGGAGGTCTTTGAGGACTTCGCGGAATGCGATGTCGCCGACGGAATCTGTAATGAGGTGTACGTGTTCGCTGTAGCGGCAGAGTGCGCGGTGCAAAAGCTCGAAGGCACCTTGGTGGATGCTGATGCCTGCGATGGGGGCGTTAGTTTTTGCACAATCTGCGATGGCATCGCGAATGATGTGTTCGTTTTCGTACACGATTCGCTTTTCAACGCTTTTGATATGTGCGAGTCCGCGGTAGGATTCGAGCGCATTCCAGAAAATGCCTTTGAATGTGTCGCGCGCATTTATCTTTGCAATCGCGTTTGGGCTCGGGCTTTTCACATTGCGCTGCATCTTGTTGGTGCCGTCGCTTTCTCTTGCCTCGTATTTCTTTGCGGTTGCCAAGTGCTTTTCGACGCGCCCGTAGGCGCGTTTCTTGTGCAAAGCTTTGTAAACCGGGAAAACGATAGCAAAAAGAACTGCGTAAAACGCATCCGGCAAACGCAGCAGAATGTAGATTAGGAACTTGTACGTTATGACTTTTATTCTGTGCATTCGCTATAAAAAGGAAATGCCCGCTCGGCGGCGGGCATGACAAATCCTACTTCCTTCCGCCTATTTCCTACGGTCTACTGCGCCGAAGGCGCTAATCCTCGTCAAATTCCAGGATGTTTCTGCCGAGTTCGCGGTCAAAGACGCTCTGCTTGAGACCTTCGCCTGCGTAGCTAATGGTCGGCGAAATCTCGTACAACTTCTTTTCGTCGATTTTCACATGTGCCTTGCGGAGCCATTCGCGGTGGAGCTTGCCAATCATGATGCGAGCCGTCTTTGGAGAATCGTTGCCTTCGGCATTCTTGACCGGGCTGAATTCTTCTTCGCGCACGACGCCGAACGGGAGCATGGAACCGAGCTGCGGGAATGCGTCAAAGAGGAACTGTTCGAACTTGAAGCACTTTTCAATGCCACAAACAGTTTTGCGTGCGGTGTGCCACGGGAGCTTGCTAGTCTGCAACTTGCGGAGTCCGCTGATTTTAAACAAGTGAATCGCGATGTTGCCGCCGTCGAATGTGAGGGAACCGTCAGCATTCGTCATGTCGCGGAAGTTTTCCGGAAGGTCGCTGTATTCGACAACGCCTGGCTTCTTGTTCTGGAAGGCGAAAATGCCGACTTTTTCGTTCGGACCAGCCTTGTGGACGACCTTCGAGGCGCTGAGGATTGTGCCTTTTTCGGCGAGCGCGCCAATGAATGCCGGATCGCAAATGCGGCAAAGGGCGTTATCGACGCTGTAGAGGAACACGTACTGCACGCCGCGTTCTACAAGCCAGGCGAGCGTGCCGCTCTGGGCGAGAGCGCGGAAGCAACCGCCATTTCCATCGGGTACGAGAGCCAAATGGTCTTCGCCGTCGCGGACAGCCTTGCCGTCTGCGGTGAGAGCGCAAATCGTTCCCTGCTGGAAGAATCGGATATCTTCGCGGTTTAAACCAAAGAAGTTGTTTTCGCTGAAAAAGTTGACCGTCGCTTCGTGGTTCAATGGACTCGTCATGATGCACCACGGGATGGCGTGACCAACGCGGGCGCCCAAGTTGCGCAAGCGTTCGGCCTGCAATTGGAACAAACTTTTGTGGCTTGGGAGACCGATATCGAACATGCCCTTCGGACCATCGAAACCGAGACGAGAACCTTGACCGCCTGCTACGAGGAATGCGGCAACTTTGCCTTGACCGAGGAGAATTTCACCTGTTTCTTTCCAAAAATCATAACGGAGATCGTCGGTCGCGAGTTTCCACGGCATTGGAGTGAGGTCGGCGGAAACGTTATCGCTCAAGTTGGCTGCGGACTTTTCGGCGTGGAGAGCCTTGAGTTCTTGCCAGTCCTGGCTCAAAATATCGCGTTCCAAATTTGCGCGGGCATCACCCGTCAAAGATTCCAAATGTTGGGCCAGTTCTTGCTGACCTGCGGCGTTCAAAGTTTCGATGATATTCATGCGATGTAATATAATAAAAAGGAGATGCCCGCTCGGTGGCGGGCATAACAAGTTCTGTATTTGCGGTGGGGCTTGACTAGTAACTATTAACTGATAACTAGTAACTGCGGCGAAGCCGCATACTACCTAATACCGAAGAATACGACCATGCTGAAGATGAGGGCGAAGATGCTCACGAGGTGCATGCGCCACACAATCTTGGAGTTCATGAGCGGCTTGCTCGGGAAGCGGCCATCCCATTTCTTTTGGTAGTGGTGGTGGAGCGGGGCGCAAAGGAAAATGCGCTTGCCGGTGCCGGTCGTTCTCTTGGTAATCTTGAACCATGTAATTTGCATCAAAACAGAGCAAGCTTCGGCGATGATGATAATGCAAACGATGGGGAGGAAAAGCCCTGCCTGCACGAGAATGAACATGATGCCGATTGCTGCACCGAAGCCGACGGAGCCGGCATCACCCATGTAGATTTCTGCCGGAGGACTGTTAAACCACAAGTAGGCGAGCAAAGCGCCTGCGATGGCGGTGGCGAGTGGGAAGAGTTCGTCGCAACCGGGGAGGTACGGAACGCTCAAGTACTGGCTAAAGATGAAGTTTCCGCTCACGTAAGCGACGAGTCCAACGAACACCATGCTGGTAAGAATCGGTACAGAAACGAGGCTGTCGAGACCGTCCGTGAAGTTCGTTCCGTTAGCAGAAGCTGCGATGACAAACGTCATGAAGGCAACGAAAATCCAGTTGGGGAGGTGGATCTGGAATACGTCAATCGGGCAGAACGGAATGGTCAAATCGCCCTTGAGTTCGGGAATGAACTTGTAGCAGAAAACGGCAACGACAAAGCTAAACAAGAAGTAGAGGAAAAGTCTAAGAGAGCTGGAAATGCCGTCCGCCTTGTCCATGTATTCGGCGGCTTTGAGCTTGCCTTGGTTCACGAGGCGCTTTGCACGGACCTTGGCCATATCGTCGGTGGCGCCCACGGCGCTGAACAGTGCCAAAATCACGAGAGTCGAGATGGTGTAGCCGTTCATCTGGCAAACGAGCAGTGAAACAATTTCAACGACAATCACGAGGAGAAGGCCGCCCATAATCGGAGGCGATTTTGTCTTTCCGTCCTTGTCGAAATCGCTCGTGGCGTCCAATCTCTGCAAGAAGCGTATGTACTTCGGCATGAAGAAGAGCACCAGGATGATGGAAAGCATGGCGGCAACACCCGCACGGAACAGACGACCGTCAAAAAGGTCAATGTTTGTTGTTTGATATAGCCAGTGGCAAAGCATAGTTTAGGTTTTAGGTAATAGGGAAAAATATAGTGAGAGCACAAAACGAGTTGGACTGTGTAAAGATAAAATATTGTTGCTGTATTTGGCTAGGAATTGTAAAAAATTCTACATTATGGTATATGAGTGAAATGGATATCGAATGCCCGCATTGCGGAACGAAATTTAAGGTCCAGATAGACGGAGACTTCTCTAATATGATGGTGTTTCCGTGTGCTAGGTGCCAGACCCCCTTGATGTGCTATCATGGGGAAATATCTGAGCTAGACCGCGAAGAGTTCTCGAAATTGCGTGAAAAACTTTCGAAGGTTTTGAATGTCGTGATGCGTCAGGATGGCACGGTGGGCGAGGTCGCCAATGCACTCAAAAAGCTTGTCGATGTCTCGAATGCACGTGCCGACGAACGTGAGCAAAATCACACTGTGATTACGGATGATGAACTTGACGCGTTGCAAAAAGACCTTGCGGACCTCGACGTGGACGCTTTCTTGAGTAAACTGTAATGCTTGAATTTTTCATTGCCGCGCTTGTCATTGGGATCGCTCCTGGACCAGATAACCTTTTTGTGCTTGCCCAGAGCGCTACCTATGGGGCGCGTCTCGGTTTTTGCATTATCCTTGGGCTTTGCACAGGAATTGCTATTCATACCTGTCTGCTTGTGGCGGGCGTTTCGGCGTTGATTGCGGCTAGCCCGACGGCGTTTTTTGTCATCCAGTGCCTCGGCGCGGCATATCTGCTCTATCTCGCGTACAAGAGTTTCGGGGTGAAAGCCGGCGTTGTTCAGATGAATGGAGATTCCCGGTCGGAGCCGGGAATGACAAGTGCGCGTAGCCTTTACATGCGTGGCATTATCATGAATCTCACGAATCCGAAGGTGATTCTTTTTGTGCTTTCGCTGATTCCGCCGGCGGTGCGCTTGGAGCGTCCGATTCACCCGAGCTTGCAGATGGCTATTTTCGGCGGTGAATTTATTTTAGCGACAATGATTGTATTTGGGTGCATTGCGCTTTTAGCAGGGACTGTCAAGAAGTTCCTTTTGACATCGCCGAAGGCGAACCGCAATCTGAACTGGTTCAGCGGTGCGGTCTTCGTCTTCTTGGCTGTCGCGCTATTTTTTGTCTAAAGTTGTTCCTGGATAACTTTCAATAGCTTTGCAATTGTCTCTTCGGGCGAGTCCTTGGAACTTGCGCCTGCGGCGCGGACGTGGCCGCCTCCGCCAAAAACTCCTGCAACTTTGTTGACATCGACAACGTAATTGCTGCGCAGGCTGATTTTGTAATCGCCGTTGACTGGATAGAGGAATATGGCGACTTCAGTGCCGGTGACTTCGCGCAAGGTGTCGATGACGCTGCTGAGTTCAACCGGAGTTACGGAATAGCGGTCCATGTCCTCGGGTGTGATGTAGCTGTAGACGACTTTTCCGTCGAGGGCTAGTTTGCTGCTCATCATCACATAGCCTGTTACGAGTGTCTGGGTGTACGTTCTCGTGTAGTACGTCTCGTTGATGATGCGGGTGAAATCAATGCCCTTTTCGAGCAAATCACCAATGACCATCATCGTCTTGTGACCGGTGCTGCTGAACTTGAAGGCGCCTGTGTCGTGTACGATGCCGAGGTACAAACATTCTGCGGTGGCCTTGCTGACTTTATTCGGGTCCAATAAAAAGTAGAGAACTTCACATGCGGAACTTGCCTTTGCATCTACGTAATTGACGTCGCAGAGGTTTAGCGGATTGCTGACGTGGTGGTCGATGTTGCAAGTCTTTTTAGCTGCCTTGATGCAGCATTCTCCGTTCGCGCCGACGCGATCGAATGTGGAGGAATCCAAAAGGAATGCTAAATCAAACGAACCAAACTCGTCGTTGTAAAATTCATTAATTTCGTTGGAATTGGAGAGAATCTTGTAGTTCTCGGGAAACCGTTCCAAGAAAATGCGAGTTTTCATGGTCGGATAGTTGTCGCAGATATAGTTGTAAAGACCAAGCGTAGAACCCACGCAGTCACCGTCGGGGCGTACGTGTCCAAAAATGGCAACGCTTTTAGCTTCTTTCAATAAGTCGTCAATTTGCATAAGGCTTTCCTTCTTTTTTGAAAAATGTAAATAAATATTTCGGATTGGCTAGACGGACTTTCTATATTTGCCGTGATGAAACTTTTATTTACTGATTTAGACGGCACGCTCCTCGATGACGAGAAGAATATTAGCCAGGCGGACATGGCTTCAATCCAGGCGATGATCGGGGCTGGTCACAAGTTCGTGATGACGACGGGGCGACCGCTCACAAGTGTAAAGCACATTGCCGAAAAGTACGGCTTCTTAAAGCCGGGATATTTTCTGGTGAGCTTTAATGGCGGTCTCATCTACGACTGCGGAACCGAACAGCCGATTTTGACACGCCGCATCGCTGTGGATCAGGTAAAGTTCATCATGGACGAGGCTCACAAGCGCGGAATGCATGCGCATACGTATGCGGGCGATTTGGTGGTCTCGGAATATGAGACGGAACAGCTCAAGACGTATTGCCGCTTGATGAAAATGGATTATGTTGTTGTAGATGACATCCGCAATTATTATGGTGGGGTTAATTGCAATGACGGTCCTATCAATGTGGTGGTCAAGCCGCCTATCAAGGTGAACGTGATTACGCCGTTTGAACATTCGAGCCTCGTGGATTTCCGTGCCGAGATGCGGACTATCACGGCGGGCAAGCTGTTTGATGTGTTTAGCAAGCCTGAAATGCTTGAGTTCTCGCACATGCTTTCGAACAAAGGTGCTGCTGTGCGCTATATGGCAGACTTCTATCACGAGCCGATTGAAAATACGATTGCCGTGGGCGATGAAGAAAATGATTGCCCGATGATCGAAGCGGCTGGTGTTGGGGTGGCTATGGCGAATGCGTCACCGGCGGCAAAGGCTGTCGCCAATTACGTGACCGAGCACGACAATAACCACTCCGGAATCACCGAAGTTATCGAGAAGTTTGTGTTGTAGGGCTGTGGGCTATGGGGTCGGGGCAAAGCCCCTTTGGGGTCGCTTCGCTATGAGCAATCGCCCATACCTCATACCTGAAAGGGCCGTAGGCCCGTGCTCATACCTACATTACTTTCTTAAGTCTCGCGATAATCTCATCCACATCTGTAAAGGCGCACATGGGGAGGCTTACGACTTTTTGGCAGGCCTCAATGGCATTGCCGTTTCCGATCCCTTGATTGAGTCCCTTAAAGCATGGTTGCGTGTGCAAAGGCTGTGGGTAGTGGATGCAGTACGGAACTCCGGCGTTTTCTAGTTGCTTTAGGAATGCAGGGCGGTCATCCGCTAATACAGTGTATTGCGCATATGTGCTCGTGTTGCCGACTGCGATTTTTTGCGGCGCGATTCCCGGAACAGCATTGAAAAATTCGTTGTATTTGCTTGCGTTCTCGCTGCGCTTCTTGAGCTCGTCCTTGAAATGGCGAAGCTTCACACGAAGGACTGCTGCCTGGAGGGCGTCTAGTCTGCTGTTCATGCCACAGATTTCGTGAATGTATCGCTGTTGGCTGCCGTGGTTTGCGATGAGACGGATTTTTTTCGCGAGTTCATCGTTTGCGGTGAAGAGCGCTCCGCCGTCGCCGTAGCAGCCAAGCGGCTTGGCTGGGTAAAAGCTCGTGATGGAAATGTCGCCGAACGTGCAAGCGGGGACTCCGTTTTGCATGGCCCCGAACGCCTGAGCGGAATCTTCGATCAGCCAAAGGTTGTTTGCGCGGGCGCATTTCCGGATTTCCGCATACGGGGCGCACTGCCCGAACAAGTTGACCGCGATAATCCCGCGCGTTTTTTCGCCAATCAACGATTCAATGCTTTCTACGCTGATCTGGAGCGTTTCTGCGTCGATATCTGCAAATTTCGGGATGCCTCCGAGGCGCATCACACATTCGGCGGGGGCGATAAAGGTAAAGTCTGGGACGATGACTTCGTCTTCCGGTTCAAGCCCAAGGGCGAGGAGGGCGATTGTTAAAGCGTCCGTTCCACTACCGCAGGTGATGGCGTGCTTTGCGCCTGTGAATTCTGCAAGTTCCGTTTCTAGCGCTTGGACTTGCGGCCCTCCGATAAAACAGCCGCTGTCGAGGACTTCTTGTTCGGCTTGCTTAAATTCGGATAAATAGGCTTCGCGCTGTGCACGTACATTGATAAACGGAATCATGCGGGTAAATATAGAACTTAGAACTTAGAACTTAGAACTTAGAACTTAGAACTTAGAACTTAGAACTTAGAACTATCTCTTCTCTCTAAAAGAAAAAAACTAAGTTCTAAGAGCGAAGCGGGCTAAGTTCTGCCAACTAAAACTTCACTGGATCCTATCGGTCGCATGCGCTCCCTCCAAGATGACGAAATGCTTTAATCTCTCGTCTTTCGTCTCTCACCTCTCGTCTAAAATCCCCCTTGACAACTTTTAAACTTTTACTATCTTTGTGCTAACATTTTTTAAGTAGGTTTTCACCCGGAGAATTTAAGGTGCCTCAACACAAGTCTTGCAAAAAGCGTTTGCTCCAGGCCGAAAAGGCCAACGCAATGAACCGTTCCACTCGTAGCGCTATCCGTGCCAGCCTCAAGGTTATCCGCACTGCTGCTACGAAAGCTGCTGCCCTCGAAGAAATGCCGAAGCTCTTCAGCATGCTCGATAAGGCTGCCGTTTCTCACCGCGCTGGTTTCTGCGCCAACCGTGCTGCCAACTACAAGGCCAAGGTTGCTAAGGTCATCAACGGCCTCGCTTAATTAGAATCCTAAAAGATTTTAAGCAAAATGAACCGATATACTATTGTGTATCGGTCTGTTTTGTTATCCTGAACTTTTGAAAGAAATACGGCAGGTGGTTTCTTGGGGGATATTTCCTCTGCTTGTAGACGAAAAAATTGTGATTTTGATTAAAAAAGGGCAAAAATCAAAAAATTCTTTTTGGTTTAATGAACTTTTTTACTAGATTAAGTACTGGGTTTCAAGGAATTATAATGTCGTCTATTAATTTTGCTACAAGAGAAATTAGTTGTAAGGTCGTTTATTATGGTCCTGGTTTAAGTGGTAAAACCACAAATCTTCAGGTTATCCATCAGAAAATGCCCCAAGACAAGCGAACGGACATGGTCTCGCTTGCTACAGAAGGTGATAGAACCTTGTTCTTTGACTTTTTGCCTTTGAACTTGGGCGACATCAAGGGTTTTAAGACCCGCTTCCAGCTTTATACCGTTCCTGGTCAGGTTTACTACAACAGTACGCGTAAGCTCGTTCTTCGCGGTGTCGATGGGATTGTCTTTGTAGCGGACTCCCAACGTTCCCGTCAGGCCGAAAACTTGGAAAGCCTCCAGAACCTGCGCCAAAACTTGCAGGACTATGGCATGAACTTGGACGATATCCCATTCGTGTTGCAGTACAACAAGCGCGATATGGACAACGTCTTTACTCTGGATGAGATGAATGAAATGCTCAATCCAGACAAGAAAATCCAGTTCTTCCCGGCGACAGCCCATAACGGTAAGGGCGTCGTGACAACGCTTAAGACGATCGCTATGTTGGTGATTGAAAAGTTTAACGTCAAACAGGGGTTCTTGCGTAAGGCCGCTGTAAATGCTGCCGCAGCAGCTCCGACTGCAAGTGATGCTCCGGCTCAAAATGCCGATGCGGGCAAACCGCAGAACGAATCTGCCGCTCCGCAGCAGCCGACCTCCCCGTTCCGCATGCCGTCGTTTGCCGCAAAACCGCAGGCTAATATGTCGAACTCCGGCGGTGCCGGTTCTGGCTTGTTCCAGAAGGGTGCCATGTCTTCGCCGTTTGCTCGCCCGCGTGTGGCGACTGCCGTTCCTAGAATGCCGACCTTTGGCCGGGCTGTAGAAAAACCGACGCAGACGGATGACGATGAAATTGTCTTGCGTCCGTACAAGCCGAAAGACAAATAGTTTTATAAATGTTTGTGGTGTTATATGAGCGATTATACAATTTATTCTGATGATGCTAACAAAGTGCGTCGCTTGATGTCTGCTTATCAGGCAAGTGTCAAGTGCGAATATGTTGTTCTTTGCCATCGCGATGGAAATATCATTGCGGAAGTCGGTTCCCTCGGCTCTGATCTCGATGCTACTCCTCTTGCGGTATTGAGTATCGCTGCATTTGATTCCTCGCGCCAGATTGGCGTGATGCTCGGTGGCGAAAAGTTCCAGTCCGTTTCTTTTACGGGCGAGAACCGTTCCGTTTATATTTCTCCTGTGGACAGGTCGCTCCTGCTTGTGCAGGTGTTTAACGGGGGCAGGCTCCCGAACCGCATTGACGACTTTAACCGTTTGCTGGTTGAAAAGCTAGAGGACGCCGTTCCTGCGTTCACGCAGAATACGAGCAGTCTCGTTCGCTAGGAGGTGCTTGTGGCAGGCAAGTTTCCGCCACTGAGAAATTTGCGTAAGACGACTGTCTTGGCGATAGTCGTCTTTCTTGGTTTCTTTGTACACCGATTTGTCATGTTCTTCATCGATGACGAAGTCAACTTTACGGATAATTCCGACATTGAACTTTCTCCGGCAAATAGCGTTGTCTGCCGCCACATTGTGAATGGGGAACCATTTGGTTCCGATAGCGTGTTCGAAGAGAACACGAGACTTTACGTTTTTTCGTCTATTACAAATTCTGCACGTTACCAGGAAGACACCCTTGTCCATATCTGGTTCTTGGGAATTGATACGATATTTGTTGAAACTTGCAACCTC
This sequence comes from Fibrobacter succinogenes subsp. succinogenes S85, assembly GCF_000146505.1. GTDB lineage: Bacteria > Fibrobacterota > Fibrobacteria > Fibrobacterales > Fibrobacteraceae > Fibrobacter > Fibrobacter succinogenes. Next base: position 706,802 of record NC_017448.1, on the reverse strand, counting down.
ACAGGCGATGTGTGTAGCTCGATGCTCGCTTCGGACCTGGTCGAACTTGGCGAATGGAGTGTCGATTTGGTGGCGGGTCGCAAGTTGCTTGCCAGTAGGCAGTTTCGCGTGGTGACGCCTTCCCGGTAGTTTTGTATGCGGTCTATTCCTTGTCTGGGCCTGCTGTTTGCCAGCTTAGCCTTTGCTTTGGATGTGGATTCGCTCCCGGTTTGGGATCCTTCAATTCTTGCAAAAAATGCTTTGGAAAATGCGCCGGGCGCAGCTTTGAATAGCGCGCAGGCTGAAGATTCTTCGCGTGCAGAAATTGAAACGCACGGTTACAAGACGATGCAGGTGACTGTGGGCGATGGCGGTACGCAGGTTGATCAGGAACTGCGGCTCTCAATTCAGGGGCGCCTTGCCGATAGCGTTTATATTGATGCTCTTTTGTCTGATGTGGACCGCAAGGCGGGAGACCAGACAACCGCAACTCTCCAGGATGTGGACCAGATTTATTTCCGTGTGGAGTCTCCGTATGCGATGCTTCACTTGGGAGATTTTACGTGGACCGATAATTCCATGGCGTTTACGTCGTTCAGCCGTTCAACGCTAGGGGCTATGGCGACGTTGCGTTATCGCGGTTCCGAGGTGAGCGGGGCATGGGGTACGGACGAGGTGACTCGTTATTCGCGCTCGTTTAGCGGTGTGCAGGGACAGCGCGATGGATACCATCTGGATGAATCGGGATCGTTTGTTTCTGTTGTACCGAATTCCGAACGAGTTTGGTTGAATGGCGTAGAACTTGTGCGTAATCGTGATTACGAGGTGAATTATGCCGGTGGCCTTTTGGACTTTAAGAACGGGATTATCCCTGGCTCAGATGATGAAGTTTTTGTGGAATACGATGCGTACTTGAATGACGATATTTACACGATGTACGCGGCTCGTGGAAGTCTGCGTTTTGAAAATGTTTTCTTTGACGTGTCCGGATTCCACTTGGAAAATGATGTGGACCGCATGCGTAAAAGTACGCTAGACAGTGCGGATTATGAACGTTTGAAAAATGACCGTGGCGGGGAATTGAAGGATTCGCTGAATCAGGATTTGCACCGCCCAAAAATGTCGGAACGCTTGGGGGCTCGTCTTCGCTTGCAGGCGGAACACCGTTTTTACGCCGATGTGGAACTGGGCTTAAATCGCATGGATTCCAATACGGTCTCAAAAAATGTTGGTGGGCCGAGTGGTCGTGCGTTTAGGTGGTATGTGACGACGGACTCAACGCAGAACATGAATACGTTCCCGGTTGCGCTTTCGGTCTATGGCAATTACGTTCAGGAAGGTTTTGCGATATCTGAATTTGGCGGGCGCGATAGGGATTGGGATGCGTATGCGCTCCGTAACGAGTGGGATTTGGACAGTGCAAAACTGAGTGGCGATTTGCGCTATGATGAACTTGCGCTCCGTATCCGCTTGGGCAAGGACTGGTTTGGTACAGCGAAGTGGGGATACCGTCGTGGCGATGATGAACGCTGGAATTCTTCGCGATCGCAGTTGTCGCTTGTGCATCGCGGTCTGGACGCGAAAAGCGAATTTACGGCTTCGTATGTTTCAAGTGCGCAAGAGGTGGAACAGAAGCGTTATCAGGGAACGTTCTCCTCGGAATTCTTGCGTGGATTCTTTAGGCCGTTTGGCAGTGGCGATGTGCGCTATTCTGTGCGCGATTCGTTGGGGTATAAGTCGGAGCGTGGTTATGCAAAGACTGCCGTTGGGGCGACTTTGAACGATGACTTGTGGAACGTGAAGGAATCGGTCGGGACGCTCACCGTGCGCAAACACGATTTGACGGATCGCGCGGATGGGCTTTCTCGTCGCGAGGGTTGGCGCGATTCCGTGAATCTTGTGACGTGGACGCAGTCGGCAGAGGCTAATTTCCATAACTTCAGTCTGTCGCACTTGTTGCAATATTCCCATGCGGTGACGGATTCGCTGGGCGCTTCGGATTCCTGGGTGGGGGACTTGACGACAAATTTTGGTGATGACGATATGGGTGTGCAGGGCTCGATTGCTTACCGTTTCGGGATGACATCGGAGCAGACTTATACGGCGATTTACAAGGCGGTGGCGAAGGGAACGGGCGATGTGCGTTACGATAGCCTTACGGGAACGTTTATCGAGGGCGTGGATAATGGTGATTTTGTCTATGAAGGCATGGGCCGTAACGATTCTGTAGGGGCTGTACTTTCGTCGAATGCATCTTTTGAAGCTTCACTGGAATGGAATCCGGGCGTTTCGCTTGGCGTTAATCAGGGGTTGCTGCGCGATATCACGTTGAGTGCATCGTACCATTCCGAAGCCGAGGATACGACGGGCGAGAAGATTTATTTCCCTCCGGTTTATTCGGCGGCGTTGCGTCGCATGACGGCGGGAACGGTTTCGTGGGATGCTAGCCTTGCGTGGGACCATCCGTCGGGAATCTCGGCATCGTACAATCCGAGTGCGAGCTATGAAAAGAAGATGTCTTCGATCGGTTATTTCCAGGACATGTTTGACCATAGTCTTAGAGCCAGTTTTAATATAAATGAGAGTCATTACGTGGGTGTCGATAACACTTTTGAAAAAGTTCATTTGACGGCGCTACAAAAACTGGACTGGAATATCTGGGAAATTACGGGCCGATACACTTGGAAATTGCCGGCAGGCTTTAGCCTCTCGCCGCGTGTGCGCTACAGGGAAGGCTCTGGCGAAGATGATATGGAAGAATCTTTTGGGGCACATCTCTGGGAAGAGGAACTCCGTGTCGGTTATGAGAAAGAGGGCGTTGTCGATGCGCATGTTTCGTTTGCTTCAATCCAGATGGATACGCATGAAGGTGCTATCCCATACCAGATGATGTCCGGTTTTGGTAATGGGGTGACGTACAGGCTTGAGACGATGGTGTCGGTGGAGGTGAACCATTTCTTGTCGTTTTCGCTCCGGTATATTTTACGCTTCGGCGATGCCGAGGAAAACGTGTTCCAAAAACTGACGAGCGAGGCGAAGGCGTTTTTCTAGTATGAAGTTGTGGTGGCAAAATACTTTGTTCTGCGTTGTGGCGGTACTCTTGTTGGGTGCGGTTTTGTGCTGTGCCTCAGAATGCCGTATTGTGCGTGTGGAATGGGTGGGTGACCATAGCGAATTTGAAGAACTCTCGATGAATGATGTTGTCGGGGCGCCTTGTGATTCCTGGCGTGGCGCAAAACAGAAATTGTTGCGGTATTACGAGGATAAGGGATTCCTTGGGGCAAAATTGCAGGTGGCTGTGGACAGTGCTGGCGTCATGCGTTGCGAGTTTGTACGTGGTAGCGCATGGGTGTGGGCAAGACCGGAAAATCTTGATTCCGGGGCGACCGATGTCGATGTCTTTGCGCGTTTGACGGGGCTTGAACTTGGTGGAAAAGTTTCGCTTTCGGATTTGGAACGTTCTGAACGCAAGATGGCGCGATTGGGCTATTACGAGAAGACCGCCGATGTGCGCTTGTTCCGCGATCCGGTGCGCAACCGCATTATACCGGCGTATTCCATGCGGGCGGTCCCGATTTCTGCGGCGGAAGGTTTCCTCACGTATTCGAGCGATGATAATGTCTGGGAAGGTAAGATCAATCTTGACTTGTACAACATCTTGGGGACTGGGCGCGATTTGCAGATGGAAGGCTATTCGCAGAGTGATTCCCGCCGGTTGGAAGGCTTGTATCGCGAACGGTTTATCTTTGGAACGTCATGGGATGTCGTTGTGCGAGGATTCTTTGAGGACGATTCGCTGTCACGCAATTCGCGGCTGGAACTGGGCGTGTCGCGGAACATTGGCTTTAGCTTTGATGTTGCTGCGTTTGTGGGCATTGGCAATGACGAGAAAAGTTCAACGCTGGAACTTTCATACATTTCGTTTGACCGGAGCGTTTTGCCTCGAAGCGGAATGTCGGTGGATTTGTCGCTTGCGTGGATGATGGATCGCCCGGATTCACTCGATAGCTATTTGCGTCTGCAGTCGTCGCTTGTGTATTATTTGCCGCTGTGGAAGAACTTTATTGTGCGGTATTCAGCGGCGGCTGGCGCTATGCTCCCGTCGGGTGGTGCGTTTGCGCGTGAGGACTTGTTTAGTCTGGGAGGCATCAACTCGTTCAAGGGGATGATGTATGGTTTTATGCGGACGCGGGCGTACGGTTTTTCGCAGGCCGCGTTCTTATGGCAGGATGGCTACGATTTGTCGATTGAGCTTTTCTTCCAGCCGGGGCTTTATAGGCGGATGAAGCCGTTCCACGGGTGGGCTAGTGAACACGATTATGGTATCGGGTTTACGCAGTACCGCAAGTCCTGGAGCTTTAGCATTTACTATGCGCTCCGCAATGGGTGCGATTATTTGGACGGTGTGCTTGGCTTTGGTGTGAAGACGCTGTTCTAGAAAAAAGCTTTTGAAAAAAGCAAAAAAAGTACGTCATGCGGGCGGGGCCCCAGCTCGGAGTTGCGAAGGCCGCACGGGCCCCTCCCTGCACCCTCCCCATCCTTGGCCGACGCTATGTTCTCACTCTGTTAATCATTCGGTTCTTTTTTATAGAACATCTCACTAACAGCAATAATAATTGCATCCAATATGTGCGATTACCTAGACGGTGTGCTAGGTTTCGGTGTGAAGACGCTGTTCTAGAAAAATGCTTTTGAAAAAAGCAAAACTATAGTCGCGGAACGCGGACTTTGTCGCCGGCGTTGAGGTGCTCGAGCATGACGCCCGGGTTCACGGACTGGAGGGCCGAAAGCACGTAGAAGCGGGGGAGGTTCTGTGTGCCTGCGCCATACGTTCTGCGGAGGAGCTTGAACAGGTCTTCGCCGTCGTTAGCGGTAACGACCTTGTAAAGACCCTTGTTCGAGGGGTCGGACTGCAAGGCGGAGAGCGCGTTCGAGAACTTGGCGACGAAATTTTCTGCGTTGTTGCTCGGCTTGGAGGCTTCTGCAGCTTGCTTGACCTGTTTCGGCGGTTTGCTCAGCCCGGATTTGCGGCTAGTGCTCTTCCCGGTGACGGACGGCGGGAGCTTGAATGTCGGCGCCTTGAATGCGTTCATCTTGAGGCTCACGTCGGCGGTATCTTTGCCTTTTTTGACCGGTTCGAGCTTCAAAATGGAGTCCAGCGAGGCGATGTAGTTGCTGTCAGGCCATTCTTCGAGCACCATGCGCTTGTTCACCTCGACAATTTTGGCAGTCGGGTGGTCGTTTCCACAGGCAATCAAAAGCAAAGAACTGAGCAACAATAAAGATTTCATGCTATAAAAAATACTAAAAATGAGGTTGCAACTTGCCAAAATCCTAAAAAACAACTAAATTTTAGGCTCTCAACAATTACTTCACAGGAAGTTTTATAATAAAGAAGGTATCCACCCTAATTATCAACCGGTCGTGTTCGTCGATGCGAATACGGGTAAAGAATACATCACCCGCTCCACGAAGTCTTCCGCCGAAAAGAAGACTATCGATGGTGTTGAATATAACGTGATTTCCTTGGAAATCACTGCTGATACCCATCCGTTCTGGACGGGCAAGCAGCATCGCGTGGATACGGCTGGCCGTATCGACAGCTTCAACAAGCGCTATGGCGGCGGTGCTAACATCACCTCTGCAAAGCGTAAGACTCGCAAGGCTGCTCCGGTCAAGGCTGAAGAAGAAGCTTAATCTTCTTAAATTTTGGGGCCTCCCTAACTAGGGAGGCTTTTCTCTTATTTAACCCTGAGGACGCAAAATGAAAAAACTTAGCATTTGTGCCGCTGCCATCATCGCTCTTGCTATGACTGGTTGCGATAACGGTAAGACTGGTACCATCGAAGGTGAAGTTCGTGATGCTTTCACCAACAAGCCGTTGGAAATGCCGACCGTCGGTATGGACTCCACGATTTACACCACTCTTTCCAAGAAGTACGAATTCAACCAGGAACTCCGCAAGGGCAAGTTCAAGTTCGTCAAGGTTCCGGTTGGCGCTTATAGAGTTTATGCAGGTCGTTCCAAGTACGTGAAGACCCGTATGAAGATTGAAACGACGGAACAGAATCCGAACGCTTCTCTCATTCTTTACATTTACAGCGCCCAGGTTGATCCGGGTCTGTACCAGGGTACTCCGGAAGGCCCGCTCAAGATCGATAACAAGTGGGTTGTCTACTCCACGAACTGCGATGAATCCATTGCTGGTTACCGCTTGACTATGCCGCAGCAGCAGGCTGGTGATGCAAAGGCAAGCCTTGCTGAAAAGATTGGTGTCAAGAAGAAAGGCAAGAAGGGCAAGAAGGCTAGGAAGGCCGCTCCGGTCGCTCAGGTCGCAGCTGCTGTGACGAACCTCCCGGATCCGCGAGTCGTCGAAGGCAAACTCGAAGTGTTCTACCACAACTCTTCTTCCGTGTCTACCGCAATCACTGCTAAGACCTATCCGGCTGTCGTCGCTCCGATCGCTTCTCACAAGGACTGCAAGGGCTTTGGCGCAGGCGAAACGAAGGGCGTGTTCCCGGTCAAGGACAAGGCAACCGATCTCAAGGTCGAATACGTTGCTGAAAACCTCTACAAGATTTCTGGCAACCTCCCGAAGGGCAAGCAGATTATCCAGCTCTCCCAGGACGGAAAGACTCTCCAGACTTACTATTTCGAAGCCAAGTAATTCGGAATACGTTTGAAATTGAAAGACGCTCGGTTCTTTGGATCGGGCGTCTTTTGTTTTTATTGGTTATGGGGACGGGGAGACATTGTAATATTATGCCCCAGCAGCCTCTAATCGCTGCACATGGCAGTAGGCGAGCTCTTTTGTTTTCTCGTCTCTGAGGTGCAGGCTGGAGCCTTCGCAGTAGCGCCAGTACTTGCAGGTCTTGCAGTCGCCGATTTTTGCCCAACTGCGGTCGCGCATCACTTGGTAGCGGTTCTGCCACACGTCCCAAATGTCGTCCTTGTAGATGTTTCCTTGGATGTAGTCGCCGCGCAAGCTCGGGCAAGCCGAGATACTTCCGTCGCAGAGCACGGAAGAGACGTTTACGCCTGCGCGGCAGAAGAACGGGTAATTGCGTGCGTCTTTCTCGTAGCTGCCGAGGAATCCTTCGCAGCCGTAATTCACGTTGATGACGTTCATCGATTTTACTTCGCGGATAAAGTCGAACACTTGGCGGAATTCCTGGTTCGTAAGTTGGAACAGCGGATTGTCCTTGGCGCGGCCTTTGGGGAATACGGTCGCAACGCGCCAGCGCTTCACACCGATTTTCAAAAGCATGTCCAAGATTTTCGGGAGTTCCTTGAGGTTTTCGCGGTTCACACAGGTCATCACGTCGAAGGTGAGTCCTTGCGTGTGGGCCGCCATGTCGATGGCGCGGAGGGCTCGTTCAAAACTATGCGGGTCGCCACGGAAATGGTTGTGGCTTGCTTCGAGACCATCGAGGCTGATGGTGAGCGAGCGGAGCCCTGCGTTCAAAAGGCGCGTGTAGCGCTCGGGAGTCATTGCAAGACCGTTCGTGACCATGCCCCAGGGGTAGCCGCGCTTCTTGATTTCTTGGCCACATTCTTCGAGGTCCGGGCGCATGAGCGGTTCGCCGCCGGTAATCACCACGATAAAGTGCTTCGGGTCAATGTGCGGGGTGAGCTTGTCGAGCACGGCCATAAAGTCTTCGCGGGGCATATCGGGGATGGCGTCCTTGACGCAGTCGCTACCGCAGTGCAAACAGTGCAAGTTGCAGCGGAGTGTGCATTCCCAGAAAAAGTATGTGAGCGGGTGTGCCTTGATTTCGTTGTGGCGGTAAAGACGATAAGCTTCGAGAGCGAGTTTCTTTTTAAGCGAAAGTTGCATAATAATAGGTGGTAGAAAAGGTTAGTGTTTCTCAGGGCAGTCGATGGAGGGGACGCAAACTTCGTATTCTTGCGTCGTACCTTCTAATGTTTTTTTAGATTCCTTGTAGCAGTAATCAGGACCTTTGTTTGTGCAGTTACTTGCTCCACAAGAACCTGCTGGAGGAGTTATTGCTTCAACGCCCTCAGGTAATTTTTCTTGCAATTCTGGATGTTCGTAATAAATCCCCGATTGTCTTAGGTATTTGTATCCATCATCGCATTCGATGATATCAAAGACTTCTCCTAAATCGTTTGTGGCCGTAGTGTTGTAGCATTGGGTCGGGAAACATCCATAACTAGCGACTGCGTCGTCCTCGTTTTCACACCCGCTCCAGAAAAGTGCGAGTACCGAAAGAAAAAATTTTTTCCAGTGTTTGTATAACATGATTAGGTGGTAAAACTAATAATTTTCTTTGGTGTAATATTTCTTGTCGAAATCTTTTTTTGTGTAGGTTGTTTTTTCGCCTTGCTTGTCGGTGCAAACCATATTGGTTTCGCCTTCGGTTCTGCGGCAGGTGACTCCGTCATTGCAGGTGTATTTGTAAGTGCATTTTGAATCTACACCGTATTCGGGGCACATGGCGTCAAAATCGCAAACGGTCAAATCCGTGTTGGGGTTTGATGTTGCAATGCATTCTTTGATGGTCTGCTCGATTTCTTTCAACTTGTCTTCGTAAATCTTTTGGCATTCTGCGTCAAGTGCGGGTTTGTTCCTTTCCCATTCCTCTTTCATTTTCAGGTAATCAAGGTATTCCTGTGTGGGGCGGGTGGTGCCATCGCTGCAAACTTCGTTTTTGTTGAACTTCATCGGGGCGCCGTATAGCGCAACAAACATGTTGAGTTCCTGGCGCAAATCGGCGAGACATTGCGGAACCGTTTGCAATGTATTTGAAATGCTGTCGATTTTGCTAACGCTTGCGTGCTTTGCTTTTTCTTCAGCGTTCATCTTGGCAATATCGGCTGAATAGCTCGGCGGGTAATACGATACGAGCGAATCACCTGGCGCGCATGTCACTTCGCTGGAACTGGATCCGTTTGCGCTACTGGAGCTTGCCGACTCGGAACTTGATGATGCAACGGCTTCGCTAGAACTAGAGCTCTCAACGCTTTCGCTGGAACTTGATGCTTCGGAACTTATCCCAGAACCGTTGTAGCATGGGCAACCTGATTCCGTGACGCTATCGCCATTACACCCCGCCCAGAAAAAGGCGGTGGTCGTGAGTAAAAGATTTTTCCAATGCTTACGAATGTTCATTCTGGTTCCTTTACATTGTACATTGCTTTAAATTCGTCTTCGGTGTAAGTTATTTCGTTGCCTTGTGTGTCGATGCAATTGAAGGTTGTTTTTTCAGTTCCTTGTTCGGAATAACAGAAAGCCCCATCATTGCATTCATAGTCGTGATATGCTTTTGGAGGAACTGTGTTTTCAATTTCGCTGCCTTTAAATGTGCAGGAAAGCGTCTTGTAGATTTTTTTGAATTCTGTATCGTCGTAGGTGAAGCCGTCGTTGCATTCGTATTTTTTTATAAAGACATCTGCGTCTACACCGTAAGCGGGGCATATTGTTGTGCCGTTAAATGTTTCACATGCAGGGGCGGAAACATGGACTGTATCTGTTTTGGCTGTGCAGGTATATCCGTTTTCGCAAGTGACCGTTAAATCGCTTTCGGAGGTGACTTCGCAATCCATTTGCGGCACGCCGTAGGCGGGCATAGGCAATGGTTCGGAACTGCTTGATATTTTATCTTCGCTGCTGGAGCTTGAGTTTTGTATTTCTGAACTTCTGGAATATTGTGGAGGGGCTCCATAAAGAGGAGGTTCCGTGGTTGTGCCGCTATCGCAACTGGCCCAGAAAAATCCGGTAAGTGCAAGTGAAATCTTTTTCCAATGTTTGTAAAACATTTTTAACTCCTCACGCCCTATGGGGCTCACACTCCTATAAATATATACAAAATAAGTCCGAAAATGCTCCAAAAAGGCGATAAATCCCATGTGCCGAAAAGATTTTGTTGCATCTGTTGCATATAGGCTTCTCGTAGGGTGTTTTGGTCTAAAATTCTCCTTGTCGTGTTCGGTCTTTGCGTATAAAAGTTATATTTAACGCACTATGAAAAAAGAAACGTTAGGAAGGGACGGTGTAAAGTCTAAGTCTTTGCGTCAGTCCTTTATGGAATGGAAGAATTCCCTTCATTGGGATAAACCTCAGAATATCATGTTGGCGGTTACGATGTTCGTGCTCGTGGCTGCTTTCCTTATCTTTAACAATTTATCCGTGCCGTATGCGCGCCATTGGGATATCCAGTGGGGGTATTACTCGATTCTTGCCACGTTCCTGTTGCTCGTGGCGGGTGTTGTTGTCAATGCTCCGTTTGTGGCTAAACATGTGCGCGGGTTCTTGCCGAGTGGCAAGAGCTTTTGTGGGCTAGCCCTTTTGCTCATCGTGTTCTCGGTGTTCATTTTCGGGAACATCGGCAATACGCACCGTGTCTTGAGTGACGAGACGAGCTGGGAATCGATGGGCCTCCAGATGTATTTCCAGCACACGGGCGGTGTCTGTAACGAAGGCGTCTGGACAGATGGCGTTCTCGATTGCAAGACCGAAGTGAACAACTTCAAGGGCAAGGCGCTAGGCTTTGTCTATTCGCTTGTGTTCAACTTCATGGAACCGAATCGCGATTCTGCGCTGATGGTGAACTATCCGTTCTACATCTTGAGCTTGATTGCGTTCTTCCTTGCGCTTAGCAAGTGGTTCAAGAGCGATAAGCTTGCGCTTGCGGCGACGGCGTTCTTGGGCGGCATGCCGATTTACCTGTTGCAGTCGCGCTCCGCATCGACCGAAGTCCTCTACATCCTCTTGCTTGCAGTGCTTATGGCGTGGTACGCGTTTGTGCCGACGAACAAGGTCACGTGGAAGCATTTCCTCTTGACGGTTCCGCTGCTTGGATTCTTTGCGCAGACCCGCCAGGAAACTGTATTTGCGTTTATCCCGTTTGCGCTTTACTATTACCGTTACTTCCTTGAAAAGCCGTACCGTTTGCCAGCCTTTGTGGCGTCGGTGATTGCAGTGAGCTGGCCTTCGATCAACACGATGGCTGCTTATCGTGGGTACGACTTCCAGGGTGGTACGCATGCGGCGCACTCTTTTGAAAACTTGTGGTTCAACCTCAAGACGAACATCGAAGTCATGATGAATCTCAAGCCGGATTCTGCTTTTGGCGGTATCATGGAAAATCCGTTCTACACGACGTTTACCGTGATTTTGCTTTTGGCAACGGTTTGGCTCCTGTTCCGCATGATTTACTCTCGCCGTTACGTGCGCGGATTTATCTTGGGCATCACGTTCTGCGTGCAGATTTTTGTGATTCTCCTGAACGTGTCTGGAACGTTTACGATTGATATCAACCAGCGCTATGTGCTTGTGGCGCTCCCGCTGTTTGCGCTCTTGATGGCGCTCGGCCTTTACGATGCACTCGTGTTTACGACGAAGATGAAGAGCGATGCTGCTGCAAAGATTGTGGCGGGGTTTGCTTGCCTTTTGTCTATCGGGCTCATGCTTTACCATGCCCCGAGCTACAAGGCGAACATGCTCTATTACAAGAACAAGCTCTTGGCCGAAGAAGACTTCTTGAATACGGAACTGGCGAAGTATCCGAAGAATTCCGTGTTCATTTACGCAAGACCGTGGCAGATGCTGGCATCGGGCCATACTTCGTTTAGCGAAAGTTCCTTTAAGAGCTGGAGCACCGAAAAGTTTGCTGAATGGATGCAAAAGTCTGGAGGCAATATTTATCTTGTGCGCGGCCAGGATGGCTACGGCAAGGTGAATCGCAATAGCCGTGTGGTGGGCTTCAAGACGACCGACCAGATTGATGATATCCTGAGCGATTACAAGAACGAACGCGTGCTGATGGAAGCCCGTCTTTTCGGTTATGGCCTTGCTATTTACAAGATTATCTCGAAGAAGGGTGTGTCGCATTATGCGCAGAACTTCATGGTGAGCGAAGAAACGAACGGCATGATTGTCGTGAACAAGCGCTTCCCGGAATCGATTGCCTGCGATTACAAGGTGAACGACAAGGACCAGGGCGAAATGCTCGTGTCGCAAAGCGCTGACACGCTGCAACTCGATTCTGCCAAGATTCGTGCGGGCTTGAACCGCGTTGTGCTGAGCTGCTACATGCCGGACGAAGATACGCTTGTGACGTACCGCGACTTCTTTGTCGAGGGTGAAAATGTGGCGCTCCTCTCGAAGCTCAAGATGGGCAAGTTCTTCCAGGAATGGGGCGAACCGCAGATGAACGAGACTGTGGATCATCACAAGATTACGATTGACGGTGAACCGTTCCGCTATGGTATCGGTAGTCATGCCAATTCGGCGATTGAATTCCCGCTTTCTCGCGGTTACGATTGGCTGAACGTGGTCATTGGCCTTGATGACGAAAGTGCCTGTGGCGATGGAGCCTACTTTGCCGTTGAAGCGGATGGTCGTGAAATTTACCATTCCAAGAAACTTTATACGACAGACAAGGAACGCCTGAGACTCAATATCAAGGGCGCAAAGTCGATTAATTTGCGCGTGTTGATGGGCAACGACAAGGACTGCGACCACGGCGACTGGGCTCATGCCTGGCTTGAGGCTGAAAAGTGAAAGTCCTTGTAGCGCCGCTTGATTGGGGACTTGGGCATGCGACTCGTTGCGTGCCTGTTGTCCGCGAATTCTTGCGGGCGGGTGCCGAGGTGGAACTGGCGGTAGTCAAGGCGAACGCCAATTTTTTCCGTGAAGTATTCCCGGATTTGCGACAGCGCTTGGCGCCGAGCTACAACATTGTCTACCCGAAGCACGGCTACAACATGGCGCTTTGGCTGCTCAAGAACAGCATGCACCTGAATGCCGTGATGCGTTACGAACACCACTTTGCCGAAGAGATGGTAAAACGCCACGGCTACGATGTGCTGTTTTCGGACAACCGATTCGCATTTTATTCCAAGAAGGCGCTTAGCATTTACATGACGCACCAACGCAGGATTGCGTTCCCGCGGGCTTTTGCTGCGTTTGAACGCATTGGCGTGATGTGGCATGCGAACATCATGCGCAAGTTCGATGAAGTCTGGGTGCCGGATTTGGAAATTTATCCAGGCTATGCGGGCTCGCTTTCGCATTCGGGCGCGACGCCAGGCGATAAGCCGATGCGTTTCGTCGGGACGCTTTCGAGATTCTCGGAGATGGGGAATGATGGAAACGCGCTTGGGAATGCGCCGGCGCCGGTCGACCTCGAACGAGAGGTGGACTTGATGAGCATGTCGGAGTTTATGGCGCACTCGGCGAATGTAGAATGGGACGCTGCTCCTGAAAAGCGTACTTCTGGAAACCACTCTTTTGAAATGCGCGCAAACTACAAGGTCGTGGCGGTTGTATCGGGGGTGGAGCCTGCACGTACGCAGTTCGAACAGCAGCTGCGTGATGCATTGGCGCAGATTCCTGGGCGCCACATGATGATTCTCGGGAAGCCTTCGGCGGAGCAAAAAACGTGGACTGAAGGAAATATCGAGTTCCATACGCATTTGGCGACGAACGATTTTGCAGAAGCTGTGAAACGAGCCGATTTTGTGGTGAGCCGAGGCGGTTACAGCACGGTGATGGACATGGCGGAACTTGGCGCAAAATGTATCTTTGTACCGACGCCAGGACAGTTTGAACAGATTGTCCTCGCTCACGATTTGTCGAAGGCGGGCTATGCCGTTGAAATTCCGGCGGATGAACTCTCTGCCGAAACGCTCACAAGCGCTTTCGAAAAGTCCGTGAAAATGCCGAAGGTCGAAAAGCAAAATTTGCTTCACGATGCGGTTGAAGATGTTGTTCGAAAATTTAAAGAGAGGTTGATATGAACCAGTTCGTTTTAGCTTTCCCGATTCCCGTTGCGGTCAATGAACCGTTTGCCATTACCGAAACGGTTCAGGTAAATGCTGATACTAAGACGTTGATGATTCCTGGTTGCAGCGTGCAGTTCAATGTTGTGCGTCAGGGCGCATCAGCCGACCTCTTGGAAATTTTTAAGGAACGTGATGAACTTTCCGCAGAAGAAGAAAAGGCGATTGTCGATCACAAGTCTCTCTTGTTCTTGCTTGGAAATGTCAAGACGATGGACGATGTTGAAATGGTGAATTCCGCCATTTTGAAGGTCCTCAACGCAAAGGCCGCGGGCGTTTATATGCAACAGTCTGGCACGGCCTGGACTGCGAAGGCTTTTGAAGAACAGTTCGGCGATTGCGATTATCCGATGGACCCGTGGATTAACATCCTTGATTCGGGTGACTCGCTTTATACGCTTGGTTTGGCTGTGTTTACGTTGCCGGACTTGTGCATCTCGAATACGATTGAAGACCCGGAAGAGGCTCTCTTGATGGCGGCAGATAGCTTGTTTGGTGATGGCGTTCCGGCAAAGTCTGGAAGTGTCATTGACTGGGGCGAGGGCGAACGCTACACGCTCCGTCAAGAAACGAAGACGCTCTTCTCCAAGGATGCCCCTGAATTCAACAAACAGGGCGTTCTGAGAATCGTAAAGAAATAATTTTAGAGCGGTAAGAAGGGGAGCTTATGGCTAATGTTTTAAAGTTTGAATCGATTGATAACGCGCGACAGCTCGGCGGGATTCCTGCGGGCGGTTCCCATGTCAAGCACAATTTGCTCTTTCGCAGTAGCAATTTATCCAAAGCGACGGAACATGATTTGCACCGTCTGCGTGATGATTTTGGCGTTCATCTGGTGATTGATTTGCGTTCCGACTTTGAATACATGCAAAAGCCGGACAAGCTCCTTGATGGGATGGATTCCGCTTTGATTCCTGTTTTGGATGATTCCATGCATGGCGATGCTTTCAACAAGGACCAGGTGGTGCCTGCGACGGGCGTGGACTTTATGGAATTCCTTTTTGGCATTGCCCGCCATCCGATTGCAAATACGTTAAAGGACAAACTCTATAATTACTTTGTGGATAGCGATTATGCGAGCTCGCAGTATGCGAAAGTCTTTGAAACGGTTCGTGCGCAAAAGGGTGCGCCTGTTTTGTGGCATTGCACTTCGGGCAAGGACCGCTGTGGTTTTTGCTCAGCCTTGATGCTTGCCGCTCTCGGTGCTGATGATAACGCTATTTTAGATGATTATGCGGAATCCGAAAACTCGTACCGCAAGCCGCTAGAGGCGATGACTGCTAAAGGTCGTGAATCGGGAATGACGGACGAACAGCTCGACATTCTACATTTCTTGGTAAGTGTCAAGCGCGAGTATTTAGAAATTCCGCTCAAACGCATCAATGCGGAATACGGTTCGCTATTGAATTTCATCACGCAGCGGATGCATGTGCCCACCGCGACCATCGATGCGCTTCGGGAATACTACCTAGAATAATTAAAAAAAACGCAGGCCCGAAGGTCTGCGCGTTTTGCAAATAGACTTGTCTCTTACAATTCAGGCTGCTTGCCGGTGAGGCGCACGAAGATTTCTTCGTACTTGGCGAGCGTGTTCTTCACGACTTCAGGCGGAATTTCCGGACCCGGGTAGGTCTTGCCCCAGTCGAGAGTTTCGAGCCAGTCACGGACGTACTGCTTGTCGAAGCTTTCCTGGTTCTTGCCAACCTGGTACTTGTCTGCCGGCCAGTAGCGGCTGGAATCCGGAGTGAGCACTTCGTCGATGAGGATGGTTTCGCCATCGATTTCACCGAATTCGAACTTGGTGTCGGCGAGGATGATGCCCTTGGAGGCTGCGTAGTCGCGAGCCTTCGTGTAGATGTCAAGGGACATATCGCGGAGAGTCGTTGCGACCTTTTCGCCAACGATATCGAAAGTCTGTTCGAAGCTGATGTTTTCGTCGTGGCCAACGTCGGGCTTGGTGCTCGGCGTGTAGAGCGGCTTTTCGAGCTTCTGGCAGAGCTGGAGACCTTCCGGGAGAACGTGACCGCAGATCTTGCCGGTCTTCTGATAGTCCTTCCAGCCAGAACCGACGATGTATCCGCGCACGATGCATTCCACGGAATGGCGGTTAGCCTTCTTCACGATCATGGAACGGCCGCGGAGGTAATCGGCGTGCTTCTTGAGCACTGCCGGATATTCATTCACGTCGGCGGTGATGAGGTGGTTCTTCATGCCAAGGTGCTTGAACCAGAAAAGGGAAAGCTGGTTCAGGATCTTGCCCTTGCCCGGAATCGGGGTCGGGAGAACCACGTCAAATGCGGAAAGACGGTCGCTAGCGACCATCAGGAAGCTGTCGCCGAGGTCGTACATGTCACGTACTTTACCCTGGTGGAACAGCGGAACTTCGGTAATGGGGGTTTCGAATTTTAAGCTCATAGTACCCCAAATTTAGCAATTTAGTGGCGGGTGGCTAGGGGGTGGAGCCGTGTTTCGCTATATCAAACGCTTTGTTGCATATAGAAAATTATTTTGTGGAATTTTTTATAAAAACGTTTAAAATATTAAAAATTTAAATATTTTGTTGCGTGAAATATTGACTTTGCAAAACAGGATGGTTATATTGTGAATGAGAAAACTTGGTGGTTTCCTAAAAGGAGAAAATTATGAAAAAGCTTTCGTTTGTTGCTTGCACTGCGTTTGCCGCACTGATGTTTGTTGCCTGTAGTGATGATCCGGTGACGGCTGCCGTTCCGCCTGCTGGGGGTGGCGCTGGTCAAGGGGGTGGAGTCGCGTTGGATTCCACACGCAATATATCTGTCGCGTTTAAGGGTTGTTTCGACTATTCATATAATGATGCCCTGAAGAAAACGGCTGTGGAAAATCCAAAAGCCTATTTGGTTACCGACGATGCGGGATATCATGTGGTTATTCCGGACATGGCTGGAACTTGCGGTTATGAAAACATTGTATTCAATAACCAACGTGTACTTGATACGCTAAAAATCAATTTTGAAGGTGATCCTGCAGAATGTAGGTGTATTAATGATGTATGGTTCAATATTGATCCATTGGATGCCGACATCAAGTATTTGGTATATCTGAATACAGTTTATGAAATCGTGGCGGAACCGCTTCTGGAAAGGAGTTCTTCAAGTGAACTTTTGATGCAGTCTTCTTCCTCGGATGTGGCCGAATCTTCGTCTTCTGTTGTTTCGTCTTCGTCTGAGGAGGACCCGTCCCGCGTAATTGTTACGGATGCTAATGTGCAATGCGAGGACCGTCGTACGTTTGACCCGATGCTTGATGGCAATTCAGTAGAATCGTTTACACGCGAAAAAAGTGATGCGGCGCTCCCGCCGGTCGCTTACCGCTATGTGTCAACGGAAAATGTTGGTTTTACGATTAAAAATGTGACGGCGACTTGTGGTTCCACAATTGAAAGCCTGAATGTAGTAGCTTTGGATGGTACGCTCAAGGTCAATGTAGAATATGGTTCTGCCTATGATTTGAATCAAAATTGCATTTGTCATTCGCAAATCACGTTCAGCGTAAAAATAGATCCTGTTTATTCTACCGCCGAATATCTTGTTCTGAATGATCATGGCTCCAATTTCAACAATAAAATGATGATTGTTGATTTAGATGTTATTCGTACTGATGATATCCCTAATAGTGATTTTTAATCAATGATAGCAACGTAAAAAAGCCTCCCTTCGGGGAGGCTTCCTTTAATTTATTTTGATTTTACTTTTGGATGCACCTGACAGAGAATGCGTTGTTCTCTTCGATGGCGCGTTCCGCATAACGTTCGTTGTAACCGCCAATGGTCACGAAGTTTGCGATGTAGGTCGTTTCTTCGGTGGCTGTCCAGAAGAATGCGGACTTGTCCATGTCTTCGTAAGCGAAATGAGTGTCGCTTTTGCCATCCGCGTTGAATGATGCTTTGGTTTCTTCGCAGTAAGGACTCCACATGTCGTTGTTGCCAAAGCAAATTCTCTGGCCGGCCTGCTTGACTCTAAAGCCGTTCTTCTTGCTGGACCCGAGATACTTGCTCAAGAAATTCCAGTCTTTGCGGTCGGGAAGTTTCCAGCCGGTGGGGCAGGCTTTCATGGCTGCTTTCCACGTGTAGAGGCGACCGTACTTGTGGCAGTTTTCCTTGTCGTCGTTGTAGCAGTAGCTGCCTTTTGTCGTCTTGTAGGTGAGGTTTTCGGCGAGCCAGTTGTGGTTGCCGATTTTCACAATCTTGTAGGTGTGGCCGTCACGCGGGTCCTTGAACTTTTTCGCGGAGGCCTTTTTGGAGGGGGCTGCTGCGGCAATGCAGGCGGCCAAAAGCATAAATACTAAACCAATTCTCATGGACAGAAATTTACAAATTTTCCGTTTGAGAAATTTTGTTATTTTGTGAAATGAAGAGGATTTAAAGTTGCTAATTGAAGATGTAAAAAAATCGATAATCGATGCCGGTTTTCACGATGGCGAAAAGATGCCTTCTGTGCGTAAAATGGCGGAAAGGCTGAAACTTTCTGTCAATACTATTCACAAGGCGTATAAGCTTTTGGCAATCGAAGGACGTATCCAGCTTGTTCATGGCAAGGGATGTTTTTGGGGGACCGCTCCATCGTTCGAGGTGAAGGCCGAGGAGAGTGTCTATTCTGTTGTGGAGCGCCTGTTCCAGAACGATTTGGACAGCGGGTATCTGAATGCCTTTGATGAACTCCCTTCGTGCAAGGAACTTTCGAATCGTTACAATGTTTCGCTTTACATTGTCAAAAAGTTTCTGATGCAAAAGTGTTCGCAAGGAATTTTGCGCCATGTGGGGCATCGCTTTTTCTTTAGCGAAGAACGCCCTGTTGAAAAGTCGAATTTTATTTTATTTGTCCACCGCTCGGATGAATTCGGCCGCTTGAAGATTGAGTCCGAACGCGAATCCGATGTGTTCCGCACGTTTGCGCAGATTGCGGCAGAACAGAAAATTGCGGTGAAGTTTATCGGGTATCACGAAGCTTCGAACCTGTTCTATTTGTCGTCGGGTGAAACGTTTGTTGTAAAGAACGATACTCACTGCTTGGGCGTGTTTCTTTCGACGTGGCTGGTGAATGATGCTGCGAAGTTGTTCGCACATTTTGCTTCGTTCAAAAATCCGATTTCGGTCTGGTGGGAATACGCTCCAGATGTGATTCCGGTGATTGCCCGTAATAAAAAGAAGTGGGCGTTCTACAATGTGGCTTTTGGCAAGGAAGCAGGCGTGATTGTTGGACGTTACCTCAAGAGCAAGGATATGGGGCCGGTTCATTACCTCTCGCCGTACCACGCTAGTTTTTGGTCGAAGGCTCGCTTGCAGGGCTTGTTGGATGCGGGTACGGACGTTATTCCGCTTGTCGATGAACGCTATGCCTCTCCGTTTGACTTGGCAGATGCTGCTGAGCACGAGGGCGTTGAGCGCCAGGTTCTTTTGGACAACATTTTGGAATCGCTTTTGAAGAACGCTACTTTGGATAAATTCGTGTGCTCAAATGACTGGGTGGCGGCTTCGCTGATTGATTACTTCAAGGCGAAAAAGTTACCTGCGCCGTACGTGGTAGGCTTTGACGATACGATTGAAAGTTACCGCTACGTGTTTGATTCGTTTGCATTCAATGTCGGGACGATGGTGAAAGAGGCAATTTACCACATTGTCGCACCGACCATATATGCAGAACAGCGGCGCCAAATGCAGACGCCGCTGGGAAGAGTTGTCGAAAAACACTAAACGCAGTTGTCATCCCGGCCGTTGTGCCGGGATCTACTATGCTCAAACATTGAATTTCCCGGAGCAGGCGAGGAGCCCGAGCATATACAGGAGTCCGTCGTAGTAGCGCCAGAGTCCGGTCGGGATTTCCATATTCCAGAGGTCTTCGGCGAACGGCTTGATAAGCGGATCGCCTGCGGGGAGTGCGACTGTCGATGCTGCGTTCATGGCAATCAGGCCGCCCGTAGCAGGCCTTGCCTCGCGCGGGAACGCGCTCCCGTCGACACGCATGTCGGCGAGATACGGGCGACGCCCGTGGAGGTAACCGAGAATTTTGCGGACTGCAGAAACTTCCCATTCGCTCACGTCGGCACGTTCGCACTTGTCTTGCAATTTCGCAGCGTCAAGACCGATGTTCCACACGACTCGCCAAGCGTCTCCGCAGAAGCAATCGCTTTCCGGGTGCCAAGGCGTTTTCTTCGGTGTTCCGTCAAATTCACTGTAGTCGGCGGCAAGTCCCGTGACCGGGTGGCAAGCCTTTTTTAAGTAGGCAACGCTGTTGTCTGCAATCTTGTTCCAAATTGCATCGCCGCTGGCTTCACCGTACATTCTATAGAACGCGACCGTGTTGTAGCTTGGGTCGGTGTAATCGTTCCCTTTCATGGGGGAGAATCGCACGAGGCCTGCGTTCACGTCCATCATCGTGTACACATCGCCAGCTTGCGGCTTGTGTGCCATGTCGTTGATGAGCTCGACGGCGTCGCGCTTGTATTGTTCGTTTTTGAAAATCTTGGCGGCGTATAAGAGCGCTGCGGCAAAGTATTCTTCGCCATCCGGAGCGGCACCTGGGTCCATCATCGAAAAGTCAGCGGTCGAGACTTGCCAGGAGTAATAACCGGCAAGGTCGCCTTCGGTGTTTTTCATGTGCGTCTTGGCGAATTTCCAGAGTTTGTCGAAAAGGTCCTGCTTGCCGAGGAGTGCGGCAACCGTCATGCCGTAGCTCATGCCTTCGGAGCGAATGTCGTTGTGGCCGATATCCACGATGTACGCCATGTCATTGCCTTTGTCAAAGCAAATGCGTTCGTTTTCGCGGTCGCCTTTGAACAGTTGTGTGAAAGCCTTATTGAGTTTTGCCTCGATTTCGGCGGGAGTCTTACCAATTTCTTCAAAAATGTTTCTCATGGCATCTAAAATAGAAATGTATTGGGCTCCCGTCCTGTTTTGTAGATGAAATAATTTAAAAGTGTTGTGAGTGTTTCTTGTGGAGTTATAAAAAAGGTGGTAAAAAAATTTGACCACCTTGGAAAGTTGAAATTTAGCCCTGTTAATCCAACTGCATTTACAGAACGCGGTTTATATATGCTAGCTACGATATTAAGGGGAAAAATAGCTATCCAGACAACGATAAATATTATAGATACATTTGTTGAAATTAGAGAATTATCGCGTGCTGTAGCTAGTATTCCTCATGTCGTAGATGAATCGGAACGAAAGTCTTTGTTGAAGCGTAGTGGAGAAATAATTTCAAATGTTCTTACGAATGATTTGGAAGAATCTGAAACAGAAACGGAAATAGAATTGAATTTGGCTATGCTTAAGATAAAACATAAAGTTAAAAAGGAACGTCAGCGAAAACAAAAACGCCCGCATTACTGCGAGCGTCTTTAAAAGCTTGAGTCTTTTTGGCTCTAAGCGGTTTACTACCTGGAGTAGTATTCCACGACGAGCTGTTCTTCGAGCTTGACCGGGATCTGGTCGCGGAGCGGAAGCTTCACGAGAGTACCCTGCATCTTGCCGAGATCGACAGACAAGTATTCCGGAGCGGCAGCTGCAGAAGCGATTGCTTCCTTGATCTGCACGTGTTCCTTGGACTGTTCACGAACAGCGATCACGTCGCCAGCCTTGATGAGGCGGCTCGGAGAGAAGCTACGAACACCGTTCACAGTGAAGTGACCGTGTGCAACGTACTGACGAGCAGCGAAGATCGTACGGGCAAAACCCATGCGGTAGACGACTGCGTCAAGACGTGTTTCGAGCAAGATCATCAGGTTATCACCTGCAGAACCTTCACGACGGTTAGCTTCCTTGTATGCCTTGGCAAGCTGAGCTTCGGAAATGTTGTAGGTGAAACGAAGACGCTGCTTTTCGACCAACTGCTGCTTGTAAACGGAAGCAGACTTCTTGCGGGTCTGACCATGCTGGCCAGGTGCGAAGTTGCGGCGGTCGAGAGCCTTTTGAGTCTTCTGAGAAACGGCAACGCCGAGAGAGCGTGCTACTTTACCTTTAGGTCCGCGGAAGGAGGACATATTTACCTCTTTGAGGAAGCTCTTTGGTTACGCTCGCAAGTTGGCAGAGCTTGGCACGACATGCGAGATTTGGACTTCAAATTTAGTCAAATGTTCACTACTTGTCAACAGAATCTTGGCATTTCTCGAAGACGAAGGGGTTGTGGTCGCCTTGGACCTTGAAAATGCGGCGGTCTCGTTCGCATTCGCGCTCGGTGACGGGGTACATCTTGTCCCAAGCTTCAAAAAGCTTGCGGTCCTGTTTGGAAATGTTGATGTTGTAGGTCTTTTCCATGTAGAAATGCACGCGGGCAATCAGGCCTCGGACTTCTTTGCGGGGTTGGACCTTCTTGTCCTTGAAATCGACGATGGTTTCGCACTCGCCGTACATGGGGGCTGGGTTGTTCGTCCACTGGCTGAACATGAAGTTGTTGCGGTCTCCGTTCACTTCGCCGATGGCGGGGTAGAGGTTGTGGAGGTCGCCTTCCATGATCTTGAACGTGGTGTCGTTGGCACTGCAGTTCTTGCGACCGCCGTCGCGCCAGCAGGGGAGGTGCTTACCCATGTTGTGGGCGGTCACGATGTGTTCCCACTCGATGCGCTTGGTGCGTTCAAGGCTTTTACGGTTCGGGTTTTCGCGCGGCTTGTAGTTGCAGGTGCTAAAGTCCACGTGCTTTTTGTCGAGATAGCGGCAACCGCAGTAGATTGTCTCCTGGAGTTCGCCGTAGTAGATGCGTCTCATTTGCTTGCCCGCATCGCGGTAGTTGTAGTGACGGGGTGCGGCCTCGGGGTCGACTTTCGCAAACGAAAATGCTGCGAAAACGCAAAGAATCAAAGCGACAGCGCTTGCTGAAACTTTCATATAAACAAAACCTCTTGTTGTGTGTGATAGAAATGTAATCATTTTAGTTGTTGGGCACGCTTCGCTTTGGGCTATGAGCACGGGGCTTGCGCCCCTTTGGGATATGGGCAATTGTAATTAGAAATGCCCAGAGCCTTGCAAAGCTAGGCAACCTGAAAGCGAAGTGACCCCAGAGCACAACGTGCCGACCCCATACCCCACACCTCTCTCGTCTCTCGTCTTTCGTCTCTCGTCTTTTCTATATTGTAGACCATGATTCAGAACGGATTGGAATATTTGAATTCCCGCCTCATATTCGGGATGATGCCGGGTCTTGCTTCTACCCGTAAACTTTGCGAAGCTCTCGGAAATCCTCAAAAAAAGTTTAAGACGATACATGTTGTAGGCACGAACGGCAAGGGCTCGACGAGCTATTACTTGTCGGGTGTTTTGCAGGCACACGGTCTCAAGACTGGACTTTATACGAGTCCGCATTTGGTGAGCATGCGTGAACGCATTCGCGTGAACGATTTGCCGATTGACGATGAATCGCTCGACCGTTTGATTATGCAGGTCAAGGCCGCTGCCGAAGAGACTCAAGTGGAACCGACGTTTTTTGAAGTTTTGACGATTGTCGCGTTCCTCTATTACGCTGAACAGAATATTGATGTGGCGGTCTTGGAAGCGGGTATGGGCGGTCGCTTGGATAGCACCGCCGTTGCCGATGGCGAACTGATTGTGCTCACGAGCATCGGGCTGGAGCACACGGAAGTTCTCGGTAGCACGGAATCGGCAATCCTCAAGGAAAAAATGGGTGTGGCGGGTTCTGCACAAAGTATTCTTTCAAATGGCCGTAGCAAGACTTTTGTCTTGGGTGGCTTGAATGATGCATTGATTGCTGAAGCCAAAGTCTTTGCGGCGTCGCATGGTTGCTCTTGTGTCGTCCCTGAAATCCGTAATGATATTGAACTTCCAAATTTAGGACAACATTATATCGAGAACGCAAGCCTTTCTCTTAAGGCGGCGGAATTGTTCTTGAATAAGTTTGATGACTCTCTTGCGCTCAAGACTCTTACGACTCGCTCCTGGGCGGGCCGTATGCAAAAGCTTATCGATGCAAATGGCGTGACGAAGTTTATTCTAGATGGCGCTCACAATTCCCACGCAGTTCGTCGCCTGGTCGAGACGCTTGACAAGTATTACCCGAATCAGAAGTTCCATTGCGTGTTTGGTGCGCTTCGTGACAAGGATGTGGGCGAGATGCTCAAGCTCATGGCTCCGCACGTGAGCGCTTGGCATATCACGCGTACGCCGTACCCGCGATTCCGTGAACTTGAAGACTTGCAGGGTGAACTTGAAAAACTCGGGTTGAATGTTGCAAGTGCGGGTGAGTTTTCCCGCGAGTATCTCAATGAAGTTTGTGCAAGCGTTACGGATGGTTCGCCTGTGCTCATTACGGGTAGCCTTTATATGATCGGGGCTACTGTGCAGGCGCTCAAGGACGATTTTGACGGGCTCGCGTTTTTCCGTGGGATGGAACCTACGACAAACGAACATCGTTAATTGGCGCGTACTAATGGGCGCGTAGCGCGATTAAAAAAAAGACATTGGCTTAGCCAATGTCTTTTTGCTTGAAACTTAAGTAGGATTATTAGTCCATTTCATCAAGTTCAGCGTATGCCTTTTCAGCAGCGGCGCGAATCTTTTCAGCTTCTTCTTTCTTTTCCTGCTGTTCGAGCATCTTGATGTATTCAGAGACGAGGTCAGAGTCGAGCGTCATCACGCCGTAGACCTTGAACTTGCCATCAGCAGTGGTTTCGACCTTGACGTCGTTGAGCGTTGCACCATTGAGGCGCTGGTCCACTGCGGTCTTGGACGTGCTCTGGAAGTGTTCGGCAATTTCATCGCTAACTTCTTCCTTGAAGTTCTTGATAAGAGCCTTGGTCTGAGCGTCGATAGACTTGGCGAGGTCTACGCGAGCGTTCTGGTCGGCCTTTTCGTAAGCGAGCTGTTCGTTAGCAGATTCGCCAATACCGATACCTGCCGGAATGTGCTGCTTGAGGTAGTTCTTCTTCTGCATCTGCATTTCGACGAGAAGGCTTGCAGACTTTTCTTGCGGAGTCTGCGGCGGATTGCTGGAGCAACCTGCGAAAAGAGCTGCAAGAGCTAAGCATGCGATGAGTTTTTTCATTTTTTTCTCCTTGGAATTAAAATCCAGATATATTGTTTTGTGATTTTAATATACAAAAAATATCATGCAAAGAAGTAGTTTTGCAGCATTTGTCAAAAAAAGTGTTGTTAAACGCATGGAATGCCACTTTCTATAGTGCTTTTTTGTATTATAATATAGTACGTATAATTTTGTAAAATTTTTTTGGAGGTTGTCTTGAACAATACAGTACCTGTCCTGCAAATGATTACGCAGTCCGATATTGTGACCATGATTATTCTCGGGATTCTCGCTTTTATGTCGCTGGGTTCCTGGGGCATCATCATCGTGAAATTCTTTAAGCATAAATCAAATTTGCGTGCCAATGCCAAGTTCTTTAAGGAATTTTGCAAGCTCAAGCATTTCTCTGAACTCCAAAAACTTTGCACGGTTTCGAACGATAGTGCGCTCCGTCTGCTGAGCGTCGAAGTCTTGAACGAAGTGTCCAAGTTTAAGGGTAAAGTAACTTACGAATCCATTCAGCACCGCTCCTCCCTGCTTGAAGACGCTATCCAGCGTTCAATTGAAGGCATCCGCATGGGCGAGGACCGCTATTTGACTTTCCTTGCCACAAGTTCTAACCTCGCGCCGTTCTTTGGCTTGTTGGGTACGGTTTGGGGCATCATGATTGCGTTCTTCCAGATTGGTCATCATGGCTCTGCGGACTTGACGGTTGTTGCTCCGGGTATTGCCATGGCTCTTATCACTACGGTGGCGGGCCTTTTGGTGGCTATCCCTGCCTCTGCCGGGTACAATTACTTTACCTCGAAGAATGGTTCTAACGAAACTTCTTATTACAACTTTGGATCGCAAGTTTTGAGCTTGTTCAAGAGAGGTGACATGCTCGCTGTTGAAGGAGTTGCCGAGGAGGAAGCGTGAAACGCAGCCGCCGTAAGGACTTAAA
Source organism: Fibrobacter succinogenes subsp. succinogenes S85 (assembly GCF_000146505.1). Lineage (GTDB taxonomy): Bacteria > Fibrobacterota > Fibrobacteria > Fibrobacterales > Fibrobacteraceae > Fibrobacter > Fibrobacter succinogenes. The sequence continues at coordinate 681,071 of NC_017448.1, read as the reverse complement.
GCAGGAACTCAACCTCACGAACATGATTGACATCGTGTTCGCCATCTTGATTGTGTTTATTTTGTGCGCACCGTTGATGAGCCAAGGCGTAAAGGTCAATCTCCCGCAGGTCAAGGCTCCGACGATGGAACAGCAGAAACTTTTGAAAGTTTCCATCACCAAGAATCTCGAAATTTTCATTGCCGATATGCAGGTGGACATGGAAAGTTTCGAGAGCATTTTCAAGTCGCTGTGGAACGGCGAAATGGCTGTGGTCATCAATTCGGACGAAGCTGTAAGTTACGGCTTTGTGATGAAGGTTGTGACGCAGGTACAAAAGCTCGGTGTAACGAAGCTCGGTTTCTTGACAATGACTCCAAAAGACGAACTGGTAAATGGAAAGAAATAGGGACCATATCCAATATTTCGAGACGGAAAACGATGGATCTTTGTTCAAGATCATCGTGTGTGCTGTCGTGTTTCATTTGGCGGTTGTCGGGACTTTGATCGCTCTCAACAACATTGATTTGAGCAAGCCTGCCGAAGAAATTCCCGTGTTCGAGATGGTGCAAGTCGATGAACCGGTAAAAGCTCCTGCGGCTAAGACTGCTTTGCCGGAGCCTGAACCGCAGCAAGCGCCGAAGGTGGAACCTCCGCCTCCGCAACCGCCCGAGCCTGTGCCTGAAACGACTCCGGAACCGGAGCCCGCTCCAGAGCCGACTCCTGTAAAAACGCTAGAGCCGGAAGCTCCGCAAGTTCCTGAAGAGCCCGCTCCCGAAGTGAAGCCGGATACTCCGGAACCTGTGCCTGTGCCGGAACCCAAGGCCGAAGAAAAGAAGCCGGAAGAAAAGGTCGAAAAACCGAAGCCCGTCGAGAAGCCTGTTGAAAAGCCGGTAGAAAAAGTCGCAAAGAAAACGGTTGAAAAGAAGAAGGTTGAAAAGAAACCTGCGAAAAAGCCGAAGGATGACGACTTTGATATCGATGACTTGAATTTGCAGAAGTCGTTTGAAATGCCGAGCCTCAAGGCGGTGAATCCGATTGATATGGACCCGCTGATGCAGGTTTTCCTGGAACGCGCGAAGGCGAAAATCATGAGCAATTTCAATCCGCCAAATGGACTGACGATTGATCGTGATGCAAAGACGATGGTGCAGTTTACAGTTGAACGCTCGGGTGCGATAACTAGTGTGTTCCTCAAGCGTTCTTCGTCGAACAGTGCATGGGACCATTTGTCGATGCGAGCGGTGAAGATTTCGAAGTTGCCGGAACTCCCGCCGACGTACAAGGGATCAAGTCTTGTGTTGCAGTTTAACTTTACGCCGAATTAGAAAATAACTATGAATAAAATAAAATTGCTTTTTGTGTTTGTTGCGATGGCGCTTGCGGCGCCTGCTTTTGCGGCAATTGATACGATTGCTGTGGATGTGGGTATTTCGGTATTCCAGACGATGCCGATTGGCGTTGTGCCTTTTGAAGAAGAAGGAACTATCAAGTGGACAAACGAAGCTCCGCATCTGATTTTGACGCGCGATGCCAATCTCTCCGGGCGTTTTGAAGCCGTGAATTCGGACAAGTTTGACTTGGTGCTTTTTAGCAAGAAGCGCGCTCGCCAGTATGTGACCGGTACAGCGACCAAGCTCTCGAACGGGAAAATCAAGCTCGATTGCTATCTGTATGCCGCCGAAACGAAGGACGTGTTGCTTGGCGAAAGCTATACCGTGAAGCCTTATGACGTGCGTCAGGCGGTGCATTCGTTCTTTGACAAGGTCGTTTATCGCTTGTTCGGGGAACGCGGTGTTGCATCGACAAAGCTTGCTTATGTCTCGAAAATTGATGGCGTGAAGCAGGTCGTGATTTCGGATTACGATGGTTTTTCTCGTCGCCAGATTACGCGTGATTCTTCAATCAATATGATGCCGGTTTGGCAGAAGGGCAACAAGGGCCTTGTGTATGTGAACTTCCGCAAGCAACGCCCGAACCTTTACGCCATCACATTTGGCGGCAAGGAAACCCCGCTCTTTACGCAGTTCAAGCAGACGTTTAGCCCGGCAGTAAACCCGAAGACCGGAGAACTTCTTTTCTCAGTGACGGAAGGCGCAAAGACGGAACTATATCGCGGCGATATGAAGACGGGTTCTGCGCAGAAGTTCTTGCACTTGAAATCGAATCAGGTAAGCCCTTCTTGGAGCCCGTTTGCAAGCGAAGTGCTCTTTACGAGTGATCGTGGTGGCTCTCCGCAAGTGTATGCGGTAGGGAAGGACGGCACGGACGTGCGCCGTATTACGTACATGGGCCATTACAATGAACGCGCAAGCTGGTCTCCGGAAGGGGATCGCATTGTCTACACATCGATGGACGATGGCAAGATGAACATTTATACTTGTGCTCTTGATGGTACGGATATTATCCAGCTGACCTCGAACGCAGGGAATAACGAACACCCGACTTGGTCGCCCGATGGCAAGCTGATTGCATTTGCCAGTGACCGCGGCGGTAATTATCAAATTTATATTATGCGTAAAGATGGGAGCGGCGTGACTCGCATTACGAATGGTAGCGAAAATACTTCGCCGACTTGGTCCTGGTTCTTTGACGAGAAAAAAGTTAAATAGAGGAGTGAATTATGGGTAAGGTATTTAAACTTGCTTTGATGGGTACTGCTGTTGCGCTCTTCGCTTGGGGCTGCAGCAAGGAAAAGCCGGAAACGGATCCGCAACCGCAAACGGCGCCGGAAGCTCCTGCGGATTCTACGTTGAATCTTGATGCGCTTGTCGCAGATACGTTGGATGCGGATTCCTTGGCTCGCTTGGAAGCGGAACGCCTTGAAGCTGAACGTGCGCGCTTGGAAGAACTGATCAACCGCATTATGCTCGAAGATGTTTACTTTGACTATGATCGCTCCGAATTGACCGAAAATGCAAAGCGCTTGCTTGCTCAAGTGGCAGAAATCCTGGTCAATGAAAATCGCTTTATCGTGACGGTTGAAGGCCATACGGATGCTCGCGGCACTGAAGACTACAACATTTCTCTGGGCGCTCGTCGCTCAACCGTGGTGCGCGAGTTTTTGATTGCGTATGGCGTGGATGCCAACAGGCTTGTTTCGGTGAGCTATGGCAAGGAACGCCCGAAGGTGCAGGGAACTGACGAAACGGCTTATTCCAAGAATCGTAGAGCGCATTTCCGCGTGTCCATTGATCAATAGTTTGGGAGGACTTGATTGTGAATTTGAAGACTTTATCTCTTGGCTTTGTTTTGGCATCTTTTATGCTATCGGGATGCAGTAGCATTACGATGTTGCGCACAAAAGAAATGCGTGCTGTCGGCGATGATGTCATTGCCAAAAATGATTCGGCGTACAAGGCTCTTTCGGCTGAAAATGCTGCGCTCCGTGCTGAACTCGATAGCGTGAAGGCTCAGCTTGATGCATCTGCAGTGGCGCAAAAGCGTTTGCAGGCCGAAGTGACGGTGCTTTCGAATCGCATGAGCGAAGAAACGGTTCGCCGCGATACACGTCAGGAAGAAATCATTTACCGCCTGGATTTGCTCCTCGGAAAGTCTGACAAGATTTTGGCAAAGAAGGTTGTGGTGAACAATGGTGTGGCCAGCGCTGTGATGGAACCGGACGCCAATGCCGAAAAAATGGTTGAAGCGGAAACGATGTTCAATGCTGCCCATTCGGATTATCACCGTGGCGAATACAAGCTTGCGTACAACGGCTTTAAGCAGGTCTACGAACTTGTGAAAAAGGGCGAAATGGCAGAAGGGGCTCTCTACTGGATGTCGCTTTGCTTGATGGAGGCAAATCAGCCGGCAAAGGCAAAGACGCTCCTTACGAATCTCGTGGATTCCAATCCGAACGGGATGAAGGCTTGCGCGGGCATGTATAAGCTTGCTTCAATTTACGGCAATGAATGCAATCTGGACCGCAAAAAGCAGTATTTGCAGATGATACTTTCAAACAATACATGCGCTTCGACTCCGGAACTGGAGCAGGCCGCGATTTCGTTGCAGGAAATGCTTGACTTTAAGTCTTCGGATGGGCGCTCGGCAACGGAAATTTGTAGAGAACAGATGAGGTAAGCTTGTTTTTGCGACGCCGTTTGTTTGGCTTTATCGCTCTTGCGGTTCTGATTGTATTGCTATGCGTAGCGACGCTTTGCTATGGCGTTGTTGACATTCCGTTTGCTTCGGTGGTGCAGTCGCTGTTTAGCCCTGGCGACGATGTCTCTTCGAACATCTTGTGGAACTTGAGAATTCCGAAGATGATTGCCGCTGTTTTGGCAGGGGCATCACTTGCCGTGTCTGGCCTTTCGTTACAGACTGTGTTCCGAAACCCGCTTGCGGGACCATTTGTGCTTGGCATTAGTAGTGGTGCAAGTCTCGGTGTTGCACTTGCGCTTTTGGCAGGTGTTGGCTTTGGTAGCGTAGGTGTGCTTGGCTCGGCTGCGCTTGGGGCTCTGCTTGTGACGTTTATTGTGATGTTTGTCGCGACACGCTTTGCCCAGACGGGCGTGCTTTTGATTGTTGGGCTCTTGACGGGATATTTTATCGATGCGATTGTGAGTGTGCTGATTGCCGGAAATTCCTCGGAATCTTTGCGCGTCTATGTGGCGTGGGGAATGGGTAGCTTTGGGCGAGTGACTCTTGGCGATGTGTGGATTTTTACATGCGCCATTTTGGTTGGCCTTGTGCTGATTGGGGGCTCGCTACGATATTTGAATGCTGCTCTTCTGGGCGATGATTTTGCGCATGGGCTAGGGCTGAATGTGAAGCGCTCCAAGATTTGTGTGCTGCTCGGGGCAAGCCTTTTGGCGGGAACGACAACAGCTTTTTGTGGTCCCGTGGCGTTTATTGGTATTGCGGTTCCGCATTTGGCTTATATGCTTTTCAAGACTACTAATCACCGGTTGCTTTTGCCGGGGGCTGCGTTATGCGGTGTTGCGCTTGCACTTTTGGCAGGGCTTTTCCCGGCTTCTGTTCCGTTGAATGCGGTGCTTTCGCTGGTGGGCGTTCCTGTGATTTTGTGGGTACTTGTGCGCGGTTCGGGTGCGCGATTCTAGGAGGCGTTTAAGATGGATGTTGAATCTCAGAATGCTTTGCTGGAATGCCGAAATCTGCTTGTCGGCTATGGGCGCGCGCTTGAATCCATGAAAAATCCGTTTGATTTTAGGCTCTCGGCGGGGACAGTTGTGGCCCTGATGGGTGAAAATGGATGTGGCAAGAGTTCGCTTTTGAAAACTTTGGCGGGCTTGTTGCCTCCAGTTTCTGGTGAGGTTTCGCTTGAAGGTAGAATGCTTTCGGAATGGTCACCCCGTCATCGTTCGCAAAAGATTTCACTTGTGCGGATGTCGAATGTCGTTCCTCCGCGCATGAGCGTGCGTGAATTTGTGCGTCTAGGGCGCTCGCCATATTCGGGCATTTTTGATAGCCGAACGGCAGAAGACAATCGCATTGTTGAAGAATCGATGGTGCTTTTGGATGTCGCTGTTTTTGCGGAACGCCCGGTGGCAGAACTTAGCGATGGTGAGCGTAGCCGTGTATTTTTGGCAGAAGCGGTGGCGCAACGGGTGAATGTGCTGTTGCTCGATGAACCGAATGCCTTTTTGGATATTCCACGTAGCCATGCGCTTTTCAGGTTGCTCAAGAAAATTGCTGTAGAGCGCCAGATGGGCATTGTCATCTCGACTCATTCTGTGGAATATGCTGAACGCTATTGTGATAGAATTATGGTTGTGGATGGCGGGACTGTAAAAAATGCGCTAGCGAGCGAAGCGCGCAAATGCGGACTTTTAGACTGGACTGAAGCGTTTTAATCAGATACGAAATAAGCCGGCTTTTATGCCGGCTTTTGTAATCTTAAGTATTGCTAGCGCTTAATCAGCGTTAATCTGGACTTATTCTGCGTCGCGGGCGTCCGGGTTGAAACGCTTGACGGTTGCACCGATCTTAGCCATCTTAGCTTCGAAATCTTCGTAACCACGGTCGAGGTGGTAAATACGGCTGATGGTCGTTTCGCCTTCGGCAATGAGGCCTGCGAGAACGAGAGCTGCACTGGCGCGGAGGTCAGAACCCATGATGTCAGCACCTTCAAGCGGGAGGCCTCCCTTGATGGTAGCCGTGTTGCCGTTCAGCTGGATGGAGGCTCCCAAACGTTCAAGTTCGGCGACATGTTTAAAGCGGTCGTTGTAAACCGTGTCTTGCACGAGGCTATTGCCTGGAATGGAGAGGAGCGTTGCCATGAACGGTGCCTGCATATCGGTCGGGAATCCCGGGAACGGGAGCGTTACAAGGCTCATCGGCTTGAGTTCCTGCTGGCGGGCGTCAACTTCGGCCCAGTCGGCACCGACGTTCACCTTGCAGCCGATTTCGCGGAAGGCGTCAAGCGTAGAGGCGATGTGTTCCGGGATGATGCGCGTGACCTTGACGCGGCCGCGTGTGATGGCGGCGGCGCAGAGGAACGTGCCTGCTTCAATGCGGTCCGGGATGGTGACGCCTGTACCCGGGCGGAGGGATTCAACGCCCTGGACGGTAAGAGTACGCGTGCCGCGTCCCTGAATCTTCGCGCCCATGCTTGTGAGGAAGTCAATGAGGTTGTCAATTTCGGGTTCGAGGGCGGCGTTCTGCAAGACGCTCACACCCTTGGCAAGTGTTGCTGCCATCAAAACGTTGACCGTTGCGCCGACGCTAGAAATCGGGAAGTTGAAGTTACCGCCGGGGAGGCGGCCTTGGCAAGTGGCTTCGACGTAACCGTGCGTGACGGTAATTTTTGCACCGAGAGCTTCAAGACCTTTGAGGTGGAGGTCCACAGGGCGTGGACCCCAAGCGCATCCGCCGGGGAGCGAGACGCGGCAGCGACCGAATCTGGCGACGAGAGGGCCGAGCACGTAGAAGCTTGCGCGCATGGTCTTCACGAGTTCATATGGTGCTTCGAGATGGTCTACACCGCGGGTGTCAATTCTCAGAACGTGGCTTCCGCCGTTGATGTGGCAACCGATTACGCGGAGCACATCGGACATGGTCTTCATGTCTTTCAAATGCGGAACATTTGTGATTTCAGAAACGCCATCGGCGAGGAGGGCTGCAGCCATGACGGCAAGCACGGCGTTTTTGGCACCAGAAATTTCAACTTCACCATTGACCGGTGCTTTCACTTGCGGAACAATAAACTGATCCATATAAATTAAACCTCTTTCTTTTCTTTTTGTTCGATGGCATTATGAACGACACGAGTCTGTGCGACAAAGTCGTGTAGCGCTCTCTTTTGCGGATCGATAAGGACAATCAGGTAACCCAGACCATAAAAAATGAGTGTCGCTTGCGTGACAATGCTTGCGACAAAGCGGAAAAATGAGAATGCCCACGAGAGCTTTTCGCCATTGGCCATTTCAACATGAATGCGCAACAGCTTTTTGCCCGGTGTGGCGCCCCAAACCGCATGGAAAACGATAAAGTAAATTGCCTGTACAATGCTCCAAATCGTAAAGAATGTAGACATTCCTGGGAGGTCAAGTGCCTTGGATACAAGATCCGTGGAGCCGGGGTTATCAATGTACTGGTTTACGATTTCGGAGACTGCATTCAAGTCCAGCATTCCAGCCAAACTCATGACGTAAAGGAACAATGCACCGACAATAGAAAGAATTATGTTGTCTATAATAAACGCGTTCGCACGTACAAAAAAGCCTGCGTAACGCTTGCGGTTCATTTTGCTTTGGAGAAGCGTTTCAATCGTCTGCTTGAGAAGTTCTTCTTCGGTCGGCTCAGGGGGTTCGCTTGCTTCGGGAAAATCCTTCCATGCTTTCCAATTAGCTTCGCCGGTGTGCCAGACTAAAGTTTCGTCTTTTATCTTGCCTTCGTTGACAAAATCTCTAATTTCATCGATAGAATAAGGACCTTGACGCCTATCCCCGTCGGTGATTGATGTGTCGATATAAAACCATTTCATGTTGTGGAATAATTTAGTAAAAAGTTCGCAAGCCGAATTTTCGAAAAAATCCTAAATTTACAGGTTATGATGATGTTTAAAATTGGTCAGCGCTACGTGAGCCAAGCCGAACCTACCCTGGGGCTTGGTATTGTATCTGAAGTTCAGGGCCGTACTGTTAAAATTTTGTTCCCGTCTATCGGTCAAGCTCGTATTTACAGGACCGATGAAGCTCCGATTGAACGTTTTGTTTTGCAAGTAGGTGAAACCGTCAAGAGTGAAAAAGGTGTCTCCTTCGTGGTGGACTCCGTTCGCGAAGATGCGGGTATCATGGTTTATGTCGGGCGTAATGGCAAAGAGATGAAGGAATCTGAGCTGAGCGCGAAGATTTCGACCGCTCGACCGGCAGTGCTGTTTAAGGCCTTGGCTGATGACGAAGTTTGCTCGTCACGTGATTTTTTGCGTCATGAAGATGCGATGGAAATGTATTACAAGTGGATTTCTTCGCCGGTTCGTGGCATGATTGGCCCGCGTGTGAACATGATCCCGCACCAGTATTACCTTTGCTACCGTGCCTGCTCTAGCTCGACGCTCCCGAGGCTTATGCTTTCGGACGAAGTGGGCTTGGGTAAGACGATTGAAGCGGGCATGATTTGGCATGCGCTCAAGTCGAGAGGCCGCATCCAGCGTACGCTCGTGATTGTCCCGGAAACGCTGAAGCACCAGTGGATGATTGAAATGAAGCGCCGTTTCAACCAGCTCTTTACGCTGGTGGACGAAGGCTACATCCGTGGCTTGTTTGTGGGTGTCGCAAAAGACGAGACGAAGCCCAATCCGTTCATGCAGAGTAACGACATCATCGTGTCCATTGACTTTTTGATGGCTCAGCCTGCATTGATCGAAGACCTTTTGAAGACGAACTGGGATATGACCATCATCGATGAAGCCCACCATCTGGTGTGCGAGGATGGTTTCACGAGCCACGAGTATATGCTTGCGAACAGGGTGATTGGACGCTCGAAGGGCGTGTTGCTTTTGACCGGTACGCCCTTGCAGCTCCATCCGGAATCGCAGTTCAATCGTCTCAAGATGCTCGACCCAGTGCGCTTTGCAGACTATAACGATTTTATCAAGGACCAGGAAGCTTACCTCAAGCTTGTGCGAGATTTAAATAAGCTTCCGACCGACCCGAACCACCACATGAGCTGGGACGACTTGTACGAATGCGTCCCGAAGAACTCGCAAATTCGCCCATGGCTGGAACAGGAAAATTCAAAGTCGATGACCGCAGGCGAATGGATGCGCTGCATTGTCGATGGCATGGGCACGGGTTCTGTGGTGTTCCGCAATACGCGTAAGGGCGTAGGCGGATTCCCGAAGCGTGTGCTCGACGAAATTCCGCTGGAACCGAATCCGGCTTATCGTGAAATGGTGGATGTCGCTGCCGACCGCGACCTCGAAGCATCCACCGACATCCAGGAAAATGGCCTCCTCTGCACGAGGTTCTCCGATGCATGGGCGATGGACGAACGCTTTGTGTGGCTCAAGGGGTTCCTCAAGGAATACAAGAACGAAAAGGTTTTGCTGATTTGCGAATCCATCCAGGTGGTGCAGGCACTTGAAACTTTGCTCCTTGAATTCTTGGGCGAAGGTGCGTTTGTGATGTTCCACGAAGATATGAGCATCATGGCGCGCGACAAGGCTGCGGCAAACTTCAGCAAGCCTGATGGTGCTAACTTGCTCATCGCTTCTGAAATTGGTTCTGAAGGCCGTAACTTCCAGTTCTCTCATCACTTGGTCTTGTTCGACTTGCCTCTTGATGCAGCTCTCGTGGAACAGCGTATTGGCCGCTTGGACCGCATTGGTCAGGACAAGGACATCATCATCCACGTGCCGTACGTGAAGGGCTCTGGCCAGGAAGTGATGTTCCGCTGGTACAACGAAGGTTTGAATTCGTTTGGCGCTCCGCTCATGAGCGGTGGAGAACTCTTCCTCAAGTACACGGAATCTTTGATTGAAGCTTTGGCAACGCCGCGCGCTAGCCTTGAAAATTTTGTGGAGAACGTCATCCCGCAGGTCAAGAAAGACTGCGAGCAGATGCGTAAGCATATCGAAAACGGCCGTGACCGCTTGCTCGAATTCAACTCCCGTAATCCAGAAAAGGCAAAGGAAATCACGGATGAAATTCGTGAACTTGATGCGGAACCGGAACTCAAGAATCTCGTGTTTGATTCCTTGATGAATCGCGGACTCGATGTCGAAAAGAGCTCTGTGCAGGATTGCTTCCTCATCACGATGGGACCGCAGGTTGAAGCGGGCTCTGTGCCGGGCATGCCTGATTTGGCAATGGCTGCGGCTACTGCAGGTGGTGGCCGCGTGAATAGCCAAACGGATTTGTGTGGCGAAGGTGGTGGAGATGGCGACGGCGATGGCCGTGTGAGTGGTGGCACTTGTATGACGGTCACGTTCGATCGTGATGTCGCTATGACGCACGACGATATTGAATTTATCAGCTTGGACCATCCGCTGGCTCAGGGCGTGTTCGATTACGAAACGAGCTTTGGCCGTGGAACGGTGTCTTGTGCCATTTGGCCGAACTCCGGTTTGCGTGGGCTCATGATGCAGTACAACTTTGCTGTGGAACTGCCTGTGTCCGAAGAATGGGGCTGTGCCGATATTGCAGGGCCGAAGTATTTCAAGGTGCTGGTGAATGCGAAGGGCGAAAACATGTCCGAGCATTTCGAAGATCTTTCGGATGCGGCGCTCAAGGATGTGGGGGTCCCGCAGGGCAATGCGGCTGTCGATATGACGCTTCGTTACTTTGCTAAGGATGGCCTTGCGAAGGCTCGCTTGATTGTTTCTGAACAGGCTAAGAAGTATGCCGAAGAAGCAGCAAATGCCGTGGAAGCCCGTTCGGAACAGGAATACCAGCGCATGAACCATTTGCTTTCGATGCGTGGCAAGGCGGGGACGAGCGAAGCTTTGAAGCAGCTCCGCAAGAACGTGCAGGAACGCAAGAAGATTGTGGCTAACCCGCAACTCCGCCTCGATGCAATCCGCCTGGTGGTGTGCAAGTAAACTATTGACTAATAACTAACGACTGAAAAATGAGTGAATTAAGAAAGAACATTTTAGATGAAGCTCGCCGCGTGGTGGTGAAGATTGGTTCTCGTATTCTCGTGGATTCCGAGCGAGGTGGCGTTCGTACACGTTATATCCAGAAGCTTGCGGATTCCGTGGCTCGCTTGATGGATGCCGGCAAGGAAGTCGTCATTGTCACGAGTGGTGCTGTGGGTACAGGCATGGCTGAACTGGGTTACGCTCAAAAGCCGACCGTGCTTGCCGAAAAGCAGGCTTGCGCTGCCGTGGGTCAGATTGACCTCATGTACGCTTATCGCGAAATGTTCCGCTGGGTGCAACTCTCCGTTGGCCAGATCCTCTTGTCTGCAGAAGACTTCCGCGACCGCGCGCGTTACAAGAATTTGCAGAACACCATCAAGGCCATGCTTGCCCGTAAGATTGTTCCGATCATTAACGAGAACGATTCCTTAGCCGTTGCCGAAATCAAGGTGGGCGATAACGACAAGCTCTCGAGCGATGTGGCGCTCTTCCTTGATGCTGACTTGCTCCTCATCTTTACGGATGAAGACGGCTTGTTCGATGACAATCCGAAGAAGAATCCGAACGCTCGCTTGTTGAACTTTGTTCCTGAAATTACGCCTGCGATTTTGGCATTGGCCGGAAAGCCCGGCGAGGCCGGGTCCGCCGTCAGTACCGGCGGCATGAGGAGCAAGCTCGAAGCCATTCGCAATGTGACGAAGAGCGGCGCGAATGCATTCCTTGCTAGCGGTATGAAGGTCCTCCCGCATCAGGTATTCTTTGAAAATGCAACAGGAACTTTGTTCGCAGGCTCCAAGAAAAAACTCAATAGCCGTCAGCGCTGGCTCAGCTTCATTACGACGCCGCGTGGAAGCGTGATTGTCGATGAAGGCGGTGTGAAGGCTTTGCGTGAAAATCATTCGAGCTTGTTGCCGGTGGGCGTGATTGCGGTACAGAAGCATTTTGATAAGGGCGACTTGATTGAAGTCCAGGACGAAAAGAAGAATCCTGTAGCTCGCGGTGTCGCTGGTTTTGATAGCGAAACGCTTAAGCTTGTGCTCCGTAAGAAGACTGCCCAGGTGCATGAAATCTTGGGCAAGAACGTTCCTGATGAACTTATCCACAAGAACGACTTGGTTGTATTCTAACTAGGTGACTTTAGACCGCTTTAGACAAAAGGATCAAACGTATGGCTGAAGATCAGAATGTCGAAGAACTGGCCGAAGAATCGGCGGAACTCCCGAAAGTTGAAAGTAGGGAAGACCTGGCTCGTATTATACAGGCGCTCGTCTTTGCATCCCCGGATGTTGTGACGCTCAAGAAGCTTCGCGAAATTCTCGGTGACTTTTTGGACGCTCGTTCTGTGGCAGATGCGCTCATTACCGCGAACGATTCTTTGAACAAGATTCAGTCTCCGTTTGAAATTGTGGAACAGGCGGGCGGTTACCGCTTTAGAACACGTGCAAAGTATTATCCGTGGGTGCGCAAGCTCTTCCCGGAAGCAAATGCAAGACGCCTTTCGCAGGCGGCTCTTGAAACGCTTGCCGTGATTGCTTACCAGCAGCCGATTACGAAGGCTGCGATTGAACAGGTTCGTGGCGTTTCGTCTGCGGATGGTCCGATCCGTAACTTGCTTGACAAAGGCTTTATTACTTTGGGTGCAAGAGCCGAAACTGTTGGTAACCCTTATACTTACGTCACGACGCAGGAATTTTTGAAATACTTTGGTATCAATCGCATTCCTGAAGACTTGCCGCGTTTGCGCGAATTCAGTGAACTTTTGGAAGCGGGCGCTTTGGTGCCGCAGTACTCCAAGCCTGATAACGCTCCGGAAGAACCGACTCCGCTCGAAGAATCGACTGACCAGATTGAATTGTCTATGGGAGATGCTTAATGGCCGTTACTCCGTTGATGCAGCAATATTACGAAATCAAGAAAGAAAATCCTGGCTGCATTTTGTTTTTCCGCATGGGCGACTTCTTTGAACTTTTTGAAGATGACGCTGTAATCGCCTCGAAAATTTTAGGTTTAACGCTCACGAGCCGCAATAACGGCGCCTCCGGTGCAACGCCTTTGTGCGGGTTCCCGCACCACGCTGCCGAACGCTATGTGCCAAAGATGGTGGCCGCCGGCTACCGCATCGCCATTTGCGAACAGGTCGAAGACCCGAAACTTGCGAAGGGCATTGTCAAGCGCGACATTGTTGAAATCATCAGCGCCGGCACGGCGATGAACGAAGAAAACCTCAATGCGAAAGAGGCGAATTACCTTTGCGCTTATGTGCCTGCGACAAGTGATGATGGTAAGGGCGGAAACGGGGATGTGGCTGCATTTGCGATTGCCGATGTGACGACGGGCTACTTGGCCACGTGCCGTAGCAGTGTGCAGGCTTTCGAATGCGAGTTTAGCCGCCGCATGCCCAAGGAAATTGTGATTCCCGAAGGGACGACGATTCCATCTGCGATTATGGACTTGATCAAGGCGGAAAACGTCTTGGTCACTGAACTCCCTGCGATTTTGTTTGCAGAAGACTAAGCAAAGGATGTGCTGTTTACGCACTTCAAGGTTGAAGCGCTTGATGGCCTTGGCTTGGATGGTCGTGTTTTTGAAACGTCCGTGACGGGCGCCTTGCTCCAGTATTTGATTAACCAGAAAAAGTCCGAATTGTCGCACTTTACGACGCTTGAGATTTTGAATCTGGACGATTACATGACGCTCGACCCGAGCACGCTGCGCAACTTGGAACTGGTGCGTCCGTTGAATGCGGACGATTATTCCAGCACACTTTGCTCGGTGCTCGACTTTACGGTGACGGCTATGGGGGGGCGTACGCTCAAGGACTGGGTGAGCCATCCGTTGATTGCTGTGGACCGCATCCGCGAACGCGAAGAAGCGGTGGGCGAGCTTGTCCAGAATCCTGTGGCGCTTGACGAACTCAAGGAATCGCTCACGTCGATTCTCGATATGGAGCGCTTGATGGGCCGCGTCGGTAGCGGTCGTGCAAACGCGCGTGACCTCGCGGGAATGGGACGTTCTCTTTCGCAGGCATCAAAGGTCGCTGACGTTTTGGAAGGCTTGCATGCGCCGCTTTTTGAAGGGCTGCGCGAAACGCTAAATGCGGCAAAGGGCCGTGGCGAAGACTTGCTCAAGTACTTCAATGATGACTTGCCGATGACGGTGCGCGAAGGTGGAATGATCCGCCCGGGTGCAAGTGCAGAACTTGATGCAATGAACGAGGACATCAAGGAACGCCGTGAATGGATTGCTTCCTTGGAAGGCCGTGAACGCGAACGTCTTGGAATACCGTCTCTCAAAGTCGGTTACAACCGCGTGTTCGGTTATTACATCGAAATCACGAAGGCGCAGATGGCAAAGGCCACGCAGCCGATTCCGGATGAGTATATCCGCAAGCAGACGACGGTGAATGGCGAACGCTATATCACGCCTGAGATGAAGGAATGCGAATCCGTCATCAGCAATGCCGAAGTCAATATCCATGCGTTGGAATACAAGATTTTCTGCGAGCTTCGCGAACGCGTGAACAGCTGGCGCGCCGAGCTCCAGGGCATTGCCGATGCGATTGCCCGAGTCGATAGCTTGTACAGCTTTGCCCGCGCGGCCCGCAAGTACAATTACGTTTGCCCGGAAGTTTTTGAAGGGACGGGTATTGAAATTCGCGGCGGCTTCCATCCGGTGATTGTTGCGGTGAACCCCGATTTGAACTTTGTCCCGAACGACGTGACGCTTTCGCCGGACGGAACGCGACTGATGCTTATTACAGGCCCGAACATGGCCGGTAAATCGACGTACTTGCGCCAGACGGGGCTTATTGTGCTCATGGCGCAGATTGGCTGCTTTGTGCCTGCCGAAAGTGCTCGCATTGGCGTAGTGGACCGCATCTTTACGCGTGTGGGCGCGAGCGACCGCTTGAGCCGTGGCCTCAGTACGTTCATGGTCGAGATGATTGAAACGGCGAATATCCTCCGCAATGCGACGCCGCATAGCCTTGTGCTGCTTGATGAAATCGGTCGCGGTACGAGTACGTTTGACGGGCTCTCGATTGCGTGGGCGATTGTCGAAACGCTTCACAGCGAGCCTGCCCGCATGGCGCTTACGCTGTTTGCAACGCACTATCACGAATTGACGGGGCTTGTGGAATCGCTGGAACACGCTGGCAATTTCCAGGTCGCCGTGCAGGAAAAGGGCGATAAGCTTACGTTCTTGCACAAGATTCTTGAAGGCGCTTGCGATTCGAGCTATGGCATTCACGTGGCCGAGATGGCGGGGCTCCCACCTAACGTGGTGCGCCGAGCTCGCAAGATTTTGCTCCGTTTGGAAAAGCAGAAGATTGACCCGAGCGACGAGGCGCAAAACAAGAAAATCAAGGCGCAGCCGCAGATGGACTTGTTTGCACCGCCAGACGAAAATACGCTCTTGCTCAAGGATGAAATTCGCAGGCTCAAGCCCGAGGAAATGACTCCGATGCAAGCGCTGCAACGCCTCATGGACCTGAAGGAAAATTACGGGAAGTAATAGCGCGGTGCTACGCACCTTTGAGGTATGAGGTCGCGACCAAAGGTCGCTTTGAGCTATGAGGCTTTTAAAATAAAATGTATTTTTATTTTGACCTTAAGATAAACCTCAAAGGTAGCCATAGGCTACCGTGCCCATAGCCCACAACCCCATACCCCTATGATCGATTTCGCGGCTTTAATGAACTTTGCTTTTGAGAATCGGCTCTACGAGTCCGAGGTTCATGGCATTGAGCATTGGCATCAGGTGGAGTACAATGGGCTCCTCCTGGCGAAAAAGACTGGCGCCGACATTGACGTAGTGCGCTTGTTTGCGATTTTCCACGACTCGCAGCGTTTGGATGATGCATACGACCGTGAACATGGCGCACGTGGCGCAGAATTTGCAAAGCGTTGCCGCGAAGAAAAACGTTTTGAGCTGGACGATGAACGCTTTGGCTGGCTCTATGATGCGTGCCGCCTCCACACGATTCAGCCGCGTACGGGAATTGTTACGATAGACACTTGCTTTGATGCAGACCGCTTGGATTTGGGCCGTGTCGGGTTTCCGCTGGATCCCAAGAAAATGGCGACGGAATGGGGTGCAAAAATAGCCCAGAAGTCGCTGACTTCGGGCTGTTCCGTATTCCACATGCGCGAGTGGATCCGCAAATTGGTGCTTTAATTATTCCTTAATCGCTTGGAACGTGCAGCTGATTTCGACAGCGACGTTCTTCGGGAGTGTCGAAACGCCGACTGCCGTACGGGCGTGCTTTCCATTTTCACCGAGAATCTGTACGGCAAGTTCGCTAGCGCCATTCAGTACAATCGGCTGGTCGTGGAAATCGTTTGCGGACTGCACAAAACCCTGGATCTGAACGAGGCGGAGTGTTTCGCCGGCTTTCAACTGCGTGAGAGCGGCGGCAATGTTGTTCAAGAAGCAAATCTGCGCGGCTTCCTTTGCCTTTTCCACAGAAATCTGGTTCGGAACAATGCCGGTAAAAGCAGAAAAATCTCCCTTCACAGACGGCAACTGCCCAGAAACAATAATTGTATCGCCAAAGCGCGTTGCCGGAACATAAGCGGCAACCGGTGCGGGGCAGGCGGGGAGCGTCAGCCCCAATTCTTGGAATTTAGAGACAATTTGACTCATGTAATCTCCTTGTTTTTGCGCCTTTAATATACAATAATTGAAGCGCGTTTGGGACGTTTATGCCCCGCTAATTAAAAAGCCCGCACGTTTTTGCGTGCGGATATATTTTAAGGCTATTGTTGGCGATTACTTCTTTTCGACTAATTCCGTGGCGAGTTTCTTCATTCCGTTGAAGTCCCACTTGCCACTGCCGAGCTTCGGAATGGCTTCGACGCAGAACACGGAACCCGGCTGCATGAGTGGCGGAATGCCCGACTTGCGGAGGCTTCTCGAGATTTCTTCGGTGTCGAGCGTTGCATCGCCCTTGACGAGGAGCACAATGCGTTCGCCCTTCACAGAATCCGGAACGGCGGTAATCGCAAATTCGTGTTCGCCCATGATGCCCGTTTCTGCAATGCGGAGTTCCACAGCGGTAAGCGAAATCATTTCGCCGCCGAGCTTTGCAAAGCGGCTGTAGCGGCCGAGAATCTTGACGAAGCCGTCTTCGGTGATGGTACACTTGTCTCCGGTCTTGTACCAGCGACGCCCATCGACTTCAAAAATGACGGCATCAGTTTTAGCTTCATCGCGGAGGTACCCCTTCATCACTTGCGGGCCTGTGATGACGAGCATGCCTTCTTCGCCCGGTGCGAGGAACTGGTTCGTTTCCGGATCGATGATGGCGCCTGTTGAACCTGGGACAACCATGCCGATGCTCGAGTGGTCGCAGCACTTTTCCATCGTCAAGAAGTCGTCGAGCAATACGTTCGGGGCGTTGAGCGTGGCAAGCGGCGTGAGTTCCGTGCAACCGTAACCTTCGTAAATGTCCTTGCCGAACTTGAGCTTGAAGGTCTCGCGCATTTCGGGGCGGAGCTTTTCTGCACCGGCAATCACGTAGCGCAAAGAGTCGAGGCACATCGGGTGTACCCAGCGGTTGATGGCGATGGCGCGGAGGAACGTCGGGGTGCCCATGAGGATGGTTGCCTTGTATTCGGCGCACACGCGAGCAAGCGTCTTGATGTCTGTCGGGTCGGGGCAGAGCACCATCGGTACACCGTCCAAAAGCGGCATCATGAATGTCATCGTAAAGCCAAACGAATGGAACAGCGGGAGGAGCGATGTCATCACGTCGGTGCGGCAAAGCCTGATGACGTGGTCTCCTTGCTGAGCATTCGAAATGACGTTTTTGTGCGTAAGTTCCACACCCTTCGGCGTGCCTTCTGAACCGGAGCTGAACAAGATAACAGCATCGTCGCTCAGCTTTGCGGTCGTGAACCAGAGGTCTCTCAAAAGTTTCTTGGGGAACGTTAAGACGATGAACGATTCGAGCAGACGGCAGAATGTGCTGATTTTCTGTTCTTCTTCGTCGATGTAGAACATCTGGCATTTTTCGGCAAGCTGCTTGAAGTCGGCGTTCTTGCCGCAGAGCTTGTCAAAGAAGGCTCGGGACGTGACAATTGTCGAAAGTTCAGCCTTGTCGATGCAGCCGATAAGCGTGTCGACGGGCGAGGTGTAGTTCAAGTTGACCGTCGTCTTTCCGCAACCGAGGATGGACATAATGCCGAGGGCTGCGTCGCGGCTTGTGGGGAGCATGAAGCCTACATTCTGGTCATTCTTGGTGAGCGATTTGATTTTCTTGCTGAAGTGGTGGCAGAGGCGGATCATCTCGTAACCATTCACGTGGCGGCCGGCCGGATCAATCAATATTGGGCGGGAACGGCGCTTGCGCATCGCGCGGTACCAGAGCGGGATGATACTTGCGGAATGGTCCATCGCCATGTTCCAGATGTCGGTTCCCAGGTTCTGCAAGTCCTTGCGGATCACGTTTTCGGGCGTGGTGGCGGGGAGAGCCTTGCCGAAACCTACGCTGATGACTCGGTTGAAATACTGCGGGCGGTTCACACATTCGGAGGCGTGGCTGTAGCGGCTGCCCCAAAGACCTTGTATGTAGAACGGGACGATTTGGGCTTCGGTGCCTTCAATAGCCTTTGTGTAATCAAGCGAGAACTTGGATACAAATGGAGTCTTTGATACTTCGCCTTCGGGGAAAATCACGACTGCCTCGCCCTTGAGGAGCGCTTCGTGGATTTTTTCCATCGCTTCACTTGGGTCGCGGCGGTTGATGTCGATGACGGACTTGCCGTGTGCGAACCAGCGCAAATACCAGTCGGCAAAGGTGTTGCGGTTGCTTGCGATGAGAAGCGGGCGCGGGCTTGCCATCTGGAGCACTGCCCAGTCAATAAAGCTGTAGTGCGGACCGACCAAAAGGAGCGGACCAGATTCGGGCATATTCTGGATGCCGTGGACCTTGACCTTATAGCGGAATACGTATGAGAATGCAAAGCGGAGCCCAGCGCGGAGGAGCGTCATCGGGGTGCGCTTGAGCGTGAACACGAACGTGAGGGCGAGGATCACAGCGAGGAAGAATAGCTGTTTGTGGAGGCTGAGTTCGGTCATGAGGAAGAGGATGACCTGGAAGCCAAGTAAGATGAACAGGAAGCTCATCTGAATCATGAACGAGACCGCGTGGATACGACCCGAGGTGTCGGGGCGTGTGACGTTTTGGATGACCGTGCGGAGGATGACGAATGCGGAGCCTGCCCAGAAGGCGATGAATGCGTAGAGGAACGCAAGGACGTACTGGTTATTGATGAATGGCGTTATAATCATCGTGATGGAAGACGCAATGGCGGCAAGCGGGATAAGGCCTGTTTCCACGAAGTTCTTGGAAGACTTTGCGGCACTGATAGCGCCAATGACGTAACCGATTCCGGTGAAGATGAACGTCCACTGGAAAAGTGTCGTGCTTTGCGTACCCGTCATGTTCTGCGAAATCATGATGAGGAACTGCGTTACGCTCCAGAAGGCTGCAATGCCGAGCATCGAGAGCTTGAGCATCGGGTTCGACCAGGTCGATGCAAAATTACGTCTGGGCGAGCGGAGCTTCACGAACTTGTTCTGCTTGCAGATGCGGATGCAGAACGACGAAATCGCAGCGAAAAGTCCAACAGCCGAGAGGATGAACGGGAGGAGCGAGTAGCTAATGGTCGAGCTGTCGTTCGGGCTGTAGTCAAATGTGAGGAAGGATATAATCGTGATGCCGAGCGCCATGAAAATCAAGTGCTTGGCGTTGATCTTCACGAGGTCGTTCCCGTCGGTGATTTCTTTCATGAGGCCGATTTTGGCCGGATTGAAAATCGAGAGGAAAATGCCGTACAGGAACAGGAATGCAAATGCGCCAAAGTCGAGTCTATCGCCAAAGAAGAATGCGATGAGCAAAACGGAGATAGCCATGCCGATGGAGGTCCAGCCCATGACTTTGCTCTTGGGGAAACGGCCGGCGAAGTAACTTGCCACATGCATCATGATGATGCTCGGCGAGAACATGGCGAACTGGAGTAGTAGGCTCAGCCAGAAAAACCTAGCGCCTTCGGAGTTGAAGGTTATCCATCTTTGGAAGTGGATGAATAAACCCAGTTGCATAAAAGATGTTAAAAATACAGATATGTAATAGGGAACTTCGCCAGGGCAGGTAGTACGTTTCATATAGGTTGTTTTGTATAAAAATTGTTCAAAATTGCGAGGTAAATATAGTAATGATTGGTGGGGGTAAAAAAGGAAATGCCCGCACGGTGGCGGGCATGACATTGTAGGGAGCGGGGGGCGTCTCGTTACTTCTTGAATACTTTATAGAAGCAGAATGCGCAGAGCCCGATGATGGCGCCCCAAGCGCAAATCATGAAAACGAGTCCGCCTGTAGTGAATTCAGCGTCCATTTTTTAGCCCTCCATGTTTTCGTCAGAGTTACCGATTTCCATCTTCTTGATGCTCTTGCTGCGGCCCTTTTCTGCGGGGCCTCCTTTGCGCCAGGCATAGGCGATGGCGAGGTTCAAAAGCAAGAACAGCACGAGCAAGAATCCGCGGAATGCCCACGTGAATCCGATTTTCGGGAACGTGTGTCCGAGGAAATCGACTGTTGCGCTCGGGTCCACATTGCTAAGCGTAATGAATGGGAGGCCGTCCGTTGCCGTGAACGAAACCAAAAGCACAATCAGGTAAATCGGGCAGACGTAAAGGATAATCGGGCGGAGGAAACGCGGGAGCTTGAGAAGCGAGCCATCGTTCATGGTGGCAAAAGCTTCATTTTCGCCCGGTTCCACAACCACTTCGGCTGGGAGGTCGCCATTTTCCTGGGCTTTCTTGGCATTGCGGCGTCCGAGCACGAGGCTAAAGAGAACCGCCTGGATCATGCCCACGAACACGATGAGGTACGTACCGCCCCAGAAGTCGAGTTCATCGACAGTGCCTGCGGCGAGGCTACCGATAAAGGTAATCGTGCTGACCGTCGTGACGGATTTTTTACGCGTAAACTTGAGGTCGTCTTCGCAGAAGCTGATGAGCGGCTGGATGATGGAAATGGCGCTCGTGATGCCTGCAAAGAAGAGCATCGTGAACCAAACCGTCTGAAGCACGCCACCGAACGGGAGCGTTCCGAAAACGTAAGGCATCGTCTGGAATCCAAGACCGAACGTGCCAAGCTTGGCGCATTCTTCGATGTTTGCACCTGCGATGAGCACTGCCATCGGGATCACGACCGTACCACCAATAATCACTTCGGCAAATCCGTTCGTGGCGCTAGCCGTGAGCGAAGAAAGCACGAGGTCTTCTTTCGGCTTGAGGTAGCTTGCGTAGCAGAAGATGATGG
Organism: Fibrobacter succinogenes subsp. succinogenes S85; assembly: GCF_000146505.1. Lineage (GTDB taxonomy): Bacteria > Fibrobacterota > Fibrobacteria > Fibrobacterales > Fibrobacteraceae > Fibrobacter > Fibrobacter succinogenes. The sequence continues at coordinate 659,721 of NC_017448.1, read as the reverse complement.
CCATACCGAGGCTCATCGTGAAGAACACCTGGCCAGCTGCGGCCATCCAGACCTTCGGACTTGTAAGTTGCGAGAAATCCGGGTTCCACATGAAGGCAAGTCCCTTGCCGATGCCCGGGAGCGTGAGCACGCGGACCACAAGCACAAGGCCCAAAATCAAGAGAATCGGCATGCAAATCTTGTTGGCGCGTTCAATGCCCTTGCGCACACCGAACGAAAGCACAATCATGTTCGCGATAAATGTAATGAGGAAGAAGATGATGGCGACCGGGATGCCGCCGACGCAAGTCTTGAGCATAATGTAATTGCCGAAGAATTCCGTCATTTTTTCCGGCCCCTGCGCGACAACGTCCATCAACGTGCCTGTTGCCGAGTAGAATGCGAATGCCAAAATCCAGGACTGGATAAAACCGTAGTAGAAAATGATGAAAATCGGCGGGAGGAGTCCGAGCGAGCCCAGGTACTTTGCCCACTTCTTCTTTTTCTGGAAAATCACGTGGTAGGTACTCGGGGAGGTGCCGTAATTGTGGTAGCCTGCGTAACGGCCGAGTGTCCATTCAATCCAGGCGAGCGGAATCCCGAGAAACACAAACGCAATGAGGTAGGGGATGATGAATGCGCCGCCGCCATTGGTAGCCGCCTGCACAGGGAATCGAAGAAAATTGCCAAGACCGACTGCGGAACCAGCGACTGCGAGGATGACCCCGAGTTTGGAACCCCAGTTTTCACGATTATTTGCCATGTTCTTTTCCTAAAATTTGAGCCGAAACTCAGTGAATATCGTGCTAAATTTAGTTATTCCTCGAAAAATGGCAACTTTGAAAAATATTACGCCATCCCCTTGATTTCCATTTTCTTCTGGTACATGCTATCGTCAGCACGCTTAAAAACATCTTCGACGTTGTCGCCAAGCTGGTAGGTGGCCATGCCGTAAGCAACGGAATAGCGTTCCCAGGCGGGGCGGGAGGTGTTGTTGCGAGTCTTTTTGAATTCTGATTCAATCACCTTGAACAACTTGTCTCTGTTCTTGTAATCGCTGTTTTGCAGCAGGACCACAAACTCATCGCCGCCAAATCTGTAAATGGGGGATTGCTTGTAAATAGTGCAGAAAATATGGCAACAGCCCAGTATATATTTGTCGCCGCAGTCGTGACCGTAGTGGTCGTTGACTTCCTTAAGGTTGTTGAGGTCAATCATTACAAATCCGAATGTGGCACCACCCTTGTCGATTTGTTCTTGCAATGATTCCTTCATCTTGTCATAGGCGACCTTGCTGTTCACGTGGGTCAGTGCGTCCTTGAAGGCTAGCTGAGTCATGTCTTCGGCTTGTTCCTGGGCGGAGCGCGCCTGTTCTTCGGCTTCTAAAAGGCCCTGAACGTAAGTACGCATGTCTTTGGACATTTGCGAAATGGCGTTCGAAAGTGATTCGACTTCGTTATGTGTATGGATTTCGGGTGCATCAAAAATGAGCTCATCGGGAGTTTTTTTGCCGCGGCTCTTTTCTGCAAAATGGCGAGCACTTTTTTCAAGGGCAAGGATTGGCCCTGTGACGTTGTGCCGTAACCAGACTAATAGAATTAGCGCGAAGAGTAATCCGAGACCGAGTGTCAGTATAACGTTGTATAAAACGTAATTGTTGACTGTTTTGTGGAGCTCTGCGATGGAAACGTCTGCGCAGATGACGCCGAAATGGACTCCTAACGAATTGACGTACGGTTTACAGGCGGTGTAGGCAGGCCCCCAGTCGGAGTCTTCTTCGAAGTATGAAATTTCATTCTTGGTCATGGCCTTCGCAAATTTTCGGATTTCAGAAAGCTCATACGCGTCGGTGGGTTCCAATAACTTCATGTCTTCTTCGCCACGTTCCCGTTCTGCCTTGCTTGTGGCCGAGCAGATATTGTACATGGAGTCGTTACGCACGAAAAGCGAGTAAAGGTAGAACAGCTCAAAGTCGTCAACCATGCCGTTGAGCAACTGTTGCACGTCATTGTACTTTTCGGTCTTTTGGCCCGTTATGGTGTTCTGGTAAAGGTCGTCCATGTCTATGCGGTTGGTAGCATAGTTCAGGATGTTGCTGAGTTTGTCGTCGTAGCGTTTATAAAGCGACTGGGAGTAGGTGAGGTAGGCCTGGATGGAAAGCAAAAAACACATGAATGCGATAAAGACGGCGCTACCCAGAATAAGACTTCTATGAATCGTTTTCTTATGAGTCATTTCGTTCTCCTTCGCAGAAAAAAATAAAATTTTTTTACAAAAAACGGAAAACAAAAACACAAAAAAACGCAGGCCCCGGAGAGTCTGCGTTTTGTGAAAAGTGATATGGCGCACTCGCGACAGCTTGTGCTGTTGATTGGAATGCGTAGGGTCGCTTACTTGTTGTTGGCGCGGATCAAGTTGAGGGCGGAACCGGCCTTGAACCATGCCCACTGCTGTTCGTTGTAGGTGTGGCTGAGGGCGATGTTATCGACGGAGCCATCCTTGTGGTGGGCAACGAGCGTGAATTCGGAACCCGGAGCGAACTTGGTGAGGCCAACGATGTCGAACACGTCCTGTTCCTGGATCTTGTCGTAGTCGGCGGCGTTCTTGAAGGTGAGGGCGAGCATGCCCTGCTTCTTGAGGTTCGTTTCGTGAATGCGAGCGAAGCTCTTCACGATCACGGCCTTCACGCCGAGGAAGCGCGGTTCCATGGCGGCATGTTCGCGGCTAGAACCTTCACCATAGTTTTCGTCACCGATCACGATGGAGCCCGTGCCCTTGGCCTTGTAAATCTTCGCAAGTTCCGGAACTTCCTTGTAGCTGCCGTCGTTTGCGAGAACCTTGTTGGTTTCGCCGTTGAAGGCATTCACGGCGCCGATGAGCATGTTGTTCGAAATGTTTTCAAGGTGACCGCGATAGTTGAGCCACGGACCGGCCATAGAAATGTGGTCGGTGGTGCACTTGCCCTTCGCCTTGATGAGGAGCGGGGCGCCAGCGATGTCCTTACCGTCCCAAGCAGCGAACGGAGCGAGAGCCTGGAGGCGCTTGCTGGTCGGGTTGATGGAAACGGTGATGTTGGAACCGTCAGCAGCCGGAGCCTGGTAGCCAGCGTCCTTCACGTCGAAGCCCTTCGGCGGGAGTTCGCACTGTTCCGGCGGGTCGAGCTTCACAGCCTTGCCTTCGTTGTTCACGAGGGTGTCGGTCATCGGGTTGAAGCGGATGTCGCCAGAGAGGGCGGCAATCACGGCCATGAGCGGGGAAGCTACGAAGGCGTGCGTATTCGGGTTGCCATCGGCGCGCTTCGCGAAGTTGCGGTTAAAGCTGTGGACGATGGTGTTGAGTTCCTTCTTGTCGGCACCGGCGCGGTCCCAGCGGCCAATGCAAGGACCGCAAGCGTTTGTCATAATCGTTGCACCGAACTGCTTGAACAAGTCAATGAGGCCATCGCGTTCAGCAGTGTAGCGAACTTGTTCAGAACCCGGGTTGATGAGGAGCGGGCACTTCGGGGTAAGACCCTTCGCGAGAGCCTGCTTGATCATGTTGGCGGCCATGTAAAGGTCTTCGTAACTGGAGTTCGTGCAAGAACCGATGAGGGCTGCGCTTACGACTGGCGTAGATTCCGGCTTTGTTTCGGTAGCCTTGAGGGATTCTGCCATGTCGGTCACGGCGAATGCACGGTCCGGGCTGAACGGGCCGTTGTAATGCGGGATGAGCGTGTTGAGGTCGATTTCCACAACGCGGTCAAAATACTTTTCCGGTTCTGCTTCGACTTCCGGGTCGGCCTTGAGGTCGGCTGCGATTTTGTCGGCTGCGTCAGCGACATCAGCACGGCCTGTAGCGCGGAGGTAACGGCTCATGGAATCGTCGTAGCTGAAGGTGGAGCAGGTGGCGCCCACTTCGGCACCCATGTTAGCAATCGTTGCCTTGCCAGTAGCGGAGAGGCTGCGAGCGCCTTCGCCAAAGTATTCGATAATAGCGTTCGTGCCACCCTTAACCGTGAGGATGCCAGCGAGCTTGAGGATGATGTCCTTGGCGGTAGCGAAGCCCTGGAGCTTGCCGGTGAGCTTCACGCCGATCATCTTCGGGTACTTGAGTTCCCACGGGAGACCGACCATAGCGTCAACAGCGTCTGCACCGCCCACGCCAATCGCGAGCATGCCGAGACCGCCAGCGTTCACGGTGTGGGAGTCGGTACCAATCATCATTCCGCCCGGGAAAGCATAGTTTTCGAGCACCACCTGGTGGATGATGCCTGCACCCGGGAGCCAGCAGTCAATGCCGTACTTGGCAGAGACGGACTGCAAGAAGTCGTACACTTCCTTGCTTTCTTCCTTGGCGCGCGGAAGGTCCTTTTCGACACCTTCGCGAGCGATAATCAAGTGGTCGCAGTGCACGGAGCTCGGCACAGCCACGCGGGACTTGCCAGCAGTCGTGAACTGGAGGAGGGCCATCTGGGCGGTTGCGTCTTGCATGGCAACGCGGTCCGGGTGGAATTCGGCAAAATCAGCGCCGCGCTTGTAGGTTCTGTTTTCTGCGCCATCGATCAGGTGGCTGTAGAGAATCTTCTCGGCGAGAGTGAGCGGGCGGCCAAGTTGCTTGCGGGCAACAGCGACGCGTGCAGGAATGCGAGCGTATGTGGCCTGGATCATGTCGAAATTAAAAAGCATAGTTACCTCATGAATTTTTCGGGCGTAAAGATAGCTTTTTAGAACTTAGATCTTAGAACTTAGATCTTAGAATTGTTGCTAATGGACTCGATTTGTTATTGGATGGGAGGGGGGAGGGATCCCCCTCGTTTCAGCCTCGGCTTACACTACCCCCACTGCGGAGGACACCCCCGCAACGCCCCCTTACAAATAGTGAAATAAGTTGCGAATTGTGAAAAAAGTTTGTACGAAAAAAAGAGGCCGGTGAAAACCGACCTCTTTTGTGAAATGCTGAAAAAGCGCATTCCAGGATGCTCGCGGAATGTACACGAAAATGCGCGCGGGGTTACTTTCCGGCGATTTCCTTGGCCTTAGCTTCGATAGCGGCGATGGCTTTTGCGCGGCCTTCGGCGGTGTCTGCGTTTGCGAGCACGATGTTCACGAAGACGGAACCTGCGACCACAGCGTACACATGCTTCGAAAGCACCTTGGACTGTTCGCCATTGCGGATGCCGAAACCACCGAGAACCTTGGCGCCATGCTTACCGACTGTGTCGATAAAGTCAAGCGTTGCCTGGTCAATCGTTGTTTCGCTTCCGGTCGTGCCTGCGCGGAGTGCGGCGTAGATGTACTTGAAACCTGCAGAAGCCATCGTTTCGAGACGTTCCTTGGTCATGCTCGGAGCGGCAACCGGAATGTTTTCGAGACCGTGCTTCTTGCAAGCTTCGGTGAGGCCTTCGTCATGGTCAAACGGAAGGTCCGGAATGATGCAAGCAGAAACGCCTGCGTCCTTGCACATCTTGACAAAGTTTTCGACGCCCGGCGTAAAGGCGAGGGAACCGTAAGTCATGATGTAAATCGGCGTTTCAGGGTGGCGTTCGTGAATCTGCTTCACGATGGCAAGGCCCTGCTTGGTGGAATAGCCTTTTTCGAGAGCGATGGTGGAGGCTGTCTGGATGGCTGGACCGTCTGCGCTCGGGTCACTGAACGCGAGCTGGATTTCAAGGATGTTGGCGCCACCCTTCACAAGTGCGTCGGCGATGGCGATAGAAGTTTCAGCGTCAGGAAAACCCGCAATAAGATGAGACATTAAATTCATGGTGATTACTTCCTTGTCATAATTTCAGCGTCGTGGATGTCTTCGTTGTTTTCGAGGCGAACAAGTTCTGCCTTGAGGAATTCCTTCCACTTTTCGGGGCGGAACACCGGGCTTGTGATGAAGATGTCCTTGTCACCGCGGCCACTCATGTTGATGACGAGCGCCTTGTCTTTCGGGAGTTCCTTCGCGATCTTCATGGCGGCTGCACCGGCGTGAGCGCTTTCGAGTGCGAACAAAATGCCTTCGTTACGGGCGAAGAACTTGACGGCTTCAAGAGCTTCCTTGTCGAGAATTGCCGTGAATTCCACGCGGCCAGATTCACCGAGAGCGGCGAGCTGCGGGCCAATGCCCATATAGTCGAGACCTGCCGAAATGGAGCGCGTCGGCATGGATTGACCGTCTTCGTCAATGAGGAAGCGGCTCTTGTAACCCTGCACGATGCCTTCGCGGCTTGCGTTACCCGTCATGCGGGCTGCGTTTTCACCGACATTCGGGCCAACGCCACCGGCTTCTGCACCAATCAATCGTACATTCTTGTCTTCGATAAACGGAGTGAACACACCGATGGAGTTGCTACCGCCACCCACGCAAGCGACAACGGCTGCGATGTCGATGTTGCGTTCGGCGGCCTGGCGCTTGACTTCTTCACCGATGATGGACTGGAAGGTGCGAACGATATCCGGGAACGGGGCAGGGCCGAGTGCGGAGCCGAGCACATAGTGCGTGTTCTGGAAGTTTGTGGCCCAGTCACGCATAGCTTCGTTCACGGCATCCTTGAGTGTGCGGCTACCGCTTGTGACCGGCACGACCTTTGCACCGTACATTTCCATCGTTGCTACGTTCGGCTGCTGACGACGGACATCGACTTCACCCATGTACACGACGCATTCGAGGCCGAGCTTTGCGCAAGCGGCAGCAGTGGCGAGGCCATGCTGGCCGGCGCCCGTTTCGGCGATGATGCGGGTCTTGCCCATCTTCTTGGCCAAAAGGCACTGACCGATAGCGTTGTTGATTTTGTGGGCGCCTGTGTTGGCGAGACCTTCGAGCTTGATGTAAATCTGCGCACCGCCCAAGAGCTTGGTTGCCGTCGGGGCAAAGTACAGCGGAGTTTCGCGGCCAATGTAGTCGCGCTGGATGATGCGGAGTTCTTCGAGAAATTCCGGATCGTGGATGTACTTGTTGAATGCCGCTTCGAGGTCGTCGAGCGGGCGGCGGATGATTTCGGCAACGTACTTGCCGCCGAACTTGTCAAAGAAACCGTTGTTAGAAGTTGTAGAGGTCATTGTTGTTCTGTCATCCTGAGCGATGGGCGGAGCCCGAAGTCGAAGGATCTAGTTAAGGGTTAAAGTCTCTATGCCTGCTGAGGCGCTGCGAGTCCAGAAACCAAAAAAAATCGGCTTCCGGAGAGTCCCGAAAGCCTTTTACAAACACTTGATGAAATCAGCAAACCGGACTCTATTTCGTAGAGCCCCACCACCAACGGTTGAAACGGATTACTGCGTTCATCTTCATACTATAAATGTAGGAATGAAATTTTAATTTGGCAAGGGAATGGGGAATTTTTTTCAATTTTTTCTCGATATAAAAAAGGGCTTTGGAAAATTTCACTATTTACTTATATTTACATTGACATAATTTAGAGTTCGCTCTTATTCTTGTAGTTGAAAAACGACCAAAACTTTCTAAGCAAGAGAAAAAGGGCAGACACTCACACCCTATGGTGTGGGTCGTTTGCGTTTATTTTGCTTAAGGTTTACTTGGTCGTTACCTCAACTACGATGGCGCGGACGATTCCACGCTTTTTTTGTGTGAATCGAAAACGCTTTTACGGGATGAGGTGGGCTCCATTGTTGGATTTTTAACCAATGGAGAAAAAATGAAAAGTAAACAAGTTAAATGGACTAGCCTTGTTGGCGTATTTGCCCTCGTAGGAATGTCCCTTCTTTCTGCGTGTGGTGATGACAGCGCCTCGCCGCTTGCTCCGCAGGTGAGCGAAAAGGAAAGTAGTTCGAGCATGCAAAAAAGTAGCTCCAGTGTTCAGCGGACAAGCGTCAAGACTACTTTTGAACTCGGGAAATGCTCTTATGATAATGAATCCGAAAAGATTTTTGTATCAGATGAGGGCGAATTCTATACGTGTTCTTATAAAAATGGTGATTATACTTGGGTAAAACCGAATAATGTAAAGTCGTCTAATAGTGTTGCTAAGGTTTCTAGTAGTTCTGTTCTTGATGAAAAAATTTACTACAGCTCTAGCAGCGTACGGTCTGAATATAATGCAGAAAGGGAAACGTTCCTGTATAAAGAATTTTTTGTAGAAATTGATTTGACTTTGTTCAAGCAGGTTTCGGACAACTGGGAAAAACAGAATAGTCATAAGGAAAACTATACGGACGGTGATCCGCGGATTTCTTTTGTCATTAAAACATATTCTGATGATTCTTTGATTGATTCGGTAAAGACAAATGTCTTTAATCCTGGTGATAACGTTGGCAAGTGGACCGGACATGAATATTTTACCAAGAAATTTTCCGGTGGTGTAAATGTAATCTATGTTTGTCCTGTCGTTTATGAATATAACGTAATTGAATCGAATGTTTTACATTCTTCAAACTATTGCTATATCATTCATGATGCGGGTGATAAGGTAGATGTTCCTATTTTGCAGAGTGATAGCAAGGCTACAGACTTAAAACTTGAATGGGCTGTGACGATAAGTTATAAGTAGTTTGAGGGGTGTTTGATTACAACGATAATTCTTGTTTCAGATTAAAAGCTCTGTTCGATACAAAAAAATTAGGCTTCCGGCAAATCCCGGAAGCCATTTTGCTATAGTGTTGAATTTTTTGAGGTAAGGGTTGGCTCTATTTTTTCTTGCCTTCGAGGTATTCCGTGATTTTTGGGACCATCAGCGACTTGCGGCTGATCTTTTCGGCGGAGAAGTAAACGCCTTCGCTGAAAAGTTCTCCAAATGCACTTTCGGCGATTTCTTTAGCCGTGGCTTCGTAATCATCTGAAGCGTAGATGATGGTGTAGGAACCCGATTCGATGAACGGTGTTTCGGCGGCGGTTTCCGGATCTGGATTCGGGTCGTGTCCGTCAACCTTGGCAAAGAGAATGTCGCGCTTCTTTTCTTTGGCAATTTCGGGCATCACGGCGGCGAGACGTTTAAAGAAGTCGCTCTTGGTCGAATCAACATACCAGTCGTTGCTTGCGATTCCAATTTTGACGCCTTCGATTTCGTAATCCTTGTAGTCGGAGAGGAAAATTTCCTTGTCCGTCATGCCGTAGTAATCGTGCGACGCATCGTCCATTTCGCGGGAGAGCTTGGCGACGCTATCGGGGGAAATCTTGAGCTGTTCGATAAGGCTTTTCCATGCAGACGAATCTAAAGCCGAGGATGCGACTTTGGTCAAGTTGCGCGTGTCAGAAAGAATGCCCGCCAAAAGAATCTTGGCCATGTCGTTATCAATTTTGACGTCGGCCTTCTTGTAGAGGTCCCAAATGATGGTGCAGGTGGATCCGATAATTTGACGGTTCACGTAAGTGTCGGAGGTGACTTTTTCGTCAAGGTCGCCAGGAATGTGGTGGTCGATAATCTGGAGAATCTTAGCCTCTTTGACTCCTTCGACGGACTGCGCGGATTCGGCGTGGTCGGTGAGGATGAGACGCGTACCTGCTTCTACGGATTTCATTTCCTCGGGAACTTTGAAGCCGAATTTTTCGGCGATGTAAGCCGTTTCGCGATTGATTGGACTTATGATTTTGGCTACGGCGTTGTGCCCCAAAGCTCGCATGAGTGCTGCGTAACTCATAGCCGAAGTGACGGCATCGACATCAGGAGTCTTGTGCCCGATGACGAATGTGGTGTCGGAACCCCAATCCAAGGCGTTGATGGTGTTTTTGAATTCTTCTCCTTCGTTGTTGGAGTCGGAAGAAGTGCTGTCGCCGCAAGCGCAGAAAAGAGCGCTTGAGAGGCAAATGGAAAAAATGTTGTTAAAAAGAGTTTGTTTGTTCATGCCGCAGAAAATAGCTTTTTTCGCTTTTTGCGGGATTTTGTAAATTTTTATTTTTTTTTGCGGTTGCAGAGGCGCTGCAAAATGAAAATGCAAAAAAATAGGCTTCCGGCACATTCCGGAAGCCATTGAATCAAACACTTGATGAAACCAGCAAATCCGTTCCGTTTTACGGGAACCCCTCCCGCAAGCGGTCTGAGTGGATTACCGATTTCACCTTTACGTATATCAATATATAATGTAAGTCGTTGATTGTCAATAGGTTACGATAACTTTTTTGTAAATTTTTGGTACGATTTTGGTGCGGTATTGAAAAAGCCTATCTCGGAGGATAGGCTTTACTTGTAATCGCAATTTCTTGAAAGTTATTTTGCGGCGAATTCCGCAAACAGCGCTTTCATCTTGTCGTGATTCTTGATGCCGGGGGCGTCTTCGATGCCGCTAGATATGTCAATGAGTTCGGGGTGGAACTTTTCGCAGATGGTGGCGACGTTTTCAGGGGTGATGCCGCCGGCGAGCCAAAGCGGGGCTCCGTTTGCTTTTTCGCGGAGGAGCGATTCGGGGATGGTCTTGCCGGTGCCGCCGGGGATGCCTTCGACCTTGGCGTCCAGCAAAATGCGGGGCTCGCCGTTCTTGCGGAGACTTGCGATGTAATCGAAGTCTTCGGGGGCGCCTACGCGTGCTGCGCAGTAGTAGGGGAGGGCTGCGCTGCAAGATTCCGCGAGTGCGTCGGAATTGTGCGGATTAACGCCGTGGAACTGTACGGCGTCGAGCACGCCTTCTTGGGCGAGCTTGATGGCGGTTTTGCCTTCGACGGAATTCGGGTCGGTAATCACGCCAACGAGAAGCGGAGCTACGTCATTGCAAGCGGAGCGAAGCAATCTAGTCTTGAAACTGCGCACGAATTCTTCGGTGGTGAGTCTCTTGGTGGTGCTGAACACGAATCCGAGCATGTCGGCGCCGAGTTCGGCGGCGAGGAGACCGTCTTCTTCGCGGGTGATGCCGCAGATTTTCACGAGCGGGCGGCGCGCATCTTGTGATGAGGCTGCGCGAGTCTCGTTATTGGCAAACTTGCGTTCGGCGAATTTCTTCCAGAACAGACCGCGGGCGTTTTCGCATCCGCTTTCGAATGCGCTCACAACGTCTTTGGCGAGCGGGGGATTCTTGGCTACGGCTTCTCCGACGAGAATGCCCGTGAATCCGAGATTGCGGGCGTATGTCGCATCGGCGGCGCTCAGAATGCCCGATTCAAAAACGGCTTTGGCGGGGAGCTTGCTGCGGACGCTTGCGGGAATCAGCGGGTCCGTGTGGAATGTGGCGAGATCGCGGGAATTGACGCCTGCGACAATCGTCTTGGCGGCTGCATCACCGAGAGCGGCTGTCACAACGGCAAGCTTGCGGAAATCGTCAGCTTCGCGGACTTCAACGAATGCCTGAATGCCGAACTTCTGCGCGCGCTGAGCCATCTTTACGAGTTGGGCGTCGTCGAGGATGCGGGCGATGAGTAATACGGCATCGGCGCCACAGCGGTATGCAATGTCAATTTCGTCTTCGAATAAAAGGAAATCTTTGCGGAGAACAGCGCAAGTGTGCAAGCCCTGCTGACGGCGGCGTTCCATCAAGTCTGCAACGGCAATCAGGTCGCGGAGCGAACCCTTGAAAAAGTTCATTTCGGTCAGCACGGAAACGGCTTGAGCGTGTGCTTCGGCGTAAGTCGTGGCGAGTTCCACCGGATTCAAGTTCGGCGCGATGTCTCCCTTGGATGGCGAAGCCCTCTTGACCTCAAGGATGGCTCCTGCATTACCCAAAAATTCAGTATGACCAACGCGACGCGCCTCGGGAATATCAATGTTGAAATTCAGTCCAAGTCTATCGATGTCTTCGCGGCGCATCCGCACGATTTTTTGCAAAATATCTTCGCTCATAATTCCTCTACGCCAATTGTAGAAAAATTTAAGGCATGTTCAAAAGAAAGTTGGTCTTAGTTGGAGTAATTGTTGTTGGGGTTTTTTGTTCCGTATGGAACTTTTCGTCCCAAAAGAAAATTGCGCGTATTTCAAAAATATGCTTGTATCACTTTTTTTACGACTGTGCCGGAGCTACTTTTATAGAAAAAATGGGGTGATATATGAAAACATTGAAATTATCAAACATCGTTTGGTGCGCAGCTCTAACGCTTTGCGCCTGTGGTGATAGTAGCGTAGATTCTACGGGTGTTGTTGCCCCGAATGCTGCTGAATCAGATTCTGCCGGTGAAACTACGGAGGTCTCTAATCCGGAAATATCTTCAGACAATCAAGGCTCTACGGCGGAAAACCAGAGTTCTGTGTCGACTGAACAAAGTTCTTCGACTGAAGAAGTCATTATTGAACAAGTTGCTTCGGATCCTGTAATGGTTTCCGAAATTTCTGGTGATCCGGTTATTACTTTTACCAACGCATCCGTTTCGGTCTCGAATGACAATGGTTGCATTGCTCAAAATGAAAAGACCATTACCATCAGCTGCCAAGGAAATTACCAGCTTACCGGCAGTTCGAACGACAACCAAATAATCGTTAACGCTGGGAGTACAGACAATGTTTATCTGTACTTGAATGGTTTGCAACTTGCAAGCGCCTCTGACGCTCCAATTTATGTTCAAAATGCGAACAAGGTATTTTTATTGTTGGTGGATGGGACAAAGAATACTCTTGAAGATGCTTCGACCCGCACAAAAGCTTATACAAAGTCTAACGGTTCCAGTGACACGACAAATGCGACTATCTATGCCAAGGATGACTTGACGATTAAGGGTAGTGGCGCGTTGACCGTAACCGGAAACTACAACAACGGAATTCATTGCAGCAACGATTTGCGCATTCGTGACTTGCCCGAAATTACGGTCAAGGCCAAAAATCACGCCATCAAGGGCAAGGGCTCTGTAAATATTGAGGGCGGTTATTTTGAACTGACGGCAACAAATGGCGATGGAATCAAGAGCGATGAGGGCGACGACGAAGGTGTAGTCACGGAAGAAAAGGGAATTGTGATTATTACTGGCGGTGAGTTCAACATTAACGCAGGCGATGATGGCATCCAGGCTTACAACTACATCTTGATTGCAGATTCTACTTCAACACCGCTTATTACCGTGAACAGCAAGGGAAAAGGTATTGCTACGGATAACCGCCTTTACGTCAATGGCGGTGTAACTAGCGTGACATCCGGCGATGATGGGCTCCATTCCAACATGAACATTTATTTTAACGGTGGACGCACGACGATTTCTGCGGGCGATGACGGCATCCATGCCGATTCAACATTGCGCATTTCTGATGGTTCCATCAACATCACCAAGGCTGTCGAAGGTATTGAAGCGTTCTACATCAGGGCCGAAGGCGGAAAGACGGCGACGGTTGCAAGCGATGATGCTTGGAATGCGGCGGGAGGCTCGGCTGATGCCAACTCAACGAGTGGTTCTCAGTGGGGTGGCCGCGGCGGCCCGACTGGCATGATGAGCGGCTCCAAGGGTTATATCATTATCAGTGGCGGTTACCATTACCTCTATGCGGCGGGTAACGATATTGATGTGCTTGATGCCAATGGAACGGCAACAATGAGCGGAGGCGTTTTGCTCCTTGAAATCGGTTCTAGTGGAAGGTCTAGCGCGATGTTTGCTTCGGGAAATCAGGGCGGTAATCAGGGCGGAAGCTGGGGCGGCTCTAGCTCTTGCTCCACGAATACGGCTGGTGGGCTTATTGACACGGACAATGGATTTAGCATCAATGGTGGCGTGTTGCTTGGTTTCGGAAGCCAAACCGAAGAGTATCCTTATTGCACTGCTACAAGCTACACGGCTGGTACGGCGTATGGTTCTAGCAAAGCCGCTTTCAAGCCTAGCTCTTCTGGTAGCATGATTATTTACGGTGGTGAAGTCAGCTCTGTGTCCCAGGTAGATGTGAGCGGCATGACCGAAGTTACCCTCCCGAATGGCATGACCTACTACGAAAAATAGCCTTTCCCTTGAATTTCCTCCTAAACACTAAAGGCTTGCTCCTTAGGGGGCAAGCCTTTTCGTGCAAGGAGTGGATCGTTTTTTTTCGGTTAAAAAGGAGTTGTCTATAGAGGACACTTTGAGTTGTGTGGGGCTATTTTTTGATGCGTTTTCTGGTTCGTCGGCTTAAATTTAAAGAAAAAAGGGATGTGCTATGAATTATTTGCTTTCTAAAACGATGCGTGTGGCCGCAACTTTCGCGGCTTTGGCTGTCACAACGGCTGCGGTTCCTGCGTTTGCGGTGACTTCGCCGGATTTTCCGATGGCGGGTTTTGCCACGCAGAATGGCGGCACTACGGGCGGCAAGGGCTACTCCGAGGTTACGGTTGACAACGTGAACGACCTCAAGAGCTACGCCAAGGCGGGCAACAAGATTATCTACGTGAAGCCGGGTACGTACATGGGTCCGGTGGAAGTCGGTAGCAACGTGACGATTTACGGCTACCAGGGCGCCATCATTGCGCAGCCCGCTTCGGGTAGCGCCATGAAACTGAGTGGCTCGAAGAACGTCATCATCCGCAACCTGAAATTCAAGGGTGTGGGTGCGCACGATGACGATGATGAAGATTGCCTCCAAGTGAATCACGAATCCAAGAACGTGTGGATTGACCATGTCGACGTGTATGACGGTCACGACGGTAACCTGGACATTACCAATGCTTCGGACTACGTGACGATTTCTTGGACCAAGTTCAGTTACACCTCTGCATCGACAGGTCACCAGTTCAGCAACTTGATTGGCAACAGCAAGACAAAGACGAGCGACCGTGGGCACCTAAATGTCACGATTCACCATACGTGGTGGGCGGATGGCGTGGTGGAACGCATGCCGCGTGTGCGTTTTGGCAAGGTACATGTGGCGAACAACCTCTTCGATAGCAAGAACGCGAGCTACTGCGTGCGTGCGGCAGTAGAGGCTGATATCCGCATTGAAAGGAACGTGTTTATCGGTGTGCAGAAGGCGCTTGACCTTTACACGAGCGATGGAACGATCACGGCGGCGCAAATGATTGAAAATTACGAAGAAAACGTGAAGAAACCGCAGGCCGGTACGGGCACGGCGTTCAAGCCGAGTTATTCCATGAGCCTTACGGACGTGAGTACGCAGGCAAAGGCTTATGCCCTTCGTGATTCCATTAAGTTGTACGCAGGAGCGACGCTCCCTGATCCGGGAAAATCTCAAACGGTGACGCCCGCATCTTCTTCGAGCGAAGTACAGTCTAGTTCCAGCGTGGCTGTGTCTAGTTCAAGTGTCGCGAAATCCAGTAGCAGTGTCGCGCAGTCCAGCTCCTCGCAGGCTGTATCTAGTTCCTCGCAGGGGGAGGCTGTTTCGGGAACGGCGACACTTACTAAGCACGGCTCGGGTAGCGCTAAGCAAGAAGTCAAGCAAGGTGAATCTATCGAAGAATTTTACTTTACTGTCGCTGGCGCCACGGGTGCGACTGTTACGGGACTGCCTGAAGGTGTTTCAGGAACAATGAAGGGTAGTGATTTTTACATCTCAGGTACGGTCGCTCAAAATGCTGCTGTGGGGGCGTACAATTTTACCGTAACGACAACTGGGGCTACGACAAATGCGACCAAGAACGGAACTATTACGGTTGTTGGTGCAAATGGAGCGGTTGCAGAGTCTAGCTCTAGTTCTGTTGAATCAAGTTCTAGCAAAGTTGATTCGAGCTCTAGCTCGGAACAAGGCACGACTTCGTTGGATGTCGCTACGGTTGCTTCGCATTTCAATGTTTCTGTCAACGGTCGAGTTCTTACCGTACAAGGTGCTACGCAAACGGCGTATCTCCTGGATGCCCAGGGCAGGCTGATTACAAAAGTTCAGTCTTTGGGTCGCGAAAGCTTGATAACCGTTCCTCGTGCGGGCATGTACCTCTTGCGAGTCGGTAACGAAGCGCGACGCATAACTGTTCGATAATCTTATCTTAAAATAAATTGAAAACCCGTGCTCGTCCGAGTGCGGGTTTTGTCCTTTTTACTTCCTACTAACCACTGTTTACTAACCACTTCCTACTTCCTACCGCCTACTTCCTGCTAAATAATATAGTACCACTCGTCGCTTTGCTGGAGTTCTTCGGTCTTGTGCTTGCTATTGGTGGTTGAAACGTAATCCATTTCAAGATTCTTGAGGCTGACGCGAGTGTTGGCCTCAATGGATCGCGTGATGAAGGCGTTGCCGCCGATAATTGCGTTTTCGCCAACAACGGTATCTCCGCCGAGAATGGATGCTCCCGCGTAAATAGTGACGTTGTCTTGAATGGT
The DNA here is from genome assembly GCF_000146505.1 of Fibrobacter succinogenes subsp. succinogenes S85. Classification (GTDB taxonomy): domain Bacteria; phylum Fibrobacterota; class Fibrobacteria; order Fibrobacterales; family Fibrobacteraceae; genus Fibrobacter; species Fibrobacter succinogenes. The sequence goes on along the minus strand of NC_017448.1, from coordinate 643,683 downwards.
GGGGTGGCGCTTTTTGCCGGAGAGCTTTTGTCCGCCGCGAGTTGAAAGTGCGCCTAGCGTGACGCCTTGGTAAATCTTGACGTTCTTGCCGATGACTGCGGTTTCGCCAATCACAATGCCTGTGCCGTGATCGATAAAGAAGTATTTGCCGATGGTTGCACCCGGATGGATGTCGATGCCTGTTTTGGAATGGGCATATTCGGTCATGAGTCGCGGGAGAACCGGAACGTGTAAAAGATAAAGTTCGTGGGCGATGCGGTAAATGGTTGTCGCCATGAGACCGGGGTAGGCGAGGATAATCTCGTCAAGGCAGCCGGCAGCAGGGTCGCCGTCAAAAGCGGCGTGTAAATCGGTTTCCAGGAATTCGCGGATTTGCGGAATCTTGGCGAAGAATTCCTTACAAATTCTATAGCTTTCAATTTTGCGCTCGTCCGAGGTCATGGAACCGCGCAATTTGCAGTAATCTAGCGCAATCGCCACCTGCTTGTGAAGGTGGTAGAACGTATCTTCGATAAGAACTGCAAAGCTGTTCTTGGGATTGTAAATCTTATGCGAACGATCTCTGAAGTGTCCAGGATAAACGACTCGAATCAGATTCTGCAAAATTGTCTGGATTTCGGCCTGGTCGGGTCGATTGTAAATATCGATATTGTCGATATGCTTGCCGCGATTGTAATCGTCAAAAATAATTTGTACGGCTTTTTCAACTTCAGATTCTTGGATAAGTTCGTGCATAGATTTTTGAAAAATAAGAAGTAATGATAAGGTATGAGGTATGGGGTCGGTCGCCTGCGGCTCCCTCTGAGGTATGGGCTATAGCTCAGAACCCCAAAGCACCGCAGGTGCGACCTCATCGCTCAAAGCGTCCGAAGGACGCGACCTGCTATGCGAATGTCTTCAACGCTCTTACGAGGGCGTCGATGTCATCCGGTGAGTTGTACAATGCGAGTGTGGGTCGCACGGTACTTTCGTAGCCGAAATGGCGGAGAACTGGCTGAGCGCAGTGATGCCCGGTGCGAACGGCAACGCCGTATGCGTCGAGTCTCTTGCCCACTTCTTCGTCGGAATAACCGTCGAGCTTGAAGGCAAGCGCAGAAGCCTTGTTGAGTGCGGTTCCCACAAGGTGGATACCCTTGACAGTCTTCAATTCCTTGAGGCCGTACTGCAACAGTTCATGTTCCCAGCGGAATACGCACGGCATCCCGATTTCAGTGAGGTACTGGAGGGCTGCACCGAGGCCAACAGCGTCGGCGATGCTTCCGGTACCAGCTTCGAACTTGTTCGGAATTCCGTTGTAAATCGTGCGTTCGAACGTGACGTCCGCAATCATGTTGCCGCCGCCATGGTAAGGTCTTGCTGCTTCAAGCAATTCCTTCTTGCCATAGACAACGCCGATACCGGTCGGAGCAAACACCTTGTGTCCAGAGAACACGAAGAAGTCTGCATCGAGGGCTGCAACGTTTACCGGGATGTGAGCGATGGACTGAGCGCCGTCAATGAGGATTCTCACGCCGTGTCTATGAGCGATGGCGATGAGTTCTTCAATCGGGGTTACAGTGCCGAGCACGTTCGAAACGTGCGTCACGGAAACGAACTTGGTACGCTTCGTGAACAATGCTTCGTAATCGTGGAGCTTGAGCTGACCGGTAGAATCGCACGGAATCACCTTGATGATTGCGCCCGTTTCTTCGGCAATGAGCTGCCACGGAACGATGTTGGCGTGGTGTTCCAAAATGGAGACGATGATTTCGTCACCCGGCTGGAGCGTCGGCTTCACGTAGGCATTTGCAACCAAGTTAATGGCTTCTGTTGTACCGCGAACGAAAACAACTTCCTGCGAGGACGGAGCGCCGATAAAGTCACGAACGATGTTGCGTGCGTTTTCGTAGGCGTCTGTCGATGCGGCCGCGAGCGTGTGAGCGCCACGGTGAACGTTGGAGTTTTCGTTTTCGTAGTAGTACTTGAGGCGGTCAATGACTACCTGCGGGCGCTGCGTTGTTGCACCGTTATCGAGCCAAACGAGCGGATGACCGTTGATCTGCTTCGAGAGAATCGGGAAGTCAGAACGGATCTGGGCAAGAGTCTTGGAACCGATGCGGATGGAATCGTTGCGAGAATTTGCGCCGCTGTTTGCAGAACCCGTCTTCACGGAATCGCCACCGAGAGAAGTCGGTGCATCGATCTGGCGGCTAGCTTCGGCAGCCTGCGTCTTGGACACGACCTTCGGGGAGTAACCCTGAGCCGGTGCGGGGGCTGTCGGAATATCGCTCAGCTGCGATGCAAACTGCGATTCGGGAACCGCAGGGGCTTCAACCGTGTTGAGCCAGGTGTCTGTAGAACTTCCGCCATAGGCAAACGGAGCCGAGGATGTCGGCTGGTCGCCATAGGTCGCAAAGGGGTGTTCCCAGTCGAAGGCTGGAGTCTGGCTGATGGCTGCGGCACCCTGAGCTGCACTGACTCCCTGAGCGGCAGATGCGTTCTGCGCTTCGGGAGCGGCGGGGGTTGCTGCGTATGCGCTATCCGTCAAATCCGGGAAATACGCATTTGCCAATTGCTCCAGTTCAGCCGCATTGGGAACTCCGGCGAGTTCTTCCAGCGATCTGGTTTCTGGATTATTCGTAGTCATAGTATTCGCCAACCTCGACATCTTCTAACACGGCGATAGCGTCGTCTGCGAGAATTGCGGCAGAGCAGTACAGAGACAAGAGGTAAGATGCAACGCCCTTGTTGTCGATACCGCGGAAACGCACAGAGAGGCCACGGGAGTGTTCGTTCTTGAGACCGGCCTGGAAGAGACCGATAACGCCGCGCTTGGCTTCGCCAGTACGGACGAGCAAGATGTTGGTCTTGCCACCCTGAGACTTCGGGTTCTTCACGCCATCGACAAGGAGCTTGTCGGTCGGAACGAGAGGAATGCCGCGCCAGGTGAGGAATCTGCTACCGGCGAGGTCTACAACGACAGGCGGCACGCCACGGCGGGTGCATTCACGGGCGAATGCGGCAATAGCACGCGGGTGGGCGAGGAAGAAGGACGGTTCCTTCCAAACCTTCGAAATGAGTTCATCGAGATCGTCCGGAGTCGGGCGGCCATCGGCACGGAGCGGCTGGATGCGCTGAGAGTCAGCGATGTTTTTCAAGAGACCGTAGTCATCGTTGTTGATGAGCTGGCTTTCCTGACGTTCG